>JAHBWW010000001.1:0-600000 GCA_019636795.1 Phycisphaeraceae bacterium
TGGGTTTTTTTCCCCCGGTTTTTTCCCCCCCCCCCCCCCCCCCCGAGTACGATTTGCGTCGGACACAAACCTGACTGGAGGTTTTTCGTGTCGGAGCGAGCCTGCAACTCTTGGAGCCTCGTGAGCCTTTCACTCCTTGTAGTGGCAACGGCGTGCGCCGGTGCCCAGGAACTCGGTTCACTCGAATGGTTCAAAGCCAAGTGGGCACAGGCTGAGATCCGCCCAATCCCTGACAACACCTATATTGAATACATCATCGAGTCCCCCGTTCCCGGCGGCGAAGACGAGCTCAATCGCCTGCGAGCACTTGTTGATGGCAAGCCTGACCATCCGCTTCGCAGGCAATTTGAAGACCTGCAATGGCAAATGACCAATGGTGCAAAGTCTACTCGGCATCGACTCTGGTACAGCAATCCAAACCTCTGGCGATTGAGTCAGGATTATCACCATCAGATTCCGATTCCCTTTGTCGATCGGGCTGTACACGGTCGCGAAGCATGGCAACTTACGAATAGAGATCTGAGCCTTGTCAATCCCCGAAACCCTCCGCCCGACCGGAACCCCGCAGAAGCCCTCAGTGCGCTTCCATTCTACTTACAAGGCTGGCTCCATCCCGGAATGAGCCCGGGAAGCCCTCTTCGGCTTCAACCAACTGACGCAAAACTGCAAGGCAATAACTGGTCCGGTACAATTCAGTCCGCGGACGGCAATCGTCACTTCCAAATCGCTGGCACCATTATTGACGACGAGTGGATTCGAATTGAATCCAGAACTGTCACACTTTCGTCTGATGAGCCTATGTGGGAAGGGGCGGTCACCAGATTCTCGGATTGGCGTTATCATGAACTGCATCGCTCTTGGGCGGCACATCGCGTGAGTTCTCTCGACTCGCATGGCGAACCGGGACAAACGATGATCCTTATCGAAATGCGACCACTCGAACCCGGCGAACTTACCGCCTTGGTGACCACTCCGACCGT
This sequence comes from Phycisphaeraceae bacterium, assembly GCA_019636795.1. Taxonomy (NCBI): domain Bacteria; kingdom Pseudomonadati; phylum Planctomycetota; class Phycisphaerae; order Phycisphaerales; family Phycisphaeraceae; species Phycisphaeraceae bacterium. The sequence goes on from JAHBWW010000001.1 coordinate 981, forward strand.
CGACGGCTCTGATCCCATTCGAGGCACTTCGACGTTCACTGCCATCAACGATTTCCGTGACGGCACCAGAACAGATCTTCGTGGTCCCGAACCGGTTACGTCACCCCTCTCCATCGGAGCCTCGCGCCAGCCTCACCCCGCCTGGCTGACGCAGGCCGGATGGGTATTCGTTGCAGTCATCATCAGCGTCCTCGTCTGGATGCGCCTCAAATCAGCCAGAAGCCCATAACAACCTCAAAAGGAAAATCTCGTGTTGAGACACGACCGGAATTCAAGGACACAAGTTGGCGTCATTGCTCTTGGAGTTGCGATCATAACTCTTCCTCTTTCCGCACAATGCTGGAACGAACTCTACATGGGTAAGGCCTGCAGCCTTACTGAATGCGATACTACTGGATCTTGTAACGTTGTCGAAACTTTGCTTGACGAGGATGTCAAGATATCTACAAGCCCGGGACTGCGTGACCGAAGAGATGAAGCAACGTACTTGTGCTGGAAAACGTGGAAGGTTCACAATGAATTGGCACAGTGTGTGGTGCGGAAAAATCGCGAGTTACAATAGCCACAAGAATGAGGTGGTCGTGCTCTTGCTGCGAAACGTCATCATCATAGTATTGCTGCTCGCCGGACTCTTGCCAGATCGATGGGTTAATGCTCAACGACCCGCCGCTGTGACTTCTCGATGACTTTCCAACGTCACCATCACGCGTACACCCTGATCGAGTTACTCCTTGTGGTTTCACTCGTGGGTGTACTTGCTTTTTTGCTACTTCCTGCCCTCAGTGGAATCCGCAATTCGGCAAGAGACCTGGCCTCGATCGTCAATATGCACTCTCACGCGCAGATTCTCTCTGCGTACGCTGGCGATCACAACGACTACTTACCGGCAATCACGCACCCGAAGGCAACTTGGTCCGTCATCCGCGGGTGCGGCTCGATTCATCAGGTGCCATATTTTCATGCCGCATACCTCTGGCATGTAGCGCTGTGCGATTCTTATTACGATGGAAACCCTTCTCACGCATCCTTCTCTCACCCCGGATCTCAAGAAGAGTTGCCTGCAAACTCCTACCTCTTGACAGCGTCGTACATGGCAATGCCACAATACTGGAGTGTCGAATCCCGATTGGCAGGAAATCAACAGTGGGCACACTCTCGCGTTACCAATACAGTCTTCGCTTCATCAAAGGCTGTTCTTACAGAATGGCACCCGCAAAAAGAACTTCCATTCCCGTCAACCAATCCATTGCATGTGGGACTCGCATTTATTGACGGCAGCGCAGGGCGCGTTGACGCTGCGGATCTCATCGACCCCTACCCCCAAGGTGATGGCGGGGGTCACGGTGGATTTCTCCCAATCGGTGTCTATGGCATGCACACCATCGAAGGCTGGCGAGGGCGCGACCGCCGCTGAGCATCTCCCCGTCGGCCTCACACCCCACGATCGCTCGACCCCAGCGCATCGAGACCATCGCCATACTGTCCGCGCAGCGGCTCGACGACTTCCGCAATGAAGCGCTCAGTCTGCTCCACTGCTCGGCCCACATATTTCATCGGGTCCATCAGGTTCGACCAATCGAGCTCGCGCGTCAGCGGGCCGCCGCGGGCGGTGGACCAGAAGGCCTTGTCGTTCTGCAGACGATCGAGCAGGTCGTTATCGAGCCCTTCGTGCTTGACGCGCATGCCCGCAGCCTGCGCGTGCGCGCGGATGATCTCGTGATATTCCTGCCGATCGCCACCCGCCTTGACGGCTTCCATGAGGATATTTTCGGTGGCGAGGAAGGGCAGTTCGGCCATGAGGTTCTTGCGGACCATCGCCTCATGCACGACGAGGCCGCTGGCGACTTCGTGCATCAGGTCGAGGCAGCCATCGAGCGCGAGAAAGGCCTCGGGCAGCGACAGGCGACGGTTCGAGGAATCATCGAGCGTGCGTTCGAGCCACTGCGTCGCAGCCGTGTCGTAGGCGTTGCCCACCAGATTCATGACAAATCGAGCAAGCCCGCAGATGCGCTCGCACTTCATCGGATTGCGCTTATAAGGCATCGCTGACGAACCAATCTGCTTCTCACCAAACGGCTCGTCGATCTCCTTGCGGTTCGAGAGGAGACGAATGTCGGTGGCGATCTTGTGGAGGACAGCGGCGACGGAGGCGAGGTCGGCGAGAACTTGGACATCAAGCACACGCGGGTAGGTTTGGCCGGTGATCAGCGGCGTCAACCTGAAGCAGTACTCGCGGCTCTCATGCCACATAAAGTTCTCAACGGTTTGCGACGCATAATCATCTGCCATTCGATCGAAGCCGGCGTTTGCTCGCATCTGGGCAGCAATTGCATCGCGTCGATCTGCCGCATGCTCAGGCTCGAAATCGACTTCGTCCCCTAGTAGTCGCGCGATCGTTTGAGTTTCAAAACGATCAACAAGGTCCTCATTGTTATCCAAGAGCGCGAGAAAGGAAGCTTGAGTACCCGTTGCGCCGCGGAACCCGCGAAGCACCGGACTTGAGCCAGCCGGAAGGTCGGGCGCGTGGATCAGGCGAGTCGCAGCAAGGTAAAGGTCGTATCCCCAGTTTGCGAATCGACGCCCTACGGTAATCGGCTGGGCCGCCTGATAGTGCGTGAAACCCAGCGTCGGAAGGCTTTGAAAGCGATCGGCCCCATCGCCGAACGCGCTCATCACTTGCACAACCTTGGTAATGACGATCTGTATCGTCTCGCCAAGAATTGATAAATCCGCATTACACACCACATCCTGACTCGTACACCCCAGATGAATAATCGCCTTGGCCTTCGGGCATTGCTCGCCGAGGCAGTGCACATGCGCCATCACATCGTGTCGCAGTTCACGCTCAAGTTCCGCCGCCCGCGCGATTTCCGCATCACTGATCCCGCGCTCGACAACCGCTCGCAACTCCTCGACCTGCTCGGCCGAGACCAGAGGCTGCTGATCGCGCGCCGCAGGCCAGTCCTTCGTCACCTCATGCTGCGCCTCAGCCACCGCCAGCCAGATGCGTCGCCACGTGTTGAACTTATGCCGAGGCGACCACAGCCGCAGCATCTCCGGGCTGGCGTTACGCGTGGCGAGCGGGCTGGTGTAGGTGTCGTTGGAGTTAGTCATCGACAAAAGCGTAGGGGCCGCTCAACTTCCTGGGCTTGCCGCATAACCTGTTCCCGACTCACTCATTCATCGGCTTGCTCCGACCAGATCCGCGGTCGTAAACTCGACCAGGCTCAGCGCCCCGCTCTCATTGGCCACATACCGATACACCGAACCATCAGCGCTGAACGCACCACCCGCCCGCGCATACGTCTGACTCGGGTGTGTCTCTGGCTCATTCGTTGCCAGCGGGACAACGTTCAGGGGGGCATAGGCCGGCGGAGGGCATGCAATCGGTCGCCCATTCATATACAGAGTCCAATTCAGATTGGTTGAGAAAGACTCGGACGATTCTGGATCCCCTGTACCCAGCCAATGCAGTGTGTTACGTGTGTCGGGTGTAAACGCAATGCCCCGCACCGCCGCAAAACGTCCCGCCGGACGCCCGCCATAGAGGTCGGCCTGCCACACACCATCACGCAGAATGGCATAGGCATGATTCGACCGATAGCGCAAGTCATGCGTCAAATTTGCTTTGCCACCTTTGATATCTGTTGGCTCTGCCAACTGGTGTCGCAATTCAATCACAAAGACACTGTGCTCTCCGGTTTCGTCGAGTATCAAATGCCCATTGAACCCGTGAGAAATCGAGTTTGACAACTGAATCTCGTGAGGCCCGGCCAGAAGCCAGCAGCCTTCAGCCTTGCCTGCCGGCGAAGTTACCATTCCGCCAAACACCAACCCATTACCGCTGACCGCAAGGTTGCCCAGATGCTCATACTGCGGGCTGACCTCGTCGCCAACCGCCACACGCCACACGCGAGCCTCAAACGGCCCCCGTGGCGTCTCCTTCATGATCGTTTCCTCGATTCGCACAAGCGTTCCGGGTTCCTTGACCAACGGCATGCTTCGTCCCTGGCCTGAATCGATCCTGCCTCGGATGCCCTCGGACTCCTCGCCGTTATTTACGCGGTAGACATAGCCGTCCTTCTGTGCCCAATACGAAAGGTCTCCGCTTTCGCTCAGTCGCAGATAGCCGACCTGTCCATACTCCGCGTCCGTTCGGCCGGCGTGTTCAACGCGCATGCCGCGTTCCAGTTTGCGCACCAGTGCAAAGCCCGAGCCGCGGTCCGCAAACACAATATCCACGACCTTCAGTGCGTCCTGAGTCGAGACATTGCTCAATCGCAGCACGATCTGGCCTCCAACCACCACAACCGGCACGAAATTCGTCGTGTCTCCCTCACTGGCAGCGACATCGGCGATATACCCCCAGTTACTGCCGTCGGGCGCGATCGTGATGCCACGAATGTCGCGCACCACCGGCCCAACTGGCTTGCCAATCCAGAGCTGCTCACCGCCTTCATCCGTCAGCATCACACCAATCGCTGTACCAAGCGCCTGCTCATGTTCGATCGAATCCGAGTGATAACTCAAACGCTGCAATCGGACGGGAACACGTTCCTCGCCATACACCATCTGCCGTGCTGGCGAACGCTGCTCTTCATCATTGATCCAGTGTGCATACGCAAGTTCCTCCCCGACGAACCGTAGCGTTTCAATTCCGCTCAACGGCCCGATCAGCGCACCGTCGACACACACAAAACCCTGATTCTTCCCACCAGCAGCTTGGCGAAAGCCACTCGCAGCAACGCGTGCGCCAGACGCACTGAACACCAGCGACTGGCGGTTAATATGCTCGATCCCCTCCCCAACCTGATCGTTGACGACGAGATGTTGCAGATCGCCACGCCTGAGCACATACGCCACGGTCGCTCCATCAGGGCTGAACGCGATACCACTGACGACTTCGTCACCCGCAGGCCCCGCTTTGCCGTTCACAAACACCGCCTGTCGGCTCCCCGAGCGCCCCACCCACGCCGCACGATCAAGCAACGGAGAAAACACCACCGACTCCAGTTTCACATCCGCAGGCAGTGTTCCCAGCGGCACCACCCGGCTCGGTTGCACAGAGAGCGCACCCGCTTGCGCAGAACTCGCCTCAGCAACGACCTCGCTCGAAGTTGATCCACTTCCCTCGGCTCCGGGCTTAGGCGTTTCCGCAGGTGTCGCTTCGCCATCCTTCTGCGAACCTTGTTTCTCTTTGGCCCCTTCACCCTCGCCGGTGACATGCTTTTCCACTTCCTTGACCGCTTCCTCAGCCTTTTTCTTGAGCCTGTCCTTGAGCCCATCAAATTGCCCCAGCGCACTTCCAGCAGAAAAAACAGACACCAGCGAAACTGCAACAACTGAACGATTCAGACTCTTCATGATGCACACCTCCAGATCGCCTCGGCCGTCCAAACGTCGAACACCGAATGCCAATCTCCGCTACTGCTCCTGCGACACAATCGCCCAATGTGTGCAACCCTCCAGGAATTTCATCCCGAAGCTGCACAACTTCTGGCCACTTTCATGCTTTGACACTCATCCCAGCGCCCTATCCAAGTCTGCGATCAGATCCGCAACATCTTCAATCCCAACGCTCAGCCGCACCAGCCCATCCGTAATGCCCAGCGCCGCCCTCTGGTCCGGCGGCACCGAAGCGTGCGTCATGATCGCCGGATGCTCGATGAGCGACTCGACCCCGCCCAGCGATTCAGCCAGACTGAAGATCCGCACGCGTTCGAGCATGCGCCGCGACGCATCGAGCCCGCCGCGCACATACACCGTCACAATGCCCCCGAACCCGCGCATCTGCTTCTTCGCCAGTTCGTGCTGCGGATGGCTCGCCAGTCCCGGATAGATCACCCGCTCGATCGCCTGGTGCCTCTCCATATGTTCCGCAATCGTCATCGCATTCGAGCAGTGCCGCTCCATGCGCACATGCAGCGTCTTGGTCGATCGCAGGAACAGGAAGCACTCCATGATCCCCGGCACCGCGCCTTCCGAAAGCTGAATGAACTTCAGCCGCTTGTACAAATCCTCATCATTCACCACCAGCGCGCCGCCGATCGAGTCCGAGTGCCCACCGATGTACTTCGTCGCCGAGTGACACACGATGTCCGCCCCCAGCGCCAGCGGGCTCTGCAGGAAAGGCGACGCAAACGTGTTGTCCACCGCCACAAGCGCCCCAGCCGCCTTCCCGATCGCCGCCACCGCTGCGATGTCGATAATCTTGAGCATCGGGTTCGTCGGCGTCTCGAGCCATATCAACTTCGTCTTTGGTGTCACCGCCGCCTTGACACGCGAAACATCGGTCATATCAACCAGTTTCGTCACGATCCCAAGCTGCGCAAACACGCGATGAAACAGCCGGTTTGTCCCGCCGTACACATCGTCACACAGAATCACCTCGTCCCCCGCTTTGAGCACATGCAATACAGCGCCCGTCGCTGCAACGCCCGATGAATAGCACAACCCGAACCGCCCGCTTTCGAGGCTCGCCAGGTTCTGCTGCAACGCTTCGCGCGTCGGGTTCGCTGCCCGCGAATAGTCATATTCGCCCACAATCACGCCCGGCGACTTCTGCACGAACGTTGACGTCTGATAGATCGGCGTCATGATCGCGCCGGTAGTCGGGTCAGGCACCTGCCCCGCATGAATCGCCCGCGTCCCGAATCCATATGAACTTGCATCACGCATCGCTCTTCACCGTTTCTTTCTTCACCGTTTCTGCTTCCTGGCCAAATGTTCGATCAGGTCAATCTCGGTCAGCACCGCCACGATCTTTCCATCCTCGATCACGATCGCCGCCTGATCCGCAGCAAAGACGCCAAACAACTCCTCGACGCGCGCCTGCGGATACACCAGCCCCCCGATCTTCGTCTCGATCGCGCTCACCGGCGAATCGCCCGTCACCTTCCCAGCCTGCAAACCCCTCAAAATATCAACCTCGTGTACCATGCCCACGGGCTTCCCGCTCGCTTCGACCACCGGCACCTGCGAAATGCCCTTGTCGCGCATCACGCGCACCGCCTGCCCGATCGAGTCGTCATGCGCCACCGTCACGACCGCACCGCGCCCCGCGATCAGTTCGCCAATGCTCCCCAGCCCGCGCTCCGGCTCCATAAAGCCGTGCATCTTCATCCACTCGTCATTCAGATACTTCGTCACATACCGCGTGCCCGAGTCCGGCAGAATCGCCACGATCGTCTTGCCCGCGCCCCATTCGCGCGCCAGCCTGAGCGCAATGTGCGCCATCCCGCCCGATGATCCGCCGCAGAACAATCCCTCTTCCCGCGTCAACCGCCGCGCCGTCGTGAAACACTCATAATCCGACACCTGATACATCTCATCGATCACGCTCGGATCGAACGCACGGCACACAATATCCTCGCCCAGCCCCTCCACCTTGTACACATAAGGCGTGCTCGGCTCGCCCGTCTTGAAAATGTTATAATGCACGCTCCCCAGCGGATCGACCCCGATGATCTTCGTCTTCGAGCCCTGCTTCTTGAAAAACCGGCCGATCCCGCTCGCCGTGCCGCCCGTGCCCGTCCCCACCACCACCGCGTCGATCTTCCCGCCATCGGTCTGCCGCCAGATCTCAGGCCCCGTCAACTTCTCGTGCGCCTCGATGTTCCACTGGCTGTGATACTGATCCATGTAGAACGACCCCGGCGTCTCGGACGCCACACGCTTGGCCACATTCACATAATGGTCCGGCGAGTCCCCCGGCACATCCGTAGGCGTGATGATCACCTCCGCCCCGAACGCCCGCAACCCGTCAATCTTCTCCTGGCTCATCTTGTCAGGCATCGTGAACACGCACCGATACCCCTTGGCCGCCGCCGTCATCGCCGCACCCATCCCCGTATTCCCGCTCGTGTTCTCCACGATCGTCCCGCCTGGCCGCAGCAGCCCTTCCTCAGCCGCCCGCTCGATGATGTACGCCGCCATGCGGTCCTTGATCGAACCCGCCGGGTTCATGAACTCGCACTTGACCAGCACCTCCGCCCACCCCGGCTCAACAACCCGATTGAGCCGCACCAGAGGCGTGTTGCCGATCGCTTCGAGAATACTGCCTTTCACATCCACGCTTCGCCCCTCATTCTCTCGCTGCACCAACTCATGGCCGCGCACGGCAAGCATAGGAACGGGCACACTCAGCCGTGGCCACTCACGACGATACCTGGGAGCACAGACCCGACGCGTTTCTTTCCTGTACACTCGGCAAAGCGATGATGCCCGCCCTCCTCCCAATCCTGTTCATGTTCCTTTTCTTCGTGATCCCAGGCATCCTGCTCGGCCTGCGTATCCGAATCATCCTCAAGCCCGGGCCTTGGACCGAATGCCCCCATTGCGACTACAGCCTCGATGGACTCGCACCTGACGCCCCATGCCCCGAATGCGGATTGCAAGATCCCACTCACACGCCACGAAAGCTCCGTCGCCCCGTTTATAAGTGGTCCGGCGCAGCGATTCTGTGCTTCGCCGCCGCTGGCCTGCTCACCCTCGTGCTCATCGACGCCTCGATCTCAAGCGGGCTTCGATGGAGCTGGTCCGCATTGCGCAAAGTCGATCCCAACCGCCCCTTTCTCCACCTGCACGCACTCGCTACACCAATCAGTGTCACCCTCGCAGGATCGCTGTCAATCGCAGCAGCCGTCTTGACCTTCTTCCGGGCACGCGGCAAAACCACAATCCGCATCAGCCTGCTCGAACTCGCCGGTCTCGCAGCCCTTCATCTGCTCCTCTCCGTCGGAGGCTTCATGACCGGATTCGTCATCGCCTGGTACGACAACGCCAACTGGCATGCCCGAACTTGGCTATGGGTGTATGGCTGCACCATTCTGGGCGGCGTGCCTGCGCTCGCATTCCTGACGGTGCTCGTAAGATCGCGACGACGCATGGCCGATATACCTCATACGTCTGTTTCCCCGCCCTGTCCCCATGAACCTCCACTTGATCAATGACATCGATCACAAATCCCAAACCAATTCAGCTGCCCAACCATGGCCTGCGTATTCACCGCCTTCATCATCTGTCTCATCCTCATCGTCATCCCGACGATCGCGCTGACCTTCGAGCGACGCAATTCCCCACCCGAGTCCGGCTGGGATGACTGCCCGCAGTGCAACTACAACCTTCAAGGCCTGCCCCCGCCCGCCCCATGCCCCGAATGCGGGCTCGAGCTCCCCCGCTTCGCCATCGCCAGACGCGGCAAACTGCACATCAAATCAACCGCCGCCTTCACATGGCTCGTCGCGCTGACGTCCTGGACCATCTTCGCCGTCGCTGCCGTCAGCACGGAAGCCTTCGTCGCCGACATCTGGCGACTTCTCAACCGCTGGACCGCGCACCCAAAGCCGCTCCACTTCGTCGCGATTCCACTTCCTTCACCCCTGCTCGTCTTCATCGTTGCCTTCGGACTCACCGCCGCCCTGACCTTTGTCGCGGTCGATCATTCCAAACAACGCATCCCCTTCCGCATCATCGTCTTCAGCACGATTCGCTCGAGCGCACTGCTCACACTCGCATTCGCAGCCGCCTTCACATGCACATGGTTCGACACGCACCAGCACTACGCCCGCGCACCAATCTGGCTCGGCATCACCGCCATTCCGGTCATCTTCATCACCAACTACCTGCTCTGGCGCGATCTACTCCCCTACTCCATCTTCGCAACGCCGCCCGATCCCGATCCCCATCAACCCTCCCACAATGCGCATCCTTCCGACCTGTGACGGCAGCATCCGCGCCCCGGGGCTCTTCAGCCAATATCACGTCCTATTGAACCATGACACTGATCAAGGCTGCCTCAAAATTCGTAATATTGGATTGTGTCCACTCACAAAACGATCCCGCTTTGAGCGGGCACTCGTCAGTGTTATCACAATTCAACGCAAGGCATCCATGCGCGGCAAGCGGAATTGTCCGACACCGACAAACCGAAGCCACAAGCTGCGGACCGCTGCTCGAAGGCAACTTGAACTGCACATAAGTGTCATCAGCCTCAAGCTCCATCCACAACTCGCCGTAATCGTTCAGATAAAGCCACCCGATCAGCCCCGCATCCTCTTCCGGGCCGTACGTTCCCTTCCCGGAAAACGCACAGAATGACAAAACCTCCGGATCCTCAGAATCCCACCACTGCACCACATCCGTCACGATCTCTTCTTCGATCTCGAGCCAGACGAACTCCCCGTCCCATGATATAACAACACTCAGATCACCGATATGACCATCGTACAGAGTCTCCCGCGCGTTCATCACCGAAGTCAGGGTCACCTGAGGTTGCATGGCGGTACGCAGTTCTGCACGCCAATCCCCATAGGCCATCGGAAACAGCCCCGCAACAACCATCAAAATGATGACGAAAAGGTACGAACGGCTCATTCGTGCGCCTCCTTCTTTGCAGTTGCCGCCAGCGAGTCAGCGGAGCCTTCCACCTCATCACAGGTTGCGAATGCTGAACACTCGTTGTCATTGGACAAGACAGGCTTTGAAACCAATTGCGGAACGAGCGGCCACACATCCCAGTTGGACACCCGCTCCCGGCTCCCCACCTCCATCACCGAGTACTCGCGCGTTTGCACATCGTCGTTGCGAATCGAATCCCATCGGCGAACAACAAACTGCTTCGTATCAATGTAATACACATGCCGGAGATGAAGCGGCGATTGCTCCTCGTTCCCCTCAAAGTATCGATCCCACTCCACCACATAGCAAATAATTTCGCCAATCTGCTGATTCCGCACATGACGCCCATTGCGGATGTTTTCGCCAAATTTCAAGATCGACTTCGGCCCGACCCACAACCCAAACTGCATCCCATACAAACAATCAAGCGGCCTCGTATACACAAGATTCCCCACCTGATCGTCATACTCGCCGTCATACATCAGCACAAGCCGCTGTGGATGCCCAGGTACAAACTCCTGAATCCGCCCACGGTCATATGAAAACAGCCCGTACACCTCGCCGTTGTACATGCACAGCGTCCGCAGAGCCTCAGGCGTCCCATCGTATGTGAACTCCAGCCGATGCCCTGCCCGCTCCGTCACTCCCTCGCTTCGAATACTCTTTGCCTCCCGATACCGTGCCTCAACACGATCACCGATCTCCTTGACCGAAAGCACCGCAACCTCGCTGGGGTTGTTGGCAATGTGCGATATCGACGCTGATGTACGCGGTTCACCCAGTTGATGACCGCCTCCGATCACCTGCGGCACGCAGCCGTTCAAACACACACTCGCGCCGAAGATCATGGAGACCGAGAGAACCGCTTTCTTCGCCATTGCCGACTCCTTGCCTTGAAGGATCATGACCACACTCGACAAAGCGGCAAAGCACACCAAACAGATAAGACGCATTCACCGCAACAGTTGTCCGGTATCGCGCCGTCCGTGGCGATAAGGCATATCCAGACTACCGAATATCGACTACGCCTGTCAAGGGAATTGAACTTACCCCGGGTTGTCCACACCAAAATAGGTATTTACCCCCACATTTTGCCCCGTTTCTACCTGCCATACCCGCTGTGAACAACATTTGCCCCCACCTACCCTCACCCCATGCGCCTCCTTCTGACCAATGACGACGGCATCCGCGCCCCGGGCCTCCTCGCCCTCTACCGCGCCATCAAACCCATCGCCTCCGACATCCTCATCGTCGCCCCACTCACCGTGCAATCCGCCACCAGCCATGGCGTCACCTTCCACCAACCCCTCATGACCGAACCCGTCGAAGTCGATGGCGCCATCGGCATCGCCGTCGATGGACGACCCGCAGACTGCGTCAAACTCGCGCTCGCAAACCTCTGGCCACAACGCATGGGCGGCCAGCCCGACCTCGTCGTCAGCGGCATGAACGCCGGTGCCAACGTCGGCATCAACGTCATCTACTCCGGCACCGTCGCCGCCGCCATCGAAGCCGCATTCCTCGGCGTCCCCTCAATCGCCGTCAGCATGCACCTCGGCCGAGGACGCCCCCTCTACGACATCGCCGCAACACACGCCGCAACCGCCATCAAACGCCTCATCGCCCAAGGCCTCCCCTCGCCCCACGCCTGCCTCAGCATCAACATCCCCCGCTGCGAATCCTCACCCGCCGAAGCACAACTCCCCGCTGCATCTTCCCCCTCAACCTCGCCACCCGCATCCACACGCCCCCTGCGCCCCCTGCCAAACCTCCCGCCGATCGACAACCCCGCCGCACCCCTCCCCATCGTCGTCTGCCCCATGAATGTCCATGGCCTGGCCGACCGATTCGAAGAACGCGCTGCCCCCAGTGGCCAAACCTATTACTGGTCCGCCGCCAGCGGCTTCGACTTCCACAACACCGATCCCGGCAGCGATGTCGATCTGCTCATGAAACGCTGCATCACCGTCACCCCCCTCCACTACGACCTCACCGATCGCTCCCAACTCGACCACTGGGCAACCCGCCTCTCCACAGAAACCTGATTCCAAAACCCAGTGCCTACTGCCCAACTCCCGAACTATCAACCACCTTCACCTTCTTCACCCCCACCCTCACCCTCGCCACAAACTCCCGCTGCCCGCCGCCGCGCAGCCACTGATCCACGCGCGACCGCCACGCCGCCCCGCGCGCCGCGATCGTCAACGTCCCGCGGCTCAACCCCACCGGCCACGCATGCTCCGCGATCTCAGCCGGCACAATCTGCCGCCACACTTCCGCAATCTCCACGTTACCCCGCGCACGCTTGAGCACATCCTTGCTCACATGCTCGATCTCCCCACCAAGCGCCTCCGCCCGATCCCCAGGCGACGCCCGAATGTCCCGCACCCGCGCAAGCCTCGCCTCAAGCCCCCGCATGTCCCCAGGCCTCTCCATGCAACCAGTCTATCCCCTCTTCCCTACCATCCCCCCGCATGTCCACCACCATCGCCATCAACGCCCTCGCCAAACACTACCCCCCACGCGCAGGCCAGCCTCTGACCAAAGCCGTCGACGATGTCTCCCTCACCATCAACCCCGGCGAACTCTTCTTCCTCCTCGGGCCCTCCGGCTGCGGCAAGACCACCCTACTCCGCATGATCGCCGGTTTCATCGACCCCACCAGAGGCTCCATCCACTTCGACCAGACCGACGTCACACACATGCCCGCAAACAAACGCGACACCGGAATGGTCTTCCAGTCCTACGCACTCTGGCCCCACATGACCGTCGCCCAGAACGTCGCCTTCGGCCTCGATGTCCGCAAAACCCCCGCCGAAGAAAAATCCACCGCCGTCGCCGCAGCACTCGACGCCGTACAAATGACCCAATACGCCGACCGCAAGCCCACCCAACTCTCCGGCGGACAGCAACAGCGCGTCGCCCTCGCCCGCGCCCTCGTCGTCCGCCCGCGCGTCCTCCTCCTCGACGAACCCCTCTCAAACCTCGATGCCAAACTCCGCATCGAACTCCGCTCCGAAATCCGCCGCATCTGCAAAGACGCAGGCATGACCACCGTCTACGTCACCCACGACCAGAAAGAAGCCCTCTCCATGGCCGACCGCGTCGCCATCATGCGCGACGGCCAGACCCAACAGATCGGCACCCCCGAAGACCTCTACCGACGCCCCACCAACCCCTTCGTCGCTTCATTCCTCGGCGAAACCAACCTCCTCACCGCCACCATAGACTCCATCAACCGCGACCTGGCCACCCTCTCAACCCCCGCCGGCTCATTCGCTGCACGCATCCCCGCCCACCTCCAACTCACCCCCGGCACATCCATCACCGTCTCAATCCGCCCCGAAGCACTCCGCATCAATCTCAACAGCGACGCACCCTCCCTCAAAGGCACCCTCACCCACACCACATACCTCGGCGAAGTCGCTCAGCACATCATCACTGCCCAAGGCCTCCCCGCACTCCACGTCTGCGAACTCAACCCCCGCGAAGCCCGCTCGCTCGAGTCCCGCCCCGTCGCCCTCACCGCAGACCCCGACGACATCGCCATCGTCGCTTCCTGACTCACGCCGCATAAGGCCCATTGTCCGGCTCGGCCTTGGCATACGGCAGATCATTTCGAGGTCCCTGCCACTTGTACTCCCGCCTCACCTCCAGCGCAATATTCAACCCACTCGCAGCCGCCTTCTCCTGAATCTCACTCAACCTCGAATCCTGCAACTCGATCAGTTCCATCGCGCCCGCAATCTTCTCCTTCTCATCCGTCTCCAGCCCAACCTCCCGATACCACATCGCATCCGTCTTGCGCACCGTCGAGTGACACCCCGCAGCCAGCATCGCAAGCTCCGCACTCTTGCCCTCAAACTTGAACGCAGCCTCAAGCCCCGCAAGCATCGTGATGCTCACCCCCAGAAACGCAAACGCCAGAAACGCATACTCCTTATACCCCGTAAACGCCTGCTCGAACACACTCTGCGACGCCGCCAGCGCACCGCACACAATCAGCAGCACACGCACCCACCCCGAAATCCGCTTGAACCGCTGCGCCTCCCGCGCCAGTACATCCGCCACACGCTGCAACTCCGCCTGACGCTGCGAAATCCCTTCCTGCACCATCTCAATCGGCGAACCATGCCCCAGCGCTGCCATCACATTGCTCCTTGTTCAAACTCAGACCGCCCGCCCATACCATCCACAAGCGATGACCAGAACCACCACACACGCTAGCCAGCCGGATGCCGTGGCCGCGTGCCGCGGTCATGGCTCTGCATGGCCACGATCAGTGGCAAATGGCCCCAACCGCCACCCTTGATGCACGCCACCCGTGCCACCGACCACGGCTCTGAGTGGCGGTGTGCCTTGGTTCCTAACCAAACCACCGTCCAGGCAGGCTCATGGCACCAACCGCAATGAGTGGTCGGCCGGGTGCCGTGGTCATGGCTCTGCATGGCCACGATCAGGGGCAGATGGCCCCGACCGCAACCGTTGATGCATGCCTCCCGTGCCACCGACCACGGCTCTGAGTGGTCGGTGTGCCTTGGCTCTTTTCCAACCGAACCACCGTCCAGGCAGGCTCATGGCACCAACCGCAATGAGTGGTCGGCCACGTGCCCGCGAGGTTCGCGTCGGCCTGCGTCACCTCGCCCTCGCATGTAACATCCCCCGCCGGGATGCCGAACGGCGTGCCATACGGCTCATACCGCACCTGCTCGATCTGGCTCCCCGCGTGCGAGATGAGGGCGACGATGTCGCTGCGCCAGTTGTGGAGGTAGTAGATGCGCTCGTCGAGCGTGCCGTTGGCCGTCGTGTCGCGGTCGCGGAGCATCACCGCATCAATATAACTGCCCGAGCCGGTCGAAGCAAGGCCCGCGTTGTGAAATACAAACTGCTCCGTTGGGTCGCTGTTCGCATCTTCGTACCGCGCGACGATCCGCCAGCGGGCGTCGTAGGCGAAGTGGCTCACCACATCGGCACCGGTGACACCATCCACGCCATTCGTATCGAAGTGGGCGGTGATCCGCTGATACGCGCGCCTATGACCCCCACCGACGCCGCCAATTGCTTCGGCCATACGCCACGTCATCAGTGAAACCGCTCTGGCCCACGCGAGCCAAGCGGGGCGGCTGAAGTTTGTGGCCCTCGCCGAGCGTACCCGCATGCGCGGCCACCGGCAGGGGGCGCTGTTCTACTGGTTGCTCAGCAAGACAGCGTACATCACGCAAGCGGCTGAGGAAGAGGCATGCAGGAGGATCAGGGAGTATCTGTACGGATCGTCGGAGCGCATCGGACAGATCGGCGACGACGAGTCCTGGGGTGGGGCAGGGGCCAGCCAGCCGAACGGAGCGCACTGACGAGGAGTACTTCGTGCTGGCCTACGTCGAGATCCCGCAGCAGCGCCGGATCGATGATCCCTTCCAAGTCGCTCGGCACAGGGGCTGGACGCGGGACCGCTGGGGCTTGGCGCTGCGCTCCCACACCCGATGAGAAAACATCCATGAATCTTGGGAAACGGTCTGATCGGCTAGGTTCAATGGATCCGGGATAGGTTCTTCATTGAATCGATACTTAGTGTGGTCCGCATTCGGGACATACAGTGCCTATATCCCGCAAAGGATAGCCGCACGCCTTGCACCGCCTTTCTTCCTGTCTCAATCTCCGTATTTGCATGGCAATCAAAATTTGCACATGGAGCGGCAGCGAGATTGCCGTTGCGACGACAATTATATTTAGATAGAACTCATGCGACAGCGACAATACACTACGAAGCCTCGGACAACGAACTATATAATTATCAAAAGGCCCAATAACAAGAGACTGACCATCGGAACGCCATAGTATCGGATCTGCAGGATCACTATTAAGAACGTACCCAACGTCCTCAGAGAGTGACCAAACAAAGGGCCACCCCGTACAATACTGAATATTTTGTATATCAAATCCACAGTGCATCAGACTATCACCCCAAAATTCGGAGTCAAAGTCAGCAACAATAATAATATAAACATGCTTTCCATAAAATGCAGCGAGCTCAAACTGCGCCCATTCGTGCTTGCCTGTATCTAAATAGTCATATGTCTGTACGCTTGTGGGACAGAGCAGCAGATAAACTAAAAACGCAGTTTGAATGAGCAAAGCCAATGCCAAGCAGGCTGCCATTTTCCTACCATAGGAGGTCGGGGCACGCCGCGATTCTCTGCACTTTCGTCGAGTGATTAGCATGCCACCAATCTGCGATATTACCCTTCACTTGCTTCGTTCTTACACCGTTGCCCTGACCCCTTCATGCAATCCGTCTGAATACTGATGTTTCTGCGTGTCTCTTCTTCTCGTGATGGCGGAATTACAGGAGGGGTGTTGTTTTGACAGTAGACTTTCTCAAGGGATTCTGCCCAGCACCGATTGCGTTCTCGCAATAGGCAGCGGCCTTCACGGCATTCGTAGCCTTCATTGCCTTCTGGACAGGAAATGCGTCCAACGCACGCTTCGTACTTCCTCAGGGACAGAGCCTTTCGACACAACGAGACTCGAACATTTTCATGCGTCACGTGCGGCTGCTTGTCCGGAAGCCCCGTATACCCTGGGGCACAATCCGTCTGAGAACCATAATTCCATTGATCTAACTCATACTCACGTTGACACGCGCGAAATGGATCGCCCTGCTCGCCGGGAAGCTCGCGGCCGCGGGTGCGACAAATGCAAACGACAGGCTTTCCTTTATAACAGTATCCCATTGCTCCTGCGCCACGATTGTCTTGACAGGCCTGTTCGCACGCGGCTATTAGCAAAACCATACTCGGTGTTGTATCATCCGGAATGTCCCCCCCAGGAGCATCAACAATAGGGATCGATGGGGGAGCAAGCCACGGTGCCATAGGAGTACTGTCTTGAGCAAAGGCACGGTGTGTTCCGTATGTATCGTAACCTAAGATCGGCCTTCCCATGACATACTCATACAAACTCACCCCATCGACATACCCCAGCGGATCCCTTCGATTCCAACTCCCAATCTCCGACAGCAGCACCCGATTCCTGACATCCCACTTCACCCCGCTGCCTTCGAGTTCAGCCAGGTTCTCATAGCCCGCGTAGCCCTTGCGGCTGCCGATGTGCTCAAGGCTCAGCACGCCGCGGCCGGTCTCGTGATTGAGGACCTTGTTGCCGGCAATATATGTAATATCAGAGAGGTTCACCGAGCCGTTCATGTCCAGGTCGGCGCGGACGTCGTACGCCGAGCCGGAGTACCATGCTGCCGCCTGATCGACATCATCCTGTGTCACCTTGCCATCAGCATCAATATCTCCCGCCGGGATGCCGAACGGCGTGCCATACGGCTCATACCGCACCTGCTCGATCTGGCTGCCCGCGTGCGAAATCAGGGCCACGATGTCGCTGCGCCAGTTGTGGAGGTAATAGACGCGCTCGTCGAGCGTGCCGTTGGCCGTCGTGTCGCGGTCGCGGAGCATCACCGCATCAATATAACTGCCCGAGCCGGCCGAAGCAAGGCCCGCACACCTTCAACTCCCCTACCCACGCACGCCACCGCCAGGAGCCGATCCGCCCCAAGCGACAAATGCACGTCCCCAACTTATATGGTTATCGGACTCTATCCCGCCCGCTTCGCCGCAGGCAGCACCACCGCCACCGTCGTCCCCGCGCCCGCCTCGCTCGCGATGCTCAGTCTCCCCCCCTCCGCCCGCACCAGCCGATCGCACAAACTCAGCCCCAGCCCGCTCCCCCGCCCGAGGCTGAACCCCGGCTCAAGTGCCCGCCTCACCGTAGCAGCGTCCATCCCGCACCCGGTGTCCGCAAGCCGAATCTCCACGCCTTCATCAACACCCCGCCCCACTACGCGCAGGACCCCCCCCTCTGGCATAGCCCCGATCGCATTCATAGCCAGATTCAGTAGCACATGATCCAAAGCCGCCTGAGGCATAGCAACCAGAAGCCCCTTCTCAATCTCTGTCTCAAATCGGACCTGCGTCTCCCTTGCTTTTTGCCTCACAAGCGCCTGCACCCGCTCCCACGCAAGCCAAGGCTCAGCACACTCCCGCCCCGTGCCCTGACTCGGCATGGCGAGTGACAGGACAATTCGTGCAAAGTCCGCAATGCCCATGGCACTGCTAGCCGCCATCTCCAGCGCCCGCCTGGTAAGCGCAGCATCCTCCGGCTCCCGCAGCGCCATCTGGGCACACGCCGCCACCGGGGTCATCCGATTGCACACCTCATGCGCGATTGATGCCGCAAGCAGCCCGACCGTGGCGAGCGAAGCCTGAGCTTCCACCTCGCGCTGGAGTTCCGTGACCGCCATCTGCAGGTGGTCGAGTTCGCGGAGCAGTTGCTCCGCATCCATCGGATTTGGGGGGTTACGGTCCATGGCAGGGATTGCTCACCCCCACCATCGACCAGCAACCAGCCTGACTTCAATCACCCGCGATGGCACTGACCATCGGAATAGGGGATCCTTCGGCACCAGCAACCAACCAGGCCTTGATCTCCGCCGGCCGAATGTCGTCATCCACCACTGCTGCCAGGTCCACCCACTCGAACTGAATCTGGGGTTCCTTGGATTCGACCTGAGGCGGCGGCATGGGGTCATCACCAAGGTGTTCCACGTGGAACACCCAATTCACTTCGTGATGGACCCGTTTGGAATGGAAGGTATTTTCGGAGATGAACAGCAGGGGGCCGACCTTGCAGGAAAGCCCTGCTTCCTCTTCGATCTCGCGGGCGAGGGCGGTTGCGGCGGGTTCGCCGAACTCGATGTGGCCGCCGGGGAGGAAGCCGTATTTGTGCGCACGGTTGCGGCAGATGAGGACGCAGTTTCCTCGCATGATGAGGCCTCGGGCGATGAATTCGATCTCTGGCATGGGGGATCTCCGTGCACGGGTGGCGCGAGGGTGGTAGGCTTTGACTATTTGGAGGATATCCGATGTCGAACACGCCTGCTGGGAAGTCGAGGAAGTTGGGCAAGGGCCTGAGCGCGTTGATGCAGCCCAAGGTGCCTGCGGAGGTATCGGTGCCTGTTCCGTTGGAGGGACCTCGGGCAGAAGAGGCTGGGGATCAAGTGGGGCAGGGGGGGCAAGGGGTTTTGATGCTGCCTGTGAAGTCGCTGGTGCGGAGTCCGTACCAACCCAGACTCTGGTTTGACGAGGAGGAGATGAACAAGTTGGCGCAGTCGATCCGGGCGGCGGGGGTGATCCAGCCGATTCTGGTGCGGACTTCCCAACAGAACCCGAGTAAGTATGAGTTGATGGCGGGGGAGCGGCGTTGGCAGGCGGCGCAGATGATTGGGCTGGAGACAATCCCTGCGCTGGTACGGGAGTTATCGGACTCTGACGCGGCGCAACTGGCGCTGGTGGAGAATCTGCAGCGTGTGGATCTGGATCCGATGGAGCGTGCGCATGCGCTGCGTCGGCTGCATGTGGAGTTTGGGCTGACGCAGGTGGAGCTGGCGGAGCGGATCGGGCTTGAGCGCACGAGCGTGGTGAATCTGATTCGGGTGACGGAGCTTGAGGATTCGATTCAAGGTTTCATCGGGCGCAGCGAGTTGTCGATCGGGCATGGGAAGGTGTTGTTGATGCTTGCGCCTGGTGAGCGGCGTGTTCGCATTGCGGCGCGGGCGGCGAAGAACAAGTGGAGTGTTCGCGAACTGGAGCGGCACCTTCAGGATGGGGCGGAAGGCATCGGGCCGTTTGGCGGGGGCAAGCCGAGCACGACGAACTCGCCGACGCTGTCGTCACTGGAACGACAACTCGGCGAGCACCTCGGGACGCGGGTGCAGATCAAGGCTTCGAAGAACGGAACGAAGGGGAAACTGGTGGTTGATTTCTACAGCCTGGATCATTTTGACGGGTTGATGGGGAAGATGGGGTTTGAGGGAGAAGGTTGAAACACAGTTCCTCAATACTCAGATTAGGGCTTGCATTTAAAATGCATTTGAAGCAGTTTGCGTCCAGCCCCCATCTGCACTGGCCTATGAGCATCCGGCAAACGATCCATCGGATCGCCACCTGGCCCAACGGGCTTCTGGGCCAAACGATCCCGAGTCGAGGTCTTGCTGCGCACGAGACGGGACAGCAGACTTGCCGATATCGACTCTGCTGAAATTTCGCCTGGGCTGATTCGTTTCCGCGTCATGATCGCAACTCCTCTGAAGTGATTATTGCCGCATCCATTCTCTTATGCCTAACCCATCGAAACGGCCTGTCTGAGGTGATGACTGCAATTTCGATTGGGCCTCCGCACCAATGCGGCCAGTTAGCAAATTTTGTGCCTCGAATAGTTGTGTGGATGACGGTGTGTACCCAATCAATTGCTTCTCTAATCGGCAATAGTCGTGGCGTGATAAGCTGATTTCGCACCACGAGATCGATGAGTTCTTCAACCGTGCCTTTCCATTTGCCTGATTTCAGGATCTCCATGATTATCGGACTATCAAATCCGAAGACCAGTCGCTCCATAATCTGAGGCACACCCCAGAATATGGGGGCTTCGGAAAGGACGGGGGTGATTTCTGGGTAGTGGTTCACTTTGAACATGCGGGCAAATACCCGGCCAAGCGGCTACCAAGTCTGGATTCTTCGCCTTCCAGCATCCGAACAAGATCAATCGCGGTCAATGGTCGATCGGCAAGCCCGTTTGCAACGGCTGGGGTTGTCTTGATTGTGTTGTGCTTGCGGGCGAAGTTGTACCACCAGAAATGCAGGTCCAGCGCGTGAATGTGGTTCTCGATTTTCTTGCTGAAGGCATTGGTAAGGCGTGTCATGCGTCGGGTCTGCATCCTGATCGTGAGGTTTTGGCGTTCGACGAACGAGGTTGAAACATGCTGGGGATCAGGCGTTCCACAGCGTCGAACAGTGGTAGTGCTGATGCAGACTGGCGGGCTATAACGGCGTTCGGCTTCAAGATCGCGCCCATATTCCTTGAACAGTTGGGCGAAGTCCACATTGCCCCCAAACGCCTCTTTCACTGCGTCCTTGTACAGTCCATGGCCGTCTGATGTCAGTTGAACACGGGAATCAATCCGATCGGAGAGATCCCAGAGGAAGGCCCGGGCGGTGTCTGCATCCCGATTGCCGGTCAAGTGTGCAATGACGATCTTTGAGTCGGCGTCGATTGCTACCCATGTCCAAGCCGATCCGTAGGCGTTTGCGCCACCAAGGACGGCTTTGTCCTTTGCTCCGACGAATCCCCAAGCCTCATCCACTTGGACGCGGGCTGGATAGAGGTTGCGGACGTGTTCATCGTGGTAACTGGCGCAGAAGGTGCCCACATCGGCCAAGAGTCGAAGGACCGTGATTTTGGACGCGCCAGTCATTCGGCAAGTTGAGGCAACGGAGTTGCCTTCAACCAGACAAGCCAGAATCGACGCCCGTTGTTCTGTGCTCAGTTTACGCATGCTCTGCTCCGTGCTTGACGACAAGCATACAGCATGTTATACTTGCTGTCAAGCATATATGGAGCAACAAATATGACAACTGATCCGAGCGAGATGGGGAAAAAGGGCGGCAAGGCGCGAGCCGAGAAGTTATCCAAGGAAGAGAAGAGTCGAATCGCCAGCGTCGCCGCCCGTGCGCGATGGGGAAAGGATGCGCCGTCTGGTGCCGAGGATGATGTCCCCGAAGTGCTTTGTGGTTCGCCGGATCGCCCCATGCGGCTCGGCGAGGTTGAAGTGGCGTGCTATGTCCTCGACGACGAACGCCGAGTGATCATCCAGCGGGGAATGATGACCGCCCTCGACATGGCCCAAGGGACTGCTGGTCGCGGGGACGGTGATCGTCTGTCTCGTTTTTTAGCAACAAAGGCACTCAACAGCCTTGTTTCCAAGGAGTTGCGCGATGTGATCACAAGCCCCATCCGGTTCAAAACGGGGTCGTCGCTTGCGTATGGGTATGAGGCCACCGTGCTGGCGGATATCTGCGATGTTGTGCTCCAGGCCCGCAAAGACGGCACACTCCACTACCAGCAAGAACACATTGCCGATCAGTGTGAGATGCTGCTCCGGGCGTTCGCCAAAGTGGGCATCGTCGCCTTGGTTGACGAGGCCACCGGCTATCAGTATGTGCGCCAGCGAGACGCACTGGAGCGACTCCTGGAGGAGTTTTTGTCGGAGGAACTTCGCCGATGGGTCAAGACCTTCCCCGGTGCGTACTTCCGCGAACTTTGTCGGCTTCGTGGGGTGCCATTCCGGCCGGACATGCGCCTTCCGCAGTACTTTGGACATCTAACGAACGACATTGTCTACAAGAGACTCGCCCCGGGCGTTCTACAGGCCCTTCAGGAGCGGAGCCCGAAGAACGACCAAGGCAATCGTCCCAACAAACTGCATCAGTGGTTGAGCGAAAACATGGGCCACCCGAAACTCATTCAGCACCTTGGCGCGGTAATCGCACTCATGCGAGTATCCGAGGACTGGGCCTCATTCAAGAAGTTGCTCGACCAAGCCGCCGCGATTCCTGACGCCCATCAAGGCGGACTCTTCAATCAAGACGATGATTGACGGCCCGTATCCCATCCAGCCTCAAATGCCGCCCGCAGCAGCGTCCATCCACGCTCATCCACGCCCTTGATAGCCTTCGACCACTCCGCCCACGCAGCCTCAAGATCGGGCGGGAGTGACTTTTCCTTGGTGGTCTCTCGGACCACGCGGGCGGCTTCGGTGTTTGGATCGGTCATCCACTACAGTATACACTGACACGAAGAAATGTTCGACTTGCGCGATGGGCGCAGAAGAACGGACTTTGCGGTATCGGTAGCCCGGAGCGATGCAATGCTGACATGTCTCGACAAACTCGACATGCCGCTTGATGAAGGAATAGCGCAGTATGTGCGCATCCTCTGTGCTGCGGGAATCGAAACCTACGAATCATGCGAAGGCGGCGATGGACACTGCTACCCCGAGCCAACCGTTCGATTTCACGGAGATCGGTCAGAGGGAATGCGAGCACTGGCCGTTGCACAACAGCAAGATCTTCCTGTATTGTCGGTTCGGCGGGCGTGGCCGATCATCGACGGCGAGCCCACAGGACCGACTTGGGAAATGACTTTCTGGAGGAAGGCAAACGCTATTTCCCCTGTGCGTTGAGCCGTGCGCAGTGGTCGCACAGCGGCCTACCGCCAGTGCCGCTCACATGGTTGCGATGCTCAATGTTGTTCCCCTCAGTGCATTTCGTGTTGTTGTGGTGAACTTGCGAATCCTTTGCGTGCCACGGACTGGTCTTTGCCATTGTGTACCTCTTTCTCGCGACTTGGCGCGAAAACAACACAGACCAGCCGCCCGCGTGTACCTGCCCGGCGTGTGCGGTCGGCTTGGTCTGGTTGCATATCTTGTGGTTAGCCGGGCAGGCAACCATAGGACACTAGGCAATTGTTTGGCGCAAGTCAAGTCCACCCAAACATGGCGATAGGGCGTTTTCGCCGCATGCTCAAAGTGAACCACTACCGATTTCTGGCGTGGTCTTATCCACACCCCACAAAATCTGTTGCGCCTCACACGCACCGAAATCGTCCGTTCGCCCTGCCAAGCAGTAGCCTCCAGACAGCCGCCCCCGAAGTTCATTGATTTCCTTCGTCTCATCTTCCTCCAAATCAGTGTAACCCGCCTTTTCCTCAAGCTCCCGATAACGTGCGATCTCAATCGAATAGGCTTTCTCAAATGCTCTGCCAAGATCCTCAGACAGGTAGGTTGCCATCTTCCCCAGCGAGTCAAATGGGGACTTGGCGTGTGCATTGCCTAGTCTCGCTGCAATTGTTCGGTGGCTTTCATCGCCAATCTGACCCAATCCCCAAGTCACCAGCCCAACAGAGGCTCCTTCAGGGCCAACTTCGAAGATCTTCTGAGCGAAATCGAGGTGACATGTGCCATCAGGACCACCGTTCAACGTCGTTGCGCTGTCGGCACCTAAGACAACGCCTTCTGGCGACAAATGACACGCAGCGATTGTCAATTGAATCCTCCCAAAGAATCCAGATCATTGTTCTTCTACGCGAATTCATCATATCAATTTCTTCGAGCGGCCAACTGCCTACATCTGTGGGGGGTACGAACACGATCCAAATACAGCAGTCAACTCCCGGATCCTAACTCGTCTCAAACCATCACGACCTTTGTCCGGCTTGAGTTTGGTGCATTTAGGCAAGTTCACAGGAGTGCCATTTATGGACCATTGCACTTGGCTCCAGTAGCGGAATGACTTCGCAATCGGACTATGAGGGACGAGTCATGGACGAATCAGGAGGTCACTCTTTGACTCAGCAGAGGGGTGCAGATCAAGGCTTCGAAGAACGGAACGAAGGGGAAATTGGTGGTTGATTTCTACAGCCTGGATCATTTTGACGGGTTGATGGGGAAGATGGGGTTTGAGGGAGAAGGTTGAATGGAGTTTGTTGAACGCTGATTGCTCGGGTGGTTGAATTGGAATGGATGCTTTTAGAAGGTGGGGGCGTGGCGAGGTGGGCAGCACGAACAATGAGCGGCATTCTCATAATGTCGGAGTGTTGTGTGGTCGTGACAATTGAGTAAAGACTTGCTATTGTTCATTGGATCTGGGGGAGCACGAGTTGCGCCGCATGGCGCCCAATGAGGAACAGCAAGGAGCATGTGATGGCAAAGCGTAGGAAAGGCAGCGCGTTATCTAGAATTTCGACGGCAGATCTGGCGCGCGAGATTGAGAAGCGGCAATCGGAAGTGACGAAGTTGATTGATCGGCGGGACCGGCTTGCGAAGGAACTTTCGGAACTGGAATCGCAGATTTCGCTGCTTGCGCCGAGTTCGGCAGTGGTGAGGCCGGTACCCACAGTGGCTTCGAAACCTGCTCGTGGCAAGAAGCCTGGCGCGAAGAAGGGGAAGATCGGAAAGGGTGCTCCGGGCCGGAAGCGTCCGCACAATGATCTGAACCTTGCCGAATCGCTACAGAAGGTTCTGAAGAACAAGACGATGTCGGTGACGGAGGTGACGGCGGAGGTTCAGAAGGCTGGGTACAGGACGTCGGCGGAGAATTTCCGTACGATCGTGAACCAGACACTGATTCGAGATTCCCGATTTAAGAAGGTATCGCGCGGGAAGTACACGGCTGCATGACGCGTACTGAAGAGGCAGAAGTTGCGCGTTTCGTGGTTATGTGACTTAGAGGTTGCATGATGTTTGGTGTTTGAGTTGGGGTGTGGACCTCAACTCATTTTTTTTGTGTGCTGGTTTGAAAGTGTGAGGGTTAGAAGTCCGATGGTGAGGGGAGACCCATCATTGGAGAGGCACGCATGAGCGCGACAGTTGAGCAGCGAGAGCAGGTTGTATCGGCGGCGATTCGCGAGATCAGCCATATCGCGACCTTGCCGGAGATCACGCTGAAGATCATTGATCTTGTGGAGGATCCGAAGTCGACGGCGCAGGACCTGAACGGGGTGATTTCGAATGATCCCGCGTTGTGCAGCCGCATTTTGAAGGTGGTGAATTCGAGTTTTTATGGTCTTCCCGGGCAGATCGGGTCGATCAACCGTGCGATTGTGATGCTCGGGCTCAACGCGGTGAAGAACATTGCGATTGCGGCGAGTCTGGCGAAGTTGTTTCGTGGTGGGGATCTGACGCCGAGTTTTTCAGCCCGGCATTTGTGGAATCATGCGAACATGACGGCAGCGGGCGCGAAGATGATCGCGGACACGCTGCGTCTTGGGCTTGGGGATGAGGCGTATCTTGCGGGGCTGATGCATGACATCGGGATCATGGTGGAGATGCAGTTTGATCGCAATGCGCTGATTGAGGTGGTGCAGGCGATGGGTCCTGGGGCTGATGGTGCTCCGGTGGCGGACATGCTGAAGGTTGAGGCGGAGATTTTTGGGGCCGACCATCAGGACTTCGGGCAGGCGTTGTGCAAGAAGTGGAAGTTCCCGGAGACGTTTGTGCGTGTGACGGGGTATCACCACCGCCCGCTGGAGCTTGCGGCGCAGATTCGGACGATTGCGACGGTGGTGCATGTTGCGGACCGTCTGGTGGGGGATTTTAAGGATGGATTCAGGCTGGATCTGCCTTCGCTGGAGGTTGGTCCTGATGTGCTCGATGCGTTGAAGATGACGTCGGAGCAGTTGGCGGACGTGAGGTCACGTCTTGCGGAGGCTGTGACGACGATTGATCTGAGTATGTAAGGCGTGGTGTGGCGGTGCAAGAAAGGCGGCTGCGCGGTGGCGCGGTCGCCTTTCTGCAATTGTGTGGGGGCGGGTATACTTGGGCCTTATGCTTGAAGCTTCGGCAAACATCAAGGTTGGGCAGCGAGTGCGCGTGATTGGGCAGATTGCGAGGCCTTCGGGCGCTCTGGTGAGCACTGTGGAGGGGGTTGTGCTGCGCATTGGGCAGCAGAAGACCGGATCGTGGTTTGCGCATGCGCTGGACAAGAAGTTGTGGATCGATCGCGTGGAGTTGCGCAAGGATGACGGGGAGATTGTGGTGCGCAATCTTGATGCGATGACGCGGGTCGAGGTGGTGGAGTAGGGCGGGGGAGCGGGGGCAAGGGGCGCCTGGGCCTTTGTTTTGCGCTTTCGTTTTGAGCTCTCGCTTGTGCCCTCGCTTGCGCTCGGGCCTCTTTTGTTATAGGAGTTGATCGACGGCGGCGATAACTTCGTCGAGCGTGATGCGATCGATGCGCGAAGTGTGCGGGAAGTCGTTGGCGGACTGCTCTGGCGTGAGATCCTTGTTGGCGATAAGGATGATTTCGGGTGCGTCGGGATGGGTGGGGATGGTGGTCCAGCGTGGGTCGGTCGGGCCAAAGAGGGTGACCAGGGGAACGCGCAAGGCGGCGGCGATGTGGCGTGGCCCGGTGTCGTTGGTGATCATGATGGCGGCGCGAGCGACGAGTGCTTTGAGCGAGCCGAGGGAGATGCCCAGGTCGGGCAGGATGGTGCAGGGCGTGGTGGTGCTGCGTGCGATGGCGTGTGCGAGATCGCGTTCGGCGGGGGAGCCATTGATGAGAATGGCGAGGTGGTGCGAGCGAGCGAGGTGATCGGCGAGTGCGGCGAAGCGTTCGGGGGGCCAGCGTTTTGCGGGGTTGTTGCCTCCGGGGTTGAGGATGGCGTATCGCGTGGAGATTCCTGCGTGTGCGAGGAGGGTGGTAGCGGCGGCGTGCTGATCGGGCGTGGGGGCGAGTTCGAGGAGTGTGTGTGGCGGGAGGTCGAGGGGGGCGTGTGTGAGGCTGGTGAGGAGCGGTGGGGTGAGGGTGAGGGTCTGCCCGAGCATGATGCGTGCGAGGTGGATGTAATATTGCACTGCGGGGATGATGGCCCAGTGGTTGGGGGTGCGCGGGGCTTGGATGCGTTCGGTGAGGAGAAGGCTGCGGTGATCGCGGGCGTAGCCGATGCGGCGTGGTATGCCGGCGAGGGCGACGGTGAAGGCGGTGGAGAAGGAGTTGGGAAGGATGAGGGCGGTGTCGAAGCGGTGGTTTTTGAGAGTGCGTGCGACGTGCCAGGGGCCGAAGAGGCCGCGTGCGTCGGCGATGAGGTAGTCCTGGACGAGGGCGGTGCCGACGAGGAGTTCGTCGAGGCCTGGGCGGAGCATTGCGGTGAGGTGAGAGTCGGGGAGTGCGTCGCGGATGAGTCGGAGGGCGGGCGTTGCCATGATGAGATCGCCGACCCATGATGGCATGACGATGAGGACTCGTTCATGCATTTCGGTCACCGTGATCGTCGGTGTCGGGATCGTCTTCGGGGTCGTGGCCCTGGAACCAGGAGGATGAATCCCATGGTTCTTCGGGAATGTCGTCGGTGGGGGAGTTGTTGGTGTCGGGGCGGGGGTCATCGCGCCAGAGCGGGCGGCCGAGGCGTGTGCGTGCCCAGTGGTTGGTCTGTCGGCGGAGTTCGGCGGCGAATCCGAGTGCAGCCAGGCGGTGTGTGGCGAGTGTGGCGATGAGCCGTGGGCCGACGAGTTCGAGGCGGAGCATCTGGACGCCGGTGCGTTCGGCGATGGCGCTTGCGGCGGCGCGAATGGTTGGCCAGACTGAGCCGAGGAGGGCGATGTCGTCGGCTTCGAGGCTGACGGTTGATGCGGGGACGATGTGTGGCGGCGGCGTGGGGGCGAGTGATCGCTCGATGTGGGCGGCGGCGGCGGCGAGGTCTTCGAAGCGCTGGCCGGGGCCGATGCGGAGGCAGTGTGTGGGGTTGAGGCCTGCGGCGATGCCGGCTTCGACATCGCGGGGTTTGTCGCCGATGAACCATGAGCGAGCGAGGTCGAGAGAGAGTTCGCGTGCGGCGGCGAGAACCATGCCGGGCTGGGGCTTACGCCAGTTTTCGTCGATGGCGAAGCGTGGGTCGGAGCCACCGATGTGGTGGGGGGCGGCGTAGGAGGCGGTGATGAGCGGGCGGCCTTGGTGGGTCAGGAGTTGGCTGAGGCGGTCGTTGCAGGCTTCGACATCGCGGAGTGTTCCGCCGCTGAATGCGACGCCGCCTTGATTGGTGACGAGGACGAGGGTGAGGCCGAGCGATTGCAGTCGGATGCAGGCTTCGAGTGCGCCTGGAAGGAGACGGACGAAATCGGGATTGAGGAGGTCGCCGGGGCGTGCGTGGCCCCAGGCCTCGGGCGGGAGGTCGGCGTTGCGGCAGAGGGTGTCGTCGCGGTCGAGGAAGACGGCGGGGGGCATGAGGAGAGGGTAGGGATGGAATTAGTGAGCCATGTGCGCGCTGATTGTGTGCGAAGGGCGCGTGCGGTGCGATCAGAACCCGGCTTCGGCTGCGGCTTTGGCCATTTCTTCGGGTGAGAGGTCTTTGAGGTGTGTGGCGAATGACCAGACGTGGCCGAAGGGGTCGGTGACGACGGCGTAGCGGTCGCCCCAGAACATGTCGGCGGGGGGCATGGTGACGGTGGCGCCGGCGCGGGTGGCGCGATCGACGGCTGCGTCGCAGTTGGTGACGTACTGGTGGAGGTTGGTCGGTGAGCCGCCGAGGGAGGTGGCGCTGCGCGACTTTCCGCCGCAGTATTCGGGGAAGTCGTCGGCGAGGTAGAAGATGTTGCTGCCGATGCGCATCTCGGCGTGCATGAGTCGGCCGTCGGGCGCGGGCATGCGGCAGATTTCCTCGGCACCGAATGCGGTCTTATAGAAGTCCATGGCTTTGGCGCAGCCAGCGACGACGAGATGCGGGATGAAACCTTCGCAACCTTCTGGGATGGGCTTGGTCATTGGTGGTTCCTTTTGTGTGGTGTGAAGAGGATTGTAGGGGTGGGGGAGACCCGGACCTTTGGGCTTGGGGGCGAGGGGACGAATGAAGCGCAGGGTGCGCCTAAAAGATCCGGCGTCTGGAAGGCGAATGCAGACGGATTAAAGGGCGACCAGTGGCATGTCGCTTTCGATCGCGCGATCGGCGGCGGGGGTGAGGACATCGGTGATGAAGACCGAGAGGGCGGGGTTGGCGGTGGCCATGGCGGTGCGGGTGTCGGCGGCGTTGTAGAGGGTGGCGCGTTCGACGGCGACTGATGCGGTGGCGGCGGGGACCTGGCCCGGGCCTTCGTCGACGATGAGGTCGGCGTAGCCACTGGCGGGGCTGGCGAGGACTTCGCCGGCGAGGACGGCTTCGAGGTCGAGGGCGATCTGGGCTTCGGACTTGGAGTGGCCGACGACAGGAATGGCCTGCTCGAAGGCCTGGATGAGGTTTCGGGCGTTTTCAAAGGTGCCGGCTTTTTCGGCCCAAGTGGCGGCGGGGAGGACAAAGTCGGCGGCTTCGGCGAGGGGGCTTGCCAGAGTGTCGATGAGGATGAGCGTCGGACGATGCAGGGCGTTGATGACGCGGTCGGTGGCCCAGACGCTCGGATAGTTGCCGGTTGCGATGACAGCGGAGATCGCGCCGGATTCGGCACCCTTGAGCAGGTCGTCGAATGAGGTGGTGGGGCCCAGGGCGTCGATGACGCGGCAGACGCCTCGGGCGTTGGGGGCCTTCTCGGCGTACATGGTGAAGGCGTTGGTGTCGGTGGGGCTTGCGCCGGGCGGGAAGGTTTTGTCGTGGCCATCGGTGGGCACGGGGCCAAGCGCGATGGCAGCGTTGGGGTCGATCTGGCGAGCGACGCGGGCGAGGTGGTAGGCGTCTTCGCAACTGAGCATGGGGCTGAGGATGAGGCCGAGGCGCTTGCCCGATTCGGCGGCGCTGCGAAGGGCTGCGGCGGCCAGGTCAAGCGTGCGCTGCCAAGTGCTGGGGACGAGTGCGGCGTGCTGACGGCGAAGGGGCTGCGTGAGGCGGGCATCGGAGTGGATGAACTTCCAGCCGTAGCGGACTTCGTCGGTGATCCACCATTTGTTGATGGCGAGGTTGGTGCGTGGTTTGATGCGGTAGACGCGGCCTTCGTTGTGTTCGAGGTAGATGTTGTCGCCCGAAGCGGTGATGCCGTCGATCGAGGGGGTGCGCTTGAGGAACCAGACGCGCTGGGCGAAGAGGAAGTCCTTGTCGAGGAGGGCGCCGACGGGGCAGAGATCGACGACATTGCCGGCCAGTTCGTTGTCGAGGGCGACGCCGGGGAAGATGTCGATCTGGCTCTGGTTGCCGCGGCCTTCGATCATGAGTTCAGCGGTGCCGGGGACTTCGCGGGCGAAGCGGACGCAGCGTGTACACATGATGCAGCGGTCGGAGTAGATGTAGATGGTGGGGCCGAGGTCTTTTTTGGGCTGTTTGACTTTTTGTTCTTCGAAGCGGCTTGCGGAGCGGCCGTATTTGTAGGAGAAATCCTGGAGGGTGCATTCGCCGGCCTGATCGCAGACGGGGCAATCGAGCGGGTGGTTGATGAGGAGGTATTCCATCACCGCTTTCTGGTTGGCGACGGATTTTGGCGAGTCGGTGTAGACGACCATGCCATCGGTGCAGTCGGTGGCGCAGGTGGGGAGGAGTTTGCCGCCCATGAGGGGCTCGAGTTTGTTGTCGTTGCGGGGGTTGGGGGCCCAGACTTCGGCGAGGCAGATGCGGCACTGGGCGGGGATGGAGAGGCCGGGGTGGTAGCAGTATTGGGGGATTTCGAGGTCGGCGTTGTTGGCGACTTCGATGATTTTTTGCCCCGGGGTGAAGGGGAATGTTTTGCCATTGATGGTGATGCTGGGCATGGGAAGCCTCGGTACAGACACACAGCGCCCCGGACCGGCCCGGGGGGAGAGAGCATGGTAGGGGAGGGGGAGGGGCAGGAGGCAGGCAGGCCACGCGACAGGACGGGGGTGGATGGTGCGCGATCGCGGGTGTGGGCGATGGGTCCCGGGTACAGTCTCACGCATGACACGAATGGCAACAATTTTGAGCGTGCGGGGCTTGCATGTACTGGGCTTGGGTGTGCTGGCGCTCGGCCTTGGCGGGTGTGCGGGGCGTCGCGTTTCACAGGGCCCCGCGCCCGAGCCGATCGCGATGAGCGGCAATCCTGTGTTCGAGGGTTGGTACGCCGATCCTGAGGGCATGATTTTCGGCGATCGGTACTGGATCTTTCCCACCTTTTCCGCGCCGTACGATCAGCAGTTGCACTTCGATGCGTTTTCCTCGCCGGACCTGGTGACATGGACGAAGCACGAGCGCGTGCTGACCTCGGCGGACATCACCTGGGCGCGACGCGCAATGTGGGCGCCCGCTGTCATCGAAAAGGACAATCGTTTTTTCCTGTTCTTCGGCGCGAACGATATTCAGAGCGACCAGGAATTGGGCGGGATCGGCGTGGCCGTTGCGGACAAGCCCGAGGGGCCGTACCGCGATCTGCTCGGCAAGCCGCTCATCGATCGCTTTCACCACGGCGCGCAGCCGATTGATCAGTTCGTGTTTCGTGACAGCGACGGCACCGACTATCTCATCTACGGCGGATGGCGCCATTGCAACATCGCGCGGCTGCGCGATGACTATCGCGGCTTTGAAGCGTTTGACGACGGAGAGATCTTCAAGGAAATCACGCCCGAGGGGTACGTCGAAGGGCCTTTCATGTTCAAACGCGATGGGCGATACTACTTCATGTGGTCCGAAGGAGGCTGGACGGGGCCTGACTATCGCGTTGCGTACGCCATCGCGGATTCGGTGATGGGGCCGTGGCAGCGCATCGGGGTGGTGCTGCAGCAGGACCCGGCCATCGCGACCGGTGCCGGGCACCACAGCGTGATCCGCAAACAGGGGCGCGGCGGCGAAGCCGGGCGCGGCGGCGATGAGTGGTTCATCGTCTACCACCGTCGCCCGCTCGGAGAAACGGACCGCAATCACCGCGTCGTGTGCATCGACCGGATGGAGTTCGATGAGCATGGGTTCATCAAGCCGGTCAAGATCACGTTCGAGGGCGTCCCGGCGTCGCCGCTGAAGCCGAACTGATCCAGACGCGGGCTAACGCGGGCCAACACGGAACCACGCGCGCACCTGAACCGCACGTCGGCGGGCAGCGTGATCATGGTGCTCTGGGCATGGGCTCACATGCGTACCCGGTCTGTGATGCAGCCGGGCGCTCTTGCCACTGCGCAGAGTGGCGAGTTTTTGTGGTGCGCCATGATCGGTTCGAGATCGTGGTCACGCAAAGCCATGGCCACGGCACCCGGCCTGTGATGCGGTGTTCGCTCCAATGTCCATGCTCAAGGATCAGAGCCTCTTTGAGCATGCCACCCGCCCAACCAGCCGAAAACTCAGTACAGGTCAGGCATCAACGCTTGTGAGACTCAGCCGATCAGGCGGCAAGGTGACACGAGCATATGCAACTTCGGGATTGACACTTTGAGCACCCAAGAGCACTTTGCTGGCAAGGTCGACATCCGCGCGACAACCAGAGACCACAGATACCAACGCTCCAGCAGGGAAGGGAATGTCTTCGTGGGTCTGTGGGCCGTGCGAATCCGCGGCCAGTACAAATCGCCACTCCCGTTCGTATCGCCAGTCGGAGTGTTTGACCAACGCCCAACGGCGATCCACTATGGAGGGACTTGGTGTGCCGAAAACTATGGCACGATTCCACTCCTCGAGTTCAATGATTTTGGGAAGATCTTCTCGGTACTCAATGGGCTCAAGCGGCCGCTGCCATTTTCGCTCAAGAATGCTTGAGTCAAATCCCAATACAAACCCGCGATGCTGATCTCCGTAATGGGACCACATCAAGACAGACAGATGGTCCTCACAGAAACAGCAAACTCTCATTCGTCGGTGAAGTTGTCGCAGTTGCTCCCTAAGGCCCGGGGGCGGGTCTGCTCCATCGTCTCCCACTTCGGCGACTATCTCTGCGATCCTCGTTTCACGTTGACACATGGGCAGTGTTGTTATCTCCGCCCTCATCGCTCTTAGCCCTAGCAAGTGTGTTGGGTCTGCATTGGAGGGGACTGATTCGGGGTTGCGAAGCGCCAGTTGAAGCAGGCCCCTTCGTTCCGCTGCGGCTGATCGCGTGCAAAGATGCCAGAAAGGGTCCCATTGTGAATCAAGGGGATCATTGAATTCGATCGGGGATCGAAACCGAAGGCGACCTGATGATAAGATATTTTTTGCAATCTCTGCGGTCACATATTTATAGATAATAACAGGAGGAGCCTTTCCCCTGCCTTGTACATGCAACTCGAACTCATGGCTGCTTTTTGCCATGGCGACCCTGGCCCTCTGTTACCGAGGCCTGAGTTTAGCTCGATTGAGCTCCGAGATTTTTCGCGCAGCAGTGGCTACTCCGGCAAGAACGACCTGTCCGGAGTGCCGACTCAACTGCTGCTTGCGCCGTACGAAACGGTTCGCTCGGTGTCCTCCCACGTAGATTGGTGGCTGAGGTCGAGCCTCCCGTTGCCCCCTAACCTTCCCCCACGATGAGTGACCGCAAGATCCCCGCTCCGACTGGCACGCGCGACTTGTACCCTGACGATGTTCTGGCGCGGCGATACCTCACGCAGACGTGGCGCGATACGGCCATTCGTTGCGGGTTTGAGGAGATTGAGGGGCCGACGTTTGAGCATCTGGACCTGTACACGATCAAGAGCGGCGAGGGGATCGTCAGCGAGTTGTTCAGTTTCAGGCGCAGCGGGGGGGAGAAGGATTATGCGTTGCGGCCGGAGTTCACGCCGACGCTGGCGCGGATGTATGCGGCGCGGGCGCAGCAGTTGCCCAAGCCTTGCAAGTGGTTCACGGCGGGGCCGTACTTTCGTGCCGAGCGGCCACAGCGGGGGCGGTTGCGGGAGTTTTTGCAGTGGAACATGGATTTTCTGGCTGATGACGGCTCGCCTGCGGGGCGTGCGATGGCCGAGACGGAGATTGAGCACGCGATTTTGTCGTGTTTCATGACGCTGGGGCTTGGGCCGGGCGATGTGACGCTGCGGCTGAGCCATCGGACTGCGACGGCGAACATTCTGCGGTTCTGTGGGGTGCCTGATGACAAGGTGGAGGCGTGGTTCGGGCTGCTGGATCGGGCGCAGAAGATTCCGTTCGAGACGTATGTTGAACTCGCGCGGGCGCTGGGGGCTGAGGAGCCGACAGCCCAGCGTGTGCGGGCGGCGATCGAGTCGAAACTTGAAGGCGATTCGGAGGATGCGACGTTGATCGGTCGGTTGTTTTCGCGTGATCCTTCGTCGCTTTCGGCGGCGGAGCGGCAGTTTGCGGCCGAGCAGGTGGTGCCGTATGTGCGGCAGTTGGCGTCGACGTGGGTGAATCTTGGGCTGGTGGGGGTGTCGCCTTCGCCGGTGCGGATTGATTTTCGTGTGGTGCGTGGGCTGGCGTATTACACGGGGCTGGTGTTCGAGGCCACGGCCGAGGGCGAACGGGCGGTGTGTGGTGGTGGTCGGTATGACGGATTGGTGGAGTTGTTTGGTGGGCCTGCGACGCCAGCGGTGGGGTTCGGGATGGGCGACGTGGTGCTGGGGTTGCTTCTGGCGGAGCGGGACTTATGGCCGAAGGGTGCGGAGTTGGCCGATGCGGTGAGTCGTGCTCCGGCGAGCGCGAGGCCGGAGGTTTTTGTGATTTCGGCGGATGACGAGGCGACGGATCCGATCGAGCGTGGGCTGGTGCTGATGCTGCGATCGGGGATCGAGAGCATGGCCTACCGCGAGCGGCGCGGCAAGCCCTGGGAGCGTGATCGGTATGAGGCGAGGTCGGGCGGGGTGAGGCCGATGCACGCTCGGCAGAGTTACAAGAGCACGCGGAATCTGAAGAAACTGCTGGCCGATGCAGAGCGGCAGCAGGCGAAGTTTGCGGCGATTGTGCACGGGCTGGAGCGGGTGCAGCTCAAGGATCTGGATCGGCGGGTGGATCTGACGCCGGCGGATCTTGGGGTGGGGTCGATAGCGGAGTTCAGTGCTGTGCCGACGAGCCCGGTGTATGTGGGGCGTGCGGCAGCGGCGCTGGTTGATGCTGTTCGTTGATGCAGCGGCTCTCGATCAGTCCGGCTTTTCGGGAAGGCGGTAGCGGAGCATGAGCGAGGTCGGGCTTGGCGGGTAGTGCAGTTTGACACGGAAGCCATGGAACGCGCCGATGTCCGAGCCGAGGCGGGCGTGAATGGCGCGGAGCAGGGATTTGTGGCTTGGGAATTCGGGAGTGACGGGGGCTGTGCGTACTGCAGAACGATCGCAACTCCCACCAGGCTGTTGTCTCGGACGAGAGACAAGAGGTCAGCCTTTTCTTTGCGGTGGAGTGATCAATGCGCTGCGCGACCTCACAGCCTGCTCGGCGTTGTCTAATCCCAATTTCAAACTGTCGATCGAGGTGAGCGTCGCACCATTGCAGCGAGGGATTCAAGACGTCGGTTCGTTGCGACGTAGCGGGCCAGTCGGGCTGCGAATCGTTCGCCAGCGGCAGCGGTGCTCGCTTCAAACTGTGAGAC
This sequence comes from Phycisphaeraceae bacterium, assembly GCA_019636795.1. NCBI lineage: Bacteria > Pseudomonadati > Planctomycetota > Phycisphaerae > Phycisphaerales > Phycisphaeraceae > Phycisphaeraceae bacterium. Next base: position 37,123 of record JAHBWW010000001.1, read on the forward strand.
TGCTTGCTTGTACAGCACGTCGTCAAGTGCGTTTCGTTTTCGAATTTTCTCTAGGAGTTCGGGATCGGGTGCAGGTTCCAATTCCCCGCGCCTGCTGACACGGGTGCGTACGCAGGGCAGTGGCTTCCAGCCGAGCTTGTCGGTCAGCAGAAGCAGAGATTCGTCGAATCGCTCGGTCAAGCCGGTAAACCAGAGTTCGTGCTTGATGCGGTGCAAGGCGCGATCGAGTGCCGCATCAGGACAGGAACCTGGCGGCCCATCGACAAAGCGACCCTCCTCTGCACCAAGGTAACGGACCATGGCGTTGTCAACAAAGTATGGATGAATCTGAGTTTGGCCCAATGCAAAATCGGCAAGTGAAAGCGCCGGATCGATTGCGCGGCAGTCCCGCAGATACCGCCAAGCCGAGATGACACGACTGACGGGATCGCGCAGCATCGTCATGACGTGTGCTGGCGCGGGTAACTGTTGCACGATCGGAAATCCAACATGTGCGGCGAAATAGCGCACACGGCGTCGTTGCGGCTCAGTCAGACCAGCGATGCGCTGGCACCGGGCGTCGAGGTGTTCCTGGTTCGAGTAGCCGAGTCGGTAATAGCCGAGCGTCTGATGGTGGCGCAGCCAGTGAATGGGCGGCCAAACGGAGAGGCGAATTCGCAACCATCTTCCGAGCGTTGTTCCGCCCGTTTTCGGGATGTGAAGCAGAATCAGCAGGGGATCATTCATGAGTCGCCAAAGCATGTGTAGACGCTGCGTGCGGCTTCGATGAGCGGGTCGTCGGGCGGGACGAGGCGTTGTTTGTCGGCGGCGGCGGTGATTTCGACATCGCCGAGGATGCCGCCCTGCATGACGACGAGGCGGTTTCGTTTGCCGGTGTGGAGCATTCGCATGGCGTGGTCGCCGAGGAGTGTTGCGAGGATGCGGTCGCCGGGGACGGGGGTTCCGCCGCGCTGGACGTGGCCGAGGACGACGTAGCGTGATTCGATTTCGGTGCGTTGTTCGACTTCGTTGGCGAGCCACTTTCCGATGCCGCCGAGGCGGATGGGGTCGGGGCTGGTGGGGTCGTAGCGTTCGACGATCTGCTTGCCGCCTTTTGGTTTTGCGCCTTCGGAGGCGCAGATGATGCTGAAGCGTTTGCCGCGTTGGTTGCGCCAGAGGCAGTAGTCGCAGACGACATCGAGATCGAATGGGATTTCGGGGATGAGGATGACGTCGGAGCCGCTGGCTACGCCGGCGTGCAGGGCGATCCATCCGGCGTTGCGGCCCATGACTTCGACGACCATGACGCGGTGATGGCTTGCGGCGGTGGTGTGGACGCGGTCGAGGGCGTCGGTGGCGACGGCGACGGCGGTCTGGAAGCCGAAGGTGATGTCGGTGCCCCATAGGTCGTTGTCGATGGTTTTGGGGACGCCGATGCAGTTGATGCCGCGATCGGCGAAGGGTTTGGCGGCGGACATGGTGCCGTCGCCGCCGATGACGACGAGGGCCTGAATGCCGTGGATCTCGAGGTGGGTCATGCAGACATCGGTCATGTCGCGCCAGATGGGTGTGCCATCGGGGTTTTTGCCGACGGCGAATTTCTGGGGGTTGGCCTTGTTGGATGACCCGAGGATGGTGCCTCCAACGCCGAGGATGTTGGAGACGTCGTCGTTGGTGAGTGGTCGGATGCGGTCTTCGATGAGGCCGAGGAAGCCGTCTTCGATGCCGAAGACTTCCATGCCGTGGAAGAGGGCGTCCTTGGTGACGGCTCGGATGACGGCGTTGAGTCCTGGGCAGTCGCCGCCTCCGGTGAGGACGCCGATGCGGGTGATGCCGGAGGCGGAGACACGATCGGTGGGCATGGTGGAGTTATCGGCACAGAAGGGGAGGAGCCGCGAATCGGGGGCGGAATGTCCGCAATAGGGGAGAGGGATAGAGCGTTGTGCGAAGGCGAATCAAGATCGACTCTTTTGAGAGGTATCAAGATGATGCGATTTGTGCTTTGTGGGCTGTTTGGGCTTCTGATGTGTGGCATGGCGCAGGCACAGGTTGGTGTGCGTGAGGGTGGGGAGAAGTCCCGTCCGGCACGTGGGCCTGAGTTGCGCGAGCGTGTGCGAAGCGAAGCCGTCAAGCGTTTTGATAAGGATGGGGACGGGAAGTTGTGTGGCCAGGAGCGTGGGGAAGCCCGCGCTGCGGTGCGTGAGCGTCTTGAGGCCCGGCGTGCGGAGTTGGTTGCGGAGTTTGATGCCAATGGCGACGGGAAACTCGACGAGACTGAGCGGCGCGCGGCGTTTGAGGCCCGCGGCTGGGGTGATCGGGCGCGTTTTGGAGCAAAGGAACGTGGCGAGCGGGGGCGTGTGCTTCGCGAGCGCCAGCGTGGCGCGAAGCCTGCGCGTGATTGATTGACGAGAAATAAAGGAAGAGACCTCGCTCGCGCGAGGAGGGGTTTCGGGGAAGGCCCGGTCGAAGAGGATTCGGCCGGGTTTTTTTGGTTGGCGAGTTTTCGGGGCGGTGCGCGGCTGCGAGGTTTGGCGACGGTACGATCCTGCAATGGCGAGCGATGAAACCCGGCCCATCTCTGATCGGCCTCCGTCTGACCGGCCTGATGCGTCGATGTATCTGCACCCGCAGACACTGGCGCGGCTGGGGAGTTTCGAGTTGCGGGCGAAGATGATCGTCGAGGGCGTGATGAGCGGCCAGCACCGCTCGCCGTATCAGGGCGTGAGCGTTGAGTTTGCGCAGCACAGGCCGTATGTGTCGGGCGATGACATTCGACACCTGGACTGGAAGGTCTTTGGTCGCACGGACAAGTTGCACCTGAAGCAGTATCAACAGGAAACAAACCTCGATGTTGTGGTGATGGTGGATGCGTCGGGGTCGATGGATTACGGCTCGAGGTCGTATCAGGAGGCGTCGGGCGTGGGGCGAACGACTTCGCCGGACGGGCGTGTGTACTGGTCGAAGTTTGACCACGCGACGGCGGTGGCGGCGGCGATGAGTTACATCACGTTGCGGCAGGGGGATCGCGTGGGGCTGGTGGTGTTCGCCGACGAGGTGCGGCGGATTGTGAGCCGATCGAGCCAGCGTGGGACGTGGCGGCAGGTTGTCGAGGCGTTGAGCACGCACCCGGTGGATCGGCCAACGGACCTGCTGCGCGTGGTGGATCAGATTCTGGGCAAGGTGTCGAACCGATGTCTGTTTGCGATTGTGAGTGATTTGTTTGTGGAGCCGGAGGTCTTGCAGACGGCGCTTGCACGTCTGAAGCATCGGGGGCACGATGTGATTCTGTTCCAGGTGATGGACAGGGCGGAGCTCGAGTTCGACTTCGATGCGATGTCGCGTTTTGAAGGGCTTGAGGGCGAGGCGCGGATCGCGGTCGATCCGCGAGCACTGCGCGACGGGTATCTTGAGGCGCTGCGTGAACATCTGGAGAAGGTTGAGAAGACGGCGCGTTCGTTTGGTTTTGATTATGAGAAGGTGAGTACGCATGAGTGGCTGGGGCCGACCCTTGCGTCATTTGTGGCTCATCGCAACGCGCAGATCAAGCGCCGGAAGTACGGGTGACGCATCGTGTGGCCTTCGTTTGCCCATCCTGCGATCCTGACGGCGGGTCTGGCGTGCGTCGCTGTGCCGATTCTTGTGCATTTGCTGACGAGGCGGCGGCGGAAGGTTGTGCGATGGGCTGCGATGCGGTTTCTGCTCGAGGCGTATCGGCGTCAGCGACGTCGGTTGCAGATGGAGCAGTTGCTGCTGCTCGCTGCGCGATGCCTGCTTGTGGCGCTGATCGGCATGGCGATCGCGAGGCCATACTTTGCGGGATCGGGTGCGGAGGCGAGCGGGGCGCGAACAGTCATTGTCGCGATCGACAACAGCCTTGCATCAAGCGTACGTGATGATGATGGAAGCATGGCGCTCGATCGGCTCAAGGCTGAGGCGCGTGCGCTTGTTGGTTCGCTCAATGCGGGCGCGGGCGATGTGGTTGGATTGATCGCTCTGGGCGGTCCGGCACAGGCGCTGGTGATGCCCCCGAGTTCGGATCTTGCGGCGGTGCTGCGATTGATTGACGAGTTGACGCCGACGGATTCGGCTGCTGATGTTGCGGGCGCGCTGCTGGAAGTTGACGCCATGGAGAGTGTTGGTTCTTCGAGGCTGATTTCGCTGGTGCTCCTGAGCGAGTGGTTGGCGGGGTCGGTCGCGCTGGATCGGTCGTTGAGGCCTTTGCGGCGTGCGGTGGAGGTGGTGGGGCGTGAAGTGCGTACGACTGGGCCGATGAATGTTGCGGTCACGCATGTTGAACCGCCGCGGTCGTTGCTGGTGCGTACGGGGCTTGGATCGGCGGATCTATCGAATCCGATTCGGGTGGTGCTGCGTCGGAGCGGCAGCGGGATTGATGAGCCGAGCGTGACCCAGGTTCGGGCACGGATCGAGGGCGCGAGCGGCGATCCGGTGGAGTTGGGGACTGCGGTGGTGCGTTGGGAGATGGGGCAGCGCGAAGCGGTGGCGACGATTGCGGTGCGAAGTTCGGCGCTGGCATCGGCTGGAGCGATGGGGCTGCTGAGTGTCGGGATTGATCGTGATGCGATCGAAGGCGACAACGAGTGGCGTGTGCCGGTGGAGTTGCGTGATGCCATTCGTGTTGGCGTGGTTGCGCCTGCGCGGTTTGGTCGGCAGGTGGGTGTGGGGCGATTCGAGGCGTCGGACTGGGTGATGCTGGCGCTGGTGCCGACGGCAGAGAGTGCGAGCGGACTTGAGATTGTCGAGGTGCTTCCGGGTGCGATTGATCGGCCCAGGCTTGGGTCGCTTGATGCGGTGATCGTGCTGCGGCCGGACATGGTTGACGTTGGGTCGTGGGCTCTGCTGCGCGAGGTGGTGGATCGTGGTGGGCTGGTGGTGGTGGCGCCGCCGATCGAGGCGCAGGTGCATACGTGGCCGGATGCAATGGTGTCGGCATTCGGGCTGGAATGGCAGATCGGGCGCGAGGTTCGCACGCTGGAGCCTTCGGAGACACTTGCTCGGCCCGGAGCAAGCGAGGCTTCGCTGTTGCGTGTCATAGCGGGTGAGTTGCCGTATCTGGTCGAGTCGGTGCGGGTGTCGAAGTTGCTGGACGTGACGGTCGGGCAAAGGCAGGAAGGAAGCTCATCGCTGGCAGGTGATCGGCTGGAGTCTGATCCGATCGTGTCCGGGGAAGTGGGATTGCGAACGGCGAGCGGAAAGCCGGTGCTGCTGATCGGTGTGCCCGAGGGCTCGCGTGGGGTTGTGGTGTTGTTGTCGACAGCACTGGACCCGACATGGACGGATCTGCCGGCCAAGCCGTTGATGGTGCCGTTGATGCAGGAAGTGGTGCGGCAAGGTGTGGCGCGAGGATCGCAGGGCTTGATGTTGGTGAGCGGCGTGCAGGCACCTCGACCGAGCGGCGTGGTGGAGTTGGTGCCGGCTGGTCTGGGTCCGCGCGTTTCGTTGCGTGATGGTGCGCCGACGGCTGTGCTGCGGCATGTGGGGGTGTGGCGTGCGGTCGACGCATCGGGTTCGCCGCGGGTGACGGTGGTGGCCAATGCCGATCATGCGGGCTCGGATACGTCGGCGTTGAGCGAAGGCGCGGTGGCGGACTGGTTGCGTGGTGTGACGGATTCGCCGGTGCGACTGGTCGCGGGTCGCGATGTGGCTGGCGCCCTTGCGGCGAGCGGTGAGGCTGGGGAAACGCGCGGGGCTGGTTTTGCGTGGATGCTGCTGTTTGCGGCGGCGGCATTGGCGGCGTTGGAGATGTTTGCTGCGCGAGTTGCGAGTCACGCGGGCGTGTCGGTTGCACCCGGAGGTGCGGCGTGAGCGGGTTTCTGGACACACTTTTTGGGCTTGATGGGCTGGGGTTCTCGGATCCGGAGGCGGTGTTCGGATTCGCCAGGCCGGTGCCCGCCTGGGTGTGGGCGATTGTTGTGGCGGTTGTTGTGGCGATTGTCGCAAGTTCGTATGCGCGGCTGAGTGTTTCGCGTCCCGTCCGAGTAGCGCTTGCGAGCATGCGCGTCGTGTTCATCATGGTGCTGCTGGTGGTGGCGTGCGGTCCGGAGTTGCGTAAGAGCAATGAACGTGTGGAGCCCGACTGGGTTGTGATGATGATTGATCGGTCGCAGTCGATGATGATTGCGGACGCGGGGGTGCGGCCGGCGCTGGTGTCGCGCGAGGAGCAGTTGCAGGAGATTCTGGGGGCGTCCAGGCCTGTGCTGGTGTCGATTGACGCGAACAAGCGTGTGGTGTGGCTCGGGTTTGATTCTTCGGTGTACGAACTTGATGGCCGCCTCTTGGAGGAGCCTGGGCTGCAGGGTGTGCCGGAAGGTCGGAGCACTGCGATCGGGGCATCGATGGAGGCCGCGTTGCAGCGTGTGGCTGCGAGGCCTTTGTCGGCGATTGTGCTGTTCTCCGATGGGCAGTCGGTGGATGCTGTTTCGCGTGCGGTGCGGCGCTCGCTTGAACGGCAGCGTGTGCCGGTGTATGCGGTGGCGCTGGGCAGCGCAGACCCGATTTCGGATATGTCAATTCGGCGTGTGGTGGCACCGGAGGTGGTGTTTGTCGATGATGTCGTGACCGTCGGCGTGGAGATCGAGCATCGAGGTGCGACTTCGGGGCGGGCGCGGTTGCAGTTGCGCGATGCGGCGACGGATGAACTTGTCGACGAGCAGGAAGTTGAGGTCGCGGCGGATGGTACTGCGACGGTGCGTCTTTCGACGCAGCTCTCCGAGGCTGGGGGCCGGCGATTGACGGTGACGCTGATCCCGGAACAGGATGATTTGATCGCGGACAACAACATGGCGCAGGTTTCAGTGGAATTGGTTGATCGGCCGTTGCGGGTGCTGTATGTGGATGGGTATCCGCGGTGGGAGCATCGCTATCTGAAGACGCTGCTGTTGCGCGAGCGGTCGATTCGGTCGTCGTCGCTCTTGTTGTCGGCGAACAGGCGGTATTTGCAGGAGGGAGATGTCGAGATCGACGCGCTGCCGCGATCTGTAGAGGAGTGGGCGGAGTACGACGTGGTCGTGATTGGCGACTTGAGGCCAGAGTTGATCGGCGAGGACACTCTCATCGATCTTCGGCAGCACATCGCCGAGCGTGGTGCGGGGCTGATCTGGGCGAGCGGGCCTGGTGCGGTGCCTCTGGCATGGCGAGGGACGGCACTGGCGGACCTGCTACCGATGTCGCTCGATGTCGAACAGGCGGTGCGGGTGTGGCGCGAGCCGGTGACGATGCGGCGAACCGTGGCGGCTGCGGACCTTTCGCTGCTCGAAATGAGCGATGCCACGAGCGCGACATCGGGGGATGCGGGGTGGCCTGAGATATTGTCGGACCACAATACAGGATGGGCGAGGCTGCACTGGGCGCAGCAGATCGCGCCCGCTGCGATCAAGCCTGGTGCGGTGGCGCTGGCGACGTTCGAGACGGAGCGCGGCGCTGCGGATGGAACTTCGCCAGCGGTGCTGATGATGCGTTTTGGAGCGGGGGTGAGTGTGTATATCGCGACGGACGAGACGTGGCGATGGAGGTATGGGCGTGGCGAGGATCTGAGTGAGCGGTTCTGGGTGCCGATGATCAGGCAGTTGGGGCGGGCGAGTCTGGCGCGCGGCGATCGTGCGGTGCTGCTGACCGCATCGCCCGAAGCTGCGTTGGTGGGCCAGCCTGTCCGGATCGGGGTGGAACTGCTGGATCAATCGCTGATCGATTCAAGGGCTTCGGCAGTGTCGGTGCGCGTGGGTTCGGAGACATCGGGGATCAGGGTGACACTCGATCCGCAGGCGGACGGACGCGGACGGCACTTTGGTGGGACTTGGGTGCCCGATCGACCGGGGCGGTACGTGGTTGCCATTGATGACCCGCTGATACCCACAACCGGGGAGGGTCGGGTTGTAACGGTGGTGTGGCCGGACGATGAATCGCGCACGCCTCAGACGAATCACGAACTGTTGCGCGAACTGGCGGAGTCGACGGGTGGAAGCATTCTGACGGCGGATGGGTTGGCACAATTGGAGGCCAGTCTCCCGAACAGGGCGGTGACCATTGCGGGAGAGCCTGAAATCCGGACGCTGTGGGACAGACCCCTTGTTTTGGTGGTCTTAATGGTCTTGTTGGCGTTGGAGTGGGTTGGGAGGCGTGTGGTGAGGCTGGCGTGAATCGGGGTTGTGGGTGATGCCGATAGGGGATGATGGGACGTTCGGACTTTTGTTTGGGGAACCCGCGCGGGGGGAATGGGAATAGACATAAGTAAGGATGGAGACCGACGTGAACGAGGCGGAAGAAACCCGGGTTGAGGCGTTGCGATCGCTGGAGCGGTCGTTGCACACGATTCGGGTGCGGGCGCGGGTCCTGCTGGTTTCGCGGGTGCTGCTGCTGGGTGTGGCGTGTGCAGTGGCGGCGGTGATGGTCGGAGCGATTGCGGATTTTGTGTTGCGTTCGCCCATGGCGGTGCGGGTGGTGGGGTTGTGCGCGGCGTTGGTGGTGGGGGTGTGGGGATTTCTTCGTTTTGTGTGGCCTGCGGTGAAGTTCAATCCCTCGTTGTGTGAGCTCGCGCTGCGTGTCGAACGGCAACCCTTGGGCGAGGGGGGCGAACTGCGTGGGTTGCTGGCGTCGGCGCTGGAATTGGCGGACGAAGAGAGACACGGGCATGAATCGGCGGAGATGCGGGCGGCGGTGATAGCTGAGGCACTTCGGCGGTGGGATGACGGGTCGAAGGTGCGTGTGTTTCGCAAGAGGCCTGCGCTGCGGGCAGCGGGGATCTTTGGCGCGACGATGGTTGTGCTGATGCTGAGCGTGGTGGTGCAGCCGACGCTTTCGCGTATTGGTGCTGAGCGCATGCTCATGCCTTGGACTGGGGTTGACTGGCCCAAGCGGCAGTGGGCGGTGGATATCACGTCGACGGAAACGCACGCGATTGACACGGCCTTGCCGATGCGGAGCGCGATTGTGCGAACGAACCGGGGGCAAGGCAAGACGCCGGTGCGTGTGCGCTATCGCGGGGTGGTTGAGGATCAAGTGGGGGCTTGGCGGACGAGCGCGCTGACGGGACAGGATCGCCGGGTTGATCTTTCGCCTTATGGAATTCGACAAACTGGTTCTGGCGAGTTGTATGAGCGCCTGCTGGACCCGATGGAGGTTTTGGCGACGACTGGCGCGACGGCTGAGGGCGGGTGGATCGAGTATCAGTATCTGACGGAGGATGATGAGACGGTGGTGCGTCGCGTGCGTGTGGTTTCGCCGCCGGCGATTGCGTCGGCGATGGTGCGGATCGTGCCGCCGGAGTATGCGCTGCCTGACGCGGCGGTGGCGGGATTCGCGGCGAGTGATGGGCGCGACCTGGGGCGGGGACAGGATGAGCGTGCGGTGGTCAGCCGGGTGCTTGCGGGTTCGCGGGTCGAGATGACGATTCTTTCGAACAAGGAACTGCCGATTGCGCTCGGTGGTCGATTGGCGGATTGGCTTGAGCCTCTGCGCGAGCGGTCGCAGGACGTGACGGTGGATCATGTGGGCAAGCGCATTGTGATCGGCGCGACGCTGGTCGAGTCGGTGAGGCTGCGTGTGGAATTGGTCGATGAGTTCGGGCTGCACAATCGTGATGATGCGGTGTTTTCGTTTGACGTGGTGAAGGATGGCCCGCCGGAGGTGGTGGTGGTCGAGCCCGGGTTCGATGAACAGTTGCTTGCGGGGGCGGTGGTTGGGCTGTCGGCCGAGGCGCGTGACGATCTTGGGCTGGTGGAATTGTCGATCGAGACGATGGTGGCGCGTCGGCTTGCGGGGTCGGAGGGCGGAGGGCCTGAAGCGAGCGGAGAGTGGCGTGAGCTCGATCGCGTGGAAGGGCGGCTGGGGCGTGAGGCGAGCGCGAAGGCTCAACTGAAAGTGGCTGAGTCGGGCGCGGCAGCGGGGGATGAGGTATGGGTGTCGAGCGTGGCGCGCGACACGCTGGGGCACGCAGGGTTCTCGGAGCGAAGCGAGGTGCGATCGACAATTCGGCGTTTGAGGATTATCAGCGAGACGGAGTTGCTCGAACAGATTCGGGCCGAGTTGTCCGGGCTTCGGCAGACGGCGATGCGACTTGACGAGCAGCAGGCGCGGCTGGCGCAACGACGGAGCGAACAGGGGGCGAGCGAGGCTCTTGCGCGGGAACAGGCGGAGTTGACGGACCGCATCGCGGCGCAGAGAGGAACTGTATCGAGGCTTGAACAACGTCGGCAGCGGAATGCGCTGGCGGACGGGGCGATCGAGGGGCTGTTGAGTGATGTTGGTGCGGCGATCGGAGAAGCAGCTTCGGCATCGGATGAAGCGGCTCAGGCGTTGGCGGAGGCGGGTGAAGACGATCGTGGGGCGGGTGAGGCCGAACAGCAACGTGTGCGCGATGAGCTCTCGAATCTGATTCGGCAACTGGATCGGGGCGAAGATGGATGGGTTGCGAGGCGTGCGCTCGAGCGCGTGGTGGAAGAGCAGCGTGCGCTGATTGAAGAGACACAACGGACGGGCTCGCGCATGATCGGGCGCGATCGCAGTGAACTATCGCCGACGGAGCGGACTGAACTGGATCGGATAGCGGATCGGCAGCGGCAGGCGGCGCGGCAGGCGGCGGAGGCCATTGAGGAGTTGTCGCAGCGCAGCGAACAGTTGAGGCAGGCCGATCCGTCGCAGGCGGCGGCGATGGCTGAGGCGTCACGGCAAGGGCGGCAGGAACAGGTGGCCCAGCAATTGGAAGAGGCTGCGGACAACATTCAGCAGAACCAGACTTCGAGTGCTCGAGGCGAACAGCAGCAGGCGCTCGAGGCCCTTGAGCGGATGCTCGATGAGATCAACAACGCGCAGCGGAACCGCAATGCGGCGCTGCTGCGGCAACTGGCGAGTCTGCTTGAGTCGATCGAGTCGCTTATTGAGGCGCAGGAGATTGAAATCGAGCGCCTTGCCGAGGCGCGGGTGAAGAGTGTTGCGGGGCTTGATCGCGGGATGATGCGTTTACGCGACAACACGCTTGCGGTGCAGGTTGAGGCGCGCGATCCGGAGCTGAGTGTGGTGGGCGGGCTGCTCGATGATGCGCAGATTGCTCAGGCGAGCGCGATTGCTGCGTTGCGGGCCGAGCCGCAGAATCTTGATGAGGCTGAGCGGCGTGAGCGCGAGAGCCTGTCGCGATTGCGTGAGGCGCGTGCGGAGGCGCAGAAGCTTGAGGAACAACTGGAGCAGCAGGAACGCGAACAGGTTATTCGTGAACTGCGCAGCGCGTACCGCGAGCAACTCGAACAGCAGATTGTGGTGAGCGATGAGTCGCGGCTGTTGGTGGGCGAGGTTTTATCGAGGCGCGATCGCGCGACGGCGCGCGGGCTTGGGCAGCGTCAGGAGACCATTCGCACTTCGTTGGATGATCTGCTCAAGGGCACGCAGGGGTTAGTGGATGCGGCTGTGTTTGAGTTTGCCCACCGCAGGCTGAATCGACTGACCGAGCGGGCTGCGAGCGATTTGTCGGCTGGCGAGGTGTCCACATCGACGATCCGTGCGCAGGCTGAAGCGGTGGAACTGCTGCGGGTGCTGGTTGAGGTGCTTTCGGACATGCCTTCACCTGATCGGGATTTTGATGAGGGTGCGGACGGTGCTGGTGGTGGGGGAGGCGGAGGAGGTGGCGGTGGAGGAGAGAATGAGCCTTTGCTTCCGCCGATGGCGGAGTTGAAGTTGCTTCGCTCGATGCAGGCGGTGGTTGCACTGCGGACGCGCGAACTGCATGATGTGGGCGGCGGGGCGGAGATCGAGGACCTTGCGGAGATGCAGGATGAACTGGCGCGTCAGGCGAAATCGCTGATCGAGCGAGTGCAACAGCAACAGCAGGGGCCGAGCCGGCCTCGAGAAGGAGGCTCGCCATGAGATGGACCATCGTGCTTCTTGCGGGGATGCTGATGGCGGGCGCTGGGTGGGCACAGGATTCTGACGAGCAGCCTCGGCCGAGCAGGGCGAGGATGCCGAGTCTGGAAGAGCTTCTGGGGCTTGAGGGCGCTTCGGCGCGCGAGGGCGAGGCGGGTCGCAGTGCGGTGGAGGAACTTCTGACGGACCCGAGCCGTGTGGCACTGGACCGCACGCTCACAGCGGAGGAAGCTCGCGAGCGATTGGCGCAGGCTGCGGACCTGATGGGGGACAGTGCAGAGCGATTGATGCGTGGGAAGGACACGGGTGTGCAGACGCAGAGGCTGCACGATGAGATCCTGAGCAGGCTTGATGAAGTCATTGCGTCGGCGCGCGAACAGGAAAACCAGCAGCGATCGAGACGGTCGTCGTCGAGTCAGCAACAGCAACAGCAACAACAGCAACAACAGCAGCAGCAAAGGCAACAGCAACAACAGCAGACGGGCGATCCGGATTCGGCGGAAGAAAGCCCGTCGAGGCAGGATGGCGATCTGCGGCCCGATGCACCTGCGGGGAGTGCGGCGTGGGGACGTCTGCCGGATCGTGTGCGCGATGCTCTGATCGAGGGCGTGTCGGATCGGTACAGTTCGCTGTACGAGAGGCTGACAGAGGCATATTACCGCAAACTGGCGGAGGATCGACGATGAAATGCGGGGCGTTGCGTTGGACTCAGGCGTGCAGTGTGTGTGCGCTGGCTGGGCTGGCGATGGCACAGGATGCCACCAACGGCAGCGGACAGCCCGAAGTGCGCGAGCGACAGAGTGCGGCGAATGTTGCGGCTGCGGACGAGATGACGCCGGCGATGGATCGTGCGGTCGAGCGCGGGCTTGCGTATCTGGCGAGCCAGCAGCAGCCGGACGGGTCGTTTGCGGGTGGACGATTTGGGCGTAATGTTGCGATAACGGCGTTGTGCAGCCTGGCGTTCATGGCTGACGGGCATGTGCCTGGGCGTGGAATTTATGGCGACGTGATCGATCGCGGGGTTGATTTTATTGTCGCCAACAGCGCGGAGAATGGGTTGATCGCTGCGGAGGCTGCCAATGGCCCGATGTATGGGCATGGGTTTGCGGCTTTATTTCTGGGCGAGGTGTATGGGATGACGCAGGGCGGGGGTGATACTGCGCGCGCGGCGCGCGTGCACGAAGCCCTGGTGAAGTCGGTGAGGCTCATCGAAAGAACGCAGAACGATGAGGGAGGCTGGCGCTACAACCCGGTGCCGTATGACGCGGATGTGAGCGTGACGATCTGCCAGATCATGGCGTTGAGGTCGGCGCGCAACGCCGGGATTGAGGTCTCCAAGGATGTGATCGACAAGGCGGTCGAGTATGTGCGGCGGTGCCAGAACCGCGATGGCGGATTCCGGTATCAGACGGATCTTGGCCCGAGCGCGTGGCCGAGGTCGGCAGCGGGTATTGCCAGTCTGTTTTATGCGGGCATCTATACGGATCAGGCGATTGATGCGGGGCTTGCGTATCTGCGTGATAATGCGTCGCCTGGTGATGCGCGGGTGTCGCGAGCGCACTATTTTTACGGGCATTACTATGCAGTGCAGGCGATGTATCTCGCGGGGGGGCAGGATTGGTCGGCATGGTGGCCTGCGATTCGCACCGAGTTGCTCGACACGCAGTTGTCGGACGGGAGTTGGGTGGATCGGAGTGTCGGCAGTTCGTACGGCACGTCGATGGCGCTGATCATCCTTCAGATGCCCAAGCGTTACCTTCCGATTTTTCAGAAATGAGGGTGCGCATGTTTTTTCGACGGATGGTTGTGGGTTTGATGGTGGCAGCGGGGATTGCACCCGCCGCGGATGACAGTGGCTGGATCATCTGGGATCGGGATCTGAACGTGACTCGCGGCAGGCTCGTGTCGCTCGGTGAATCTGGAGTTCAGATCGAAGATCGTGATGGAGTGCGGCATGTGTTGACGATGGACCGCATCGCGGCACTGGTGGACGCTGACCCGCAACACTGGACGGTGGAAAGTGGGAGTCTGAGCGACTTGCGCGTCGGATCGGGAGTGCCCGTTGCGCTCGAACTGACGGACGGGCAGCGATGGATGGGTCAGTGGCTTGAATCGGAGGCGGAGGCGGCGGAGGTGCTGCGCGTTCGGATCGTGCGCGTGGGCGAGATTGAGATTCCACTCGATCTCGTGGCGAGACTGGCGTTTCGCGAGCGAGAAGATGCAAGGCCGGCAAGATTGCCCGATGTTGACGTTGTGCACCTGGTCAATGGCGATCGGCTGCTGGGCACTGTGATTGGTGTCGGGCGCGAAGTGGAGATCGAGAGCGAAGGCAGCGTAGTGAGCGTACTGCGGAGCAGTGTTGCGGAGATCGAGTTTTCGAATCCGGCGTCGGTGGGGCCTCCGATGCGGGTGTGGCTATCGGGGTCGCGTGTGTTTGGTGCGGCGGCAATAACGGGGATTGGGCTTTCCGATGCTGCCATTCGGGCGGTGGGTCCGAAGTGGGGGAGGCAGGAGGCGGCGACGATTGGCGCGGTGCGGCTGTGGGAGCCCGAGCGCGATTCTGTTGTCGTCGGCATGGAGTTTGTGCCCGCACAGTTGGTTGCGTGGTCGTCGCTGCCGATCGCTTCGGTCGTTCCCGAGGCGGGGCGACGCTGGACGCGCGATGTAGAGCGAGTAGAGCCCTCGAAACTTGGGAGTCAGACTTTGCGGCTTTCTGGTCCGATGGCGGTGACGTGGCGTCTGCCGCCGCACGGGCAGCGAGCCAGCGGCGTGTTCTCACTCGGGGAAGGGGCGGGCGAATGGGCGGACTGCGTTGTGCGCGTCGAACAGGGCGGAAACGTGCGGTGGGAGTCGCGTCTGCGGCCAAGCGAGGCAACCGCAGCGTTCACGATCGATCTGGCGGGTGACCGCGAGATCACGGTGCGGGTGGTGTCAGGGGCGTTTGGACCGATCCAAAATGAGATCGAGTTGCGATGGGGATGGGTGCTGGTGCCGAGTGCTGACGAAAGTGACGGGCGGACACTCCCAAGAAGGTGATGGGGCCATGGCCTCTGAAGGGAGCGCACGATGCATACGCCTAAGGAACCTGCGATTGGATACCTGTTGTGGCTGTTGGGGCTGATTGGATTTTGTGGGATTCACCGGTTCTACATGGGCAAGTGGGTGACGGGCCTGCTGTGGTTCTTCACGCTTGGGCTGCTTGGAATCGGTCAGTTGATTGACCTGATCCTGATTCCGTCGATGGCGGCTTCAACGAATTGGCGCCATGCGGTGCGCGGAAGGCTTGTGGGTCAGCCTTTGCCGGCGTGAGGAATCCGGGCGACGCTTCAAGGGTTGCGCTGATCGAGTGCATCGAGTTGGCGGTACTTCTCGATGTACTTGTCGCGCAGTTGTGTCTGCTTGTTGGACAGGTCAATGTGTCGGCCATCGATGAAGGCGTGTGCGACATTGGTTGTGATTTCGAGGGGGCTGCCATCGGTGATGATGATGGTGGCTGCCTTGCCGGGTTCGAGTGAACCGAGCAGATGCCCCACGCCGAGAATCTGTGCGGGGGCGAGTGTGATGGCGCGAATGGCGACATGCGGGTCGAGGCCGTGGGCGACCGCCATCGCGGCGTCGTAAGGGAGATTGCGAACGTTGGCATCGGTGTCGGCGGGCGCGAAGCACCAGGCGACTCCGGCGGCTTCGAGGCGAGCGGGATGAGTGAAGGCTTCGTTGTGGTCGGCGTCGGCACGGCGCGGGAAGCCGAGCGGGTCGGTCAGGATGACTGGGACGTTGTGTTCTTTGAGCAAATCTGAGCAGAGGTGGGCATCGCGTCCGCCGACGATGACTGGCCGAAGCTCGCTGGCCAAAGCCCACTCGACAGCGGACGTGATGGCGCTGAGTTCGGACGCGGCGATGAAGACCGGGCGTTGTTCGTGGCCTGAGCGGAGTTGAGGCTCGACGGCTTCGAGCCGAAGATCGATGGTGCGATTTTCCTGTGCGTGGGAGTGGTAAGAGCGTGCGTGAGCAAAGAAATCGGAGATGGTGCGCAGGCGGTCCTTGGCGCGATCGTTAGCGTCGGGCTTGCCGGTCCAGCGGTTGGGTGCGCGGTAGGTTTGTGGCCAGTTGATGCAGAGGCCGGCGGCATCGAGGATGGTCAGATCTTCACACGTCCAGCCGTCAAGACGGATGACGGACGCGCGGCCTGGGATTAGCCCGCCTGCGGGGAAGACGGCGGCGGTGAGGACGCCGTTCGTGCGGGCGACGGGAATGAGAGTTGAATCAGGATTGATGCTGACGGCGGCGCGGACTTCGGGTGTGATGTCTCCGACTTCGCGTGTGTCGCGCATGGCGCGAACGGCGGAGATTTCGGTGAGGCCGAGCTCGGTCTTGGCAGCGATGAGGCCGGGATAGATGTGGAAGCCCGAGACGTCAAGAGTCTGGGTGCCGGTCGGGAGGGGCGGGGCGGCGGAGCGCGGGCCGATGTAGGTGATTCGGCCATTTTCGAAAAGGAGCATCGCATTGTCAATGTGTGGCGAAGAGATTGGGTGTGCCGTCGCCCCAATCAGCGCGATGGGGTGGGCTTGCGGCGGGGAGGCGGGAATCAGGTCTTGAGCGATTGCGGGAGTGAGCGAAACCAGAAAGGTCAAAAGGAGGCCGACGGCGCGCGAAGTGCTGGTGAAAAGCGTGGCATGGTTTTGCATGAGCGAAGTGTAAGGGATCATCGAAGGCGGAGAAGTCTGCGCGACTAAAGTATGGGCACGAAAATCGGACGGTGGGTGTGTGGCGGAGCGATCCCTTGCTGAATTGGCTGTCTCGCGTGATTCGTGTGGTGGTGGGGCTGGTGCTGCTGGCGACGGCGCTGGCGTTCTTTGCATGGATGGCGAGCGGGCGAGAGCAGCCGGAACTCAAGGCGGAGGTGATTTCGCCGCTGCTGGTGCGTGGGCTGGTCATCGAGCCTCAGGAAGTCAGCCGCACCTGGAATGGGTATGGCACAGCCCGGGCGATGGTGAGCGCCGATGTGGCGTCGGAAGTGGCGGCACGTGTGGTCGAGCGTCCGGAGTGGCTCGAACCGGGAGCGGAGGTCAGGGCGGGGCAGGTGCTGCTGCGGCTGGACCGGATTGACTTCGAGATTGCGGCTGCTGGCGCGCAACAGAGTATCGAATCGCTTGTGGCGCAGATCGAAGCGTTGACGATCGAAGCGGCATCGCTTGAGCGACAAATCGTACTGGCGGCGGAAGAGACAGAGATTGCGCGTCGAGACGCGCAGCGGGCGCGCGATGCTATCGAGCGTGGCGCGGGGAACTTGAGCGAGATCGACCAGTGGCTCAGCTCGCAGCGACGAGCCGAACGCTCGCTGGTTGCACTCGAGCAGCAGCGCGACTTGATTCCATCGCGCGTCCGCGATCTCGAGGCTCGCGTCGAATCGCAACGTGCGACACTACGGCAGGCTCAGGAAAATCTTTCGCGCACTGTGATCTCGTCACCGATTGATGGCGTGGTGCAGGACGTTGCTGTCAAAGCGGGCGAGTGGACGGCAACGGGGCGCACGGTGCTGCGGATCGTGGACCTGCGACGCATCGAGGTTCCGGTGAGGCTTGCTCCTGAGGCTGCTCAAACGGTGCGGCCCGGGGATGTTGCGGAGCTTCGACAGCGGGCCGAGAGCGAAATTTCATGGGTCGGGCGCGTTTCGCGCATTGCACCCGAGTCGGACGAACGCACGCGATCGATCGTGGCGTTTGTCGAAGTACAGCAGAGCGAGCCTCTCATCTTGAGGCCAGGGCAGTTTGTGGTGGTGTCGATTGAAGAGCAGGGCACATCGTTGCGAACGGTTGTGCCGAGACGGGCGATCCGAGGCGGGCGTGTCTTTGTGGCCACGAAGTCGGACGCACCGGAAGCGGCGATCTGGCCCGTCGCATCACGAATTGCCAATGCTATCGCGCGCCGTATCGCGGCGAGTTCATCGCTTGAGCAGGCTATCGAAACTGACCTTGATCTGCGTTTGCGCGAACACGCGCGGCTCGAAGTCGGGACCAGGGGTGATGAAATTGCGCAAGCTGCATCGCAACTCACGCGAGCGTGGATCGGCGAGGGCGGGTCGGAGTCACTGAGTCGCCAGATGATTGAATCGCTTGCTGCTGCTTTGACACCGGTTGTAGCCCAGTGGCTCCTCGCTACGGATCCGGCACTGCTGCCCGACTCGCTTCGGGATGATCTTGAAGTAGTACAGCGGTTGTCGGTTGCACATATGGTCGAAGTGGATATCGACTTTTCGGTTGAGACGTTGTTCGACACGCTCGACCCGATCGAAACACAATGGGCGATCGTGCGCCGTCGCGATGGGGAGTCGCTGGCGGGTTCGGTGCTGCTCGTGTCGAATCTGGAGCAGTTGGTCGAGGGCTCGCTGATTGAGATCGCGCTGCCGCAGAGCGAGGGGGCGCGGTGAGTCTTCCTTCGTTTGGTGTGCGCAATCCGGTCGTCGCTAATCTGACGATGTTCGCGATCATCGCGGCCGGGTTGATCTTTGGCCTGACGCTACGGCGGGAGTTCTTTCCGGAGGTCGCAGCTCGGCAGTTGATTGTGGTTGCGCCGTATCCTGGCGCGGCACCCGACGAGATCGAGCGAGCGCTGGCGATCAAAATCGAGGATCGTTTGGCCGATCTCAAAGGTGTCAAGGAGATCAACACGACGGTCAACGAAAGCCTCGCAACTGTGCGTATTGAGTTTCGTGAGGGCGTGGATATTGATGAAATGGTGGCTGAAGCCAAGCGTGAGATCGACGCCTTGCAGGATCTGCCCGATCAGGCCGACCGGATCACGATTTCGAAGATCGAGCCATTGCTTCCGGTCATCATTGTGACGATCTTCGGCGATGGCGACGAAATGTCTCTCAAGGCTGCGATCAGGCAGGTCGAGGATGATCTCAAGTCGATCCCCGGCATGGGTGATATTGCGATTGGTGGTGTGCGGCGCGACGAGATCGCTGTCGAGGTGCGGCCCGA
The DNA here is from genome assembly GCA_019636795.1 of Phycisphaeraceae bacterium. Lineage (NCBI taxonomy): Bacteria > Pseudomonadati > Planctomycetota > Phycisphaerae > Phycisphaerales > Phycisphaeraceae > Phycisphaeraceae bacterium. The sequence continues at coordinate 55,950 of JAHBWW010000001.1, forward strand.
GGCGATGCTGGAATATGGGCTGAGCCTGACCGATGTCGCTGATCGGATTCGCAGCGCGATGATTGAACTGCCCGGCGGGAGCGTGCGCTCGACCACGCAGACACTGGGTGTGCGCGCGGTGGGAGTCGAAGAGCGTGCGGCTGCGATTCGCGAGATCGTGGTGCAGGCTTCGGCGGGGGGATCGGTGGTCCGTCTGGCGGACATCGCAGATGTGCGAGATGCGTTCGTGGATCAGGACCGGCGGTTTCGATTCAATGGCAAGCCAACGGTTTCGGCGACGGTGTTCAAGAAGGGGGATCAGGACATCGTGAAGATGTCCGAGATTGTGAAGGCGTATGTGGCGGGGCGGCGTGGAGAGCCGCTGAAGATGACGCTGAGCGATCGGTTGATGGCTGGCGCGGGCGGCCAGGCCGGGGCTGCGTCTGCGCGCGTGCAGGCGTATCAACTGGGGGTGCAGCGTGGGCCCCCGCCGGGGGAGATTGCGACGACAACGGACCTTGCTCGTTTTGTCGTCGGGCGACTCGACTTGCTGACCCGCAATGCGCTCTGGGGCGGGATGCTTGTGTTCATCACGCTCGTGCTGTTGCTCAACTGGCGCGTGTCGTTCTGGGTTGCGGTGGGGTTGGTTATTTCGCTGCTTGGAACGCTTGTGGTGATGAGGGCTGCTGGAATCACGCTGAACCTTCTGACGATGTTCGGGCTGATTATCGTGATCGGAATTCTCGTTGACGATGCGATTGTGGTTGCTGAGAACATTACGGCCAAGCATGAGCAGGGCCTGTCATCGAGTCAGTCGGCGATCGAAGGAACGACGCAGGTGGCGTGGCCTGTGGTGGCGACGGTCCTGACGACGGTTGCGGCATTTCTGCCATTGGCGTTGATCGGCGGGAGCATCGGCGACTTCATGCGTGTGCTTCCGATTGTGGTGGCCTGCTCATTGTTCGTGTCGCTGATCGAGAGCCTGTTTATTCTTCCGGCGCATATGTCGCATTCGCTTCGTGCACGCGACACCAAGCACAGCGGCCTGCGCAAGGCACTCGGGTCGATCGAGAAGCGCTGCGATACAGCTCGCGATGCGCTGTTTTCGCGGTTCATCACGCCGCTGTACACCCGATCGTTGCGCGTCGCGTTGCGGCATCGCTACCTGAGCCTGATCGCTGTTGTTTCGATTGCCGTGGTTTCGGTCGGGCTGGTGGCGGGTGGGAAGCTTGAGTTCATTTTCTTCGAAACCGATGACAGTGAAACGTTGAACATCGAACTGCGCATGCCGGTCGGAACGCCAGTTTCGGAAACCGACAAGTACATACGGCTGATCGAAGCGGCGGTGGTCAAGCAGCCGGAAGTGTTGACTGTGTTTTCGCAATCGGGGGAGATCGGTGACATCGACGGGAGCGGCGGAGGTGCGTCGTCGGGGCATGTCGGGCAACTCATACTTGAGCTGCGGCCCGTGGAAGAGCGACTGAGGCTCGACCAGCGCAAGAGCGAGGACGTGATGCTGTCGATCCGCTCGGAAGTCGGCGCGTTGCCAGGGATCAAGAGCCTGCGGATGCGTGGAGTCTCGGGCGGCCCTGGTGGGGCCAATCTGACGTTCACGGTTACGGGGCGCGACCGCGAACAGATCATGGTGGCTGTGGATCGGATGCAGCATCGTCTTGCAGAGTTTGCCGGCGTCTTTGACATCTCGAACGATACTGATTCGGGTCAGCGTGAGTTGCGATTCACGCTTCGCGATGGCGCGACGGAGCTGGGTTTTACGCGTGCCACGCTCGGCCGACAGATTCAGGGTGCGGTGTTCGGGATCGATGCTTACACGTTTGCGGGGTTTCGCGAGGATGTGGATGTGCGCGTGATGTTGCCGCGAGCGATCCGACAGAGCGAAGAGGCGATCGAGAATCTGCATGTCTTTACGCCCGCGGGTGTCCCGGTGCAGATCAAGGACGTGGCGCACATTGAAGAGAGGGAATCGTTCTCGACGTTGCGTCGGCTTGATCGCAGGCGCGCTGTGACCGTGACGGCAGATGTTGACCGCGGAGTCGGTGCGAACCCTGAGTCTATTGCGGCAAACCTTCAGCCATTCCTTCGTCAACTGGAGCGAGAGCACCCTGGCGTGCGAATTCTGGAGCGTGGGCGGCAAAAGGACTTCGCCGAGTCGATGAGCACGTTGCCTCTGGGCATGCTGGTGGCGTGCGGGTTGATTTATCTTGTTCTGGCGTGGCTTTTTGCGTCGTATGTGCAGCCTCTGGTCGTGATGAGCGCGATTCCATTTGCGACAATCGGAATGATCTGGGGACACTTCGTTCTGGGCTATGACCTGACATTTCTGTCGCTGATCGGTTTTGTGGCGCTTACCGGCGTCGTCGTGAATGACTCATTGATTTTCATGGAGTTCTTCAATGGTGAACGCCGACGAGGGCTTGGCGTCGTGGAAGCATCGATCGCAGCGGGTCGGGCGCGCATTCGCGCGATTCTGCTCACAACGATCACGACGGTTCTGGGATTGATGCCGCTGATTCTCGAGAAGAGTTTTCAAGCGCGGTTTCTCGTGCCGATGGCCATCACGATCTCGGGCGGATTGATCTCTGCAACGGTGATTATTCTGATGCTCCTGCCGTGTCTGCTGCTGATTGTCGATGACTGCAAGCGCCTGCTGCGTGCGCTCTGGACGGGCACCTGGACTCCCTCGCCCGACCCGATGGGGGTTCTGGTCGGAAGTGTCCCGACGCGGCACAACGCAACCGGGACAGGAGATTTCAGCGCCAAAGCCGATTCGAACGCTCCAGTCGCAAAAGGCACGGAATCGCGTGAGGCGCTCGATTCCGGTGAAGTGCGCGATACGGAGTGAGTGCTCGCTGGTGATACAAGCGTGTCGCTGGGAGTGTTGCGAAGACCTCACTCGCGCACGACGATGAACCCTCGCCGCAAGCCTCGGATGACCTGAAAACGCACCCCCTCGCGGAAGTTAACGCGGTCGATGAGTTGTTTGAACTCATCGACAGAGCGAACCTGGTAGTTGGCCACGCCGTAGATGATGTCGTCGGGTTCGAGGCCTGAGCGTGCGAGCGGGCTGCTCGCGCGCAGATCGGTGATAAGCACGCCGGAAATGTCATTGCCCTGATACCCAAGTTCGCGGCTGATGTTTTCGGTGACGGTGGCGACGGTCACTCCGAGGCGATCGACTTCGAGCCCGCCGAAGACCTTGGTGTTGCGCTCGCCGCGATCACCGATGACAGCGTTGATTTCTCGCTGCTTGCCTTCGCGATAGATCGAAAGGCTCGTTTGTGTGCCGGGCGGCGTGATCTCGACGCCGGTGATGAGCGAGGCGGCGCCACTGACGGCGCGGCCGGCGATCGAGACGACAACATCACCGGACTTGAGTCCAGCAGCTGCAGCCGGGCTGTCCGCGAGGACTTCTGCGATGAGCACGCCTTTCTGATCTGCCGGCATACCAAAGGATCGGGCCAGATCTGGCGTGAGATCCTGCATGGTCACCCCGAGCCATCCGCGCCCGACGCGCCCGACTTCGATGAGGTTGCGCATGACACTTTTGACCAGATCGATTGGGATGGCGAATCCGATGCCAACCGAGCCGCCAGATTGCGAGGCGATGGCGGTGTTGATGCCGATGACGCGACCTTCGAGGTCAATGAGCGGACCACCGGAGTTTCCGGGGTTGATTGCGGCGTCGGTCTGAATGAAGTCTTCGTAGTCCTTGAAGCGTTCGCTCACCAGTCCGATGCCGCGGCGACCCTTGGCACTGATGATGCCGGCTGTGACTGTGTTACTGAAACCGAACGGGCTTCCGATCGCCAGCACCCACTCGCCAACCTGAAGCGAACTCGATTCGCCGAGCGTGGCGGGCTGGAGGTTGTCGGCGTCGATTTTAAGGACTGCCAGATCGCGCTGGGGATCGGAACCGACGATGGTTGCCTGAAACTCTCGCCCGTCGGACAGCCGCACGACGAGTATGTCGGCCTGTTGGACGACATGGTTGTTGGTGAGGATCAGCCCGTGCTCGTCGGCGATGACGCCCGACCCCAGGCCTGTGGGCCTGAGAGTATCTGGCTCGAAAAGCCTGCGGCCAAAGAGATCGCGTCGAACACTCGCAACGCGCGACTGCGTTGTGATATGCACAACAGAAGGCTCAACACGCTCGGCAGCACGCTGAAACGCATTTGACAGGCTGCGGGCGTAGCGCAGTTCGACTTCGGCTGCGTCGTCACTTTGTGTCGCGTTGGACACGGCCCATGCGCTCGGTGTCAACACAAGCGAGCAGGCAGCCAGCAATGCGCACATTGGGCGAAGAATTCGGTCACGGGTTCTGGGCATGAAACGTCCTCCAGTTTTCACTTATGCTTATAGGGAAATCCGCGTGCATAGGTTTGGTCGTGACAGGGGCGTGACAGGGACGTGACAGTTTCAAAGCCCGTATTCGGCCCAGGAACTGCTCGTTTCTCCGACGCGAACACGCTCGAGCGTCAGATCCGTCCGCAGGCGATAGGCATTGCCCAGGCGATCGGTATATGTTCGCCCCTGGCCGATCTCGCGGGCGAGTCGCTCGAAGATGTGTCGTGCAAGCACCTCGGTCGTAGGGTCGATCGAGTCGAACTCGATGACGCGCGCTCCGGCGATCTGCTTGAGCGGGCCGGCAATCGGATCGTCGCTGTTGATGGCCAGGGCGTGGTCAAACTGGTCCAGAAACTCGCCGATGGCCAGTTTGATGGCCTTGAAATCGCACACCATGTCGTTCTCATCGAGGTGCTCGGCCGAGAGCACGATCTCGATGCGGCGAGAATGCCCGTGCGGGTATCGGCAGCGATCGGGATGCTTGAAAAGCATGTGCCCGCTCTCGACTTCAAAGGCTTTGCAGATGCGGTACTTCATCGGGCGATGATATGTCAGCATCGGCAGGACTCACGTCCCCCTGCGGTTCCCGAACACATCGATATGGACACGGGGGCAATACCGCCAGTTGCGCTGGATGCACGCGTCAACGATCCACTGTGTCTGCCCTGGAGTTTTTGGCTTGACGCCTTCGGGCATGAGCAGCACATCGCCGGGCGCGACGCCCGCGATCTGGTTCACTACGCGCTCGATTTCAGTCAGATCGTCGGGTGTGCAGACCACGAACTTGAGTTGGCAATCGAGGCCTGCGCGAAGCAATGTACGCAGCGCGTCGAAGTTGAGGCGGCGCTGCTCGTGCCGCTCGGTCCATTGGCCTGATGGATCGCGCGGGTCGTTTCGCGGTGTGGAGTTGGCTAGTTTTGGACTGATGCTCATCAGATCGCACACGATATCGGGCGCAACCGTGCCTGCGGTCTCGATCGTGACATGAAGACCGGCCTCGCGCAAGCGCTGGTTGAGTTCGACACTCTGTGAAAAGATCAAGGGCTCGCCGCCGGTGAGCACGACATGCGCCGCGCCCGACGCGCGCACTTCATCGAGCAGGCTGTCGATGGAACGTGCTGTTTGCTCGGGCGCCCAGCTCGCATACGGAGTATCGCACCACGAACAACGCAGGTTGCACCCGGACACCCGAATGAAAAACGACGGCACGCCGGTGAGTTTGCCCTCTCCTTGAATCGAGAGAAAGGTCTCGGAAATAGGCATGGTTGTGGTCATGGTGAGTATCGCGTCGGGTCAGGAATGCCGGCCTGCTCGAACCCGCGGCTGCGCAGGACACAGCTGTCGCACACGCGGCACGCCAGGCCGCTGGACGACGGGTCATAACAACTGTGCGTCAGCGCGTAATCGACACCCATCGCTGTGCCGCGCGCGATGATCTGCGCCTTGGTTAGTGATGCGAGCGGAGCGATGATCCGGATCGGCGAGCCTTCGACGCCCTGCTTTGTGCCCAGAGTGAGCGTGCGCTCGAACTGTTCAATGAACTCAGGCCGGCAATCCGGGTACCCGGAGTAATCAATGGCATTGACGCCAATGAATATCGCTTGTGCTGCGAGTGATTCGGCCATGGCGCCCGCAATCGCAAGAAAAACTGTGTTGCGCGCAGGAACGTAGGTCGCGGGGATGCCCGCCTGCTCGGCATGCTTCGGGACAGCGATATCAGCAGTCAGCGCACTGGCGCCAAACAGTCGCAAGTCGAGAGGCATGATCGTCAACGAGGCAGTACCGATCTGTTCGGCCACGCGGCGTGCTGCGTCGATCTCGTGACGATGGCGCTGGTTGTAGTCGATGACCAGGGCGTGACACACCCATCCCTCTTGTCGCGCGATGGCCAGCACGGTAGCACTGTCAAGGCCTCCGGAAAGCAGGATCACCGCGTTGCTTTGGGGCGTGTTCACGCGCGATCATAGCAATCGACACGCACGTTCACGACGCCTGAGAAAGAGGAGGTTCATTGAGGTCGGATGCGCGATTGATCATGGCCCGCGCAATCCCCGGCAGATCGAACCGCAAGGTCTCCGACGGGTAGAAATTCTCGTCACGGACGTCCTGATCCTGCCACAACACAACGCACAGATCGCGTCGTTCGTTGAGGTCAATCTGCTCTCCGGTCGCGTACTGATCGGGATCATTGAGGTTGCCGATCTCTCTCACCACCGGGCGGCATGGGTCGGCAGGTCGCCATTGCACCACTACGCCACGCACGCCATTGGAGAGTTCGACGATCGAACCCGGAGCGTACGGCGGAACCACGGCACACAGGCCGAGGAAAATGACGGGGTCGATCCAGTCGCTATACGGCTGTTGCTGCATAAGGCGAAGAACGCGGACGGGAGGCAGAGGGAGCGGAGCCTCGATGTCATCGGGCGCAAGTGGCAAGCGAAGCGACTCATAGAGTTCGGCCGCTGCCGCGATGCGTGCGAAGACATGAATCGCTGTGCCGTGCAGTGCTACCAACCCTGTGCCCGTCATTTGACGCGGGAACCCGCTGCCATCGAATCTTTGGTGATGGTGCAGCACGACAGCGGCAGCAGAGGGATCGACCTCGCCGCGCACGATGTCAAACCCGAGTTGCGTGTGCTGCTGCCATGGGGGATCGCTCTCGTCATGGGTTGCAAGATACCGTTGAATGACTTCGGGATCGAGTCGCATGTATCCGATATCGCGCAGGAGTGTTCCGACGCCCAGCGGGCTGACATCGCGGGCCCGGGCCGGGTCGAGGCGCGACCGCTGATGTTCGAGGTAGAAGTCAAGTTTGAGCCCGATGAGCACCGCGATGTAGGCCACATTGGTGGCGAAGCGCAGCATCGGCGAGCCACAGCCGTTCATTTCCTGTATGTAGAACGCGGAGTGCGGATAGTCGGCAAGGCGGTCGATCAGATCGACCACAGCCCGACGAAACACGCGATAGTCGAGCTGCGGATCAACACCGGTGCGTGCCTGATCGAATGGTTCGGCGAGGACACTGGTCAGTGCCGCGCGGGCCATGCAGACCTCTTGGCTGACGCATTCGGCAATTTGTTCGAGCCCCGGATACGCGATCCACAACTCATCGATACCGAACTGCTGGAGGCGCGCGATGACATGCGGCTCGAGAGTCGCCCCGGCCTTGAGCAAGATCGTCGACGGGTGCTTGGGATGAAGCACGGGCATCGCGAGTTGCATGCCTGGTTTTGCGTGTATGGCGCTCAGTCTCAACATATGGCAGTCTCGCCCCCGCGCATGAAGTCCTCTGGCGAGATCATCGACGATTTGGGGGCACTTCTTGGGCGAAATCGCACAGGATTCTGCCTACATCAGCGCACTGATGAACAGGTATCCGGCATACACCAGATACAGGGAAACCAGCACCCCGCCCTCAATACGCCCGATGCGCGATCGGCTTGCGATTATCGGAATGATAATCGCAATGGTCACCAGCATCGCCGGAATATGGATCGTCAGCATTTCCGAAGAAATCGCGATCGGTCTGGCAGCGGCAGCGGCTCCAAGCACGACCAGAAGATTGAACACATTGGACCCGAGGATGTTGCCGATTGCGATATCGGACTCTTTGCGTATGGCGGCCTGGATGGAAGCGGCAAGCTCGGGGACTGAAGTTCCAAAGGCGATAACCGTCGCGCCAATGACGATCTCAGAAACGCCCATCGACAGGGCCAGATCCACGCTGCCCCATACGAGCAGCCAAGAACCCGCGAGCAGGCCGAGCAGCCCAATCGTCGTTCGCAGGCTGCTGACGAAAGCGCGATCGGTCGGCGGGGTGGCATTTTCTGGTTCCAGATCGCTCTCTGGAGGCGGGGGTTGTGGCGTATCCGGGCGTCCGGCCTTGAGGTTGTACCAGATGTAGGCCACGATTCCTGCGAAGAGGGCTCCGCCTTCGAGCCGCGAAAGTGATTGGTTGAGCATCATCGCTGTAGCAATGAGTGAGACTCCCAGGACAATCGGGGCATCGCGCATGGCAATAGTGCGCGACGCCGCGATGGGGCGGAAGAGTGCCGCCACGCCGAGAATGAAGCAGATGTTCGCAATGTTGGACCCGACGACGTTGCCAACGCCGAGGCCACCAGCACCATCGAGACTCGCACGGACGCTTGTGAAGAGTTCGGGCGCGCTGGTGCCAAAGGCAACAATCGTCACGCCGATCACGAACGAACTCAGCCCGAGTCGGCGTGCGAGGCTCGCAGCACCGCGCACAAGCTGGTCGGACCCAGTAATGGTCAGCACCAGCCCGAGCACAACCAGCACGATGGCGATCAGAGGATGGAGTTGGTCCGGCATATGGCGAATGCTTCTGTTGGAGAACGCCGATAGGGTAGACGCAACACTTTCGCCTTGGATTCAGGGAAGCAGGCGGTAGTGCCTCGGCGTGTGAGGGATCAACACGAGCACCACCGATCGCTCTTGCCGCACGGACACGCTGCCCGAGTCTCGGATGTCCGTCTGGGTGGGAAGTCGCAACATCTGCTCGCCCAGCGAACGTGGTGCTGGCTCTTCTGGGCCCGCGAGGCGCGACAGGCCTGGAGTCGTTGTGACCGTCGGGGGGATTGGTGCCGGATCTGGCGTTTGATCTGGAGGAAGATCCGTCGGTCCGGTCATGGTGTCGCGCGCGGGTGCCGGACTGTTCGCAGCTGTGTTGAGTTGCTCCCAATCAATGCGCGGATCTTCGGGCACAAGCACGAGCGCGTGCGAGCCGACCAGATCGACGGTGAATCGCAGCCTGTGAAACAGCAACCCGTCGTCCTGAAATGTACGGGTGCGAGGTTCGATGATACTGGAAAAATACCGCCGCTCCGCCTGTTCATGTTGTGGCATCAACTCGACACGCAGGGCGGCATCGACCTGTGCCCCCTCCGGCGCGTCGTGCGTTCGAGGCACGAGATACGCGCGAGCCATCAGGCGCAACCGCCCAGGATCGAGTTCGACAATTCCACCTTCAACCGTCGTGTATCGCTCGTTGAGCGTCGGGCCCACCACCAGCGGCGTCCAGAAATGCAGCTGCCCCAGCCATTCCTGCTGCATGGTTCCAATCGTTCGCAACGACCCGAGCGTCATTTCAAGCTGATCGACCGGAACCGCAACAGCACGCAACCCGGCAGCCCGGAGGCGCCCCATCATCAGCGGATCAATGCCCGTCGCACGATCGGCGTGTGGCCCGAGTGCCAGCCCGATGCGCCCCCCTGCACTTTCGACAACGACGCGCCGCACCTCAAGCCCGATCGACGCCCCAACCACGACAGGCTCGGGCCGCTCCGTCACGGTCAGGGTCTGATCGGTACGCTCGGGCACGCGGCATCCCGCCATGCCCACAAGCATGAGCCCGAGCATCAGACTACGAGCGAAAAGCAGTTGCACGGTGTTCCTATTCGAGCGCCGGGCACCGGTTGATCCGGTCAATCAGCAGGCGAACCAAACCATATTTCCGGCGGTTATGAGTGAAAACCAGTCTCGGAAGACTCAGGTTGTCCTCTTCTGTGCGAAGCGGGCCGCTCTTCTCGATCGTGCCGGTCTTGATGAGCGACGCGAACTCGCGCGCGAGCATCGCAACGTCTTCATCCCGAATTTCGTGCTTGAGCCGAATGACAAGTTGATCGCGGACATAGCGCGACGAGTGATACACGCGATAAAACTGGTCGATGTGGTCGGCAGCGTCTTTCGGATCGCGTGCGATGTAGAACAGGTTGTCGTCTTCCGGGCTGATCCATCCGCGCCGCATCAGTTGATCGTCGACAAAAGTCTTCCATCCGGACCAGTAACCGGCAATGGCTTTGGATGTATCGCCGCCTGCGACGGCCCGACCTTCGACAGGTTCGCCCTCGACAAACACGATCGGAATAATGCTCGCCTTACCGGTCTGCACGAGTGTGAGCGTCTCATATGTTTCGTCGAGTGTGCCGAACCCGCCAGGAAAGCACACGACCGCCTCAGCCTGACTGAGAAACATCAATTTGCGTGTAAAGAAATAGCGAAAGTGAATCAGCTTCTCATCATCGGCGATGATGTCATTGGCCGTGGTCTCGAACGGCAGACGAATCGCAACTCCGAAACTGGCTTCGCGCCCCGGGCCCTCATGGCCCGCCTTCATGATGCCATCTCCCGCCCCGGTGATCACCATCCACCCTCGCTCGGCCATGATGCGGCTGAACGCGACGGCTGCCAGATAGTCCGGGTGGTCCTGGGGCGTGCGCGCCGAGCCGAAAATCGTCACCTTGTGCGGGTCCGGGTACTGCCCAAACACGCGAAAGGCGTAGCGCAACTCTTTCATCGCCGCAGTCATCAGTTTGAGTTCGCCGCGGTCCCGGCCGTCGGGCAGCAGCTTGAGCGCCGCTGTGATGAGCTCCCGAACGAGCCGCGCATCATATTCGTCGGCGGGGCCCGAGACGTCCTCGATCAGTTCGCGTACGCGATCCTGAATCTGTCCATCATCAGCCCGGCGCTGCGACCCGACTTCGGGCGGGGCGGCGCTTTGCTCCCGGGGTTGTGTGGACGCAGGCGGGTCAAGTTCGGTTCTGTTGTGTTCATTGCTCATGGCTTTTCAGACTCGTCTGGTTGTGCATAGGCATCGACGACGCGCGAGATCTGCTCGCTGCTCAAGCGCGCCCGTTCACGATAGCGCAGTGCACGCTGCTTGATATCGCGAAGCAGTTTTTCCTGTTCATTCGGCTCCCACCCCAGCACCGAGAGCACCGCACGCCGCGTGGTCATGAATTGTTCTGTACGAATCTTCGGCGAACGCGCCGTGCCTTCAATACGTACCGTCACCAATTCATCGCGCACACTGTCGAGCACTTCGCTCACGAGCGGAATTCGCCGCACCGCACGGCTGTTGATCCGGAGATCGAGTTCCTGCGATGCCAACGACAGAGTGCCATAGCCAAGGAGTTCAATTGAGCGGGAGAGCACGCTGAGTTCTTCAAGCGTTAATGCATCATCACGAATGTAAAACTGCGCCCGCGCGATATCGAGCAGTTCCCCGCGAGGCAGTTGCAGGTTGCTGACCTCGATAAGCGGCACAAGCAGCGGCAGCCTCAGCACGCGCCCCTTGCTGATCTGCACCTGCCCCATGCCGCGTCGCGCCCCTCCGAGTTCGCCATAGAGCGTCAGCTGCGCATCGATCACACCACGCGATTCATCCGCTGCCGTCGTCGGGTCGGGCTCGGCGGTATCGAGCGATAGATCCGCAAGTACCGGGGCCAGGCGGACGCTTGACATCAGCGCGTGCAGGTCAAATCGTGGAGCCTTGGCGCCCGCGTCGCGCCATACCACCGCCGAGCCTACAACTCGACCATCGTGCGCCGTCGCGCTGAATGGACCAACCTCCACCGCCTCACCATCAAGGCTCGACTTCACGGCACAAACCGCCCCGAGCAACCAAATTCCAGCCGCTCGCAACCGATCCGCCTCGATCTGCATCTCGAACCGCGGCGACTCGAAACTCGGATGCTGATGCACCGAAAACGCAATGCGCCCATCAAGTTCCGTAACATCAACGCCGATCGACGCGCTCGCGTTCTCGACAATAACCTCGCCGACGGTGTTCACTTCGATCCCTGTGGACCTCTTGCCAACGAGCAGTTGTGTGTCGCGCACCAGCAGCGGGCCAGCCACATCTATTGAGATCGCATCGAGAATAGAACCAAAGTCATCAGGCACGAGACTTCGAAGACTTGGCGGCAAGCCGGTCGCCTGCATATCTACCCTCAGGTCGGCATCAAAGCCGGACTCCTCCATGACCTCAAACGTCCCTCGTAGCGTCCCAGACCACTGCTCGCCCGACAGGTGCAGTTCCTCAACGCGGCCCTTGCCGCCGAAAAGCACAATCTGCCCCGAAGACTCGCGCACACGCACCCGATGTCCTGCCGGGCCGAACTCGAATGCACGCGGCCGGATATCGATCTGACTCGCGCGAACTTCATCATCCGATTCGATCTCGACGCGCAGATCCAGCACACCCGCTGGCTGCTGCTCGCGCCATGTCCTGGTAAACTCTGGAATCAATCGTGATACAAGCAGCTCAGCGCCGATCGATTCGATGCGTCCCTCATTCACCTCGATCTCAGCCTTGCCAGCACCATTCTCCGCATCAAACACGCCGCTGGCCGTCACCAGCCCAACCGCCTCACCATCGACAGCAAAAATGCCCCCGAAACGATCCATCGCAAGAGTGGTGCGTTCGTCGCGCGTCAGGATGAGCGAGCCTTGCGTCTTGATAATGCCAAAACGATGATCCCACGCGCTCACCTCGACATCGACACCGTCACGCATAGACAACACGATTGGCGAATGCGCATCCGTCCGCGAAACCGACGCATCGACCCGCCCCGCTGGTGCATGAGCCGCTCGCAATGTGGCAACACGTCGCGCAGTCTCAACATCAACGATCCCAACCAGATTCTCGATCGGAAGCGATAACTCGAACGAGGGCAGCAGCACTCTCGCCTGCTCGATTTCCGGTCGGCCGGCCTCGATCTCAAGCCCGAGCACGACGTGGGCTTCAACACGGCTCGCAACTCTCGTCACCTCGCCATCACCATTCGGAATGCCAGTCGATGTGGCCTGAGCGCCCAAATGCACTTCGACGGCTTTATTGTTCGCCTTGACGATGCCTTCGATCTCTTCGAGTCGCAGGCCCACGGACGAATCGGGATCGACCTGCGCCGGGCTTGCAGACACCCCTCGGGGAACGATCTCGATGTGAAGCGAGTTCAACTCATCGCTGCCTTCGCGCTGCGAGAACGAAGCCTCGCAATCCACCTCGCCCGCAAGACCAAGGCGGCCGAGCAGCTCGCGCACACTCAACGCGCTTTGGTTGCGCTGTTGAGCCTCGGGCAATGCGTCAATCAGCATTGCCGTGAGCGGCACTCCTCGGGCCGTCACCTGCACATCCGACGACCGTTCTTCACCTTCAAGTTGCGCTCGAGCGGTGACGTGAGCGACGCCGCCTTCGACGCCTTTGAACACGCCGCTCGTGAGTTCCGCCTCGCCGTCGACGATGCGAATCGCTACCAGTTCAGCCAGAATCGGCAACGGAAAATGCTCGGGCACGAAACCGACACTCGGAAGTTCGATGCGAATTTCACGATCCCAGATGCTCTCGGCACCAAAGTGTCGATGAATGTAGACGTTGACCGTACCCACACCACCCACATCAAACGCGGGTGTCTGCAGCAGAACGTCGAGTTCGTCAGCCCTCGCTGCTGCCGCCTCAATCTCACCCGGCGCGATCTCGTTGCGACGCAACTGCGCACGCAGCCGATTGCGTTCACTCGTCCACAATCGGCCCTGACGACCGGTCACAATGCGGCCATCATCAATCAGCCTCTGATACCCCTCGCGACTGAGCAGCGCGTCGTACAGCGTTCGGTTGCGCTCGCTCAATCCAGCGCGGAGTTTGGCATCGAGAGGCACATCTGTCGCCCTGACGTTGATGATCGCCTCCGCATCGTCGCCGAGTGGTGCAACCCATCCGTCGGCCTCGATCTTCGAGCCATTGGTCGACCGCCCGCGAACGTACTTGATCGTCAGGCGATCGGCATCGAGCAGAAACAAGCCTTCGAGATCAACAAACTCATAAGGGAACTCTCGGTACGACGCCACGCCATTAAAGAGGCGAATCTCGCCGCTGGTCTCGATCTCGCTTCCCGGCTGCGAGGCGCGATTGAAGACCAGATCGAGCTCGACTTGCGCAACAGGATTCGAAAAGATCTGAAGTTGCTCGCGCACATACTCCGGCAGGTAACTCAATCGGCCGATGTTCTCCGTCAACTGAACGCGCCCGACGCTGATAGCGCACTCAAAGGCGCTGGCGAGGCTTGCGTCGGGTCCACTGATGAGCGCGGTCGTGGGCACGCCGTCAAGAAGCCCGGAAACTTTCGCCTCGAATCCGCCCGGATCAAGCCTGATAAACCCCGACACTCCGGTCATGCGAGAGTTCTGCACCGGCAGTTCATCAAGCGGGAGCGTCAGTTCCACCTCGCTCAACCGGACCAGAATCTCCACGCCGGTGGCGCGGTTGACGACGACGCGAGTCGGTTCGACGCGGCCCGCAAGCGCCAGCCGCCGATGCAATTCACGATACCGCGTAGGCACCGCCTCGTTGGGCCACGATGCAAGATCAAGTTCATCGATCAGCACTTCGACATCGTCGGGCATGATGCGCCCGCTGAGTCTCGAATCTTCGCTCCCGCCAAGGCCGTGAATCACCTCGAACTCATACGAATCTGCCTGATCCGAAGGCCGAAATGTGCCCTTGATCGGAATGCGCCGCAGCGAGGTGTACCTCGCATCCGTGTGCTCGCCGAGTTCGATAATGCCGCCGATGATCTCGATTGCGGGCAGCGCCGCGTTTGACGTCTGGTCCTGCTGCCTGAATCTCAGTTCGCGAAGATTGAGCCAGCCGTTGTCGATCGACTGACTCACACGCACCATCGGCTCTTCGATCAGGAGTCGCTCGACCACCGGACTGCCCGAGAGCAAGCCACGCGTCTCGATTCTGACTGTGCGAGCAGAAATCACTTCTCCAGCTGTTCCAGGGACACCCCGCACCCGCACAGTCACATCAGAAAGCACAATGTGACCATCAAGCCCGATCGAGACCCGCGCCAGATCCAGATCCGCATCGACCATGCTTGACAGTTCACCGAGAATGAACGAGCGGGCTGCCGACCCCCGGGTCACGAACATCAGACCCGCAAACACCAGCCCCGCAAGGAGCACCGCCACGCACAGAAGCACAACCACCATCCGCGCGCGCGAAACTTTCTTGACCGGCGACTCAACGGGGGACGTATCGCAAATTTCCATCTCTGTCGATGCTAGCGGGTTGAGCACCCACATACGACCCGTCGTATCGCATTTGACCAGACAAAATCCGTACGTCTATGATTGGGTCATGGCCAAAACCCGTTCAGTCTTTGCCTGTCGGTCCTGTGGTTCGACGTTCCCGAGATGGATCGGGCGCTGCCCTGATTGCGGTACCTGGGACGCACTCGAAGAGCAGAAGCCGATTGATTCTGCGACTGCCCACCTCGCAGGCTGGACGGGCCAGGCACCCGAAGCCCGGTCAATTGCCGACATCGGAGCCGATGTGGATGTTGAACGCATGAGCACCGGCATTGGGGAACTCGACCGTGTCTTTGGAAGTTCATCGGGCGGGCATGCCGGGCTTGTGCGCGGTTCGGTGGTGCTTGTCGGCGGCGAGCCGGGGGTCGGGAAATCAACTCTTCTGCTTCAGGCTGCTGCCGGTTGGGCGTCGCGCGGACACCGGGTGCTGTATGTGTCGAGCGAGGAGTCGGCTGAGCAGATTCGCCTTCGGGCGGATCGGCTGGAACTGGGTGCTCCACGAGAATTGTTCCTGCTGGCCGAGACAAGTCTGGAGCGCATTGCCGAGCAAGCCCGCGTGTCCAAACCTGCGATTGTGCTGATCGATTCGGTGCAGATGATCGCCAGTTCGCGAGCCGAGGCCGCGCCCGGAAGCATGACCCAACTGCGCCAATGTGGAGCCGATTTCGTCACGCTGGCCAAATCTTCGGGCATGGCTGTGGTGCTGGTGGGGCACGTCACCAAGGACGGCCAACTGGCCGGTCCTCGACTGCTTGAGCATCTGGTTGATGCTGTTCTGTACTTCGAGGGTGATCGTCTGGCAGCAGCGCGTGTGGTGCGGGCGGTGAAAAACCGATATGGAGCCACACTCGAACTGGGCATTTTCGGAATGACCGGCCGAGGCCTGGCCGAACTCCCCGGTGGCGCGAGTGTCCGCGCCGGGTCAGATGCACCCCGACCAGGCGTGGCGGTCTGCCCGGTCATTCATGGCTCACGCTGCGTGCTGGCAGAAGTTCAGGCCCTCACGGCAACTGGATTCGTCGGAGCAGCCAAACGCAAGAGTTCAGGCCTCGATAGCAGCCGCCTTGCAATGTTGATCGCGGTTCTGGAACAGCACGGTGGAATACGTCTTGCCGATCGGGATGTGTTTGCTCAGGTGGTGGGGGGCTTGAGGGTGGTCGAGCCGGCTGCGGATTTGGCCGTCCTGCTGGCCATCGCGGGCGCGGAACGCCGCAAGGCACTCGAGCGCGGGGTGTGTGCAGTCGGTGAGGTCAACCTCTCGGGACAAGTCACTGGTGTGCCTCAACTTGAGCAGCGCTTGACCGAAGCCGGCCGCATGGGCTTCGGCCGGGTTCTCCTGCCATTTTCACACGAGGTTGTACGGCAGCGCGGTGTTGAAGTGACCCCGATCCGGTCAGTGCAGGACGCCCTCGAGCATCTCTCCTGAAGGCACGAAGTGAGCCAATCCTGACGCGACTCTTGACACAGTAAGCATTTTTCGGGATCATGCCATTATGGAGCATGGCACCGTGTGGAGTTCATGCGTCCAATCACCTTCGGCGTCTCGAGAGGGGTTTCCATGACTTCAGATCGTCGGCAGTGCTTCGCCGCGGCGAGGCCTCGGGCTGTTTCATTGATTCTGGGCTGTGGTTTGGCAATTGCTGCCGCTCCGGTGGCCAGTGGGCAAGTTCAGTGGCGATCCGGGCCACAAACCATTGCTGTACCGATGAATGCAACCAGCATTGAGCGCGAAATCAAGCGACTGACACACCCCGAATCACCACGTCACATTGTCATTCAGCTCTCGGGTCCGACGACCCAAAGCCAGCGTGAAACCCTCGCGTCAATGGGCGTTCGTCCAGTCCGGGCCCTGGGTGGCAATGCGTATCTGGCTACGGTCGCGCCGAGCGTCAACGCCCAGCGTGCAGCGTCCTCGGGGCTGTTGACGCATGTCGAGGAACTCCCCGCGCGTCGCAAGATGCACCCAGACCTGAACGCCGGCATCCTGCACGACTGGATGATCGTCGAGGATCTGAACGTGATCCGTGACAAAGCGGTCGGAGAAGGCTTGTCGCCCGAGGAGATCGACAAGCGCGTCAGCAACCCGCTGGTCGCTGTCTATGTCTCGTTCCACGATGACGTGGACGCCCTCGGAGCCGGGTTCAATCTCGTGCAGCAGATGGGCGGCGAAGTCATCAGTGTGGTCGAATCGATCAACACACTCGTTGTACACATGTCGCGAGCCCGCATCGAGGCATTGGCCAACGAAGACAGCGTCATGTGGATCGAGCCGCCCCTGCCCAGGATGAGCCCCACCAACGATTCGGTGAGACAGATTCTGGGCACCGAGACGATCAATGCAGCACCGTATGGCCTGACTGGCGCGGGCGTGCGCGTGCTGGTTTACGACGCAGGCACAGCGACCCCTTCGCACCCCGATCTCGCGGGCCGCCTCACGATCGGCGACACGAGCGGCACCGGCACGCATGCCAGCCACGTCGCGGGCACCGTCGCTGGCAGCGGCGCGGCATCCAGTGGAACGTTCCGCGGGCAAGCCCCGGCGGCACACATCGTGGCCTACGGCTTTGAAGTCGCCGGTGGGCTCCAGCCCGGCTTCCTCTACACCGATCCCGGCGATCTCGAAGCGGATTACAACCAGGCCATCAATACGCACAGCGCGCATATCTCCAACAACTCGATTGGCTCAAACGTCGAGTCCAATGGCTATAACTGCGCGTGGCAAGGCGACTATGGCGTCACCGCATCGCTCATCGATGCCATCGTGCGAGGCAGCCTCGGCAGCCCGATGCGCATCGTCTGGGCTGGCGGAAACGAGCGCCAGGGCAGCCGGTGCAATGTCGAAGGTCACGGGCAGTTTTACTCAATCGCGCCGCCCGGTTCTGCCAAGAACCACATCACGGTCGGCGCGCTCAACTCCAACGACGACTCCATGACCAGTTTCTCCAGTTGGGGACCGACAGACGACGGACGCATCAAGCCCGACATCTCAGGCCCCGGGTGCCAGTCCAACGGCGACACAGGCGTGACCAGCATGAACGGCTCATCCGGTTATACCGTCATGTGCGGCACATCCATGGCAAGCCCGGCTGTTGCGGGCGTCAGCGCACTGCTCATCGAACAGTGGCGTCTCTCTCGACCCAGTACGCCGGACATGCGCAACGCAACCCTCAAAGCCATTCTCGCCAACTCCGCGGTCGATCGTGGAAACGCAGGGCCTGATTATCAGTTCGGCTACGGCTCGGTCCGCGCACAGCCCGCAGCCGACACGATCATTCAGCACCGCGTCATCGAGACCCCGATCGCACAAGGGCAGACACAGTTCTACATTGCGGTCGTCGAACCGGGCCAATCCGAGCTCAAGGTCACGGTGGCGTGGGACGACGTGCCAGCGACGCCATTGACCAACAACGCCCTGATCAACGACATCGACCTGCGCATCGTCGGGCCCACCGGCACGATCCACATGCCATGGACGCTCAACCCCGCCAACCCGTCGGCGCCCGCGGTGCAGACAACGGTCGATCGCATCAACAACATCGAGCAGGTCGCGATTGTGAATCCGGCTCCGGGCGCGTATCGCATCGAAGTCGTCGGCTTCAATATCGCGCAAGGCCCCGATCAGCCCGTCGGCATCGCGTCGAGCCATCAGCTCTTCGCGTGCTCCTCCGAGGGCATCGTCGCGATGAGCGGCTCGCGCTTCGCCTGCTCGGCGGTTATCAACATTGACGTGATCGACTGCGACCTCAACGCCGATGACAATGTCATCGACATCGCCAGCGTGAATGTCTCCAGCACGTCCGATCCCATCGGGATCACGGTTCAGGTCACGGAGATCGGGCCGGAGGTTGCTGTGTTCCAAGGCTCGATCACGATCAGTGGCTCGCCGAGCTTCGGCCAACTGCTTGTTCAGGAAGGCGACACGATCACCGTCACCTACATCGATGCGGACGACGGGCTGGGCGGGTCGAATGTCCTCGTCACCGCCAACGCCATCGTGGACTGCACGCCTCCAAATCTGATCGCGACCAATGCCTCCGAGGTCTTGCCTCGCAGCGCGGTCATCGATGTCGAGTTCGACGAGCCGGCGCGGACAACCTTGTGGTACGGCACCAGCCCCGGAAATCTGACTAGCAGCGTCGAGCGGGCTCAAGGCCTCACGACGCACGCGATTCCTGTCGCGGGCCTCGTTGACAACACCACCTATTACTACGCCATCGATATGCAGGACTTGGCGGGCAATACCTCGTTCGACGACAACGGCGGGCAGGCCTACGCCTTTACCACTCCCGAAGTCCCGGACTTCTTCACGCAACAGTTCACCAGCGGCTCCGCCCTTGTCGGCAAGTCCGTCACCTTCTATGCGGGCACATCAACGGTGGATTACTACACCTCATGCGCCGAACCCCTCTCGGGCGGTCTCCCGACCGATCCGGCGGGCGGCACGGCCATCACCCTTGGCGATGACTCCAGTGTCTCGATTCTCGTTGGCAGCGGACAAAGCGTTTCGCTCTACGGAACCGCATACACATCGTTCTTCGTCGGGTCGAATGGCTATATCACGTTCGGGTCGGGCGACTCGACGTATTCCGAATCGCTGGCTGCCCACTTCGATCGCCCGCGCATCAGCGGGTGGTTCGACGACCTTAACCCGGGGGCAGGCGGACAGGTGAGTTACAAGCAACTTCCAGATCGCATGGCTGTCACATGGCTCAATGTGCCCGAGTACAGCACCACCAACAACAACACCTTCCAGATCGAACTGTTCTTCGACGGCATGATTCGCATCAGTTACCTCAACATGGCTTCGCAGGACGGCATCGCGGGTCTTTCGGCCGGTGGAGGCCTTGATCCCGACTTCTTCCCCTCCGATCTCGCAAGCACTGCCGGTTGCGGCCCGCGTCCGCCATCGGCTTCGCACATCGCCGTCCAAACTCCGGTCGGTCAGGCTGTGGGCGTGACGCTGCAAGCCACGGATGACGGGCTCCCCCATGGCACACTCGAGTACA
The DNA here is from genome assembly GCA_019636795.1 of Phycisphaeraceae bacterium. Lineage (NCBI taxonomy): Bacteria > Pseudomonadati > Planctomycetota > Phycisphaerae > Phycisphaerales > Phycisphaeraceae > Phycisphaeraceae bacterium. Next base: position 76,196 of record JAHBWW010000001.1, read on the forward strand.
TTGTCACCTCGCTTCCCGCGGGCGGTCAGATGCGTGATGCTGGCACGAATGCAGCCATCAACACAGTGCCCTATGTACTCAGCGGCGACAGTGTGACCTATACCCCGCCGTTCAACTATCAGGGCAACGTCACGTTCAACTATCGCGCAGACGACGGTGGCACACCTCCGGACGGCGGGCTGTCCAATGTCGCTACCGTTACCGTCACCATCGGCGGGCCTCAGGTGATCTACCAGTTCCTGGTCGACGACACCAACCCCGGCTGGTCGACGATGGGTCAATGGGCATTCGGTCAGCCAACCGGCCAAGGATCTGGCAACCGCGATCCCAACAGCGGGTTCACGGGCCTCAACGTCTACGGATACAACCTCAATGGCGACTACCCGAACAATCTCGCCGAGCAGTATCTGACGACCAACGCCCTCGACTTTACTGACATCACCGAAGTTAAGGTTTCGTTCGAACGCTGGCTTGCGATCGAAAGCGCGACCTACGACCGCGCAACCGTGCGCATCAGCAACAACGACGGTGCCACCTGGACCACGATCTGGAGCCACACCGGCGGCAGTGTCAGCCCGTCGAGCTGGACCAGCGTCGAGTACGACATCTCACAGTGGGCCGACAACCAGCCCAACGTACGTCTTCGTTGGGTCATGGGCACCACGGACAGTTCGGTGGTCTACCCCGGGTGGAACATCGATGACATCCGATTCTGGGGCGTCGTTCCGCTCAACCCTTGCGTGGCCGACTTCAACGGCGACGGCGAGATCAACTTCTTCGATGTTCAACTCTTCCTCACTGCGTTCAGCAGCCAGAACCCGATCGCCGATCTCAACGGCGACCAATCCTTCGACTTCTTCGATGTGCAGATCTTCCTTCAGGCGTTCTCGGCCGGTTGCCCCTGAGTGCTGATTGCAGGTTGTTCGGATTCTCTTGAGTACCGACGGCCCGGGTCGCGCTGACCCGGGTCTTTTTTTACCCTGTGAGCCCGCTGTTGTGGTGAGTGCCAGCCCGAAAGAATCGCTACTCTATGGGTCACTCCAATGAGCGAGCCAGCCCAGACATCTCTGCGCCTCGAACCAATCGCCGGGCCTCCGATCGATCCGGTCGATCTGCCTGCTCCCGGGCCGCATCGCATCGGGCGAGCATCGACTTCCGATATCCAACTCGACTTCGGCACCGTCAGCCGAAGGCAAGCCATCATCGTCCTTCAGGACAACCAATGGCTCATCATGGACCAGACCAGCCGCCATGGCACGTACGTCAACGGCGTGCGGCTCGAACCTGGCGAGCCGATCCCGATCACTCCTGGAGACCTGATCCGTCTGGGGCCATGGACCTTCCGCGTGCGCGACCCCGGCTCGGCGATGACGAGTGTCTCGACGACCAACGATGTGCACTCGGCCAAACATCGCATCGAAACGGTCGAGCGCACCGGGCACCACGAGTTCGCCCAGCACCGCCTCGATCTGATCATCGAGTGTGCCGCCGGCGCGCAGGGCGCGCGCGACATGCAGGAACTGGCCGATCTCATGCTCAACACCGCCATCGCGGGCACGGGTTTTACGCGCGGCGCGGTGGTTCGTCAGGTCTCGGCTGGAGGCGATGTCGAGACCATCGCCCACGTCGGCCACGGGCGCTCGCGCGGACACATCGATATCAGCCGCTCGCTGCTCGCAGCGGCCTCGGCCGGCGAAGTCGTGCGACTGACCGGCGAAGATGAATCCAACTTTGGCGGCGAATCGATCATGCAACTGGGCATCCACTCGGCGATCTGCGCCCCGCTCATGCTCGAACGATCGGTCGAGGCGTATCTGTATCTCGACGCGCGCAAGGGCGAGCGATCGATGGCCGCCGATGCCGCCGCTTTCTGCCGCGCGATAGCCCGCATCGCCGAGATGGCGCTTGGCAATCTGCGCCGCCGCACGCTCGAAGTCCAGCGCCGCAGCCTCGAGGCCGACATGAACGCCGCCCGCCAGGCTCAGGATCTCATCATGCCGCCCCCGGTCGGTAGTTACGGACTTGTGCGCTACGCCATGGCCCGCAAGCCCGGCCGGTTTGTGGCGGGCGACCTCTTTGATATCGTCGGCATCGGGCAAGGTGGCTCGTGTGCCGCCTTCCTCGGTGATGTCTCGGGTAAAGGAGTCGGCGCAGGCGTGCTCATGGCTATTGCCCAGACATATCTGCGCCTGTGTCTCCAGGCCGGGAGCGACCTCGGGTCGGCGGTATCGAGCCTCAACGATCACCTTTTGGCGCGCACCGCCTCGGGTCAGTTCATCACGCTCTGGCTCGGGCTGTTTGATATGGAGCGGCGACAACTCCAGTTTGTCGACGCCGGCCACGGACACTGGCTGGTGTGCCGCCCGGGAGCGAGGCCCGAGACCATCCGATGCAAGGGCGGCCTGATCGTGGGGATCCAGTCGGGCAGCTATGAAGCTGAGACGCTCGCAATCGAACCAGGCACGCGCGTCGTCGTCTTCTCCGACGGCCTGGTCGAGCAGCGCAATGCCGACGGCGACGAGTTCGGCGTTGAGCGCGCCAAAGCCACTCTCGAAGGCTCGCAAAGCGCTGTCGAAGATGTCGAACGCCTTTCGAGCGCGATTCTCGAGTTTGCCCAGACAGACGCACTATCCGACGATCTGACCATCGCCTCGATCGAAGTGGGCACCTGAACGAGCCTGACGAAGATTGCATATCGCACAGGCTTCTACAGCCAGCGCAATCGCTTGAACAACACCACGATGCACACGCCGACGCCGATGAGCAGGATCGTGACAATCCAAAAGGCCAGCGGGTCGCTATCACCGGGAATGCCGCCGACGTTGATGCCAAGCAGGCCCGTGACGAACGTCAGCGGAAGGAAGACCGCTGCCACGAGTGTCAGCATGTACATGACACGCGCACTGCGCAGCTCGCGCTGGGCCCGCAGTTCTTCTTGCGAGACCGCTGCCCGGTCGCGGACTTCCTCAAGATCTTCGACAAAGCGCGAGGTGCGGTCGGCACACTCGATGAGTTCGGCGCGATATCGACCTTCGATCGCAGGCGACGAGAGCAAGTGCATCAGTGTGTCGCGTTGCGGCGCAAGGTACCGACGCAGCGTGATCGCCTGCCGGCGCACAATGGCCAGATCGCGCACGCTCACGAGGTGCGGCTGCTCTTCACTCAGGCAGTCCTCCGAATCGTCGATGAGCATTTGGAGGTTCTCGACCACCGGGCCCAGATCGGCTGACAACCCGGTCGCCAGCGCAACCAGCACACCCATTGGTGTCGTCGCGAACTGCCCAGCCCGAATGCTCCGACGTAACTCGCTCACAACATGAAAGTGATGCTGGCGCAGCGTGATGATGCGGTCGGCATCAACCCAGACGCGGATACTGATCAGTTCGTCGGGCTCGGCTCCGGGATTGAGATTCACCCCTCGAAAGATCGCGAGCAACCCCGAGCGGCGCTCGCTGGCCCGTGGGCGGGTGTTCTCTTCGAGCAGGGCTTCGCACACCAGCGGATCAAGCCCCGATCGCTCGCGAAGCCAGCGCTGGGCGGGTTCCTTGGTCCGGTCGAGATGAATCCATGCCGGCAGCGGGAGGTCGGCCAGATTCTCGAAGTTGATCGCCGAGGCCGATTCGAGCGTGCAGACTTCTCCCGAAAGCAATAGCGCATGCAAAAGCCCGCCCTCAGCGTCGATAGGCCGCTGCGCCTCGGCCGCGTCATGATCCAACTCGTGAGTTTCTGGGTCCATCACCGAGCATGGTACCGCATCACAGCAATCCAGACCGAGCCGCGCGACCAATCCCGGCACAAGAGGACAAAGCCGAGCCAGCGCACATTCGACTTCCAATGACGAACGGTGGACCCTAAAATGAACGCGGGACCTGGGCTCCCTTCGATCAACCGCACAAGCACTGGAGATTCCTGAGATGACCACGGCGACGACCCCCTCGGCCACCACCCGAGTCGACCCGCTTGCGCTCAACGATGTGGACCACGTCCGCTTCTATGTCGGCAACGCCAAGCAGGCCGCGTTTTTCTATGCCCACACCTTCGGGTTCTCGATCGAGCAGTACACCGACCTGACCACCGGCAGCCGCGAAGAGGCGTCGTACCTGCTCCGGCAGGGCAACATTCGCCTGCTCATCACCACCGGGCTCCACGAGCAGCATCCGGCCCAGCAGGAAGTGCTCAAGTATGGCGACGGCGTCAAGGACGTGGCCTTCACCGTCGATGACGCCCCGGCAGCCTATGAACGCGCCCGTCGCAATGGAGGCGCATCGGCCTACGAACCCGTAACCCTCAGCGACGAGCGCGGCAGCGTCACCATGGCGGGAATCGCCGGTGCTGGACGCGTCGTGCACTCGTTTATCAGCCGCACCGGCGACTACGCACTCGAGCGCGTCAAGAAAGGTGGGCTCTTCGCCCCGCGATTCCGCTCGATGCCCGCGATCGGCGTCAACGACTACAACAAGGCCAATCCCTGCGGTCTCATGTACGTCGACCACTGCGTCACCAATGTCGAAGAAGGCAAGATGAACCATTGGGTCGAGTGGTACGAAAACGTCCTCGAGTTCAAGATGTTCAAGCACTTTGACGACAGCGACATCTCGACCGAGTACTCGGCCCTGATGAGCAAGGTGATGGCCAGCGGCAACCACCTGATCAAGATGCCCATCAACGAACCGGCTGAGGGCAAGAAGAAGAGCCAGATCCAGGAATATCTCGAATGGCACAGCATGACGCCGGGTATTCAGCACCTGGCCCTGCGCACTGATGACGAACTGCGCTCGGTCGCCGAACTGCGACGCCGTGGCGTGGACTTCCTGAGCCTGCCCGATACCTACTACGAGCTGGTCTGGGGCCGCGTGAACAAAATGCTGATCGAAAACGGGCACGAGGCCGTGCGCGAGGATCATGACAAGATCAAGGAACTCGGCATCCTGGTCGACGCCGACGACGAAGGCTACCTGCTGCAACTCTTCACCAAGCCTTTGCAGGATCGCCCGACGCTGTTCTTCGAGATCATCTGCCGCCGCGGGAGCCAGAGTTTCGGCAAGGGAAACTTCAAGGCGCTCTTCGAAGCCTTGGAGATTGAACAGGAGCGTCGCGGAAACCTGTAAGGCGCGCCGCGTAATTGTCGCGGTGGAGGCAGGTCGCGTTCACGCCCGCCGCGTCACACATTGAACAGGAAGTGACACACATCCGCATCGCGCATCACGTATTCCTTGCCCTCGACGCGCATCTTGCCCGCCTCACGAATGGCCTTCTCGGTCTTGTGCGCGACAAGATCATCGACTGAATACACCTCGACGCGAATGAACCCGCGCTCGAAGTCCGAGTGGATCGTCCCGGCAGCCTGCGGTGCCTTGGTGCCCGCGGGAATGGTCCACGCGCGGATTTCCTTGGGTCCTGCGGTATAGAAACTCTGATAGCCCAGCAACCGATACGCCGCGCGGGCCAGCGCATTGAGCGCCGGCTCTTCCATGCCCATGTCGCGCAACATCTCCATCTTGTCCGCCGCATCGAGTTCTGAAAGTTCCGACTCGATGCGCGCACAAACCGGTACCATCTGCGACCCAACGCTCTTGGCGTGCGCCCGTACTGCCTCGGCCTTGGCGCTGTGGCCGTTGACATCAGTGTCGTCAACATTGGCAACATACAGAACCGGCTTGATCGTGATGAGTCCGAGGCTCTTGATGCCTCTGATCGTGTCCGGGTCCGTGACTTTGAGCGCGCGGGCCGGTTGCTCGCCCTCGAGGATTGGCATCAGCGCCTTGATCGCCGCCAGCCGCCCGAGAGCGTCACGGTCCTTGCTGCGTGCTGCGCGTTCAGCCTTGGGAAACGCGCTCTCAAGCGTCTGGAGATCGGCCAGGATCAGTTCCTGCTCGATCGTCGCGATGTCGCGCAGCGGATTGACCGAGCCCTCGACATGCGTGATGTCCTCGCCACCCGGAGCCTTCTCGAAACACCGCACCACCTGCACAATCGCATCGACATCGCGGATGTGCCCGAGGAAGGCATTGCCCTTGCCCTCCCCCTTGCTCGCCCCGCGCACCAGCCCCGCGATATCGACCAGCCGCAGCATCGCGGGCACGATCTTCTGCGACTCGATCAGTTCCCGAATGGTTGCCAATCGCGGATCGGGAATTGGCACCACGCCGACATTGGGCTCGATCGTCGCGAACGGATAGTTGGCCGCCAGCGCACCCGCTGCCGTCAACGCATTAAACAGTGTGCTCTTGCCAACATTGGGCAGCCCGACGATGCCTGCTTCCATGAAACGCTCCGATTGTCTGGGGGGCGGGATGGTAGCAGTCGCAGGGCCGTTCCGCATTACCAAGCCGTTTGCCAAACCTGCGTCAATCTGGGTACTTTGTAGGAGTTTTTCTTGTCGCGCCGGTTGCAAAACCCGCAATCGGTGGCATCTTCCTCTTGCACAACACCCCTTGTGGGGAGAGGAGTTTGTATGAACCGATTTATCATGACCTCAGGCTTGGCCCTCGGCCTTGCCGCCACGTCCGCCGTTGCCTCGCCGCTCGGCACCGACATTTCCGTCAATGTCGTCCTCCAGTCGGCCAACAACGATTGGGACATTGTGGACACATTCGAACCCTTCGATTGGGCTATCCACACCCTCGGCGGACCCGGAACCCTGCTCATCGCCAACTACGACTTTGTCACCGATGTCCTCGTCACCAGTTCCGTGAGCACCATCGGCAACATTCGCACCATCCAGATCGACTTCTTCAGCGTCACCGGCGGCAACATCTTCCAGGACGGCCACGAGGCCTTCCTCGACCAGTCCGACCTCTACTGGCTCACGTTCTATGCGTTTCAGATTGAGGATGCCGAACGTGCCAGCCTCGTCTCATACGCGTATTACCTTCGCGATGTCGCGGGTAACGATGTGCTCGGGGAGACCGAATTCGACGGCTTCTTCGGCGGCTTCGGCTACCTCGACTCGCCCAGCCTCGCATCAAGCGACTTCTTCGGCATCGCTGTCAATGGCTTTACGCTCAGCATGACATACGCCATTCCCGCGCCGGGTTCAATTGCAGCCCTCGCGCTCGCTGGCTTTGCCACTCGCCGCCGTCGCTGAATCGCAATCGCGTCAGGCTCAATCAGCATTCAACCGCCAGCTCAATGCTGGCGGTTTTTTCATGCTCCCACGGAATGTCATTCCCCTCAAGGCCGCGAAGTGCGCTCTACTTCTCAATGACCACCTTTGCCCACACCGCGTCATGATCCGATGGGTGCAGCCCGCCCGGACCGCGTGTGCGATCAATCCCCGCATCGAGAACTCTCACGCCCTGACTGACCAGAATGTGATCGATCTTCTCGCCGCTGCGCTCGTCCCGGAAGGCGGTAAACGTGCCCACCTCGACCGCGTCCGCGTGCGCCGCGCGAAATGAATCGATCAGCCCCAGCCCTCCTGTGTCGAGCAGAATCCGCACCGCCGGGTTGTCTTCGCCCGCGTTGAAATCGCCCATGGCCACGATCGGCTCACTCGCCATATACGCGGGTCGCGCCTCAACAAGTGCAGCAATCATCGCTGCCGACCGCTCACGCGAAGGCTGCGAACGATGGTCAAAGTGCGTGTTGTAGACCCACAAAGCCTCGCCGGTGCGCCGATCAATCAGCCGCACAAGCGTCACCACGCGCGGATTCTCATTGCCCCACGATCGACTCGCCGGCTCCCGTGGCATATCGCTCAGCCACTGCGTCTCGCCGCGATCAATCGTAAACCGACTCGCCCGCACCAGAATATTCGCGTGTTCGCCCGCGAGTTTGCCATCGTCACGCCCGACCCCCACGCTCACATACTCCGGCAAAGCCTCAAGAATCTCCTCAATCTGAAACGCCAGAGCTTCCTGAAGCCCAATCACATCGGCCTCGAGCGCCCGCAGGGTCGCAATGCACAATTCGCGGCGATACCTCCAGTGGTGTGCCCCATCCTCGGCCGAACCAAATCGAATGTTGAACGTCGCCATCGCCACCGCAGCTTCGTCCGATTGCACGCGCTGGGTCTCATTCTCACTCGCTCCCCAGGGTGCCAAATACGCTGCCACCGCAACAAGCACAACAACGATCAGTGGTTTCATGTGCAGACTCCGCAGCTCGCATCACACGCTATCGGCGCACAAACCCGACCGCTGCCCCCGCAAATCCCGCAGCCGTCGATGGCAGCACGCCCGTGACAAAGTTCACAAATCCCTTCGTCTGTTCGCCGAGCCATGCCGACAGTGTATCAAAACCGCCACTGATGCGTTGCCAATCCACAGTGATGACTCCGAAGTACTGCAGCGCAAACAACCCAAGGATAATCGCGCCCGCGACGATCAGTGTGATCTTGACAAACGCACGCAACAAGTACCCAATCGCAAATCCTGCGAAGAAACCAAAACCGAGTTTGAAGACGGCTCCGCCATAGCGGTCGATGAATCGGTCGGCTGCATTCGTGGCGTCTGCACTTGCACCCGGATCATCGCCCGTGTCCCCCTCGCCCCGCGGTGCAAATCCCGAAGCAAACGGAGAATAGTCGCTCGCTGCCCCATTCGATGTGGCTGCGCGAGGTGCGGGCTCGGGTGTTGTCAACGCCGCAAACGCCATCAGCCCCGCCCCGGCGAGCGTGACCACCAGCGCCACCGCCGCAACCACAATCTGCCATCGCCGCAGCCGCCTCTTCGCACCGCTTCGGCCCGCGTGTGGCACCCCAGCGTCCGGCTGGGCTTGCTCGCGTTCGATCTTCCGGTTGCTCATGGCCCGATCCTCCCGCCGCATGCGGCGAATAGACTTCCTGCGTCGCGCTCGTAGCTCAGCAGGATAGAGCGGCGGTTTCCTAAACCGCAGGTCGGAGGTTCGAGTCCTCCCGGGCGCGCTTGAGCCTCATTCCGCTCGCGCATTCCTTTTAGTGCCCCAGCGGGAACCGCTGACACAGATTCTCAACCTCGCTGCGCACAACTTGCGATTCTCGCGCCAGTGTGCTTTCTCCCGCCAGACCCGCCGCAAGCACACGATCAATCCAGGTCGCAACCTGGATCATCTCGGGCTCGCGCAGCCCGCGCGTGGTCGCTGCCGGCGAACCCAACCGCAGGCCGCTCGTGATCATCGGCGAGCGTGCATCGTCGGGAATGCCATTCTTATTTGTGATAATGCCTGCGCGTTCGAGCCAGGCCTCGGCGTCCTTGCCTGTGAGGTTCGCGTCGCGCGCGGTGAGATCGACGAGCATGAGATGGTTGTCGGTCCCGCCGCTGGTGATGCGATACCCGAGTCCGGCCAGCGCGGCCGCGAGTGCCTTGGCATTCCCAACGACCTGGCGTTGATACGCCGCGAACTCCGGCCGAAGCGCCTCACCGAACGCCACGGCTTTGGCACCGATGATGTGCATCAGAGGCCCTCCCTGTACACCAGGGAAGAGAGCCTTGTTGATCTTCTTGCTCAGTTCTTCGTCATCGCACAGGATCAGCCCGCCGCGCGGCCCGCGAAGAGTCTTGTGCGTCGTCGTGGTCACGACGTGCGCGTGTGGGAAGGGGCTCGGGTGCACGCCGGCCGCAACAAGCCCCGCGATATGCGCGATGTCGGCCATGAGAAAAGCACCAACTTCGTCGGCGATCGCGCGAAAGCGAGCAAAGTCGATCGTGCGCGGATAGGCCGAGTAGCCGCACATCAGCACCTTTGGCTTGTGTTCCAGACACACGGCCCGCACCGCGTCGTAGTCGATGCGCTCATGCTCGGGGTGCGACTTGTCATAATGCAGCGGATAGAACACAGGCTTGTAGAACGTCCCCGAAAAGTTGATCTTCATGCCGTGCGACAAGTGCCCGCCATCCTTGAGGATCAGACTGGCGAACGTGTCGCCCGGTTCCATCAGGGCCATGAACGCAGCGGTGTTCGCCTGCGCGCCCGAGTGCGGCTGAACATTGGCAAACTGACACCCGAACAACTGACACGCTCGCTCGCGGGCAAGGTTCTCGATACGGTCGTGGTGCTCGCACCCGCCGTAGTAACGCCGCCCGGGATAGCCCTCAGCGTACTTATTGGTCAGACACGTCCCCATCGCGTGCATGACAGCCCGCGAGACATGGTTCTCGCTGGCGATCAGCTCAATCGTCGTCTCCTGCCGATGGGCCTCGGCCGCAATAATGGCAGCGGCGTCGGGGTCGGTCTCGCGCAGCAGTGTTAGAACGGCTTCGGCAATCTGATCTTGGGTCGCGACATGCATGTCGGATCGTATGGGCCGACACCCCGCTCAGTCCGCGCCTCGCTGAACCCGACCAGGAGATCAGTTGCGACGAGCGCGGGCGTCGTCACGCAGCTCCGTACAGCACGTCAGAATCAGCCTGCCATTTCGAGGCTCGATGTTCAAAAGCCGCACCTGCCGCCCATCGTCAAGCCGAATGACCGGATCGAGCGAGATGGGTTCGAGACCCTGAAACACACGCAGCAAAGCTCGGCCCTGGTCTTCCAGCGACGCCGGAATGTATTGATCCGCGTTCGCCTGCGCGTGCGACAGCACCGCTCCGCGCGGAATCGGCAGCGTCCCAATATGAATCGCATGCGCCGGGAGCCACATCGATCCGTCGGGCTTAATATGCGGCGCAACTGAAGCGGAAAGATACCGTTGCTCCTCGTCGCGCCGCAGCGCGATACCGACGTGAATGCGCCCCTGATCGAAGTGCACCCGCAGCGCGAGCAGACGGTCCGGCCACTGAGGCATGTCCGGGTCGCTGGCCATCCACTTTCGAAGGTTCACATTGAGCCACGCATTGGCATGCTGCGCATCGATCGCAACCTGCCACACATCGCTGCGCCAAGAATCGGTGGGCGCAAGATTCTCGGCTTGGGGGCGGATCAGCGTCAGCTGGTTGCCAAAAGCATGTTCGAGATCGCGGGCCTGGCTGATCGCACTCGGGTCGAGCGGATCGAGCGTTCCCCACCACTGCGGCGATTGATTGACGCGCGAAGCTGCAACCAGCCCCGTGATTGTCAACGCCCCTGCCGCGATGACCGTCAGAGCAACAAGGCGATGCCGCCAGCGGGATCGCGCGCTGGGCCGGGGCGAGACTGGTGCCGGAGCTGAAGACCGAGCTACTGGCGACTCCGGGTTCGGCGATGTCATTGCTCCCTGTGCCGATCCCCGCGAAGGAGCGGAGCGTGATGCAAGAGTCGGGTTGGCACGATGCGCGTTCGCGCCGGGCTGCCGCGAACTCAATGCTGTAGAACCCGGCGCCTGCGCCGCCCGCTTTTTCGCGGTGCGCCGGCGTCGAGCCCGCTTCGACGAGTTCGAGCTTCCACTTCGGTTGTTGCGCGGTCTGCCCATTGAGGAACGGGAGTATACGAAAAAGGCACCGGCGCAGTGGCCGATGCCTCAGAAGACTGTTTGAAATTCTCTCCCGTTGCCGTCCCGAGGCCGCCAGTCGCCAGCCCCGATTCCAATCAACGCTTCGAGAACTGGAAGCGACGACGAGCACCAGGCTGGCCGTACTTCTTGCGTTCGACCTTGCGGGCGTCACGCGTCAGATACCCCGCGTCGCGCAGCGCGGGCTCAAACGTCGGGTCATACGCGACCAAGGCGCGGGAAAGCCCGAGCCGCACCGCCTGAGCCTGACCCATGTATCCCCCGCCGTGGACGCGGATGAAAACCTCGATCTTGCCATCGGTATCAGTCAACTTCAGCGGAGCATTCACATCGTTGCGGTCGCGCAGTTCTGAGAAGTGTTCCTCGACAGTGCGGAACAATTTGCGGTTGACCTGAACCTTGATCTCGCCTTTGCCAGCCTTTGCAGGGCGGATGCGAACACGGGCAACCGCCGTCTTGCGACGCCCCGTACCCCACCACCAGCCATGTTTGTCGGCCGGCTGCGGGTCCGGAAGTTCGCGCTTGATGTTGCCCGCAGGCCCCGACGCCTTGACGTTTTCGCCGACGAGGCCGGGGTTGTTGATCGTGGTTTCGAAGCCGTATTCAGCCATTGTGCGTGTCTCCGATCGGTTTCAACCGACGTGCAAGGCCCAACCGCAAGAGCGGTGCGGGCTGCTCGTATCAGATTTCCAGGGGTGTCGGGGTTTGCGATGTGTGAGGGTGCTCGGTGCCTGCGTACACCTTGAGTTTCGAGAGCATCACCCGCCCAAGACGATTCTTGGGAAGCATGCGACGCACAGCATCCTCGATCAGCTTCTCGGGCTTGTGCTCGCGGACCTCGCCGTATGTCTGCGCCTTAAGTCCGCCCGGATACCGGCTGTAACGCATCTTGAGCCGCTGTTCCGCCTTGCGGCCGGTCAGCGCGACATTCGATGCATTCGTGATAATCACAAAGTCGCCGGTATCCACATGCGGGGTGTACTCCGGGCGATGCTTGCCCATCAGCACAATGGCAACCTCGGCTGCAAGCCGGCCCAGAGGCTGATTCGTGGCGTCAACGATGCGCCAGTTGCGATCGACTTCGCCTTTCTTGGCCATGAACGTCTGACGTCTGAGATGCGTGGGCATCATGACCTCCTCGTAGGGGCGCTCTTCACGACCCTAAAGCACGCCGCCTACCGGGCGGGGCGGGCCGACGTTTGACGCCGGCAGACTTGAAGTTTCCGAATGAATCTCCGCCCGAAGGCTTCGACCCAGAAAGGAAGTCTAGCCCTCAACCCAATACAGGGTCAAGAGGCCATCCAAACGGCCCAACTCCCGACGCCGGACCGGATCTGGACCGAAGGGTATGGTTCGGCCGATGGTTATGGCATCCATGAAGACACAAACCGAACACACCACGCCCATCAGATCCTCGCGTGACCCTGGCAATCCGATCACCGGCATCATCGCCCTCGTCTCAGCCGTCTTGCTCTTCGGGATTGTCGCGATCGGACAGAACACCAAACCCGCAAAACCCGAGACCGACCCCCCAGCCGCCGAATCCGCCATCGCCCCGAGCCTCGAAGCCGACCTTGCCTACCGCGTGTCAATCAAGTTTCACCGCTGGGTTCAGGCCGACCCCGCGGCCGAGCGCGCGCTCGAGACCTACGCCCGAACCACAACCGAGCGACTCTGCCTTGCAGTCGTTATTGGCGAACTCAAAGACGCAAACGCCGCAGCCGATCGCCTGCATTCACTCGCCAACTCGACCCCCGGCGAAGGCGTCGAACTCGATGCTCGCCTCCTTGCCCGCGTCTACGAACATTCCGCCAGCCAGGCCGAGCCGCGCGACCCTGTCCTTGCAGGAATCCTCGATGAATCACAGCGCGCCGACCTCGAATCGCGCCACGGCTTCTACGCGCGCGTCGCACTCACCCACAGCCTGCCCGACTCAGACCCCCAGCGGCTCGAACCGCGCAGCGGCGGATGGACCTTCATCCTCATCACCTTCATGATGCTTGGCATCCTTGGCGCCATCGTGCTCGGAGGTGTCCTCTTCATCCTCGCAATGATCTTTCTCGGCCTGGGCAGACTCAAGCCCGCAATGCCCCGAGCCATCCCCGGCGGAAGCGCATTCCTCGAAGTCTTCTCGATTTTCGTAGGCTTGTTTCTGCTCATCAAAGTCATCGTGGATCTTCTCGATAAACACACCAGCATCAGCGACGCCGCGCTCCTGTTCATCGCGCTTGGCTTGCAGTGGTCGCTGCTGCTCGTGCCCGCATGGCCGCTTCTGCGCGGCATGTCGCTCACCCACTGGAAGCACGCCATCGGCCTGACCGCCCCCAAAGGCATCGCCCGCGAAATCGGCGCCGGCATCGTCGGCTACATCGCAGGCCTTCCTGTCTTCGTCGCCGGAGTCATCGCCGTCCTCGTCCTGATGGCCCTCAAAACCTTTCTCTCAGGCATCGAAACCGAACCACCCGCCAACCCGATGATCGAACTCATGGCGTCCAAAAACGCCCTCGTCGTCATCCTCTTCGCCCTCACCGCTGTCATCTGGGCGCCACTCTGCGAGGAACTTGTCTTCCGCGGGGCTCTCATGCGTCACATGTCCGGACGCCTGCCCCTCATCCTGGCCGCCTTCGTGACCGCTGTCCTCTTCGCCTTCATGCACAACTATGGCCCAATGCTCACCCCGCCTCTGATCGCCCTCGGCTTCGTCTTCGCCATGATGCGCATCTGGCGGGGCTCCATCATCGCCTGCATCACAGCCCACGCCCTGCACAACGGCACCCTCGTTCTGCTTGTCATCATGCTGCTCAGGACCATCGGCGACTGACGCTCGCGCCAACGGTCCGCGACGGGTCGAAAGATCAGCCTTACAATCCCGTCACCATGTGCCCCCCCGCAGACACTCCGAACATCGTCGAGCCAAAAATCGCGCACCTCTACGAAAGCAGCGTTCCCTACAACCACGCACGCATCCGGGCCGCAGCCATCTACTGCTCCGACGGTCGCGTCGGCGAACACTTCGACGACTTCCTTCAGAACGGGCTCTCACTCCCTCGCTACGACCGCGTCGCCCTCCCCGGCGGACCCGCATGCCTCGCAGGACACCCCCAAGCCCACCTCGAAGAGCAAGGCGTCGTCGATGAACTCAAGTTCCTCGTCGAAGTCCACGGCCTCAAGCGCATCGTCCTCGTCGCTCACGAAAACTGCGCCTTCTACACCTCGCGCCTCGAACTCAAGGATCGCCGCCTCGAACTCGTCCAGCGAGCCGACCTCGTCCGCTCCGCAGCCTTCGTCCGCCGCGTCACCGGCATCGACACCGTCGAAGGCTACTTTGCTCGCCTCGTCGAATCGCGTGTCCAGTTCGAACGCGTCGAAGTCTGATCCATCGCCAGCACAGCGACTCAGATCAGTCGCAGGCCGCTCGTCACAACGACCTGCCCAGGTTGATCGGCACCGGCCCACTTGGTCAGCAATGCCGTGTGCAACAGCACCCAGATCGCCCCAGCTGCAACCACGATCATCCGCGCGCCGTCATCTGGCACCAGCAGCACGCCCCCCGTCGCACAACTCACCAGCAAACCGCGAAACAGAACTTCAAAGTCGTCCGTCGCAAGTCCCGTTGCAATCGAAGCCGCCACGCATGCTGTTAATACTGCAGCCGCCAGCGGCAACTGTGCAGCAATCGCTGCCGGCACCACCTCCAGCGGCAGATGCCACACCTCGATCGCCGTCGCCACCACCCCCGACCAAGGCTCAAACCACAGGCCAAAAAGACCCGCGAACATCGCCACCATCATCAGCCCAAAGTCCACCCCACGCCGGCGAATGATCGAACATCCGATCAGCGGCACCAGAAACGCAAAACCCACACCCCAGATCGCCACATGCTCAAACGCTGGTTGCATCATCGCAAACACCGACACGCCGAGCACCAGCGTCGTCATCAACAACAACACAAAACCCGCCGTCCTCGATGTCGCACGCTCATCCCGCGACTGCACCATCACCGGCACACCCATCGGCATCGCTGCTGGCTCGGTCATCAACGCCGGCCGGGCCTTGTCCTTCTTCGACTTGAGCGACTTGCACGATTCTTCCAGCGAAGAGCACCGGCTCTCCAGTTCCGCAATGCGCGCCTTGGCCGCCTCGCGCTCCTCGTTCGTCTTGACCGCCGAAACCTTGTTCTCCTTCTCCGCAACCGATAGTTTCTGCGCCAGTTCCGCCAGTTCACGACGCATCTTGCGCTGCGCCTCAGCCTGCTCCTCGATCTCCTGCTCACGCTGCGCCAGAAACTCCTTGTACTCCTTCAGCCGCCGCTGCTCACGCTCCTGCGCTTCAGCCAGCTGCTTCGAAGCTTTCTGCTGCGAAGCCAACTCCGCACGCGCCGCTTCGAGCGAACCACGCATCTCCTCGATCTGCCCGGCCTTGGCGCCCACCTCGCCCTCACGCGAGGCGATCCCGCGCTCACGCTCAGCAAGTGCCGCCGAGAGTCGCTCGACTTCTTCACGCTGACTCGCCATGCGGGCAGCAAGATCCGCCTGCTCCGTCTCGCGCTGATTCAACTCGTACTGCCGAGTCGCCAATTCCTCGAGGCTCTCACGCCGCTCACGCTCGATCGTCTCTGAGTCCGCAGACTCGATCTCCACAGTCTGCAACTGCCCCACCCGGCGCTCGATCTCCGCAATCACGTCCATGAGGTCCGGTGCTGGCGCGATCGATCCAATCGATGGCCGATCAACCCCTCGTGTCGTGTCACCGGTGCCCTTGCGCATTGCGTCACTCCATGAACTGACCGGGCGCAGCGCGCTACGGCCACTCTCTATCAATATCGACTTCACCTTCACGCAAAACAAGCGCTCCAGCCCTCCACGCTTCCCACTGGTCACAAACCCTCACGCCTATGACGATCGGGAAAACTCTGACCTGCGCCCCACACCCTCACGCCTCAGACTATCGGCCCTTCCGCACTACACTTGCAGTCGTGACGCCCAAGACCCCACGCGACGCAGCCGCCACAATCGCTCGCAAACTCGCAAGCGCAGGCCATCTCGCCTACTTCGCCGGCGGGTGCGTCCGCGATGAACTCCTGGGCCTCCAGCCAACAGACTACGACATCGCCACCGACGCAAGCCCCGATCGCATCCGCTCACTCTTCAACCGCACCGCCCTCGTCGGCGCGGCCTTCGGCGTCGTCCTCGTCCGAGAACTCGGACACACCATCGAAGTCGCCACCTTCCGCGCCGATGGCCCATACTCCGATCGACGCCACCCAGACCATGTCACCTTTTCCGATCCTCGCGCCGACGCCCTCCGCCGCGACTTCACCATCAACGCCCTCTTCCTCGATCCCTCCTCCCAACCCCACAGCACACGCCAGCACGTCATCGACTTCGTCGGCGGGCTCGACGACCTCGATCGACGCATCATCCGCGCCGTCGGCAACCCCGACGAACGCCTCGCCGAAGACCACCTTCGAGCACTCCGCGCAGTGCGCTTCGCAGCCCGCTTCAATTTCACCATCGATCCCGCAACCCTTGATGCATTGCGCCGCAACGCTTCCCACCTCGTCGGCGTCAGCCGCGAGCGCATCGGCGAAGAAATTCGCCGCATTCTCACACATCATGCACGCGCCCGCGCCATCGCACTCCTCGCCGAGACAGGCCTCGAAAGCCCGGTCCTTCAGGAGCCAACTTCCACCGCTCCACTCAATCACCTCGTCTTGCTTGACCACAACGCTTCCTACCCACTCAGCCTCGCAGCCTGGGCTCTGGATCGGCATGGCCTCAACCTCGCCCCAGAAACCATCGCAAGGCAGTGGCGACTCGCCCTCGTCCTGAGCAATGAAGACCGCGACGCCTTCGTCCAGCACCTCGAACTCGCCGCCCACCTCCGATCCGAATGGGCCACCGCCACCACCGCCCAACTCAAACGCTGGGCAATGCACCCTTGCTTCAATGGCTCGCTGGCCCTTGTCGCAACATTCCCGGACCTCCAAGCCGCCATTCTCTCCGATCTCGATCGGCTACGGGCCACCCCAACCGGGCTCGCCCCGCCACCATTCATCGATGGAAACACCCTAATTCAAGCCGGCTTCACCCCAGGACCAGGGTTTCGTTTGGTACTTGATCAGGTCTATGACCTGCAACTTGAAAGCACCATCACTCACTTCGAACAGGCTCTCGCAAAGGCAAGGGAACTCGCCGCCCAATTCGGTGTCCAACAATCACGACCGGAATGACTCCCGCCTCGGCCCAATCCGCGCGGCCCAGGAAAGCACCGCATATGTTCACCCTCAGTATCAGAGGAACTCGCACCATGAAAAAATCACGCGTCTCCAACCTCTTGAAAGCCCTTGCCTGCGCCCCGTGTCTCGCGCTGGCAATTGGTTTCGGCACCGCCGCATGCACCCCTGCCACTGCACACGCCGCTGTCGCGCAGGGTGAATCCATCGATCAGGTCATCTTCCGCGACGGCCGCATCGTCCGAGGCGTCATCGAATCCGAAACCGCCGATTCGATCTCGATCTTCGTCGTCGTCGGGTCCATCCGCGGCGCATCCGCCACGCTGTACAGAAAAGCCGACATCCTCTCCATCGTCCGAGGCGATGCCGTTACGATCGACGAAGGCAACGCCGCAGTCGAGGCAGACGAGATCCTCGCCCCAACCCGCGACTCGTACTCGCCCGATCGCAAGATCGTCTACCACATCGCCCTCGACGGCTGGTTCGGACGCGACGTCAACGTCACCCCGATCAAACAAGCCGTCGAGGCCGCACGCCGCCTCCAGCCCGATTACCTCCTCATCGAAGTCAACAACAACTGGGGACGCTTCGGCCAGGACTTCGGCGACGACCGCTACGGCTTCGACCAGTTCGGCATCGCCGACGATATCGAACCCCTCCTCAGACAAAACCTCGTCACCCACTGGGAAAAGAAGCCCGAAGTCGTGGTCTGGGTCAAGAACGCCATGGCAGGTGCCGCATTCATTCCTTTCTTCGCCCCCAATATCTACTTCGCCAGCAACGGCCGCATGGGCGGGATCGGCGACCTCGGTGACATGTTCGAAGGCGTCGGCGACCAGGTCGTCGTCGATAAGCAACGCTCTCTCCGTCTTGCACGCGCCATCAGTATGGCCGCACCCAATGGCTACGACGAAAACATCGTCCGCGCCATGACCTGGCGCAAGTTCACCCTCTACTACACAATGCAGGGCGGAAGACCCGTCTACCACACCTCCCCCGTCCCCGGTGCCGAACTCCTCACCGATGATGGCGAAGGACCAAACAAAGACACCGACGAAGCGAAGGTCCGCGGCGAAGGTAACGATGTCCTGACCCTCCGCGCAAGCATCGCCCAGAAACTAGGCGTCTCCAAGGGCACCGCCGACTCCATCGAAGACATCATGTTCTTCCTCGGCATCGTCGATCAGTATGAACTCGTCTCCGATCCATCCCAGCGCATCATGTCCCGCTGGTCCAGTGCCATCGACCGCCTCGAACGCGACATTCCACGCATGTTCCGCGAGTTCAACGAAATCAACGTTCAGGGCGACTACAACGAACGCAAGCGCGCTCGAGGCCAGCAGATCAACATGCTCCGCCGAATCATCGCGCAAGTCGAACGCTATCAGGAGTCTCTCGCATTCTCCCGCATCGGCGTCCCACCCGTCGACCAACTCCGCGTCCTTATCGAACGCATCCGCCTCCAGCAACTCGCCGATCGTCCATAACTCGACCGCACTCACTCAGAAAGCACACACGCCATGAGCATCAAAGCATTCATCAGCCGTTTCGCAACCGTCGCAGCCGCAGCTCTGCTGCTCGTCGCGACCCACCTCTCCTTCGCATCCGATGTCGTCCATCTCAAGGACGGTCGC
This sequence comes from Phycisphaeraceae bacterium, assembly GCA_019636795.1. NCBI lineage: Bacteria > Pseudomonadati > Planctomycetota > Phycisphaerae > Phycisphaerales > Phycisphaeraceae > Phycisphaeraceae bacterium. The sequence continues at coordinate 95,412 of JAHBWW010000001.1, forward strand.
AAGATCGAAGGCACCATCGTCCGCGAACTCGACGGGTCCGTCTGGATCAAGACCCGCCTGGGCAGCATCGAGAACACCGAGTTTTTCCTCGCTGACAACATCGCAAAGATCGAACGCGATGCCCCCGCAGCAACCGCTACTGACCCCAAGCCGAACCCCATCCAGCAGATCCGACCACGCACCCCCGGCGCACCACGCGGCGCGATCATCAGCCTCGAAGGAACCGTCGGCATCGAAATGACCGCCAAAACCCTCTACGACCTCATCCCGATTCTCGAACGCGACCTCGGATCCGACGGCACCGGCATCGTCGTCTTCAAGATCAACTCCGGCGGCGGACTCCTGCTCGAAATTCAGCGCCTCTCCGACGTCATCCACAACGAATACAAGAAGCGCTTCCGCACTGTCGCCTGGATCGAGTCCGCCATCTCCGCAGCCGCAATGACCGCGCACTGCGCCGAGGAAATCTACTTCCTTCCCGAAGGCAACTACGGCGCATGCACCGGCTGGTCCGGTCGCCTTCAGGCTGTCGCCGGTCGCGGCCTCGAAGAAGTCCTCTACATGATGGAACGCATCAGCGCACGCGGCGGATACGACCCCAAGATCATGCGCGCCATGCAGATCAACGAGCCCCTCTCCTGCACCATCGACCCCCGCACCGGACAGGTCTACTGGTATCAGACCCAGGAAGGCGAGCACCTCGTCAACCCCGGCAACGACATCCTCACCTTCACCGCTCAGCAAGCCGAACGCTATCGCTTCAGCAAGGGCACCGCCAAAAACCTCGCCGAACTTACCCAGAAACTCGGATATCAGGAAGTCGACTGGGTCGGCGAGAACCGCGTGGGCTACATCTATCCCATCAGCCGCGCCGAAAGCGCCATGCTCGACTTCCGCAAGAAAGTCTCCGATGACCAGGCCCGCACCAACGAATACTTCGCCACATACATGGAAGCCCGCGCCGCAGCCGCTCAGGCACCCCGCGACATTCGCCCGCGCTTCGTCGGCCGCGCACGCCAGAACCTCAACCGCATCGAATCAATGGTGCGCAATAACCCCAACTTCGCGCTCCTCACATGGGGCATGGAACTCAGCGACTGGGAACGCGACTGGCTCGCTGCAGAAAAAGAGTACCTCACCAACCTCCTGAGAGATTGACGTTCGACAGGTCGCTCCTCGTCGGCGCAAACCCGGAGCCTTGATCCGCTCCGGGTTTTTTCATGCGCACATCCACGCCCTACCATCGAATCCACGAGGATTTCATCATGCCGCAGCCTTCCACCTTCGCCACCACCCCATTCGATGCAACCCAATGGGAACAGATCGAGCCACGCCTCCAGCACCTTCTCGACCACCCCGCAACCTCGCGCGCCACGCTCGAACAGTGGCTCGTCGATCGCTCCGAACTCGAAGCCGCATGCAGCGAGGCCGCCGCCACCCTCTACATCAACATGACCTGCGACACCGACAACCCCGCAGCTCGCGACGCCTACCTCCACTACGTCGAGCACATCGCCCCACGCATCAAGCCCATCGGGTTCGAACTCGACAAACTCCAGGCCTCACTCTGCGAGCGCTTCAGCCTCACCACCGACCGCTACCTCGTCCTCCATCGCGACACCAACGCCGCCGTCACCCTCTACCGCGACGAAAACGTCCCGCTCCAGACTGAACTCGACAAACTCAGCCAGCAGTACCAGCAGGTCACCGGCGCCATGACCGTCCAGTTCGATGGCCAGGAAAAAACGCTCCCTCAGATGGGCGTATATCAGGAATCAACCGATCGCACAATCCGCGAGAGCGCCTACCGCACCGTCACCGCTCGTCGCCTCGAAGACGTCGACACCATCCACACGATCTTCGACGACATGATCCGCCTGCGCGACCAGGTCGCGCGAAACGCCGACTGTGCCGATTATGTCGAGTACGCCTTCAAGTCACGCCTCCGCTTCGACTACACGCCCGGGCACTGCTTCGACTTCCATGAAGCATGCGAAAAACGCATCGTCCCGCTCGTACGCGCCCTCGACGCAAAGCGCCGCGATCAACTCGGCGTCGACGCCCTGCGCCCATGGGATCTGAGCGTCGATCCGAAGGGAAGAGCGCCGCTCACGCCCTTCAAGGGCGGCGCCGACCTCGTCGCACGCACCCAGCGCGTCTTTGACCAGCTCGACCCGCAACTCGCAGCCATGTTCCGCGACCTCGGCGACGGCGCAAGCTCGCACGGCGCACGCGACGGCTCATCGCTCGATCTCGACTCGCGCAAAGGCAAAGCCCCCGGCGGCTATCAGTACATGCGCGACCTCATCCGCAAGCCCTTCATCTTCATGAATGCCGCCGGCATGCACCACGACATCGAAACCATGGTCCACGAAGCCGGACACGCCTTCCATTCCGTGCTCTGCAACGATGAGCCCCTGCTCCACTATCGCCACGCACCGATCGAGTTCTGCGAAGTCGCCTCCATGTCCATGGAACTTCTCACCATGCCTCACTGGGACGCCTTCTACCCCGACCCCAGCGATCTCGCACGCGCCCGCCGCAAGCAACTCGAAGGCTCCATCGCGCTCCTCCCCTGGATCGCCACCATCGACGCCTTCCAGCATTGGCTCTACTCCAATCCGAAACACACCCGCGATCAGCGACGCGACGCATGGCGCGACCTCGTCGCACGCTTCGGCAACGCCGTCTCGTGGGAAGGCCTCGAACCATTCCGCGACATCTTCTGGCAGCGACAAGGCCACCTCTTCAGCGTCCCGTTCTACTACATCGAGTATGGCATCGCCCGCCTCGGTTCACTCCAACTCTGGCTCCGCTCGCTCGAGGAAAGCCCCGCCGCCGCCCTCAACGCCTACAAACGCGCCATGACCCTCGGCGGCTCGCGCCCACTCCCCGAACTCTTCGCCGCTGCTGGTCTCCGCTTTGACTTCGGCCTCGATACCGTCAGCCGCCTCGTCGATCGCGTCGAACGAGAACTCGAAAAACTCCCTGAATAATCCTTTGGCGAGCCTCCCCCTCGCGTTACACTCAAGCCCGGGAGGCACAACATGCCGTTCTGTCTTGTCGATCCTCACGACCAGGAGCGCGATCTGCGCCGACTGTTCATCGAGCAGATCGATCGGGCACAATCAGCGTTGACCGCCTCGAAACTCCGCACGTTTCGCACCAGTTGCAAGCGCGCCCGCGCAACGTTGCACTGCTGCGGCGATCTCCGTCACGATAAATCGCTGCGCACCATGGACCGCAAAATCCGCAGCCTGTCACACACCATCGCCCCCGCCCGCGATCACGAAGCCATCGCCAGCACCGCCCGCTCCCTCGCCCGCATCTCCCCCCCTTCCGATCTCGACAGTCTCATGCGCGCCCTCGCCCGCGCGACCGCTCCGCCCGCTGCCCCCACAACGCTCACATCCGATCTCCGCCGCACACTCCGCGACGAACTCGGCCAACTCCGCACTCCCGCCGCCGATCTCTCGCCAACGACCGACGACTTCTGGCTGGGCATCCAACGCGAATACCGAAAAGCAAGGCAGCGCATGCCCACCACCGATTCCCCATCCCCCGAAAGCCTCCACCGCTGGCGACTCGCAGCCAAAAAGCACTGGTACCACCTCCGCCTCTGCCGCACGATTCATCCCCGCCTCCTGCAGACCATGGCTCAGGAACTCCGCGCCATCACCCAGGCGCTCGGCTCATGCAACGATCTCACCATTCTCCTGACCCTCCTCGACACTCTCCAGCGTCCCGACGCCGCCCACCTGGCATCCCTCGCCCGCGCCGAACATGCCCACCAACTCCACACCGCACGCTCCCGCGCCCGCTCCGCCTTCGCCCCCAAGCCGTCGCACTTGGTAGACTTCCTCCGCGATCTCCACCGCTCCTGGACCCGCTCGGCGTGAAACCACCCCGCCCCGCTCCCCAATCAACCCTGTTCAGGCCCACACGGAACCCTCCTCATGTCCGAATCCCCATTCCCACTCAATGAACGCGGGCGCGCGTGCGAACCCAACGTCACCGACGACGAACGCACCTGGGCCCTCCTCTGTCATCTCTCGCTCCTGGGCCACCTCGTCCTCCCACTGGTCACCATCATCGCCCCGATCCTTATCTGGGCATCCAAGAAAGACCAATCACGCTTCCTCGATGACCACGGCCGCGAAGTCATCAACTTTCAAATCACCATCCTTATCTACTCCGTCGTCCTCCCCATCCTCGCCGCTGTCATCGGTACCATCACCTGTGGCGTAGGGCTCATCCTCCTCGTCCCCGCAGCATTCCTCCCCTACGTCCTCGGCTGCATCGGCATGATCATGGGATCCGTCGCAGCCAATCGCGGCGAGTACTTCCGATACCCCATGACCTTCCGCTTCATCCACTGACCACACCCCGACGCCCGCGCCGCCCCTAAACTTCCCGCGCGTGCCAATCCTCGAAGCCTCCAATCTCCGCAAGTCCTTTTCCGGCCGAACCGTCGTCGATGGCGTCGCATTCACCGTAGAAAAGTGCGAGATCGTCGGGCTCCTCGGTCGAAACGGTGCCGGCAAGACCACCAGCTTCCGCATGACCATCGGCATGATCGACGCCGACTCCGGCCGCGTCACCTTCAATAACCAGGATGTCACCACCCTCCCCATGTACCGCCACGCACGCCTCGGCATGGGATACCTCAGCCAGGAACCCAGCGTCTTCCAACGCATGACCTGCGAACAAAACCTCCTCTCCATCCTCGAAACCCAAGGCCTGAGCCGCCGCGATCGAAAGAAACGCGCCACCGACCTCCTCGCCCAGTTCGGCCTCGCCCACAAAGCCAAACACCTCGCACGCACATGCTCCGGCGGCGAACGACGTAAACTCGAAATCGCACGCGCACTCGTCACCAACCCCAAACTCATCCTCCTCGACGAACCCTTCAGCGGCGTCGACCCAATCGCCGTCGAAGAACTCCAGGTCGAACTCCGACGCCTCACCTCCCTCGGCATCGCCTTCCTCATCACCGACCACAACGTCCAGCAGACCCTCCGTGTCTGCGACCGCGCCTACATCATCGATTCCGGCAAAGTCCTCGCCCAGGGCACCCCCAAAGCCCTCATCAACGACGACCTCGTCCGCCGCGTCTACCTCGGCTCCCTCTTCCGAGGCGACGAGTTCGACGACCCAATCCCACAGGCAACAGCAACTGCCTCCCCCTGAACCCAACAACCACCCCGCCGGATCGTCAAACACAGAACTACAGACGCAGAACTCCGGACACTGGACGCCGGATCTTCGGGCGCACCGTTGCTCTCAATCTTCATTGCCCATCAACGCCCGAAGATCCGGGTCGAAATTCGGAACGCCCTCACCCCCACACACATTTCCCCCCACATCTCCCGCCCGCGCGCGCAGAATCGCGACGCTGTGCAGCACACCCATTGCATTGCCTCCCGCTTGGCTGTAGCATCGCGTCATCCCCCCAGAACTGCTCCCCCCATCAGCCTCCCCCCGTTCGGGTTTGCGCTGCTGCCCGCGCCCGTTCAACGCATCGTGCAGCCACAGGGGGATTCTCATGCTTTCACTCACCACTCGTTTCGCTGTCCGCCTCTTCGCTGCCGTCTTCTGTCTGCTCGCGTGCCTCGCGCTCTGTGGGTGCATGGATCGCGCTCATCTCGCCGACGTGCGCGAGTCGGCCCTGATCGCCCGCGAGCAGCTCGCGCTCGAAGCCGAACGCTTGGCCGCGATCGCTGCCGACCCCGCCCAGCCCCCCGCCGTTCGTCACGCCGGCGCAACAGCCGCTGCCGACCTCCAGTCCAGCATCGCCTCGATCGACGCCGGCATCGAGCAGTTCAATCGAATCTTCTTGGACGACCAATCCCCCGAAGGTATGATACAAACCTTGTCTCAAACCGCACTTCCATTCCTGCCAGCACCCCTTCAAGCCCCGGCCCTGCTCCTGACAGCCACCGGACTCGCCCTCGCCCGGGCCGCACAACTCAAGAAAGCCGCAGGCTCAATCGCCCAAGGCATTGCCAAGGCCGCCCAGAAAGATGAAGAGTTTCGCTCGGTTTTTGCCCGACATGCCGATACATTCAGATCTGTGCAGACCCCCGCAGCGAAGCGGATCGTGGACGAGAAGGTTCGGAGCCAATTCATGCTGAGACTGCCACTATGAGACCCTTTGCCACCACATCGCGCCGCGCCTTCACCCTCATCGAGCTTCTGGTCGTCATTGCGATCATCGGCATCCTCATCGGCATCACCCTCCCCGCCCTCAACAAGGCACGCGAAACCGCCCGCCGCATCGCATGCCTGTCCAACCTCCGCTCCCTGGGGCAGGGGATCAGCATGTACATGGATCAGGAGTCCAAGGGCGCGTTTCCCTATGTGCTCCCCATCATCGGCTCGGGCGAAATCGGAGGCGGCAACGACGTCACCCTCCTCACCGTCCTCGAATCCTACATCGACGCGCCCAGCCCCCGCCGCGACCCGACATACATCAACCAGGAAGACGCGCCCTTCCTCAGCGAAGTGCCCTACCGCTGCCCGGGCGACGACGGAAAAACCACCGACCCATACTGGGAGGCCTACGGCACCAGTTACCTCTACATTCCCGGCTCGCTCTTCCAGTTCGGCGAAATCTTCTACGCAATGCAGATCAGCCCGAGTGTCGTCGCACGCGTCTGGGAACTCTGGCGCGAGAAGGGCAAAGAGATTCCGTTCCTGATCGACGCCTGCGTCTTTGATGACAGCAACGACGTGTACTTTCACAAGCGCACCGGAGGCCCGGGCGCCAATGCCATGTTCATCTCTGATTCTCGGGCCGACTGGGCCGACATCAACATCAACGATCCGGAGTTTCTCGTTGAGCTCATCACCGATGTTGCTCGCCTCGCGGGGCTGCCGGGTGGCTAAGTACAGGATTTTATGATGACTTCCAACCAGCCAAAGTTTACGAGCCTGCTCGACGATGAGGGTGTCGCTGCGGCCGCGGTGCTCACGCCGCGCCGCGAGCGTTGGGACCGTCGCCTTGATGCTGCGGTGCGCACGCGGCTGAGCACCTGGTGGGCGAACCGGCGTCTGCGATACAGCATGCTCGGCTCGCTCGCGGTCCTGGCCATCGGCGGGGCGGTCACGGTGTACGCCCTGACGCGACCGGTGCAACAGCCGGACTTCTCGACCGCGAATATCGACGTGCTCTTCAACTACGCGCTCCTGACCGAAGAGTTCAACAAACTTCCCATCGAGCAGCGCATCGAACTGCTGACGCAACTGGTCGCACGCTTGCGCACGCTCGACGGCGATCAGTCGCTGCTGATGGCCCTCTTCGCTGCGCAGCTCACCGGAGCGGTGCGCGATCAGTTCGAGCGCAACGCCTCGCTGCTGGCGGTTGATCTGTTCGACAGTTATGCGAGCAATCTCGACATGAGCGCGCCCCCCACGCTGCGTGCGCGGTATGTCGAGGACAAGTTCATCGAGTTCACTAAGACGATGGAAAAAATCGCGGGCGAAGAACGCGACATCTCGGACGAGGACCGCCTCATCGAGGCGAGGCGGCAGGCCAAGCGCGATCTCGATTTTATGCAGTCGGGGCGCATGCCCGTCCAGAGCACCGCCCGCATCGCGAGTTTCATGAACCGAGGCATCGGCAACGAAGCGACCGGGCACCAGAAGGTGCGCATCAACGCCTTCGTCGGCGAGATGGTCAAGACGCTGCGCGAAGGTGAAGTGCCGCCCGAGCCTGAGCGTCCGAATCGCCGCCGCAACCAGCCCGAGCAGCCGCCGGCCGATGAGCCTGATGCACCCAACTCCGAACCCGAGTCCGCGCCCGACGGACCCTGAGGAGGCTGATAGTCTGCCTGTTCAGGTGCAAGGGTGGGGTTGCACCGAAGTCGCAGAGCCGACTTCGGTGGCACGCTGAGCATGACGGGGGTCGAGGTATCGGTGTCACCCTGCCTGTAGCGGATGTCCGTCATGGTCATGCAAAGCCATGACGATGGCGCCCGGCCAAGGCAACCGGTTATGCAAAGGCATGGCTGGCGCCCGCGTGTGCGGCGGGTTGTGGTGGTTTGACGACGATTCACCCGGACCTTCGGGCGCTCGCGCGCAAGGTAGTTTGGCTTCAAGTGTGCGCCCGAAGATCCGGCGTCGGGCATGAAGACTTGTGTCCGGTGAGGGGTGGCTTGTGGTATTGGTTGTGGATCAATACTGGCGGCGGAGGCGAGCGGCTGGGATGGCGAGTTGGTCGCGGTATTTGGCGACGGTGCGGCGCGCGATTTCGATGCCTTGCTCGTTGAGCAGTTTGACGAGCGCTTCGTCGCTGAGGGGTTTGCGTTTGTCTTCGGCGTCGATGAGTTCCTTGAGCGCGGCGCGGACGGCGTCGTAGGACATGTCTTCGCCGGTTTCGGTTTGCAGGCCGCCGCTGAAGAAACTGCGGAGCGGGACGATGCCGCGCGGGGTCTGGACATACTTGTCGGCGACGGCGCGGCTGACTGTGGCGACGTGGATGCCGAGTTGGTCGGCGACGTGCGTCATGGGGAGCGGGCGGAGGGCTTCGGGGCCGAAGTCGAAGAAGTCGCGCTGCTCGGCGATGACAGCGCCGATGACGCGCAGCAATGTGCTGCGGCGTTGATCGACAGCCTCGATGAGCCACTGCGCGTTGGAGAGGTTTTTCTTGATGAAGTCGCGATCGTTGCGCGGCAGGGCTTTGTCGCGGCTGAGCATCGCGTACTCGCGATTGATCTGCACGTTGGGGATGCGCCAGTCGTTGAGATACGCGACATAACGGTCCTGCTCGTCGTCGTACTCGATGATGGCGTCGGGCGTGATGGCGGGCTCTTTGGTGTCGGTCAGTGCCCGGGCAGGTGCGAGGCTGAGGCGGCGGAGAACTTCGAGCCCGGCTTTGATTTCATCGAGGTCGAGGCGCGTTTTCTCGGCGATCTTTGGAAGCCGATTGGCCATGACATCGTCGAGGTGATCGGCGACGATGCGGCGCGCGACGGCAGTCGAGCCGGGGTCGTAGTCGTGTTCAGATTCGACGAGGGCATCGAGTTGCAGCAGGAGGCATTCGCGCGCGTCACGGGCTGCGACACCGGCCGGTTCGAGCAGCAACTGAACAGCCTGGAGCGCCAGTTCCCAATCCTCATGGGTTGGAGCGAGTGCGCCTTGTTCGGTTCTCGGGGATCGATCGGCGATTTCCGTCAGGTCTGTGCGCAAATAGCCGTCGTCATCGAGAAAGCGGATGATCTGAGCGCCGAGTTCGCGCAATCGTTCATCGACATCGACCAGCGCCCATTGTGCGATGAGTTGATCGGTGATGGATGAAGCGCGTGCGGGTGCGCTGGCCATGGCTTCGGATTTGGCGTCGGCTTCACCATCGAGGCGTGTGCGGCTTGGGCTTTGGGGGTGGAGGCCATCGGCGCGTTCGAGGGCGTCGAGTCTGGCGGAGGAAAAGTCGCTGTCGATGGCGTCGGGGTTGTCGGCTTCGTAGTCGTCGAGACGAGCGAAGTCCTGCTCGCCAGTCTCGTCGATGGTGAGTTCGCCGTCGGCGCGTTCGTCGGGCGGGGGGGCGTCGCCGGGTTCGATTTCGAGCAGTTCGAGGGTTGGATTGCTTTCGAGTTCCTGTTCGATGCGTTCGGCCAGTTCGGTCAGAGACATCTGGAGGATTTCCATGGACTGGATCATCCTCGGGGCCAATTTCATGGTTTGGCCGAGTCTCATGTTTTGGGAGGCTTCGAAGCGCATGGGGAGCATCCTGCGTCAGGTTCCGATGCCGGCGTCAACCCATTGATTGCCGGCCTTGGATCGCATCGGCAAGAACCGCCTTGTTGGCGTATTCCAGCTGCCACCCGGTGGGCAAACCGCGTGCCAGGCGCGTAATTTGCAGATCGCGGCCGCGGAATTCTTCTGCTATAAAAAGTGCAGTTCCGTCGCCCTCTAGTGTTGGGTTCAATCCGAGAATGATTTCTCGGACCTTGATGCCTCCGTTGAGCGATGGGTCATCGACCCTGCGGACGAGAGTGGAGATCGTGAGGTCGTCGGGTCCGATGCCATCAAGTGGGCTGATGCGTCCCATGAGGACGTGGTAGAGGCCCTGGTACATTCCGGTCTGCTCGAGCGCGATGAGGTCTTTGGGCTGCTCGACGACGAGAATGCGTTCGTGATCGCGCTTGGGGTTTGCGCAGATCGGGCAGGGGTCGACTTCGGTGAGGTTGAAACACAGTGAGCAGTGACGGACGGCTGTTTTGATGTCGGCAATTGCGGCTGAGAGTCCGAGCGCGACATCGCGGTCTGATTTGAGGAGGTAAAAGGCGAGGCGCTCGGCGGATCGTGCGCCGATGCCGGGCATACGGGCAAGTTCGCGGATCAGGCGATCAACGGCTGGGGGATAGGCGGAAAAAGAGCGGCGTTCACCCACGCATGATCCTATTCAGGCACGGGCGAGCGGCTGAATCGTGGGGCGGGAGTTCCTGGCCGACAGCGTTGCGGAGAGGGGAGAAATGCGCGGCGGAGGGTGCGTGATTGTCCGATAATAATGGCTTCAGGGCTTATGCGCGTGTGTTCTGGGACCCTCGGGTGGCCGAGAGCAAAAAGATGCGATGAAACCCCCGAAATCCCCTGATCAAGGTCTGTACGCGCGGGGGCAAAACGAGTATTCTGATAGTCCGCCCGCTCGGAGTGAGAGAGAGAAGTCCGCAGGTGGCGTCACAGCCATGTGCGGCACCGAGGGGGCACAGCATCTGAGATCATTTTCCCGAAAGGGTCAAGGGACTCAGTGCTGTGTCTTTTTGTGTGTTGTTGGCGCGGTTCTGTGTGCACAGTGTTCCTGAGTGGTCGCGCTGTGGGGAAAGGGACGATAAGAGGCCGAACCCAGTGTGGAGCGGTCGCCATGCGCATTGTTTTTTTTACTCATCCGGGTACGAACTCGCGTGACATCTTTCTGGATATGGCGCGTGGTTTCGAGCGTGGCGGGCATGATGTTCTGAGGCTGGAGATTGAGCCGATTGCGAATGTTTACAAGGCAGCGGGGGCATCGCGTGTCCCGGTGATTCAGCAGATGACCGGGATGATTGCGAAGTTCATGGATGTGAACCGCGTTGACTTCTCAGTGGGGATGTGGGCCAATGCGCTTGGGGTGTTGTCGCAGGGTGTGCGGAACGGGCAACCGAGGTCGTTTTTTGATGTGATTGAGAGGCCTCACTTGATGTTCTGGCTTGATGCCCCCCATTGGGCGTCGGGGGGATCGCTTGCGGAGTTGTGCCGATCGCCGCTCTTGAGCGGGAGGTATGTGCGACACTATGTGAACAATCCTGGGATTTCGCGCGAGATGACGGAGGTGCTTGGGTTTGGGCCGACGATTGGTCGGGGGTATGGGATTGATGAGGACGTGTTCAGGCCACACCGCGATGAAGAGGAGCGGTTCGACATTGTTTTTGGGACGGGTCCTGGGGATGCGAAGCCAAGCGCGTTGATGCTGCGCGAGTTGGAGTCTGACGAGCCTGATGTGCAGGCGATGCGTGAGGAACGGGCGGTGGGTTCCCTATCGAAACTCCGGGAGTTGGCGCAGACCTTGGATGCAGCGGATGCGATGATGGAGCTGTTTGAAGGACTGGTGCGTTTACGGCTCGCGCGTCCCGGCACACCGATGCTTGAAGATCTTGAGCGTCTGGAGCGTGAAGGGATGGGGGAAGCGGGGCGGAAGCTGCGGGAGTTGCCGAGCGTGTTTGTGCGGGCGTTTTCGCTGGTGCGCGGGATCGAGTCGTGGCGGCGCGCGTTCACGATTACGTACTTGTCAAAGCGACTCAAGTGTGCGGTGTTTGGGCAGGCGGAGTTTGGAGAGTGGCCATGCGAAGCCCGGCTGCTTGGGAACCTTGCGTATGGCGACATGGCGCGAGCGTATTCGAGTGGGCGGATCGGGCTCAATGCGATGCGTTGGCAGGACGATGTCGGATTGAATCTGAAGCCTTACGAGATCACCGCATCGGGTGCGGCGCTGCTGTGCGACCGGCGTGAGGGGCTCGATGAGGCTTTTGAGGATGGCGTGGAGGTTGAGTCGTTTGCAGGTCCGGCTGAGGCGCTGGCCAAGGCGCGGGGGCTGCTTGGTGACACTGCGCGGCGGCGCGCGATGGCGGAGGCCGGCCGCGAAAGGACGCTGCGTGAACACACATGGGCGCAGGTCTCGCGCGAGCTCGTCGCATGGACGATGCGTGATGTGAGTGAACAGGCGTTGTGCGCAGCGTGAACACCACGGGTCGAAGACAGACCCGGGAGGCTCATGTGTGCAAGCGATGACCGCGAGGTTCAGGGGCAGCCTGCGCTGAAGGCTGCGAGGAAGATCTGGACATCGAAGAAGTTGAACTGGCCATCGGGGGCGAGGTCGGCGCGGGGGTTCTGTGCGCTGAAGTCGGCGAGGAATTCCTGGACATCGAAGAAGTTGAGTTCGCCGTCGCCGTTCCAGTCGGGAAGGCAGGGGTCATCGGGTGCCTGTCCGGAGGCGTTGAGGGTGAGGGTGCCTTGGATGGCGAGAGTGACGCCGGACTGGACTTCAGACTCGCCTTCGAAGTTGATGGTTCCGGCGAGGGTGACGATGTCGTTGTTGACGCCGACGCTGCCGGCGAAGTCGGCTTCGAAGGGGCTGAAGTCGGCGAGGTTGAAGGTTTCGTTGATGCTGCCGATGCCGATGATGTTGCCGGTGGCGGCGCCTTGGCCATTGAGGTTAGTGGGAACGGCGGGGAGGAGGAAGGTGGAGTCGCCCGCGACAGGAACGGGGCCAGTGGGTGAACCGGGAGTGGCGTAGGAGGCGTCGGCATTGGTGATGCTGACATTGATCGAGCCGAAGAATCCGTAGCTGAAGTTCAGGCTGAGGTTCTGGTCGAGAGCGGCTTGGAAATCGTGGAGGGTGATGGCGGTGGGATTGGAGTAGTTGTCGAGTTCGATGGTGATGGTGCCGGAGATGGTTGATGAGTCGGAGTCGGTGCGTGAGCCGAGGATTGTGGTGAGGGTTGCGGTGACGGAGATCTGGGATCCGGACTGGAGATTGAGGACGACAGGTTGTGCGGCGGCGAGGCTGGTGATGGTTGCAAGCGTGATTGGAGCGAGTCGGAGCATGTTGGGGATTCCTCTCTTCTCTTGATGATCGAACGGGACAGAACTGGTTGGTGCCGGGTCGAACGCACCCGAGGCCTGGACGAGTGAGAATCAGCATACCACGCGCAAGCAAAAAGCGGGAGCAAAATGCTCCCGCTTGACGAATGTTTGTGTGGGGGCGGGGAAGGCTCAGTAACGACGGATGACGCCTTTGACGATGCCCTGAACCTGGCAGAACTTGACGCGGATGGGCTCGAAGTCGGGGTTGGCGGGCTGAAGGCGGATGTGATCGGGCTCTTTGAAGAAGGTTTTGAGGGTGGTGCTGCCGTCCTCGAGGAGGGCGACGACGCGATCGCCATTGCGGGCGACCTGTGCGCGTTCGAGGAGGACATAGTCGCCACTGAGAATTCCTTCGTCACGCATGGAGTCGCCATCGACGCGGAGTGCGAAGGTTGAGCCTTGTTTTTCTTCGGAGCTGCCGAGGAGTTCGGCGAGGTCGATTTCTTCTTCTTCTGCGACTTTTTCGATGGGGTAGCCTGCGGCGATTTTTCCGACGAGGGGGAAGCGGAGTGGGCGGCCTTCATCGGGGACGATGGCGCCCTCAGCGATCGACAAAGAGCGAGCCTTGTTGGGTTCGCGGACGAGGGCTCCCTTTTTGATGAGTGCTTCGACGTGTTCGAAGATTGTGACCTTGCTGACTCCGATTTCGTCTGCCAGTTCCTGCATGGTCGGGGAAAAGCCACGGCGCACGCGCCAGTCGCGAATGAGTTGCAGGATCCGAAGTTGTTTGGGGGTGAGATTCATCATTGTCTACGTCCTTTCGCATGGAACTGAATGCTCTGGAAAGGTTGCTCCAGAATGTGTCCTTGGATGTGGGTGATTCGGGGTCGTGCGAGTCGAACTCGCGATCGAGGGTGTGGGTGCCCAGGCGGATGCGGCTGAGGACGCGGCCGAGGCGTGCCCGCTGATGATCGAGAAGTGTGACAGCAGCGGCTGCATGGGCGACGGATTGGACATCGAGCGGGGCGTGGCGGTTGGTCGACGCATGCTGGGCAGCGTCCGCCATCGCGGGGTCAAGACTTCGGCGTTCTCGCAGGCTGCGACCTTCACCAGCGTACTCCCGCACGAATGCGCCGCCCGGCCCGAGCCGAAGGACGGCGCTTGAACGTTCCGTTGCGATTCGATAGGCCATCCTGAGCCTCTCATTCTGCCTCGGCCTCATGCCGAGATTTCAAAGAACCTCGATGAATCGAGGTTTGGAGACAAGTTGCTTATCCACTCACACACCAAACATCGGCAAGAGCATGGTATGGACTTGAGCGATTGTTCGGAGCACGATAGCCAAGCAGTATCCACACGGCAAGTGGTTGTAAAGGTGAAATCTTACCAATTTGTCAGGCTCAGTGGAATCCCAATTCGCAGTCGGGCGAGGATATCTCACCGTGCAGTCGTGACGCGCACGAAGGTCGAACCGGTCCGCTGAATGCGACGGGCGAGTTCGAGCATGGTGAGTTCGCTGCGCAGGGTGGAAGACTCTATTTCGAGTGCCTGGGCGAGTTGGTCGGCGGTGCGGGGGGAATCGAGAGCGGCGAGAATGCGGGATTGAAGAGGATTTGCGGCTCCGAGTATTTCATTATCGGACCCTAGAGATGTTTCGGAGCGAACGGGATCGACGAATCGGGCTTCGTGTGTGCCGGAGAAGTGGTGTCGGGCGGCATTTTCGAGTGTGGCGATGACGTCGGCGGGCTCGATGACAGCGGCGGCGGCGGCATCGCGGATGAGTTCGAGGGTGCCACGACTGGCGACGGAATCGACGCGTCCGGGGAGGGCCATGACTTCGCGGCCGTGTTCTTCTGCGGCGACTCGGGCGGTGATGAGGGCTCCGGAGCGTGCGCCGGCTTCGATGACGAGGACGCCGAGGCTCAGGCCTGAGATGATGCGATTGCGTGATGGGAAGTTGTTGGCGTTAGGGGCTGTGTCGATGGGGAGTTCGGAGACGATGGCACCGCGATCCTCTGCGACGATGCGGTCGAAGAGTGCCGCGTTGGTGTCGGGGTAGATGTGCCCGAGGCCGCAGCCGAGTACGACGATGGTTCGTCCGCCGCTTTTGATTGCGGCGGAGTGAGCGGCGGTGTCGATGCCGCGTGCCCCGCCGGAGACGACGGTGAGGCCGGCGCGAGCGAGCGCGGCGGAAAATCGCTCGGCTTGTTCGGTGCCATAGAGCGTGCAGTTGCGAGAGCCGACGATTCCGACGGGGTATCGGTCGAGGTCGTCGTGGTCGATGCGGCCCTTGACCATGAGCATAACGGGTGCGTCGTCGAGTTCGGCCAGGAGTGCGGGGTAGCCTGGGAAGCCTTTGAGAAGGATGGTGGCACCGATGCTGGCGGCGGCGTCGAGCTGCTCGAGAGCGAGTTGGCGTGCTGTGCGAACGTGAGAAGAAATCTGGCTGGCGAGTTTGGGCCCGATGCCGGGGACGGATTCGAAGGCCTTGGGGGAGGCACGAAGAACCTTGGCGGGGGAGCCGAAGTGCTCGATGCAGCGGGCGATACGGATGGGTCCGAGCCCTGGGGTGAAGGCGAGTTGAAGGAGGTCGAGTGCGTCGTCGTCGTAAAGTGTGGTCATGAGCAAGCCTCACTCTGGCAGTTCGGACTTGGCAGCGAGGCGGTAGGGTGGTTTTTTGCGAGTTTGTCCGAAGGCGAGGGTGCGTGCGTAGACGTTGACGGGGCGTGAGAGTGTGACATTGGTGAGCAGTTGCTGCTCGACAATGACCTGGGCGTAGAGGACGCCGGGGTCGGGGCGTTGCATGGTGACGAAGACATCGGCGTGGTTGAGTTTGCGCTGTATGTGATCGATGCGCATGGTCCAGCCTGGCGTGGGGGCTTCGACGACGAGGAGTTGATGTTCGTCGATAGGGCGGACGGTGATGGGGGGCCCATCGAATGCGCGATCGGTGGCGATGGAGCGGCCGGAGGAACAGCCACCGGTTGAAACAAGAGCAAGCGAGAGCGCGAGGCTGAGCACAAGACGATTGAGCATGAGGCGACTCCTGACTGGTCCGCTATGGTATCGTCGATTGGAGTTGAACACCAAACGAATCCCGTGGCTGGTGGCGGCGCGAACCGAGTGGGTGGCGACGTGCGCGTGGGGGCTTGCGGGAGTGATGGTTGTGATGGCGATTGTCGTGCTTCTTATGCCGTTGCATATGGAGCGGGGGGAGGCGGTGTCGGTGCGGGTGCGCGTGGCGGAGGCCCGGTCGGCGATGGTGGTGGAGCACTTGGGGCCGATTGCGGCCCGCGTGGGGCGGGCGCGGGAAGTGATGCTGGTTGCGCCGATCGAGATTCGAGGTGGATTGGAGATGGTGGCGCGCGATGCGAGTGGGCGGGAGGTACGCGGACGTGGGCCGATCGAGTTTCGGAGTGTGATGGGCTCGACGCTGCGGAGCGATGGTCGTGTGTTGGGAGCGGAGATTGTGTGTGTATGGCGGGAGGGTGAAGTTTTTGATGTGGTGAGGCCTGTGGAGTTGGAGCGGTACGTCGCGGGTGTACTGGGAGGTGAGTTGTTCGGGCACTGGGCTGATGCGTGCTTTGAAGCGCAGGCGATCTGTGCTCGGAGCTATGTGGTCCACGAGATGGGACGTGCGATCGAACGGCACTATGACGTCAATGACGATCAACGGCATCAGGTGTTCGCGGGTGGAGAGCCTCTGGAGAAAGCGACTCGTGCGGCTGAGCGGACGCGTGGGCTCGTGCTGACGTGGGAAGGTGACGTGCTGCGGTCGTACTTTGCGAGCGCGTGCGGCGGGAGAGCGGCATCGGCGGCGATGGTGTGGCCGACCAGGGGGAGGCTGGCGTTCAATGCGGCCGAGCCTCTGGGCGGGCATTCGCGTGCGCATGCGTGCGACGATGCGCCGCTGTATCGGTGGTCGCGCCGGCGCGGGCGGCAGGAAGTGTCCAATCGTGTTCGTGCTTGGGCGGCGGCAGTGGGGCACGCGGCAAGAGGGATGGGGTCGATTGTGCGGGTGGAGATCGATGAGGTGTCGCCATCGGGTCGGCCTGGGACATATGTGGTGGTGGACGATCGGCACGGGCGATATCGGTTCCTTGCGGACGATCTGCGTGTGGCGATGAACGACGGGCGGCCGATGCCCTTGAGTGCTGCGGATCGATTGCCGAGCAATGACTTCGAGGTTGAGGTGCTGGGGGACCGGGTGACGATTCGAGGCCGTGGATTCGGGCACGGGGTGGGTTTGTGTCAGTACTGCGCGGCGCAGTGGGCGCGCGAGGGCTACTCGGCGCTAGACATGCTCGGCGCATTTTTCGCTGGGGCGAGGCTTGGGCGGGTTGAGGACGTGCGCTGATGTGAGATCAGTAAGTGTTGTGTTTGCGGAGGAAGGCGGGGGCTTTGGGGTCGAAGTCTGCGAGCGCGGCGGCGATGCGCTCGGCGGCGTGGCCATCGCCGAAGGGATGAGAGAGATCTGCCCGCGGGAGAGCACGGGCGCGTGCGAGCGCGGCTCGGATGGTCGGTGCGTGCTCGTCGGGCACGTCGATGACGTTTGCGGGCCTTTCGCGACCGGCTTGGCGATGGCCGATGTTGACGACCGGGCAGCGGAGTGCGGCGGCTTCGATGAGTCCTGCCGAACTGTTGCCGACGAGCAGGGCGCCGGAGGCTGCGAGGCGTTTGAGCATGGCGAGAAAGTGCGGGCGGGAAATGTGCTCGGCGAAAGTTGCTGGGTGCGTGTCTTCGCGGATGGCGTGCATGATGCCGTCGCGTCCGGGATCATGATTGGGGTGCAGGACGAGGAGGCGTTCGTCGGCGAGGCTTTGGAGGATGGAGCGCATGGCGGCGGCTTCGGCGTCGTTGCTGCGGCCGATCGGGTGGAAGATGAGCACGGCGGTGGGATTGCCGAGTTGGAGCCAGTGCGCATCGTCGAGGGGTTCAATAGCTTCGAGGCCATCGATGGCAGGTGAGCCGACGGTGAGAACGTGTTGCGGCTTTTCGCCCATGCGAATGAGGCGCTGGGCAGAGGATTCGGTCGCGGCGAGGTGAAGGTGTGCAAGTTTGGAGATGCTGTGTCGCATGGCTTCGTCGGCGACGCCTTCGGCGCGGTCTCCGCCATGGATATGGGCCAGCGCGATGCCTGCAATGGAAGCGGCGGCGGCTGCGGCGAAGGCTTCGATGCGATCGCCGAGCACTACGACCCAGTCGGGCGCGAGCGATTCGAAACTGCGCGCAAAGCGAGAGATGCCCTTGCCGACTGCGGCGACATCGGCAAAGCGCCCGGTGGCGCCGGCGACCTGCATGGGAATGGAGTCGGCGACAGGGAAGAGCGCCTTGACGTCGCGGAAGGTGAGTGCGGGTGCGATGAGATGTGACCCGGCCGCGATGACGAGGCGATCGAGCGCGGGATGCTGCTCGATGGCGTGGATGACTGGGACGAGGAGGCCGAAGTCGGCTCTGGAGCCCGTGACGATGACGACGCGGCGGGTTGCGGGCGCTGCTGAAGACATGAGGTGTTGTAGGTCATCCGGCGGAACGTTGCGGGCTCTCGATGAGGTGGGCGAGTTCGATGAGGCTGCCGGGGTTGAGGGAGATGGTGAGGGCGTGGCCGAGGATCTGTTCGAGCATCCAGGGCTCAAGCCCGCCGCCGGGGCGTTTGAAGGTGAGATCGTCGCGCGTGATGGGGCGGCCTGCGGGGATGGTGCGCGCGGCCACGATGGACTGGCGCGAGACGGCGCGAACATCGCGTTCGCAGGGGAGAACTTGTTTTGAGACGGGGCCGAGCATGGCGTGGGCGCGGCGGGCCTGTGCGACGTACTGGGCAAAGGGTGCGGGCTCGAGGGAGGCGGCGTGATCTGGCCCGAGGGCGTGACGATCGAGCGTGAGATGCTTTTCGAGAATGGTGGCGCCGGTTGCGACAGCGAGGGCTCCGGTTTCGACGAGCGTGGTGTGGTCGCTGTAGCCGACGGGGCCATCGAACATGGAGCCGAGTGCTGCGATGGCACCGAGGGAGGCATGTTCGGGTGCAACGGGATAGGCGCTCATGCAATGAAGAATGGCGAGGCGGTGTTGTATGGCACTGAGCCAGATAAGAGCGCGGGCGACTTCCTGCGCGGTCGCGGCTCCGGTGCTGACGATGAGAGGGCGGCCAAGATCGGCAAGAGCGCGGAGAAGCGGGCGATGGATGATGTCGGGGCTTGCGGTTTTGAAGGCGTCCCACGGCAGGGTGGCGGCTGTGGGGACGAGTTCGGTGCTGAAGACGGTGACAATGGCGTGCAGGCTGTGGGCGTGAGCGTGGGCGACGATCCGGCTCATGGCTTCGATAGGAAGTTCGAGCCGCCTGAGCATGGCAAATGCATCGCGTTCTCGCGCGTGTGTCTGATATTGTGCGAGGGGCGCGCCGCGGGACATGAGCAGATCGGCAGAGAAGAACTGAAGTTTGACGGCGTCTGCGCCGGTGTTGGCTGCGGCTTCGACGAGCGCGATGGCTTTGTCGATTGAGCCGTCGTGATTGACGCCGATCTCGGCGATGATGTATGGCTCGAGGTCGAGTGCGATGCGACGACCGGCGATGTTCATGCGACGCTCCTGCGGGCTGCTTCGAGGATAACGGATGCGAGTTGAAGGTCGATTTCGGTGTCGATGTCGATGACGCTGTTGGGCGGGTTGATGATGGCACGGCGGTCGCGGCCGAGGAAGGCGTGTGGCCCGGGCATGACATCGAGGATTCGGAGTTCGAGCGCGTCGCGGCGGAGCGCGATGATGCCGCCATCGGGCATGTATGCGGGCGGGAGATCCTGCCGACGAAAGACGTTGTTGTTGAGTGTGTCGCCCTGCCATGGCGTGAGGCGTTGGTGGTCGTCGATGCGAGACATCCACCATGGGTGATGGCGACCGACAGGCGCAACACTCTGGACAGAATCGCAGCCGGTGCGCTCGAGAAGAGCGAGAGCGTCGTCGATGAGGTTGGGCGGGCGGATCGGGACGTTGCCGTAGAGAATGACGATTGGGCCCGCGAGCGGATCGGAGGCGAGGGCTTCGCGGGTAGCGGCATCGATGGTTGCCGTGTCGGAGGCTTGTGCGGCAGAGCGGGTGTGCGTTTCGATGTTGTAGCCGTGGGCAATGGCGCGGAGCTCGGCGGAATCGGAGGAGAACAGGACGCGCGCGAGGCGGCTGGAGGCGAGGGCGGCGTCAAAGGTCCATTCGACGCAGGCGCGGCCACAGATCGGTCGAAGGTTTTTTGCGGGGAGGCCTTTGCTTCCACCGCGTGCGAGGATGATTGCGGTTGGTTTCATGGGTGAATCAGGCTGCGGCGAGGGCGGAGTCGTCGCGTGTGGTTTTCTGGTGCAGGCGTTGCCAGAGTGATGCGATGGTTTGTGAGTGGTTTGTGTGGTTGTCGAGGCCGACGATGGAGCCATCGGATCGAATGGTGATGGTGGTGCGCGAGATGCGATCGCGGGCAGCTTGTGGCTGCGGGAGAGGCGCGATGCGTCCGTTGGAGTCGATGGTTGGCATGGGGTCAATGACGGCACATCCGCACGCGCGGAGCCACCCGTCGTAGAAGATTTCGATTTGTTCGTAGACCGCGTCGCATCGTGTGATGCGTGGCAAGATCCATGGCGAGGGCAAGGAAGATGGAGCGCGGCTGTTTCGTGTCTGGAGGAGCGTTTCGACGCGTTCCTTGACGCGCTCATAGTCGCCCATGCCGGTGAGAAACTGGTATGTTGGTGCGTTGGTCGCGAGCACGTCGATGCTGACGACGTCGCACTGGAGATCGAGGACTTGATCCCAGGTGTCACTGGCGAGTGCGGTGCGGAGGTGGGTCGCGAGACCTCGCTTGTGTGCGGCGGCGGTTATTTCGGCGAGCGATGGGTGGTCGAGCGGGTCGCCCGAGCCGTGAAGGGTCAGGGTGGAGGCCGGGGGCAGTTGCTCGATGATGCGCTGAGCGTGTTCGAGTGCGATGGGCTGGCGTGGTGCAAAGCCGAACGAGCGTGCGAGGCTCGCTGCCCATGGGCCTTGCATGGCGCGGCGAGCGACAAGTTCGAGCGTGATGTGTCGCGGGAGGGCGGGCATTGCGCGGCGAGAGAGAATCGCGTGCGAGAGATCGGCGGCACTTGCGCGCATGGGATCGAGGTCTGTGAAGGCGCGAGAAAGAAGTGCAGCGTCACCCGGAGAGTCAGGGATGCAGCGCTCCTGAAGGTCGCGAACGACGGAAGGAATGTTGATGCAGACGGAGCGTGCGATTGGGTCGGCTTGCGGCGCGAAGGGCACGTAGCCGAGCATGGCACCGATGGTGGCCAGGCACCCGGCGCGGTGTTCGTTGTCGGCGAGGTTGCGCAACGTCGCGCGATCGATAAGCAAGCCGCAAAGCCCGGGTGGAGCCTGTGAAAAGGTAATGCGGTGCCCGTCGGGGTGCTCGGTGTGTCGCTCGATGAGGGCGTCGGTGAGGGCGGGGTCGATAGCGCACCAATCGGGGCCGATGATAATGGCGGCGTCGAGGTTGCGTGATTCGACGATATCGGCACATGAAGCGGGTTCGAGTGCTTCGTCGAAAACGGCAAGGTTGGCGATGCCGCCGCGCCATGTAGTGGGGGTGAATCGGCGTGCGGGTCCGATGGCGTTGATGCGGGCGCGGAAGCGTGGCAGATCGAGGGGGCCGACGACGACGCGCGCGTGAAGTTCGCCCAGGATGCTGCGCAGGCGTGGCTCGTCGTTGGTGAGGCAGACGATTTCCTTGAGCCTTCTGCAGGTGAGCAACCGCGCGACGGTCATGGCGAGGGGAGAAAGGCCTGCGATGAGTGGCTCGTCGAGCCTGCGGGGCGTGCCGAGGCCGCCCTGCTCGAAGTCGATGTGGAGGATTGCGGCGACGCGGCGGCGGCGCGAGGGC
This sequence comes from Phycisphaeraceae bacterium, assembly GCA_019636795.1. Classification (NCBI taxonomy): domain Bacteria; kingdom Pseudomonadati; phylum Planctomycetota; class Phycisphaerae; order Phycisphaerales; family Phycisphaeraceae; species Phycisphaeraceae bacterium. Next base: position 117,355 of record JAHBWW010000001.1, read on the forward strand.
GCGGTGTTCATGCCAGGCAGGGCGATGAGGTCGCGCGTGCGCTTGGTGCCGCCAGCGATGGCGACGGCCGATTCTTCGAGCAGGGCGCAGAGCGTGTCGGCCGCGTCGGCAATCCAGGTGACATTCTCGATATCGCGTTCGAGGCGGCGCTGCTGGCGCTGGATGTCCGAGAGGCTGGGCTCCATCTCGATGTTGCGGTCGGCGCGGAAGCGGTTGAGCGAGCCGGCCTGGTTGAGGAACTGCGTGAGATCGAAGGCGGGCTGGAGGGCGGTGACCTCGTCACGAATCTCGTGTATGCGAGGAACAGCGGCGTTGATCTGGTCGAGGGTTGTGCCGGTGCGGGTGAGGCGGCGCAGAAGCCGTCGCGTTTCGCGGCTCTTCATGGCGATGGTGCGTGCGTCGGCGCGGACCTGCACGAGTCTGCGGCGGACCAGTTCGATGTGTGAGTCGGTGCGGGCTGGGTACTCCGTCTTCGGGAGACGGTGCGACGGAGCTCCGGCGCAGGCATCGAGGGCGGCAGCGAGAGTCGTGGTGATCGTGTGCTGCTTAGCGACTCCGCCTTCGGTTGCGTCGATGACGCGCAGGCCCTGGGCCGAATCGGCGAGAAAGTCGCTTTCGAACTGGGCGAGGTAGGTGGCCATCTGTTCGTCGGTGTAGATGGGGCGGCCGAGGATATCGACCTTGCGACGGAGGAGCGATTTCTGGCGTGCGATTCGTTCCCATTCGAACATTTCGAGTGTGCGGAACTCGCTGAGTTCGCTCGCCCAGATATTGTGGATGGCGGCGTGCGCGGAGTAGTACTGGCCGTCGGTGAAACCGAGGTCCTGCCCGATGAGGATGACGGGGTCGCAGCCGAGGTGTCGGGCGAAGTAGTAGCAAAGGTGTGCGACAGTCGCACCGGGTTTGATGCTGCCCATGCGACGATGGCGGAGGTCGGTATCGGCGAGGATCGAATCGAGAAGGTCTTCGCCGATGCAACGGATGGTGCCCGGGAAGGCGTCGAGAATGGCGGGATTGGCTTTGGGTTCGACGATGAGTGTGATGCCTTCGACATCTTTGGCGCTGAGGCCTTCGTAGAACCGCTTGCTGATTTCGTGGTGGTCGAGGGCAGCGACGAAGTGGGGGCGGATGCCGCGCGCCAGCATGGTGCGCAGGACGGTCTGGACCGCGATGATGACGCACCGATCGCGCACCGCAGGATCGGCCAGGAGTTCAAGATTGCGTTCGAGACTCGGGCCTGCAGCGACGACGACGGCGGGCGATCCCGCGCAGATGCCGGCGAGATCGGCAACGCCTTGGCAGTTGACGTAGTGATCGAGATTCATCAGTGCGTTGCGCAGCGTGGTCTCGGATTGAACGAGCGTGGTGACGATGGTGGTGCGCAGGGCCTTGAGAACATCGGCCAGGCACCGGCCGAAACGCTCGGCCTGTTCGCCGAGGCGTGGAATGCTTGGGGGATGATCGACAAGCCTCACGCCCAGGGCGACGAGCGCTTCGACGCCGGTGAGGGCGTGTGTGATGGCGGCGCCGTCATCGGGTTCGGTGAGGATGGCGAAGTTGGTCGCGCTGATCCAGTCGGAGTGATCGATGCGTTCGAAAACGGCGCGGAGCAGTTCGAGGTCCGGCTCGAAGCAGAGGAGCGCTCCGGAGCCGCGCTGTCGCTGTGCGATGGCTTCGAGGTGGTGTCCAAGCCCAAAGCCGAGGACGGCGATTCCGGGATGAGACTTTACATCGACGGAGTCTGCAAGGGTGCGGGCTTCGGAGAGAGGGCGACGTCGGCTGGCGAGTTGAGTTCCCCCCACGAATCGGGCGGTAGTCACCCCTTCGTCGCTTGTATCGAACTCGATATCGGTGCGTGGCTGTACCAGTCGGAGGCGTGCTGCGAGTTGTGGACAGGTGCGTGCCAAAGCGGCAAGGTTCCGATCGAGAACCGAGGATTGATCGAGCGTGAAGGGGTCTGCCTGAAAGAAGTCCATGAAACCTCCGGAGCGCAAAGGGTGCGCGTGAGTGGGTGTCGGCAGTCTGATCGGACCTGTCGCGTGCTGGGCGTTAGGATGATGGGTGTGGAGACACGAATGTCGGCAGTTCTTGCGCAACTAAATCTGTTTGAGGGGGCTTCGGTTCCACCGCTGCCTTCTTCGCCGCTGATCGAGCGGATCTTGCTTGACAACCCCTGGCCGACCGTGGTGGCGGTGATGCTGGTTGGGGTGGTGGGGTTTCTGATTCTCAATCAACGCGGGCGGGCCAGACACGGACTGGTGGTGTTCGGGGTCGCGCTGGCGGTGGCGGCGGGGGCGTTCGTTTGCGCGATGGTGGTGGAGACGGATCGCGAAGCGATGAAACAAAGGTCGCGCGAACTGATCGGAGCGGTGGCGCGCGTCGAGGTCGAATTGCTCGAGGAGCTGCTCGATGAGGATCTGGAGTTGAATGTGACGCGAGTGGGCCGAGGGGTGGGAAAAGCGCAGACGATCGCTGCGGTGCGGAGCTACCTCGGGTCGGTCTACCCGGTGCGCGAGCACACGATTCTGGAACTTCAGTCGACGCTTGATGGGCCGAGGCTCGGCCGGACGCAAGTGCGCGTGCGCGTGACGAGCGATGTCGGGGTGCTGCCGAGTTGGTGGCGCATTGATTGGCTGCGGGAGACAGACGGGACGTGGCGTGCCCGACGGATCGAGGCGCTGTGGATACCGGGCGTTTCAAGGCCTGGCGGATAACGGCGCGGCGGATCTGTCAGGTGCAGTGAATGCGTGCACTTGAATGTAGAGAGACAAACGCTTCAGTTCTTGGGAATTGCGACGAGGAAGCTGGATTGCTCGCGTTGCGAGCGGCCTCCGGTGCTGGTGCGTGTGGTTTCGAGAATGGTGCGACCATTGAGCAGGTTGAATGGGTGTCGCGTTCTGGTCGAGGCGAGGCGCGGGCTTTCGATCGGGAAGCCATCCTGAACGTCGTGATCGTCTTCGCCAAAGATGCCGATGGTGACCATACTGCGATTCGGGCCGTGGTAGTAGAAAGCCTGCTCGCCGGATTGTCGGAGCGCGACGACGGCCTTCTCGGCGATTTGGCGGATCTCGGCTTGCTCTGCGGGGGTTGGAACTCGGCCATCTTCGCGGCTGTAGACGGCGATCTGAAGGGTGTAGACGGCACGCTTGCCGTGCTCGGCGTGGACATTGCGGAGGTCGTAGGCGGGAATTGAGCCACGCGAAAGTTCGCCGGAGGGAGGGACGAGAAATGCGTTTTCGTAGAGGCGCGAGCCATCGACCTGGATGTCCTGAACGCGCTGAAGTTCGGCGCGAACAATGGGATCGGTTGGGTTGCGGAAGCTTCCGACAGCGATAATTTTCTTGCCTGCCCGGTCCATGATGAAGGCATCGGGAAGCCTCCCGATGGTGCGGACCTGCTGGAGGAGGATCTCGGCATGTGCGGGGTCGTCGGTAGGAAGTGCTGCGAGAACGATGGTCCAGGCGGAGGGCCCCGCGTTTGAGGGGATGCGGATGGTTTCCTCGCCTTGGTCACCCCCCCATGTCGTACCCGGGGAAGTTGTGGGTCGGCCGAAGACGTCGGTGACGGCCTGTGGGGGTTTTTTCTCGCGCGGCTGTGACGAGCTGCACCCTGGGAGGCTGGATGCGAGTAAGAGTAGGGTACAGGTAACAAGCCGTTTGGATACGGAAGTGTATCCCCGCTGTTTGGGGGTGCTAACTTGCGAAGTTTCATGTACTTGCGCGATGAACATAGAAGAAATTATGCAGCAGTGCGGGTGATTGGGTCGATGAGTGTGCGCCACGGGGAATCGAAGCAATCCATTGAAGAGATACGACTGGGCCGGGTGTGGGATGCACCTGTCTTGACTTAGGGGGACACGATGGAATCTTACGGACCAATTGGCAGGGTGGGTTCAGAACGGTTGTTTCGTGAGGTGCCGGGGCGGTCGGAACGCGCGGTGCCCCCGACGTCGATCGTGAGGCCTGGAGACAGAGTTGAGATCAGTGCGCAAGCGAGTGGGGGTTTTGAGCCTTCCGCGGGTCGGGTAAGGGTTGAGTTGGTGGAACGGGTGCAGCAGGAGATTCGTGCGGGGTCGTATGAGTCCGAGTCGCGGCTCAATGAGGCTGCGGATGCACTGTTCGAGCGGCTGCGTCTGATGTTTTGAGATTCAAGCCTGAACACTGGCGAGTCGCTGGCGTGCGAGGAGCGCGGCTCCGATAACTCCGGCGTCGTCGTCGAGTTTGCTGACGACAACATCGACGGTCTTGGCGACTGCGGGGAAGGCGGCTCGCTGTACACCCAATCGCACGCGATCGACGAAGAGATCCTGAAGCGCTTCGGTGAGTCCGCCGCCGAGAATGATGCGTTCGAGACTGAGCAAGGTGGTGATGCTTCCGAGCGCCATGCCCAGGCGGTCGGCGGCGTCGTCGATGACTTCGATGACGAGTTCATCACCTTTGCGATAGGCATCGGCGAGGGTCTTGGATTTGATTTTGGGGAATTTGTCGCCGAGGAGTTCGGGGATCATGGATTTGCGGTTGGTGCGGATGAGGTGGAGGACGCGATCGACGACGGCGGAGCGGGAGCAGATGTTCTCGATGGTGCGCGAGCCTGGCGGGTTGTTGGGGTAGAGGAGCATGTGCCCGAGTTCGCCGGCCGAGAAGTGGTGGCCATAGAAGAGTTTTCCGTCGAGGATAAGCCCGCCTCCGACACCGGTTCCGATCCATGCTCCGATGAGGTTTCGTGACCCGATGCCGGCGCCGTGGTGTGCTTCGCCATAGACGGCGACGTTGACATCGTTGTCGAGGACGACGGGCATGCCGAGGCGTTCCATGAGCAGTTCGCCGACCGGGGCCATGGTCCAACGGAGATTGACGGCTTCGCGCACGATTCCTGCGACAGGGTCGACGGGGCCGGGCGCTCCGAGGCCGAGGGCGATGAGGTCGGCCATCTGGACTTGGGCGTCCTTGGCAGCGGCACGGATGCCGAGGACGATGCGGTCGAGGATGACTTCCATTCCCTGGTCGGTGGGGGTCTTGTCTTTGGCGCGGCCGAGGATGCGTCCGCGATGATCGACGATGCCGAACTGGATGTTGGTTCCGCCAAGGTCAACACCTGCGATGAGGCCTTGGGGGAGATCGGGTGTGGTCGTCATGCGTTGCGCTCCTGCGGAATCAATCGGTCGGTGCAAGGGTATGGGTGGAAAGGATGATGCACTCGGGGAGCGCGCGGGCCAGAGTGCTGGCGTGGTCGGCGGGCGCGATCGCAAAGAGGGCGCTTCCGCTGCCGGAGAGGTGGACCGGAGCACTCAGGGCGTGCGTGGCGCGGGCGTGAATGTGGGTCAGTTGCGGTGCGACGAGTTGAGCCGCAGGCCAAAGATCGTTGAAGAGTTGTTGTGTGTCGGCGGTGCGCGCGATGGTGCAAGCGTGGTCGAGGTGGGCGGGTTGATAAGCCAGAGTATCGAAGGTGCGATAGACGGCGGGAGTGTGGCAGGCGAAGGGTGGCAGGATGAGGAGGATGGGGAGTTGGAGTGGCGGAAGTCGTTCGATTTGTTCGCCGAGGCCTGTGACCAGAGCGGGGCGTGGGGGTTGGTCATCGATGAAAAATGCGATGTCTGAACCAAGGTTGCTTGCGATGCGAGCCAGGGTGATGTGGGGAATGTTGAGTTCGAAGAGTTGGTTGAGGGCGAGGAGAGTTGAGGCGGCGTTTGATGAGCCGCCGCCCAGGCCTGTGCCGGGGGGGATGTGCTTGGTGAGGTCGAGGTGTATGGGGAGCGTGCGGGAGAGGAATTGTTCGAGCGCGCGGTGTGCACGGACTGCGAGGTCGTGGTCAATGGGCCAGTCGACAGGTTGACGGTCGGCACGTGTGATGGTGTAGTGCGAGGAGGCGGACTGGGCGAGGCGGGTGACCGAAAGCGTGTCGGCGAGCGCGATAGGCGCGAACCATGAGGCGATGGGGTGCATGCCGGCGCGGGGGTGATCGGGCGGGAGCGGCTGACCAACGGCGAGAGCGAGGTTTATTTTGGCCGGGCAGGGCCAGGCGAGCGCGTCGGGCATGAGAGTAGATGGTAGAGGATTGGAGGCGGCGTCGTTTTCCTATACTGTGGGATCGGAGGCACGCATGAAGGTACAGGATCTGGTTGATGCGATGCAGCAGATTGCGCCGCTGGCCTATGCGGAGGAGTGGGATCGCGCGGGGCTGATTGTGGGTTCGCCACAACGGACGATCGCGGGCCCGGTACTCCTGACGATTGATCTGAGCGAGGCGGTGCTTGCAGAGGCGCTCGAACTGAAGGCCGGCGCGATTGTGGCGTATCACTGCCCGATCTGGGACCCGATGCTGACGATGACGGACGCGACGGCGAAGGAACGCATCGTGCGTGGGGCGATTGAGGCGGGTCTTGCGATCTACTCGCCACACACGGCGCTGGATGCGGCACCGGGTGGCGTGACGGACTGGCTCTGCGAAGGCCTAAGCGAAGGGAGCGAGGGACAGATCGCGGGCGATTGTCGCGCGATCAAGTCGCATCATCAGCTGGATCAGAATCAGGAACTCAAGGTGGTCGTGTTTGTGCCCGAGAGCGACGTGGACACGATGCGCAATGTGCTCGGGACGGCTGGCGCGGGGAGCATCGGAGCTTACAAAGTGTGTTCGTTTTCTGTGATGGGCACAGGGACGTTCTTTGGGGGCGAGGGTGCCCGGCCTCGCGTGGGACAGGCGGGACGGCTGGAGAAAGTACCAGAACACCGATTGGAGATGGTGTGTTCGCGTGCTTCGCTGGCGCTGGTGATTCAGACGCTGCGGGAGTTTCACCCGTACGAGGAGCCTGCGATCGATGTGTATGAGTTGCACGGCGTGCGCGATCGCAAGGTGGGGCTTGGGCGGAGATTGGTGCTGGATCGGCCGGCGACGGTTCCGGAACTTGCGCGACGTTTTGCCCGGCATCTGAATACGGATCGAGTGAAGTATGCGCTGGCGGGTTCGGCTTTGGCCGACGAGCCGATCCGTCGTGTTGGCGTGGTGCCCGGGGCGGGCGAGGATCTTGCAGATATGGCGTCTGGCGAAGGATGTGAGGTGTTCGTCACTGGGGAGATGCGGTACCACGCGGTGGTCAAGGCTCTTGAACAGGGCGTAAGCGTTATCCTCGGTGGGCATACGAACACGGAGCGTGGATACCTGCCTCGTCTTGCGGGGCGGCTGGAAGCGCTGTTGAGCGATGCCCGATTTGTGGTCAGCAGCCGCGATCGGGACTTGTTCAGAATGGTGGAGAGCGATGATTGATGGATGAGAGCCTCAATAGTGTGGACCGGGCGAGACATGCGGGCGCGCAGGTGTTGATTGTCGATGACGAAGCCGAGCACGCGGATGTCATGGCCGACGCGCTGCGCAAGCCCGGGCATATCTGCACGATTGTCGGGTCCGTGGACGAAGCGATGAAAGAGCTCGATGGCGGAGCGTTCGACGTGATCGTGACAGATCTGCGGATGCCATCGTCGGCGGGGCAGCATGGTACATCGGCTGATGGCGGAGACGCGGGGCTGCGCGTGCTCGAGGCGGCGAGGCAGATGCAGCCCGAAGCCGAGACGATCATGGTGACGGCGCATGGTGATGTGCCGACCGCTCGGGCGGCGTTCAAGTTTGGCGCGTTCGACTTTATTGAGAAGCCTCTGGATCTGGAGCTGTTTCGCAGCCTGGTTCAACGTGCGGCGGAGAATGTGATGCTGCGGCATGAGTCGGGCGATCTCTCGCCGTTGGTGCAGCACGATGGGTTCGAGGGGATCATCGCCGGCTCGGAGCAGATGCGGCGGATACTGCGGGTGGTGCGGACGGTCGCGGCCAGCACTATTTCGGTGTTGATTACGGGCGAGAGTGGAACGGGCAAGGAGCTTGTGGCGCGGGCTGTGCACGAGAATTCGAAGCGCAAGGGCAAGCGTTTTGTGGCATTCAACTGTGCCGGGCAGAGCGAGAGCCTGATCGAAGATCAGTTGTTCGGGCATGTGCGCGGGGCGTACACGGGGGCCGACAAGGATCGCGAGGGTGTTTTTGAATACGCGGACGGCGGAACGCTGTTTCTCGATGAGATCGGGGACATGCCGCTGTCGATGCAGGCCAAGTTGCTGCGCGTGCTGGAGTCGGGCGAGGTGGTGAGGCTGGGTTCGAACGAGGCGCGCAAGGTTGATGTTCGATTCGTTAGTGCGACGAACCGGGATCTGCGCGAGTTGATTGTGCGTGGCGAGTTTCGGGAAGATTTGTTTTTTAGAATCAACGGCAGCCATGTCACGCTGCCGCCGCTGCGTGAGAGGCGTGACGACATTCCTCGAATTGTGCGGCACGCGATTGGGAAGTTTGCGGCTGAGGTTGCGCCAAAGCAGCCTGCGCCAGCGATATCGGATTCGGCGCTGCTGCGTCTGACGAGTTATGACTGGCCGGGGAATGTGCGGCAGTTGCTCAACGTGGTGCAGAACATGGTGATTACGGCTGCGGGCGAAGGCGAGGGCTCGATCAGGCTCGATGTCCGGCATATTCCGGATGACATTCGCTCGGATGCTGGTGATGGAGCGAGTGAGGGTGTGGCGGGCGCTCTGGCGGGAACGAGTCTGGAGCAGCTCGAGAAGCGTGCGATCCGCGAGACCCTGGGTATGACCGGAGGCAATCGGGAGCATGCTGCGAAACTGCTGGGTATCGGCGAACGGACGCTGTACCGCAAGTTGAAGGAATATGGCTTGCGCTGAGGCGTATTGGGCTTAGGCCCATGCGCAGGTGTTGCGCGGCCAGTGCGCCAAGGGTGCATTGCACGTCCTGTAATGCTGGCTCCTGCGGACGTCCTGGGTTATTAGATGAATATCCCTGCTTCTGAACTGGGGGATGTTGCCCCGTTTGCCGATAGAAAAGGTCTCGCACTTTCTGTGCGGGGAGGCAAACGTCTGTCCGATATGTTCAGTGGATGGAGAGGTCGATGCCGAGTGAGGCTTTAGAGAGAGTGCTTTCGTGTCCGTCGCTGCCTTCGCTGCCGGCGGTCGCGATGCAGGTGCTGGAGTTGACGCGCAATCCGGATGTGTCGTTGCGTGACATAGCGCGAGCGGTAGAGAAGGACCAGGCGCTGGTTGGCAAGATACTCAAGACTGTGAATTCGAGTTTTTATGGGCTGTCACAGCCATGTGGGACGGTTGATCGGGCATTGAACTTTCTAGGCCTGAACACGGTCAAGTCGCTGGTGCTGGGGTTCAGCCTGATCGACACATCGCGGTCCATCGGCGAACAGCCTCTGTTCAGTCTGGATGATTACTGGGTGCGATCGATTTATGCAGCTTCGGGCGCGCGTGTGCTAGCGATGCAGTTGAGGCGTGCGGATCCGGATGAGTCATTTACAGCGGCGTTGTTTCAGGATATCGGGATACTTGCTTCGGTGACTGCGCTTGGCAAGCAGTACACGCAGGTGTGCGCGGAGACCGGGTTCGATGGGGATACTCTGCCGACAGCGGAGAAGGCTGCGTTTGGCTTTACGCACATGGAGGCTGGGGCTGCGCTGGCGACGAAGTGGCGTCTGCCCAAGCCATATGTAGATGTCGTTCAGTTCCATCACTCGCCGGACCAGGCTTCCAGCGCGTCGAGCGCGATTGTGCGCACTGCGGTGCTGGGTCGACTGGCTACTGATGCATTGAGATGCGAGAGTGGCGCGAACAGGGTTATGCGTGAGTTTGAGTTCCTTTTGGGCGAGTGGTTCGGGCAGACTTTCAAACAGGTTGAAGGACATTTCAACGAGATTTCCCTCGCTGCAAAGGAGATTGGCAAGATCTTCAACTTTGTGATTCAGACTCCGACGAATGTGTCGAATCTGATGGCAGAAGCGCAGGAGCGAACAATCGAGATTCAGATCGCAACGGAGCGCGAAGCCCAGACGGACGCGCTGACGGGACTGCCGAATCGGCGGCGATTTGAGGAGCAATCAGAAGTGTTGTTTAAGATGGCGAGCACGACCAACTCACCTCTTGGCGTGGCGTTCTGCGACGGGGACTCGTTCAAGAAAGTTAATGACACCCTGGGGCATCAGGCTGGTGACGAAGTACTGGTGCAGATTGCGAGCAGACTTGCTGAGGCTGTGGGCGAAGCGGGCGTCGTGTTCAGATATGGCGGCGAAGAGTTCGCGGTGCTGTTGCCCGGAGCGAACCTGGCTCGTAGCAGGGAAATTGCTGAACGGATGCGGACGGCTGTGTGCGGAACCCCAATGGATCTGGGTGCTGTTGAGAATCCGGTGGACCACCACTCACAGACGGTCAGCATCGGTGTAGCGAGCTGGGAGCCCGGAGCGAGTCATGCCCCGCCGAGCATGTCGGAGCTGATCCGGCGTGCAGACGAAGCGGTGTACAAGGCCAAGGAGAACGGGCGAAACCGAGTCGAGATGTGGGTGGGACCCGAGAAAGACGGAATAGAAGAATCATGCGACAGCACCGGCGCGATCACCAATGTGCTGCTGGTTGAAGACGATCCCTTGAGCGCCACTTTGTGGAGGACAATGTTGCTCAAGGTGCCTGGTGTGCGTGTGACGCTGGAGTCGGGAATTCTTGGCGTGCATCGGCTGTTCAAGGCGGGATTTTCGCCTGACGTGGTGGTTACGGACTACTGCCTGAGCAGCGGATCGGGAACGGATGTTGTGCGTGCGGTGCGCGAACTGCCAAACAAGCGCGTGCCGATTCTGGTGGTGTCGGCGCTGCTTGATGACCATCGAAAGGCAGAAGGGTTGATGGCTGGCGCGACAATGTGTGTCAGCAAGATTGATATCAGCAAGCGGTTTCGATGGTGGATAGAGCAGATCACCAAAGGCGACTTCAGCGAGGCGATGGCCGCGTAAGCAAGAGTGCAGATTGATCAGAGGATTGGATGTTGCCATGCAGCTGCGAGGTCGGCGACGGAGATGGCTTCGTCGCGACCTGAGGGCGTGCCGCGAAGTATCAGAACGCCGGAGGTATTGATCGGGCCACCGATGATGTTGCCAGCGAGTGGATGGCCGGCGAGTTCTGCGAGTCTGGCGAGCAGTGCAGCGGGATTTTGTGTTTCGAGCATGTACCCTCCGGGTCGCTCGCCGAACCAGTAACCGATGGCCTGGGCGCCTGTGTACAGGCCGAAATCGAGGTCGAAGCCGAGCGGGCGGCCTGCGGTTGAGCCTGCGATGAGCATTTCAGCAACGGCGCAGAGTGCGCCGCCATCGGAGACATCGTGAGCCGAGAGGGCGAGGCCTTCGCGGAGCACGCCCGCGACTGCGTGCGCCAGCGCAGCACTCGCCACGGGATTCCATCGTGGCAGATCCATTGTCGTGCCGGTGGGGAGGCCAAAGAAGCGGGCGTAATGACTTGAGCCGAGACTGGCAAAGTTGTGTTCGTGGCCTTGTCGCGTTGGTGACGAATCACTGCCGAGAGGTTCGACGAAGACGAGTGTGTTGCCCGGCTGCTTGGCGTCCATGGTGATGCATCGGGCGATATCGGGGACGATGCCGATGCCGGTGATGAGGAGCGTGGGCGGGATTTCGATGGTTCGGCCGTCGTCGGTGGTGAACTGGTTGTTGAGCGAGTCCTTGCCGGAGACGAATGGGGTGCGATAGGCCATAGCTCCGTCGTAGCAACCGACAGCTGCGCGGACGAGTGAGCCGAGGTTCTCGGGTTTCTTGCAGCTTGGCCAGCAGAAGTTGTCGAGAATGGCGATGCGCGAAGGGTCGGCGCCGACGCAGACGAGATTGCGGACGCATTCATCAATGGCGGCCAGGGCCATGAGGTAGGGATCGGCTTCGAAGTGTGTGGCGAGTCCGGATCCGATGGCCAGGCCTCGGCACGTGCCGGGGACGGGCTCGATGACGGCGGCGTCCATGGGGCCGATGCCGTCGGGGCCTCCGAGCGGGCGAATGACGGTGTTGCCCTGCACCTCATGGTCGTATTGGCGAATGATCCACTGCTTGCTTGCGATGTTGGGGTGTTGCAGCAGCGCGAGAAGGGTGTTTGCGAGTGCGCCCTCGCTGGCGCTTGGGCCTCTTTGGGGATGTGAAGAGCCCGCGCTGGCGCTTGGGTTTCTTTGGGGGGTCCAAGATGCCTCGCGCGTTGGGGTGGGGATGCCATTGTGAAGGAAGTGCATCGGCAGCCGGCCGACTTCGGTGTTGTGGTAGCGGAGGATCAGGTTGGCGCCGGGTGTGCCGAAGGAGCCGAGGACGGCGAGTTCGACGTGTTCTTCGTCGCAGATGGTCTGGATCTTGTCGAGGTTGGCCTGAGGCACCGCGAGCACCATGCGTTCCTGTGCTTCGGAGATCCAGATCTCGGTATAGGAAAGCCCCGCGTACTTGAGTGGTGCGCGATCGAGATGAACTTCAGCCCCGATTTTTTCACCCATTTCGCCCACTGCGGATGAGAAGCCTCCCGCGCCGCAGTCGGTGATGGCAGAGTACAGCACGCCGGCCTGGTCATCGCGTGCGCGAAGGATTGCGTCGAGGACGCGCTTTTCTTCGATGGCATTGCCGATCTGTACCGCGTGTGCGAACTCGTCGGCGTGTGTGTCGGTAAGTTCGGCGCTGGAGAACGTTGCGCCGTGGATGCCGTCGCGGCCGGTGCGCCCGCCCAGCGCGACGATGAGATCACCGGGTTTGGCCGAGCCTTGAGTTTTGTCACGTGGCATGATGCCGACGCAGCCACAGAACACGAGAGGGTTGCCGATGTGACGATCATCGAACCAGACGGCGCCATTGAGTGTGGGGATGCCCATGCGGTTGCCATAATCGCGAACACCGGCGACGACATTGGCCAGAACGCGACGCGGGTGGAGGCAGCCGGCGGGGATGTCGGTGATGTTTGGCGTCGCAACGCAGAAGACGTCGGTGCTGGCGATGGGTTTGGCAGCCAGGCCTGTGCCGATGATGTCGCGGATGCAGCCGCCGATACCGGTGGCAGCTCCGCCATAGGGCTCGATGGCGCTGGGGTGGTTGTGGGTTTCGACCTTGACGCACACCGCATGCTCATCGTCAAAAGCGATGATGCCGGCGTTATCGACGAAGACGGACAAGGTCCAGTCGAGGCCCTGAGCGATGAGTTCGTGCGTGGCAGCAGCAACAGTGGACTTGAGCAGGTTGTGAATGATGATGGAGCCGTCGGGATTGTGGGTGATGCCGGGACGCGGGCGTGAATGGTCGTCGAGCCCAGGGATTGGGATCCCTGGGCTTGGAGTTGGAGCTTGAGTTGGAGCTTGAGTTGGAGTCGAGGAGTATTTGATCGTGGACTTGAGGGTCTTGTGGACGCAGTGTTCGGACCAGGTCTGGGCGAGGGTTTCGAGTTCGATGTCGGTCGGCTCGCGGTTCAGGAGGCGAAATTCGTCGCGGATGGCGCGCATCTCATCGAGACTGAGAAAGAGGTGGGCATCGCGACTCAGGCGTTCGAGGGCGGTGTCGTCGAGTTCGCGGAGCGGGACGTGGCGCACTTCAAACGAGGTGGTGCGGCCTTGGGGGAAGTGAGCCGGGTGGTACGGATCGGCATGTATTGCGTGGATAACCGGGTTGGCGATGCTGAGTCGGGCGATGGTGCTGGCTTGTGATGGGTCAAGGCCTTCGAACTCGTAGCGTGTGCCGGTGGCGACCTCGGCATCGATATCGAGGAGGGCTCGAATGGCTGCGGCGAGCGATTGGGCAGCGGGGTCCATGACGCCGGGAAGGGGGTGAACTTCGATCAGTGAGGCTGCGGCCGGCGCAGGCGTTGAGCCGATGGTGCCCGATTCGATGACGGGATCGACGAGCAGGTCGTGAAGGAGGCGGGCGGCCTGGGCGTGGTCGAGGTCGGCAGCGACGAGATAGAGGCGCGCGGTGCGGACTCGCGCAGGAGCGAAGCCGAGACGCTGGGCTTCACGGAGGACAGAGGCAGCTGAGGGATCTCCGGCATCGGCGAGCGGGCGGACCTCGAAGCGGTGGACACGTTTCATGGGCGATGGTAAGGGCCGATATAGTCGAGCGATGTTGCCACACGTCGAGTTGTACACGGATGGGGCCTGTTCAGGAAACCCCGGGCCTGGGGGGTGGGCGTTTTTGCTGCGCCACCCGACGAGCGGGAAGGAAATCGAGGACTCGGGTGCCGAGGCCATGACCACGAACAACCGCATGGAACTGCTGGCGGTGATCAATGGCCTCAAGGCGCTGGGGAAGCGGTCATCGGTGGATCTGTACTCGGACTCGCAGTATGTGCTCAAGGGACTGAGTGAGTGGATGGCGGGGTGGAAGCGGCGGGGGTGGCGGACTGCTGACAAGAAGCCGGTCAAGAACGTGGACCTGTGGCAGGCGCTGGACGAATTGGCGGCCGGGCATGAGGTGAGGTTTCACTGGATCCGGGGACACCAGGGACACCCTGAGAACGAGCGGTGCGATCAGCTGGCGGTGGAGGCGTACCAGCGACTCATGGGAACTATGTGATGCTGGTTTTCGGACGCTGGGCGAGAACATTGTTGGGTTCTGGGTGAATCGGGACTGATGGAGTGCCGATCTACTCCGGGGTTGGCGCTGCGGCGTGGTGCGACCCGGAGGAGGACGACTTTGAACCTGGACATGATTCTTCGGGCTGCGTATGACGCGGATGCGTCTGATATCCACCTGGTCGCGGGCGAGCCCCCGGTGATGCGCGTGCATCAGGTGATGACGCCGATGGAGTTCCCGGTGCTGACGCCCGAGGTGGCGTCAGGAATGTTCAAGCAGATGGCGTCGGAAGAGGCGCAGGGAATCTTCGAGCGGCAGCGTGACGCGGACTTTTCGTACGAAGTGCCGGGACTGAGCCGGTATCGTGTCAACGCGCACATGCAGCGGGCGAAGATCGGTATGGCGCTGCGTGCGATCAAGACGAAGGTTCCGCCACTGGCGAATCTTGGCCTGCCGGAGGTGATTGCCAGGCTGACCTATCTGCCGCGCGGGCTGGTGCTGGTGACCGGCGACACGGGCTCGGGCAAGTCGACGACGCTTGCAGCGATGATCCAGGCGATGAACGAGCGGTATGCCAAGCACATCATCACGCTGGAGGATCCGATCGAGTACACGTTCGAGAGCGGGCAATGCCTGATCGAGCAGCGTGAACTCGGGCAGGACATGCCGACGTTTTCATCGGGGCTCAAGCACGCGCTGCGTCAGGATCCGGACATTATCCTGGTGGGCGAAATGCGCGATCTGGAGACTTCGGCGCTGGCGATCAGTGCGGCAGAGACGGGCCACCTTGTGCTCAGTACGCTGCACACGGTCAATGCGTCGCAGACGGTGGAGCGCATCATTGATATGTATCCTTCGGGGCAGCAGAATCAGATTCGGTCGATGCTTTCGACAACGCTGCAGGCGGTGATCAGCCAGACTTTGTTCACGCGATCGGATCGACCTGGAATGGTTCCGGCGGTGGAGACGCTGCTGGCGACACCTGCGGTTCGGAACCTGATTCGTGAGAACCGGACGTACGAGATTCCGAACGTGATCGAAACGAACCGGGCGCTTGGGATGTGCAGCCTGGATACGTCGATTGCGGAGTTGTATTTCAATGGGCTGATCAGTAAGGAAGACGCAATCGCACAGGCGGTGTATCCGGACAAGCTGGAGCGTCAGTTGGTGGCGTGATGCGTGCGCCCATGAGTTGGGCGAGACAGGCGGCTAGACGATGGGGACCTATCAGTATCAGGTCAAGGACCGGAGCGGGAGCATCCAGCAGGGTGTGCTGTCGGCGCAGTCGGCGGCGGCGGCGGCCAGTTCGCTGCGCAGCAAGGGCCTGCATGTTGTTTCGATCGGCCCTTCGCGCGATGGGAACTCGGGCGGATCGCTTCTGGCCACGATCGGCAAGTTTAACGAGAAGAAGCCCACGCGCAAACATGTGCTGGACTTCACGACGCAGCTGGCGGTGATGATCCGCGCGGGTATCAACCTGCGCGCCGCGCTTGAGGGCATTGCGGATCAGACCACGCACCGCTCGTTCAAGAAACTGATTCTGGAACTCAAGAGCGATGTGGAGTCGGGCCGGCAGTTTTCGGACGCGCTGGCGAACCACAGCAAACTGTTCGGCCCGCTGTATATCAACATGGTGCGCGCATCGGAAATTTCGGGCTCGTTCGCGGACATGCTGGACCGGATCGCGGGGTACATCTCGCAACAGATGGAAACGCGCAAGATGGTGGTTGGCGCGTCGATCTATCCTGCGATCATCGGCGTGCTGGCTGTGAGTGTGACGATCTTTCTATTGACGTTCGTGCTGCCGAAGTTCTATGCGGTGTTTGAAGGCAAGGAAGACGTTTTGCCCTGGGCGACGAACTTCCTGATGGCGGTGAGCAAGACGGTGATCGCCCAGTGGCCGCTGCTGCTGGCGGCTGTGGGTGTGATTGTGGGCATAATCTGGACGGCGCTCAAGACAGAGGTCGGGTCATTCTGGTTCGACAAGTTCAAGTTGACGATGCCGGTGCTCAAGAACATGTTCAGGTCGCTGTACCTGAGCCGTTCGTTGCAGACGATGGGGCAGCTGCTCAATGCGGGTGTGCCGATGCTCGACACGCTGACGATCACAGGCGATGTCTCGGGCAACCAGTTGTACAAGATCATGTGGCGCAAGGTGTACACGAGCGTCAAGCAGGGCAAGAAGATCGCAACGCCGCTTCAGAATGACAAATTGCTTCCTCGTGCGGTGGTGCAGATGATCTCGGCGGGCGAAGAGTCCGGTAAGCTTGGCGAGGTGCTTGACCAGATCAGCACGTACTACGCAAGGCTGCTCAAGGACAACATCAAGGCGGTTACCGGAATGATCGAGCCCATCATGATCCTTGTGATGGGTACGATCGTCGGATTCATCGCAATGGCGATCATCCTTCCGATCTTCAAGATGAGCCAGATCGTGAAATAGCCGATTCGTCAGAGGACAGGGCGCGGTGTGCCCGTCGGAGGACGAAGTGCTATGCGGACCATGGCGAAGGCATCTGTGCGTCGATCGCCGAAAGCTCGAGGCGGATTCACGCTGATCGAGGCGGCGCTGGCGACGGTGATCGTGGGCGTCGGGATCGTGGCGATGGTGGATGCGCAGCAGGCGTTCATCCGCTCGAACATGTGGTCGAGCCATGCGGCAACGGGCACATTTCTTGCCAATGAGATTCGCGAGCTGACGCGGCACCTGCCCAAGCACGATCCGGTGACGGGTCTGTACCTCGAGGCCGACGGAAATGGGAACTCGACGCTTCGTGGGTGGGGGCGCGAGAACGGTGAAGTTTCAGTCTTGGACTTTGATGACCTGGATGATTTCGATGGTGTGTCGTTCTCGTTCTTCGGCCCTTCGGGACTCGACGACGGGCAATACGCCGGTCCGATCAATGCGTTCGGCGAAGTCATCCCGAACATTTCGATCGATGGCGAAGTTGCGATCCGTGATGAGCAGACGGGTGTTGTTGAGCCGATGATCGGCTGGACACAGAACGTGCTCGTGCAGAAGGTGGACCCGTTCAACACAAGCGTGGTGGTCGCAAACGGCGCTTGGGAGCCCGCACTTGGCAACTTTGCGGGACGCGCGGTCCATGAATATCCGCTGCGTGTGACGGTTGAGGTGACGTATCAAGGGCCGATGGCGATCAACCCGGAGGTTGTCGCTCGAGTGACATGGATTGTTCCGTGAGCGCGGTGCAGGGGAACCTGGAGCGGTGATCATGCACAAGAAGATGCACAAGTCTGGAAAACGGCAATGGACGCGCAAGGGCGTTGCGTCCGTGCTGGCGATGATGTTTCTGATCATCTTCGGATCGCTCGTCGCGGCGATGGCGATTGCGAGTACAGGGAACATTCGAACTGCGGCGATGCACCTGCACGTCATGCGGGCCATGTCGGCTGCTGAGACAGGTTTGGCCGTGGCGGAAGGCCGGCTGCTGGGCGCTTCCCGAAGGTTTGTCGTGTCGCAGAGCGATATCGACAGCGCGTTTACGTGGGGTCTGTGGACGGGCAACGGTGCTGCGATTGGCGATCACAGCGTGCTGCCGCCGGCGAGCGGGTATTCGGAAGTGAATCCGCCCGCAGGTCTGGCCGAGGCGCTGGTGAACCATCACAACTCGGACTTGAACATCATCTCGGGCGGGTCGTTCATCGCTTCGGCACTGATCGGCTCGGCACCGGCGGGTGTTGATAACAACGAATACCTGGCGACGCACTGGGTGTACACGCCCGCGGTGGCCATCGAGGCTCCACTAAGCGAAGGTTCGCTCCCGCCTGCGTTTCAGATTCGGTACGCACCACTTGCCGATGGCCAGCACATTCGCGTGATCGTTGACGGGTTTGACTTCGACTATCGGCGGAACAATGAGCCGATCCGGCGCACAGTGAGCCGTGATTACCGCCTGGTCAAGCGCGTGAACCACGCGATCATCAGCCCAAACAAGATCATGATCGGCAAGAACGTGCGCGTGGTCGGGGACCTGGGTGCGCGATTCGACGATATCGAGTTCGAGATGGGCGATCCGCTGATTATCCGATCGGACTTTTTCGGGCTTGATCCGGTGCTCGACCAGAAATTGACGGACTTCTTCGCGGGCGTAGACGCTTATGACGTAGATGGCGACAATCGTCTGCGCGTCGGGCATCCGATCGAGTCGCAGGGGATTCCTTCGAACGAGACGGACTACAGCCAGAACGGCGAGGCAGACTACGCCTTTGTGGACGTCACCGAGGACGGATTCGTCGACGAGTTTGACATCTTTATTCGGCACTTTGATGCCGATGGCGATAAGCGCGTGACGCTGAGCGCGGCGCTGATCGCCGGAACGCCGGCGGAGGCTGCGGGTGCAACTCCTGAGTTCACCCTTGATGATGACCTGGCATTGCTGCTCGACGGCGGCAACCCTGACCGTAATCGGAACGGCGTCTTCGGGTATGAAGACGTCAATGACAATGGTCGCTACGACCCCGGCGTCGACATTCTGCTTGATTTCGATTCGCGGACCAATACATACCGCGATCTGGAACTGGGGTATCGCGACGGGTACATCGACGCGATGGACCAGTACGCGAAAGTGAACGGACGGGTGGTGTTCCGTGTGAATGCGAACGAGTGGGTCGCGGAACGTGGCGCATACGGCCCGAAATTGCGAGGCCCCGTCAGGCCAGAAGACAACCAGAGCCCGTTGATTTTTGATGCACCAGACGCGATGCTGCCCGAAATCAACGTTGACAGCTTCAGCGACACCGAGAACGCGCTGATGGCGGCAGCGTCGGGCGATGCTTTCTGGACACAAGTCGCAGCTCAACTGGGAACTGATGTTGCCTCACTGACACTCTGGCAAACGGCGAACAACCCAGGCGGACCGAATTCGCCGCATTTCACTGCTGTGTGGCCCGATGCGAATCTGGACGGCATCCCCGATAATGCGGCGGACGCGTATTTCGAGAAGTCGCCGTTCAACAGCCCAAACTATGCCGATTGGTACTACCGCCCGGTTTTCAGGCGATTCCGGTTCCGCAATGTCGTGATTCCGCTCGGGCTCAACGCGTTGTTTGTCGATTGCGAGTTCATTGGCTCGACACTGGTGGAAACGTCAATCGAGAACACCCACCCGCATTGGACTTTGTTTGGCCAGATGGTGATGAACGAAACGCTTGGATACCCGGTGCCGGCGTTTGAGCGTGTGACGTATGGGCCGAACGCAGGCGACAACCCTGCCAATGTGATTGGCGCTCCGTACCTTCCCGATACAGCACGCCCGCCACAGCAGGTGCTTGAGAAGGCTGTCTCGCCGATGGACAAGGGTGACGTGCTGGTTCCGGACATCATCAACTACACGAATGACGCGTACGCGGCTTTGCCGAACCCGCTTGTCATTGGCGGCAAGCGTGTAACCGATACGAAAAAGTTCTCGAACAACATTCGGTTCCACGATTGCCTGATTGTGGGCTCGGTCGTGGGGCGTACGCCGGTGAACTACACGCAGGTGCGCAACAAGTTGCAGTTTACTGGCGCGACTCGTTTTTCGCTGTCACACCCTGACTTCCCGCAGTCGGGCCTGCACAACCCGGACCCGGAGGATGTGCGCGAGCTGGCAAAGAGTTCGATGATGCTGCCGAACTATTCGGTGGACATCGGTACATTCAACTCGCCGCCGGAGCAGGATGTTCGTCTGACGGGCGCCATCATCGCGGGCGTGCTGGATATTCGCGGGAATGCGTCGATCAAGGGCGCGCTGCTGCTCACATTCAAGCCGGTGCATGGTGAAGGACCGCTGGTCGATGTGGCGGGCAACCCGATCGGGAATCCCGCGGGGTTCAACGCGTCGATCGGATACTTCGGCCCCGAGGACGGGGACTACGAATCGATGGATCCCGAGAGTCTGCCGCTGCACAATGGTGTGCGGATCGTGGGATGGGATCTGAATGGCGACGGGCTTGCGGATCTCGGACCGACCGAAACACCGACGCAGGCGCAGCTGAATGCAGGAGCTGTGCCGGTGCCTTTCCATGGGTACGGCCGCATCGAGTTGTCGTATGACCCGGACATGACGCTACCCAGCGGGCTTCGACTGCCGCTCCAGGTCGCGCCGCGGGCGGGTTCGTATCAGGAGGGCAATCGATGAGTAGAGTTCGTACAAGGCGCGGGTTCAGCATCATTGAACTGCTGATTGCGCTCGTGATCACATCAACGCTTCTGACCGCCACGTTGGCCGCTCTTGATGCGAGCTTCAAGTCGTACAAGGTCACAAGCGAGTCGGCGTCGACGCATGTTGTTTCGCGCATCGTGATGCAGCGATTGATGGCCATGATTCGTAACGGCGATGAGTTCGGGCCGTATCCGATCAACCCGCTGACTACGCCAATGATCGAGTCGGACTGGATGGAGTTTGTGTCGTACAGCAACGCGATCACCGGGGTGAGGCGGGTCACGACACTGAGTCGCCAGGAGAATGATGGCTCGTTTGATCTGATCTACACACTCTCAACATTTGAGGGCGAGACGCTGGTCGAAGAACAGACGCGGCCGCTCATACGCGGCTTGACGCAACTCAACTTCATCATGGAGTATGACGTTGGCCCGCGGCTCAAGCGGGTGACGGTTGACATGGTGGTGCAGCCCAATGATCTTCAGGACGCTGCTGTCGCGGCAGATCTGGACGCGCCGACGATTCGGATGGTTGCGTCGGCCTCGCCGCGCCGGGTGGATTGACGCGCGGGCGTACGATGGGGCATGAGCATTGCCGATCATCGTCGCGCCTTGTACCTTCGATGGCTCAATGAGTTGACCCGTCTGCCGACAGCTGCGGGACACGAGGGCCGAGTCATTGAGTACATCGAGCGCTGGGCAGAGCAGCGCGAAGACCTGTGCCTTGAACGCGATGCGCACGGAAACCTGACGCTGCGAGCCAGGGAGCCTTGGGGTAGTGACGCTCCGATCTATATCACGGCCCACCTCGATCATCCCGCGTTTGTCGTCGAGCGCGTACTCGGGCCGACGAGCCTTGAAGTGAGTTTTCGCGGCGGGGTGATGGACGACTACTTTGTTGATGCGTCGGTGGTGGTGTATCGCGGCGCGACTGCGATGCAGCGCGCGAGGCTTTGCGGCCCGAGCGATGGGCCTCAGGAACCGTTCAAGAGATACGTCGCGGAACTTGCCGGCCCGCTCGACGGCGTTCGCATCGGAGATGTGGCTGTGTGGGATCTGCCGATGCAGGAAGTGATCGACGGCGTCCTGCACACCAACGCGTGCGACGACCTGGCAGCTGTGGCAGCTGCGCTGAGCACTATGGAGGAATTGCGCTCCGTACGCGACGCGGGCGAGGCGGTGGGTGACGTGAGGCTGCTCTTCACTCGGGCTGAGGAGATCGGGTTTGTTGGCGCAATCGGCGCGAGTCGTGATGAAACAATGCCCAAGAACGCTCGCGTCATCGCGCTCGAGAACAGCCGGAGCTTTGCCGACTCGCCGATCGGTGGCGGCCCAATCGTGCGCGTTGGAGACCGCGTAAGCGTGTTCTCGCCGGAACTGACGGGTGCTGTGGCCAAGGTCGCGGAAGATATCGCGGGTGGGCCTTCGATGGTCACGGCTGCGCAGAAGCACAGCGAAGCTCCGGCCTGGCGATGGCAACGCAAACTGATGGCTGGTGGTGCGTGCGAGGCAAGTGTGTTCTGTGCGTATGGCTACCAGTCAACATGCGTGTGCCTGCCACTGGGCAACTATCACAACATGGCGGACCTGGACGCTGTGCAGGCGGGAACCAACGCAACCACGCCTCGCGTTGGTCGCGAGTACATCGCGCTGAGCGATTATCTGGGCATGATCGAACTGCTTGTCGGGTGCGGCATGCACCTGCCCGAGCGGCCTTCGTTTCGTGAGCGCGTCGAGAAACTGTGGGCCGAGCGGGCGTTTGTGCTGGGGTGTTGACGGGTCACGTGAACCGGCAAGGCGGGCGCGAGGTCGAACGAGTCGCTGAGATCAGTGGCCGAAGAGATTGCGCTGCGCAAACATGCCTTCCTCTTCAAAGAAATTCAGCGCCTCGTCAACCGATGCGAAGACCTTGGTTGCGGTCTCGGTGATGAATGGGCTCGGAGCCTTGGAGGGTTTCCAGACCACATAGACCTCCTTGGCGTGTTCCCATGCGTGCTGCAGTTCGCGTTCCACTCCGCTGGAAAGGCCCGGAATCGACTTCCCGCCTTCGCCCGAGAGTTCGGGGACATACGAACAAATCATGTCGGCCTGATCGATGAGTTTGAAGTCTCGCATATAGATCTGGCCGTCGATATCGCCGGCGATGTCGAGGACCTCGCGTGTGCGCATACGGATGGGTTCCATCTCTGACTGCACGCCTCCGAGTTGGTGGGGCATGTGGTCGAAGAAGTCTCGCCCTTGCTTGACAGCCTCAAGGGCGCGATCGAGCAGGAGTTTCTCATCGACATCGCCGGGGTCGAAGGTCACGAAGTGTTGCGCCAGAGCAGAGCGAAAACTGTCGATCTCGGCCTGAACTTCGGGCATGTCCGCGACGTGGCTCATCGGGAAACTTGGGTAGACCTTGCGCATCTGCGGGCGGCAGACGAGTTGGAACATCGTGCGATACGTCTCGCTGTGGCGCCCGCGGCTGACGATGTAGAACCGGCTGCCGGGGATGGCCTGGCTCATGAGTTCTGTCGCGAGGATTTCCTCTTCGCGCCAGACCATGCAGTCCTTGAGCGTGGCGTCGATATCGTGCTCAGCGTGCAGGCGGTGGTGCACCACCTCGATGTTGTCAACGAGGCAGATAAAGACGGTGGGCTCGAGTTTACGGACCTGATCAAAGTCGAACGCAGCGAAGAGACCGTGCCTCCAGCGGAAAGTCGCGTGCGTGTTGACAATCACATTGGTGTGCTCACGCGAATCAGCGATCACGTCCTTAAAGGCTGCGCGGCGAAGCGAGTTGAGGCGGCTCAGCGGCAGGTCGAGGATGCGCCCGGGCCGAACGTCCGGAGCCTCGGCATACATCATGTCCCCGACGTTATAGATCTGGATGGTTTCGCCCTGCTCGCCCGCAAAGCGACGGACGGCGTTCAGGTACGATTTCTTATCGAGCCCGATCTGCCCGGTGACAATGGCGCGCATGTGTTCTCCCGTGTGTGCCTTCCTGGCCGAAGTATAAGCGAAGATCGTGTCGCCGGTTGGAGTCTGAAACCCCGGATCAGTGTGTCGGACTGTTTAGCACGATCCAACCCCAAGCAACGCCTCGCGCTCTGTATCTCTTCTTGGACCTCATCGGGTTTGTCGCGGCGACTCTGTGTCTGATCGGTGCGGTTGAGCGCACGAGCCTTTTTACCCCCAAAGAGCTTCGGCTCATTGATCGCATGCCGTGGTCCTCGAAGAAGTCCAGCCCAACGCTCCCCCGCCCTTGAAACTCACCGAGTACAGCCTCGCGATCAACCGGCACCTAGGCTTACAACCCGCTCGAACGGGTTGGACTCCTGGAGGTTGAAGATGGCGATTCTGGTCAACGCCGATACTCGTGTCATTTGCCAAGGCATCACCGGCTCATTCGGTGCAATCCACACTCGTGGTTGTTACCACTATGGCACCAAAATGGTCGGCGGGGTGACGCCCGGCAAAGGGGGCCAGAAGGACGACAACGGCCTTCCGATCTTCGACACCGTCGAGCGGGCAGTACAGGAGACCGGCGCAAGCGCCACGATGATCTTCGTCCCGCCCGCCTTCACGATGGATGCGATTCTCGAAGCCATGGACGCGGGAATCGAATTGATCTGTGCGATCACCGAAGGCGTCCCGGTGCAGGACATGGTCAAGGTGCGAGCGATCCTCGACGAGCGGAATCTCGCTGCTCGCGGAGCCGACGTTCATCCGCGCCAGAGCCTCTTCACGCTCATCGGCCCAAACTGCCCCGGCATTATCACGCCTGGCCCCAAGACTGGCTCGGGAAGTAGCGGCAAGGACCCCTACACCAACGCTGGGTGCAAGATTGGCATCATGCCCGGGTACATCCATACTCACATCTCCGAAGCCAAGAGCGGCAAGGCCGTCGGAATCGTGAGCCGCTCGGGCACGCTGACCTATGAAGCAGTCTGGCAGACGTCAAATCTGGGCCTCGCACAATCGACATGCATCGGAATCGGCGGAGACCCGGTGCGCGGACTGAGCCATATCGATGCGCTCAAGCTCTTTCAGGATGACCCCGATACAGCAGGTATTCTCATGATCGGCGAGATCGGCGGCACCGACGAAGAGGCTGCCGCTGCGTACATCAAGGATGAAATCACCAAGCCGGTTGCCGCGTTTATCGCTGGCCGCACCGCTCCCCCGGGCAAGCGAATGGGGCACGCAGGAGCGATCATTTCGGGCGGCGAGGGCACCGCTGAGAGCAAGATCGCCGCGCTGCGCGACGCCAGTGTGACAGTCGCAGAAACCCCCGCCGATATGGGGCGTGCGATGGCCGAGGCGCTGGGGCTGTAATCACGTAGTCCGCGGCTCGTCGGATGATGACTCATCTTCTTCCGGGCGCGCACCTGTGTCGCGGTAAACCTGTCTCTCCTGGCCATATCGCTCGGGGCTTATGCGCAGGTCGGGCGTCCGGCCTGCAGCGTGGTCGTCGTGCAACTTCTTCAGGAACGGCACACACCAACCACACCCCGTGCCCGCGCTCAGACACTCCGAGATCAGCGAAGCAACCGGCGGATCCTCGCGGTTGAGGTAGGTGCGAATCTTGCGCAGCGACACGCGAAAGCACAGGCAGACATGGTCGTCCGGGTCCACGACTGATCGTATCCGGGATTTTGACCCCGACTGGGCTCACCGACGACGATGGACAAGCGCAAGCGCTCCGATGCCAAACAGCACCGCGGAAGCGGGAGATGGAATCAAGTAGATCTGCCCGCGCACTTCGCCTGCCGGATGTGCTGTCGTATGGAAGTTGACGTAGAGCCGACCAGCGAAAAGTTCATCGACCATTGCAGCGGGAACATTGTTCCAAGTGGCACTTCCGACCAGAGGCCACGTTCCATCGGGGTTGCTGAAATGGAACACGATCGGGCCATTGCTTCCCTCAGCAGCATTGTGAATGTGCGCGCCGGGCGTAGCAGGCGTTCCGATGAGGTTGTCCGTGATGCTCCAGTCGAACGAATATGTATTCGCGACTGAGTCGTACTGCCCGAAGCTCACCCCGGTTGCTGGGCTCGGGGTGTTATCTTGAGCCCCGTCAATGTGAGCCACAAAGTGAAAAATTGAAGCCTGTGCCCCACCAACCAACCCGCAAACCGCAACAAGAACTGCACCGCGCATGATCATCTCCTTTTCTCCATAGCCCACTTGTTGAAACACCGTTCGCACACTGTGCGCTCGCTTGGGGAAAATGCCAGTCATCCGCCGACTTAATCGCACGCTTACACACCACTATGGGGGGATATCACCCGATTGTGTTGAGAAGGTCGATGACTCCTTCGGCCAGCGCACGCGTGGCGACCATGTCTGCGTGAGGCTTGAGTTCGCTCGCAGCGTTGGCGGGGCAGCCGAACCAGGCGACGCGCTCGCGAATCGCAAGGTCGCCGAGGGTGTCGCCGATGCCCGCGAGGCGGGCCGGGTCGAGGCGGTAACGCTCGATCAGCTGGTCGATGGCCGATCCCTTGCTGACGTGCGCAAGGTCGCAGTTGATGCACGTCCATGTCATGGAAACACGCAGGGGCCACGCATGGCCAGCGATCAAGTCGCGCAGCATCGGCACGATCTCGCGCTCGAGGTATGACACATCGACATGAAAGATCGTCACGGCAGCAGATTTGCCAAGCTGAAGATAACAGCCCCTCGGGCCGAGCTCGATCTCGACCCATCGCTCAAGATCGCGGATCACCTCGCGATCGCCACGCGTGATGGCCGGGTTCATCTCCCAGCGGTGTGCCGCAAAATCGTAGAACCAGACCCCGTTCTCACAGATTGCAGGCAGCGATGAACAACCCAACAGTCGGCACACGGCTTCGGCGTAGGGCTGTGGGCGGCCGGTGCACGGAACCAACACGGGGCGATCATGCTGGGCTTGCGCCCTGGCGTTGTACGCAGCAATCTCGACCAGTGCTGCGACATCGGCTGGTGATGAGTCCTCGGGCATCAAGCAGCCATCAACGTCACAGAAAACCACGTCGTAGCGGCGCGAAGAGTTGGATTGGGTCGGCTGCACGGGTCGATCGTAGCGGCGCAAGCGAAATCGGAATGCCTTGATTACTACTACTATCAATACTCGGCAGGGTTGGCAAGAAGGAGATGCTCATGGTTTTGCTCTCGCGTTTGGCAGCGTCTGTATTAACAATCGTTGTCCTTGTATATGCCGCCGGCTGTGGTGGACAGACCCAGGCTCGCTTCGAGCGCACGGACGAACTGCGCAGCCCCGCCACGCCCGCTCCATCTCTCGAGGTCCGCACAACAAACGGATCTGTCCGTGTTGAACAGGTTCTGGGCGACGAGATCGTTGTGGTTGCACACTTTCGCATGCAGACGCAAGAGAGGCTCGACGCCGTCAGTGCGATCGTGCATCGCGAAGACGACCATGTTTCCATCAACGTGCAATGGCCCGACGACAAGCGGCACGGCAGCGAATCTTGCTCGTTCATCGTGCAGTTGCCAGAAGCCAGGAAGGTCACGCTGGTGTCATCCAACGGCGCGCTGCATGTCGAAAATCTCGGGCACGATCTGGACCTGACCACCAGCAATGGCCGCATCACCGCTTCGGGATTCTCCGGCAACGTCAAGGCCCGCAGCAGCAACGGCGCGATCACGCTCACCGGGTTCGATGGCAATGCGACCGCAAGAACCAGCAACGGGCGCATCGAGATTGTCGAGGCTGGCGGAAGCGTGAGTGCAACGTCGTCGAATGGATCGGTGAATCTGTCGCTGACTGATGCAAGTGCCGGGCCGGTCAGTGCGACAACCTCCAACGGCAGCATCACTCTGGAATTTGGCCCCGCGCTGGCGGGTTCGCTCGCAGCGTCAACATCCAACGGCTCGATTTCCGTGTTCGGTCTTGAGCAGACGGGCGACATCACGACCAAGGCGCGGAACCTGAGCGTCAATCTGGGCGAGTCGGCGAATGCCGAGCCTTCGAAGTTGAGCACGTCCAACGGCAAGATCACGATTCGCAAACGCTGACCATGAACGGAACATCGGGCAGCACATGGGGCGGCTAGGCTCATCGACATGACGTCCAGCCTCGCGTCCATTCCGCTGCCGACCGCGATTGTGCTCATGATCCTGACTCTCGGGTCGATCGGGCTGCTGGTCTACTGGAGCGTCGCGCTCGTGCATGCGGCGGGTACTTTGGCGGGCCTTCCGACCGCCGGGAGCGCCCTGGGCCGCGAGTCGCCCGCTCGACATCGCGTGTGCATGATCGTGCCCGCTCACAACGAGGCTTCGAACATCGGAGCACTTGTGGCATCAATGCGCGCCCAAAATGACGCATCGGCGAGATTCGTACTCGCTCTTGATCGATGCACCGACGACACCGAAAGCATCGCCCGCGCAGCGATCGGAGACGATGATCGCTTCGAGATTGTGTTGATTGATTCCTGCCCGCCGGAGTGGGCAGGAAAGGTGCATGCGGCGTGGTCGGGCGCAAGCCGATCGCGGGCTGCTGCGGACGCTGACCTGCTTGTGTTTTCGGACGCGGACTGCTCATTTCATCCCGAGTGTCTGCGGGCGTGCGCTGTGTTGCTCGATGAGCGCAGGCTGGACATGCTCAGCCTGCTCAGCACCCTCTCGACACGACACTGGTTCGAAAAGGTCGCACAGCCAGCCGCAACACTCGAACTGATGCGGCAGTACCCGCTCTTACGCGCCAATCACGAAGGTGATCGGCAGAGGCCATTCGCAAACGGGCAATTCATGATGTTCCGCGCCTCAGCGTACCGCGAGATCGGCGGGCACGAAGCGGTGCGAGAGGCACTGCTCGAAGACATTGCGTTTGCAAGGCTGCTTGCGCGGGCTGGCCTCCGAACCGGGCTTCTGCTCGCGGGGGAAGCGATGTCTTGCCGCATGTATGACACATGGGGTCAGTTCCGCGAGGGTTGGAAGCGGATCTACATCGAGGCAGCCAACCGCAAGTCGCGCAGGCTTGTGCACGCGTCATTGGTGGCTCGCTCGACAGGAACCGCACTTCCTCTGTGTGGCGTGTTGTGCCTGGCGATGGGGCTTGGGATTGATGGGGGCTGGGATCCGCTGCGCGTTGCGGCGATTGCGTTCGCCGGTGCCGGACTTCTTGTATGGCTCGCCGCGCTGCTTGTGGCGGCAAAGGCCGGGCGATCGCCGCTGTGGGCTATTGTTTGTCACCCGATAGGGTCGTGGCTGGTTGGCGGGATTCTGGCCCGGGCGGGCAAGGAGCTGGCGAGAGGCGTCCCGACGCGGTGGGGTGGACGGCAGTACGTCCTCAAGGATCGGTCGCAGACATGATTCGGTTTCGTCGCACAAGTCCGGATGTTCGGTTGGAGATGACGCCCTTGATCGACGTCATCTTTCTGCTGCTCACGTTCTTTATCTTCTCGCTTGTATTGCTCGTGCGGGCTGATGTTCTTGACATCAAACTGCCCTCGATCAACACCGGCGACAAGCCGAGCGGCACAAACATTACCATTGTGCTCGACAATCAGGGGTCTCTGTTCTTCGAGGGCGAACCGATCGAGCTCGAAGCTCTGGCTGAGGCGATTCGGGCACGGCGTGAAGTTGCAGTCGATGCCGCACTGCTCATCGCGGCTGACCGGGAGGGTGCGTCGGGCAGGCTCATTGAACTGGTGGCGTATCTCTCTCGCGAAGGACTCGGAGATTTCAGCCTTATCGGTGTGCAACCCCCGCCCGCGCCTGCGGAATAACGGAGTGGTTTCACAGTTCGTCGCGGCGGTCGCGATCAGTCCCCGTATACTCAATGTGACCATGCACATACGCCCGAACCAACCTTTCAGCCCCCGCTTCTTTCGACGCGTGCTTCTGGCTTGCACGGTGATCTGTTCGACGATCCTGGCGGCCTTCGAGCCCGACTCGGCCCCGCCCCGCGCAATCCCTGCTGCTCGCCAGGCGAGCAACGTCGCGGTCATCACGATCAGCGGGATGATCGATGGCGTCACGACATACAGCGTCAAGCGCCGAATCGAACGCGCACACGCCGCCGGGGCCAATGCCATTGTCTTCGAGATCGATTCCGAAGGCGGCGAACTTGGCGCGGTCCTTGATCTCTCGAGCGCAATCAAACTCAGTCCCGTGCCAAATACTGTGGCGTGGATTCATTCGAAGGCCTACTCGGGCGGCGCGATCATCGCCATCGCCTGCCGCGAAATCGTCGTCTCGCCCAGCGCAGCCATGGGCGACGCGTTTCCAGTCACGATCGGGCGCCGACAACAAGGACAAGGCATCGGATTGCGAGGTCTTACGCCCGACGAACGGACCAAGCTCCTGCCGCCGTTGCTCGCCGACGTGGTCGATTCGGCCCGGCGCAGCGGGTTTGACGAGTATCTGGTTCAGGCGATCGTGATCGATGGCGTCGAGTTGTGGTATGTCGAATCGCGCGAGACCGGACAGCGCTTCGCGATCAATCAGGCCGAGTTCGAGCGGGTGTTCATGCGCGATGCGCCGCGCGATATGCCGATGATTCCGCGTGTGACCAATGCTCGCACGCCGGCCGCGACCGCCCCCGCCACGGAGGATTCTCCGGGCACCCCAATAAGTCGCGAACTGCAGTTCCAGCCGGCCGCCCCAGGCCTCACCGATCTGCGTACCGCTGTTTCAGATCGTCTGAGCGAAGAAAGCACCCGCCCGGTCTTTGATGAGAGCCAACAGGGGCGATGGAACTATGTCGGCTATGTTGCCGACGGCAGCGCACCGATCGTGATGTCGACTGCCCAGATGCAACAACTCGGATTTGCGGCTTCTGTCATTGGCAGCGACAGCGAACTGCTGGCCTTCTTTGGGGCGACGTCGCTCGTTCGCCTCGATGAGTCATGGTCGGAGCGATCGTCACGGTTTCTGACAAGCATGGTTGTGCGCGGCATTCTTGTTGCGGTCTTTCTGCTCGCGCTGTTTATCGAGATGACGAGTCCGGGCATGATTCTGCCCGGTGCGATTGCCGTGGCTGCGGGGTTTCTCCTGATCGCGCCGCCCGTCGTCATCGGAATGGCGGGTTGGTGGGAGATCGGAGCCATTGTCCTGGGCATCGCACTCATCGCCATCGAAATCTTTGTGTTGCCCGGTTTTGGTTTCTTTGGTGTGGTCGGGTTTGTCGCGCTCTTTGGCGGATTGATCGGAACGTTCATTCCCAACAACGCCGGCATGTTCCCCGGATCTAACTCGGCAGCACGCGAAGCCTTCACGGGCATGATCACGATCGTGCTGGGGGCGCTGACGGCCGGGATTGGGATGTACTTCGTCTCGAAGCACTTTGGCACAATTCCATTCCTCAATCGATTGATCCTGACCGCGCAAACCGACAACGATGAGCCTGTGCCGCTCGTTGCCATGATGGACCTTGATACCTCAGGCCAGGTACGCGTTGGTGACGAAGGCGTGGCCGCGACCAATCTCAAGCCCGTGGGGCAGGCAGAAATCGGGGATCATCTTGTCGATGTGACAGCAGATCTGGGATTCATCGCCGCTGGAACACCCATCAGGGTTGTCGGGGTCGATGCCTGGCGCGTTCTGGTCGAGGCGACCGGCGAGCCCCCCGCGACCACCGAACCTACGCATGGAGATCTTCCGGCATGACCGAAGCGTTGCTCTACGCGGGCATCGGCCTGCTTGCTATTTCCATCCTGCTGATCGTCGTCGAGGCGTTCATTCCCTCGGGCGGGATCATCGGCACAGTTGCCATCCTCGTCGCGATCGCGGGTGTCGTTGCGTTGTTTCGCTACGACGTGCGATGGGGCTTTGCGGGCGCGCTGAGCGTTCTGGTGCTCGGGCCAACAACATTTTTCTTTGCGTTGTCGCTCCTCCCTTCGACGCCGTTTGGTCGCAGGCTGATCGGCGAAGCGACCGAAGAACAGGTCGCCGAGCAGATGGAGCAGGAACGCCGCATCGTCGAGCAATACGAAGTGCTCGTCGGGCGCGAAGGCGTGGCCATCACGGACCTGAGACCCGTGGGGCAGGTTCGCATTGATGCTCAGCGTTACGAAGCACTGGCCGAGGGGGCGCTGATCGATGCGGGCTCGCCGGTGCGTGTCGTTTCGGCTCGTCCGAACCAGATCAAGGTCCGAGCGGTGCGCAACCCCCGGACGAACTAGAATGACCTTCGCGGATCACCCTGATTCAGGAGTTGCTCGACCATGTCAGACACTATTTGGTGGATTCTCGGGATCATCGTCGGACTTGTGGCGATTGTCATCTTCTTCTCGATCTTCCAGTTCCTGGGCTTGTGGTTTCAGGCCTTGCTGTCGGGTGCTCGAGTTTCGCTGATCGACATCATCGCCATGCGCTTCCGCAAGGTCGATACTCGGGCGGTGGTCCTGAGCCGCATCCGTGCCGTCAAAGCCGGTATCGCGGCTTCAACAAACCAGCTCGAAACGCACTATCTGGCAGGCGGGCGGATTGTCAACGTCGTCAACGCACTCATCGCTGCCAAGCGCGCCCGCATCGATCTCGACTGGGACACCGCCTGCTCGATCGATCTGGCCGGCCGCGACATCTTCGACGCTGTGAATACATCGGTCAATCCGAAAGTTATCGACTGCCCGAACGTGGCGATGGGCCGTACGACCATCGACGCCGTGGCAAAGGACGGCATCCAGCTCAAGGCCCGCGCCCGGGTCACGGTGCGGACCAATCTCGCCCGCCTCATCGGCGGTGCGACCGAAGAAACGATCATTGCTCGCGTCGGCGAGGGTATCGTGTCCGCCATCGGCTCGGCTGAAAGTCATAAGCAGGTGCTGGAGAATCCGGACCGGATCTCCAAGGCTGTGATGGCGCGTGGCCTCGATGGCGGAACGGCGTACGAAATTCTGTCCATCGACATCGCAGATATCGACGTCGGGGACAATATCGGCGCGAAGCTTCAGGGCGATCAGGCCGAGGCTGACAAGCGAAAAGCCCAGGCCGAAGCCGAAAAACGCCGTGCGATGGCTGTTGCGCAAGAGCAGGAGTTCAAAGCCGAAATCGAGAAAAACCGCGCCATTGTGGTGCTTGCCGAGGCCGAGGTTCCCAAGGCCATGGCCGATGCGTTCCGCTCGGGCAATATGGGCATCATGGATTACTACCGCATGCGCAACATCGTCGCCGATACCTCGATGCGCAAGTCCATCGCCGGCGATACGGAAAGCGAACGCCGCTAAGAAGTCTCAGTCCCGCTTGCTTGCTTTCTGGGCGCGGTCGAGCAGCCGCTTGACGCGCGCTTGTCGTGCTTCGTCGTTGAACCAGATCGATGTATCGCGTCGCGCTTCGGCCAGAACCTGTGCATCATCGGGCGCGGCTGCAATCGTCGGCTCATATCGCATGGAAATGCGTGTCGCAAGGGCTGTCTCCACTCGATGGTCCGCTCGCCGTTGTTCGGCCGCCTCGTCAGGCCCACCAAGTCCAAGCGATTCGAGCAGCCATGGCGGAGGTTCGCCGATCACATACATGGTCCCGGCTGGAATCTTCGCCTGAGTGCCATAAGGCGAGTCGATGTACTGCGAGCGATCGAAGATTGCGGTCAGCCCGCCGCTGCGCCGCGCGAAAAGATCGCCATCAATCCCCTTCAACTGATACACGCGATCCCAGTCGTCGGGCGAGCGCAGGTCAAAGCCTTCAAGACGCAGGCTTGCTGTCAGAGGCCCGACGTCGGAATACCCGGCATCAACCGACCTGTCAAAGTTCCACCCCGAAGCACGGTCGCGTTCGAACTGTCCGCAGGCAGTCGAGGCTGCGAGCGCAACGCCACACGCAACCATCAAACGTCGGCTCATTGCTCGGCCCCCAGAATCACGCGAATCGTGATCGCAACGGTCTGATCGCCCTTGAGATCTTTGATGGCCAGGCCCTCGGCCTTCCAGCGGTAAATCGCGTCCAGAAGCGGGCCGTCGACATGTTCATGCCCGGTGCTGCGAACACGCCCCTCGATCTTGGCAAAGTATGCCCGCTTCACCGACCCCTTGGCGTCAAACTCGATTGTGATGTGAGGGTCGCGCGGACGTGCGATCGAACGGGTCGTCACGCTGTAGCGGGGACGGACAGTCGTGATCTCAAGCCCTTCCGTCGCCAGAGGCCTGCCCGGACGATAGTCGAGCGACTTGCTCAGTGATGAGGCATCGCTCTCGCGCCGATCCTCTTCGCCCGGTGAACCCTGTGCCGAGGCTTGCGAAGGTGCCGGGCTGGCCTCGGCAGCCTGTTTGACCTCCGGCTGGTCCACCGATTCCTGCGCTGGTGGGGCTGCTACAGCTACAACTTCTTCCGCAACTTCGTGGTGGGGGGCATCATCCATTGTCGAAACCATCGGCACAAGCGACCCGACTGCCTCAGCCTGCGCCTGCTCGGTGCTTGGTTGTGGCGGCGTGGCTTCTGCTGCCTCGATCGGATGCTGCGCGTCCGCTGGTTCCGCAACTTCGGGCGTCATCATCGGAGTGGCTGCTGCGGTCACTTCCTGCCCTATTTCGGGGCTCAGGGCCGCCTGCTCCACCGTCGATTGCTCCGCCACATGCTCTGTGGGCGTTTCAAATCCAACCCAGTTGACTGTGACCGCGTTCGACTTCTGCACCCCGAGACGAATTTGGGAGGTCTGCTCGGAGTCAATCGCGCGGCGTGGCGTCTCCGCGCGGTCGCCCGAAGCGTCGCTCGGCAAGGCGAAGACCACCAGGGTTGCAAGATGGGCACTCAGGCTGAGCAGCACACCCAGCATCAGCCCTCGCTGTGAAGAATTGCCGAACGTTGACCCGGCCATGACAAATCTTAGGTACGCTTCAGACCCGCAATCCGTTCAATCTCGAACCCTGTTAGGAATCTGGCCAAGCCGTTCAGGGCGACTCCTGCTCAATCGACCAGATCAGTTCGCCGGGGCGACAATCGATGTGTAGTGCGAAGAACCCAGGCTTGCCGTCATGCCCGGAATTTTCGTGCTTTTTGACAAGGGGCCAGATAATTCGGCGGTCGGTCTCGGGCAAGGGGAGCGAAGAGACGGTGTCCTGCTCGTGCCATTCGAGCAGACCTTCTTTCATGGGGCCTTCCTTGACCGCAACCGGGCCGAGGATGCGGTAGTAGAACAGCAACCAATGACCCTGGCCTTCAAACGCGCACTCGCTGATCAGTCCGGCAAGATGAATGCGGTCGATGGGAATGTCGATGCCAGCTTCTTCGCGGATCTCACGCTGGGCACACTGGGCGGGGCTCTCCCCGGTTTCCATGTCGAGTTTGCCACCGATGGGCGAGCACAAGCCGAAGTTTGGTTCCTTCTTGCGGCGAATGAGCAGAACGCGCCCTTGCTCGTCGCGCAAGTCGCAGAGGCATGCGAGTCGATACGGGAGCGGTCCCGGGTTCGTGAGTTGGGGCAGGATGTTTGCGGGGTCAGGCACGATGAGCGAGGATAGCGTGTTTGGCTTGTTGTTTCCGAGACTCGCCCCGATTCGCCCGCCAAGCCGATAGATTCTTCGTGACCACTTCCACATTACCATCTATCGTGCCCACGCCGATCAACAACTGGGTGTCCGAGGTTTTCCGCGCCCGCAGGCCTTTCATGGTCGGCATCGGCGGTTGTGGCATGTCTGGTCTTGCCAGGCTGCTGCGATCGGGTGGCGCTCATGTCCGGGGGAGCGACTCGAGCCTTACCGCCCTGACCGAGAGGCTGAGCGCCGAAGGGATCATGGTCGAGCACGACGGACCCGAATCGACGTTGCCCGCGGACCGGGACCTGCTGATCATGTCGGCTGCGGTGAAGCGCGATCATCGACTGGTGCTCGAGGCCCAGGTCAGAGGCCTGCCGATCATGACTTACGCTGAAGCGCTGGGACTGGCGATGTCCGGGCGCACGGGCGTCGCCATCGCAGGAACGCATGGCAAGAGCACCGCGACAGCCATGCTGGGATGCGTATTGATAGACGCAGGCCTGGATCCGTCGGTGATCGTGGGCGCGACATGCGCACAGCTCGGACGCGGCAGCCTCGGGGGTGAGGCCCAAGAACCCGTCGGGTCGCGGATTGGTGCGCAGGTTGTGCCGCTGGGCACGTTCGCGAGCAAGCCTGGCTTGCTCATTGGCGAGGCCTGCGAGTTCAACCGATCATTTCACAACCTGTATCCGACCCTCGCTTCGATCAGCAGCATCGAGGCCGACCATCTGGATATCTATGGCTCGATCGATGCAATCATCGAGGCTTTCGCAGTCTTTGCGCGCCGCGTTCCGCCAGCAAGCCAGGGCGGCAAACTATTGATCGCGCACGACGGCGCATACCGCAGCGTCGTAACGGCCGGGCTTGAGTGCGCGGTCGAGACGATCGGCTTCAACCCGGCTGCCGATTGGTGTGTGTCCTATGACGCGGCATCGAGGCGTACGACACTGCGGCACGAAGACTTGCGTCTGGAGTGGATCGGCCACATGCCCGGCGAGCACAACGCGATGAACGCGGCCACCGCAGCTGCGCTTGCAATGTTGCTTGGTGCCGAGCGAGCGAGGGTCGAGCACTCGCTCTCTGCGTTCCGTGGCCTGGATCGCCGCATGCAGCTGTTGGGCGACGGGGTCTTGCCTGGCGGTGGAGTCGTTCGAGTGTACGACGACTATGGGCACCACCCAACCGAGATAGATGCAACGCTGCGAGCACTGCGTCAGGCAGAATCGCCCGAGGCCAGGGGCGGACGGCTGATCTGCGTGTTTCAGCCTCATCAGCACTCGCGAACGCGTTTCCTGCTTGGCGAGTTCGCGACGAGTTTCGGGCAGGCAGATGTGGTGATTGTCCCCGATATCTACTTCGTGCGCGATTCACAGGCTGAGCAGCAATTGGTTTCATCACAGGATCTGGTCGAGAAATTGCGAGAGAAAGGCGTCGAAGCTTCGCTTATCAATCAGTTCGATGCAATTGTCGAGCACCTTCGGACGTTTACCCGCGATGGTGACCTGGTGGTCGTCATGGGTGCGGGTCCGGTGTGGCAGGTCGGACATCAGTTCATGAAGTCTCTTGGAAAGGCACAGGCCTGATGACGTGTTCGGCAGAAACGCGAGAAGTACAACGCGATGCGCCGATCTCGACATGGTTCGGCGTGGGCGGATGTGCCGACGCGCTGGTCGTCGCCCAATCGGACGATGACCTGAGATGGGCGATTGAAACTGGCGAACCCGTGCGCGTGCTCGGCGAGGGTGCAAACTTGCTCGTTGCGGACGAAGGCGTGGGCGGGATTGTCGTCTCGCTGGCCAGCGACTTCTACAAGCAGGTCGAGATCGATCCCCGAACACACCTTGTGCACGCGGGCGCGGGTGTGGATCTGCGCCGGCTTATTACGCTGACGAGCAATGCGGGCTTGTCGGGCCTCGAAGTGCTCGGAGGAATTCCCGCCAGCGTCGGCGGTGCAGTGCGCATGAACGCCGGGGGCGCGTTCGGGCAGATTTGCACCTCGATTGCACGGGTGCATGCGATCGACAAGCGGGGGCGAAGCCGAGTGCTTGAGGCTGCGGAGATTGACTTCGGCTACCGCCGTTCGGGGCTTGATGAGTACATCATCACCAAGGCGGAGTTTGCCCTTCTGCCCGATGATGTCAGGGCAATTCGCGCTCGATTTCGCGCGTGCATGGAAAAAAAGAGCGTGAGCCAGCCGATGGCCGCGTCGAGCGCGGGATGTGCATTCAAGAATCCGATGTTGATCGACACTCTCGAAGACATTGCCCCTGCCGGTGCGCGCGTCAGCGCCGGACTCTTGATCGATCGATCCGGCTGCAAGGGCCTGCGCTGCAGGGGGGCGGAAGTCAGTTCGGTGCACGCAAACTTCCTTGTCGCACACCCGGGCGCGCGAGCCAACGACCTGCTGGTCCTCATGCTCGCAGTCGAAGAGCGCGTGTTCGACCGATTCGGCGTGCGACTCGAACGCGAGGTCGTGGTCTGGAGCCGAGAACCATGACACGGGTTCTGGTGCTTGGTGGCGGGCCTGACGCGGAGCGCCCCGTAAGCCTGACCAGCGCCCGCTCGGTCGCACAGGCTCTCTCATCGACGTACACGGTCATCGAACGGACGATCGATCGTCTGAGCCTGTCGGAGTTGCGGTCGATCGAGAGCGACGTGGTGTTTCCGGTGCTGCATGGGCAGTATGGCGAGGGCGGGCCGCTGCAGGATCTGCTCGAAGTCGATGGCCGACCGTACGTCGGCTGCGGGCCGCGGGCTGCCCGGGCGTGCATGGACAAGATGGGATGCAAACTGCAAGCCTCGCGGCTGGGGATTCGTACCGCTCCAGCATTTGTTTTTGATCCGCGCGACGACCATGCACCGATCGACCCGCCGGTCGTCCTCAAGCCGACCCACGACGGTTCGAGCGTCGGGCTGCATGTGTGCCGGGACCGGGCCGATTGGGAGCACGCTGTTGAGCAGGCACGCGAAGACCTCAGCGCCAATCCGCACCGAAGCTATATGGTTGAACAGTACATCGAGGGGCGTGAGCTCACCGTGGCGCTGCTCGCGCGCGAGGGATCGCTTCGGGCGCTCCCAATCGTCGAGATCGCGCCGGCTGGCGGCGTGTACGACTACGAAGCGAAGTACCAGCGATCAGACACGGTCTACACGACCGATCCCGCCTTGCCCGCGGGCGTCCGCGAGCGCGTGTGTGCCGAGGCCCTGACCCTGGCCCGCGCGCTGGGTGTGCGCGATCTGGCGCGAGTCGATTTTCTGCTCGACCGCGAAGGTTCGCACTGGTTGCTCGAAATCAATACAATGCCCGGCTTCACCCCGACATCGCTGGTCCCTAAGGCAGCAGCGGCCGAAGGGCTCCCGTTTGCTGCCCTGTGTTCGCAACTCGTCGGGTGCGCCATGTCGCGGTCGCACCAGAAGGCATAGAAACAAGTATGGCTCGAACACGCAAGAAATCATCTCGCAAGGCATCGCGCGCCGCTTCCTCGACTGACTGGGGCAAGGTATGGCGTATCGCGTCTCCAATCGTGGCCGGCCTCTGCGTCATCGCGATGGGAACGGGCATGACCTTCGGCGTCAAGCACCTCGATCAGACCGCACGAGAACTCCTTGTGCAGGACGCGATCACGATCGAACTCACGCCTCCAGTTTCGACCGAAGGCTTGCGCTGGGTGCCTCAATCTGAAATTGACGCGTTGATCGAGCGCAGCCTCGGGCTGCTGCGGGGGCGCGACCCGCTCAGCGCCGCTGCGCTGGCCGATGTTGGACGCATGCTCGAACGCTGCGGGTGGTTTGATGGCTCGCCGAAGGTGCAGCGTGTCGGGCGCGACCGGGTCCAGATTCGCGGCAAGTGGCGCGTCCCGGCAGCTGTCGTCAATCATAATGGGCGCGATCATCTGATCAGCTGGGATGGAATGATCATGCCGATGGTGTTCGCGCCCGGAGCCGCCGAGGTCAAGGCAATTCTCGGTGCGGGTCTGGCACCAGCCGATCCGAACCCCGAGACCAAGTACATGAAGGCATGGCCCGGAACAGACGTGCAGGCAGCGCTCGCGCTGCTTCGTGTGCTGGTCAACGAACCATATTTTCATCAGGTCGGCGCGATCGATGTGCGGCTGATGGCGCGTCAGGGTGTTCTCGAAATCATCACGCCGACCGAATCACGTGTCGTGTGGGGCGCGCCTCCTGGGCAGTTCAAGCCCGGCGAAGTGACAACCGAGGTCAAACTCCAGCGATTGAGCAGCCTGTTCCGCAAAGATGGTCGCATCGATGGCAACAGCGCCCGCATGGAGATTCATGGCCCACTCCCACTTCGAGAGGGCCTGGACATCAACCCGTGAAGCGAAGAATGGCAGCGCAGGATCTCGATCTCTTTGGGCGGCCTCCAGCGGGACGACAGACCTGGGACCATCGCCGTGGCGAGCCTCGCACGTTTGCGCTCGCGTGGACAGTGTTCCTGATGGTCTCGACACTGATTATGTTCGCGTCGCTTGGGCCTGCGCGAATCGTGACCGAGGATATCTATCAACCTGCTGTGCGCATTCTGATCGTTTCAGTGACGGTGGGAATGGTGATCTTGTGGCCGATGGTGCGCTTGTGCCAGGAGCGTCCCCGCGGCTCGATCTGCTCGCACATCGCCCACGACCTGTTCATCGTGGTCCTGCCGGTGCAGGCGCTGATCTGGCCTCAAACGCTGCGCATGCTTGCACAGTGGACCGTTGAGCAGGCGAGCGCGGTGAGTCTGTGTCAGGCAGCATGGACGACCGTTGTTGGTGCGGCATTGTGCTTTGCATACCTGCTTGAGTCGCCGCGATCACAAATCGATCTGCGGCGGGCTGGATGGATGATCACCATTCTCGGGTTGTTCATCGGCCTGCCACTTGTCCTGTTTGCTTCGGGTATGATTGATATTGGTCCAGCCAGCGGAACGGGGTGGGCAATTATGGTCTCACCCATTACTGCCGTCCACGAGTTGTCTCGGGAACATCCGCCATCGGGCGTATTGGTCATTCGGGCCACCCACTGGTTGAGCATCGCCGTGACGGCTCTGGTTGGTGCGTGTGCGTGGATGGCCGCGTTGGGCATTGAGGTCGCACGCTCGGGTCGCAAGGCATAGTGTCTGGTTTGAGGGTTGCTGTCGCGGCCCGTCGGAACGAAGGAGATCGCATGGAACTGTTGACGCGCGAGGAAAAGGAAAAGCTCGAGCGCCGTCTCGATGAGTTGCGGGCCAATCGCCCGGTCATCTCCGAGCGTATCGCGGAAGCTCGCGCACTGGGTGATCTCAAGGAGAACGCCGAATATCACGCAAGCCGTGAGCAGCAAGGCCTCGAAGAGGCCGAGATCCGTCGGCTCGAAGACCGCCTTGCGCGCGCCCAGGTCGTTGACAACTCCGCGGCCAAGTCGGCAGAGGTCGTGTTCATCGGATCCGTCGTCAAGCTTCGCAATGTGACCACAGGCGACGAGGATGTCTACCGGCTGGTCGGGGAAACAAGCGGGAGCATCACGCTCGAGTACATCGAGGTGACCGCGTCAAGCCCGATGGGTGAAGCCCTCATGAAAGCCCGTGTCGGCGAACAGGTGCGGGTCAAAGCCCCTCGAGGGATCAAGACGTTCGAGGTCATCGAGCTGCTGTAAGCGGCTGTGGTCTCGAAAAAAAAAACCGGCGCTAGCGCCGGTTTTGGATTCATCAACAAACTGTACACATGCTGTGCGATGCCCGGTCAGTGCGCAACCGGAGCCGGCGTCAGACGCGACGGGCGGTCGAGATACATCAGGGTCCGTCCAAGGTCTTCGTGCAGGAGGCGGAAGTGCTGGTTGGACATGATGGCCAAAGAGTTGTTGACCTCGGTGTGCCGCTGAGCACTGGTCGAGAGGCCGGGGGTCAAATTCGAGCGGATATGGCGGACATCCGTGCTCTTGGTCGAGCCGCCACTGGCGCACCCCCCAAGCAGAACGGCAGCAGAGCCCAGCATCGACGCGACGAAAAGACAACGGCGGTTCTTCATGTTCTGCCTCCTGGCTGACGGGTTCTGTGCTCTACCTCGACCTCTGCGAGGTCGCTGACCGGGGTTGATTGTGGCGGGAACCCGGCGCAAGGTCAAATTGCACTGCTGATTCCTTACGCGAAGTTTCCCATTCTGTTTCATCGGACCATGCCGAACCAGAACACAAACTTCGCGAAAGAATCGGAAAATTGGTCTCGACCCGAGGGGTAGATTCTGGTATGGTGCTTCCTGTCAGGCCGATTGGTCGGCGTCCAGGCGGTTTGGTGAATGTCCGAGCCTTTGAACCCTCGATCGGGAACCGGGATCACGAACGACGAACACGCCCCCTCGTCGGGGAAGTTCCGGAATCGCTGCAATGGTACCCACCTTGAATCGGGGTTCGGACATTCCAGATCGACTGGTGCCGACCAATCGGCTTGACCCACTTTTGTTCCCCAATCGCTGGCCGGGCACACTGGCTGGAAAATCCCCATCGCCTGCCACTTCGGCAGCGCGGAAGGGCATACAAACCCGCTGGCAAGGGCATAGGGGCGACAGCAACTGGCGCAGCGATTGCACAAGCCTTTGAGAGAACAGGTGTTCTCCGAGGAGTGAATCATGCGCATGGATCGCTTTACAACGCTCGCCCAACAGGCCCTGGCCGACGCCCAGGCCGATGCTTCGCGCCGCTCAAGCCCCGAGGTGAACGGGCTGCACGTTCTGGGAGCGCTGCTGAGCGATCGCAACGGCGCGCCGTGGTCGATCCTGGCTCGCACAGGAGCGGACGTAGGGCGAATTGCGTCGCTGGCCGAGAGCGAGCTCGGTCGCCTGCCCAAGACAAGCTCGGGAGCGGGATCGTCGGGGCGGGCGATCATGGATGTGCTGACCGCTGCCGACGCCGCTGCCTCACGCATGAAGGATGCCTATGTCTCGACCGAGCACCTGCTTGTGGCATTGGCAGAGGTTTCGGGACCTGCGAAGGAGTTGTTGACGGTTCTGGGACTTGATCGCAAAGCCATCGAGGCTGCGGTGCAGCAGATTCGCAAAGTGTCGGGAGTCAGCAGTGTCAATGACCCAAACGCGGAGTCGAGTTATGAGGCTCTCTCGAAGTATGGCATCGACCTGACGGACAAGGCACAGCAAGGCAAGCTCGACCCGGTCATCGGGCG
This sequence comes from Phycisphaeraceae bacterium, assembly GCA_019636795.1. Taxonomy (NCBI): domain Bacteria; kingdom Pseudomonadati; phylum Planctomycetota; class Phycisphaerae; order Phycisphaerales; family Phycisphaeraceae; species Phycisphaeraceae bacterium. Next base: position 159,468 of record JAHBWW010000001.1, read on the forward strand.
AGATGAGGAGATTCGGCGGACAATGCAGGTGCTCAGCCGCCGCACGAAGAACAACCCGGTTTTGATCGGCGAGCCCGGCGTGGGCAAGACCGCGATCGCTGAGGGTCTGGCGCTGCGAATCGTCAATGGCGACTGCCCGGACTCGATGCGCTCGATGCGGATCATCGCGCTGGATGTGGGGCAGTTGCTCGCGGGCGCGAAATACCGCGGCGAGTTCGAGGAGCGTCTCAAGGCGGTGCTGCGCGAAGTGCAGGCCAGCGAAGGGCGGATCATTCTCTTCATTGATGAACTGCACACGATCATCGGCGCCGGGGCGGCAGAGGGGGCGGTGAGCGCTGGGAATCTGCTCAAGCCGGCACTGGCTCGCGGCGAGTTGCGCGCGATCGGCGCGACAACGCTCGATGAATATCGCAAGCACGTCGAGAAGGATCCGGCGTTCGAGCGGCGCTTCCAGCCGATCTATGTGGGCCAGCCCAGCGTCGAAGAGACTGTCGCGATTCTGCGGGGACTCAAAGAGCGCTACGAAGCGCACCACGGCGTGCGTATTCGCGACGATGCGATTCTGGCGGCCGCGCGGCTGAGCCATCGGTACATCGCGGACCGATTCCTGCCCGACAAGGCGATCGATCTTGTGGACGAGGCCGCATCGCGCCTGCGGATCGAGAACGACAGCATGCCGACCGAACTCGATGAACTGCGGCGGAAGATCATGCAGCTTGAAATGGAGCGCGAGGCCATTCGCATCGGCCAGGGCGACAAAAAAACAACCGAAGGCCGTGAACTCGAACGAATCGAGCGCGACCTGAGCGAACTCCAGGAGCAGAACCGCGCGCTGACGGCCCAGTGGGAGGCAGAGAAGAAGGATCTCGATACCGTCAAGTCGCTTAAGGAGAAAATCGACGCAAAACGCGTGGAACTGGAGCAGTCGCAGCGCCGCGGCGACCTCGAAGCGGCTGCCCGAATCCAGTACGGCGACCTGCGCGATATGCATGTGCAGCTGGAACAGGCAGAGAGGGTGCTCGACGAGCGGCAGGAGCGAGGCGGAGCGCTCGTGAAGGAAGAAGTGGATGCCGAGCAGATTGCCGAGATCGTCGGGCGGTGGACAGGCATCCCCGTCAGTCGCCTGGTCGAGGGCGAACGCGAGAAACTGACTCGCATGGAAGAACACCTGCGTCAGCGCGTCGTGGGGCAAAATGACGCGCTGCGCGCGGTGTCGGACGCGGTCCGTCGCAGTCGGGCCGGACTGAGCGATGCGACTAAGCCGATCGGGAGTTTTCTGTTTCTTGGGCCTACCGGCGTGGGCAAGACAGAAACCTGCAAGGCTCTGGCCGAGTTCCTTTTTGACACCGAAGAGGCGCTCGTGCGCGTCGACATGAGCGAGTACATGGAGAAACACGCCGTCGCGAGATTGATCGGTGCGCCTCCGGGGTATGTCGGCTACGACGAAGGCGGCGCATTGACCGAGGCTGTGCGGCGCAGGCCTTACAGCGTGATTCTGCTTGACGAAATCGAAAAGGCACATCCGGATGTGTTCAACGTGCTGCTCCAGGTGCTTGATGACGGGAGACTGACCGACGGGCAGGGACGCACCGTCGACTTCCGCAACACGATTGTCGTGATGACGAGCAACCTGGGCAGCCAGAAGATTCAGGACATGACCGAGCGCGGAGCGGAGGACTGGGAGATCGAAGCCGCGGTGCGTGATCTGATCCGTCGTGGCCCAGGCGCGGACTTTGACGCTTCAGGCTTGTCACCCGAAGAGGCTCTCGAACGCGGGCGCATGCAGGGGCAGTTGAATGTGGGGGTGCGCGAGCAGTTCTTCAGGCCTGAACTGCTTAACCGCATCGACGAAGTGGTGGTGTTTCATCAACTGCGGCGCGAGACGATGGGAAGCATCCTGGAGATTCAGCTGCAACACCTCCGCAGGCGCCTTGCCGAGCGCGACATGGCAATCGACCTGAGTGATGAGGCCAAGGCGGCCCTGATCGCCGAGGGCTGGGATCCGGCGTACGGTGCTCGGCCATTGAAGCGGACAATCCAGCACCGACTCGAGAACCCGCTGGCGAGCAAGATCCTTGCAGGGGAACTCGGGTCAGGGGACGTGGTGGTGGTATCGCATCAAGGTCAGAGTTTTAAGTTCGAGAGAAAGTCGGGGTAAGTTAGGAAGTTCGGGCTGCCTTCAAACTCAGGTTCCATGGCGATTCACGCGTGAAACCGCTGCTCCGGCGGAATCCGCCCTCGGCGGCGGCACCGATCCTTTGCTGAGTGAACAACTTACAACAAATCGTGAAACCGAAATCGGCAGTGCGTCGTACAGCCTTGTGTCTAAGAGGTTGCGGGAAATTGATGGGAGTTTGACTGAGCCAGAGCGAGAATACCGCTTGGCGAGGATTCGCGGGTTCGATTCCGATCCCCCGATAGTGGCCCGGAGCATTCGCTCCACGATCGAGAACTTCGAAACTGATGGCGGAGCGCGGGAAACCGCGCGGAGGTTGCGTGTGGTGGTTTGTTTGGCATGAGCGATGCCGAGCGAGCGTTGATGAGAGTGGTAGTCTGATGCCGGGTGGGTAGGAGCACCTGCATCAATCAATGGTCCGAGTCGCCCGTTTCCCGCTGCACGGGAGTGGAAACGGGTGGAGAGAGGGGTCCGCCCTTGCGGCGGATGTGGGTCGCGTGTTTGCACCGCCGCGACCCGCATTTTGTTGGAAATGCTGGCAGGCCGAGCGCTGGCTGTGATGTGGCGCATCACGCGAAAAGCACCAGGCCTTTGACAAACTCCTTTCTTCCCACGCCGAGCCGGGCGGCAGATGCCCATCTTGCCGCCCGGCGACTTTTTTGTCAATACACTCCGATCATGGGCCAACCAATTGTGTTTGTGCAGGGTCATTGGATGGATCGCCAGGAGGCGCAGGTTTCGGCATTCGATGCCGGGCTGTTGCATGGCGTGGGTTTGTTCGAAACCATGCTCGGCCTGCTCGACACCTCCGGCGATGTGCGCGTGTATCGGCTTCGCGAGCACCTCGAACGTCTGGCCCGTTCGGCTAAAGAACTTGGGCTGAGCAACGATGTGCGCATCGAGCCGCTCGCTGAATCGGTCGAAGAAGCGATTTCCAAGGCTGGATATGCGCGGGCGCGCGTGCGGCTGACGCTGACGGGCGGCGACCTGAATCTGCTCGAAATCGGCGGAAAAACGAACCACACGCCGACTGTGATCATCAGTGTGCAACCAGCGACGTCGTACCCGCTGGCTATGTTTGAGCAAGGCGTCGGCGCCACACTTGCCGATGCCCGCGTCAACCCGCTCGACCCGTTCGCCGGGCACAAGACTCTGAACTACTGGATGAGGTTGCGTGAGTTGCAGGCAGCCGCGAGCAAGGGGGCGGGCGAAGCCATCGTCATGCAGGTAACCAATCACCTCGCGGGCGGATGTGTGAGCAATGTGTTTCTGGTCAAGGATTGGACGCTGCACACGCCGATCGCGCGCGGCGAGGAAGAACCCAACGCCCTCCCGAGCCCGGTGTTGCCGGGCGTGACGCGCGAAGCGGTGAGCGAGATTGCCGCAGCCAAGGGCATCGGTTGTGCGCGACGGATGCTCTCGATCGATGATCTTCTTGATGCCGACGAAGTGTTTCTGACGAATTCGAGCTGGGGCGTGCTGCCGGTGGTGCGTATCGAGGCCGAGGCGGTGGGGGGCGGCACTGTTGGGCCTGTGACGCGGGATCTGCTGGCGGGGCTGGGGGCGGATATTGAAGAGTCGTTGTAACTCTGGGCCGAGCGATTGTGTCGTTGAATCAGGGGGATATCAACAGCATGCAACTCCCAATTGTGGGCACGAAAAACGCCGCCATCATATACAGAGCGATCGGTGTGTACCACGCGGAATGACGGACCTCGCTAGGCGGGCATCGAGCAAAGTGTGCTGGCCAGCGCCGGCGGCTCAAACTACTGAGCCAGATGCTGGCTGCGCCAAGGGCACATGCAGCCCCCGCTGCAGGAAGCATGATGAAGAGTCGGCCGCGGGTCAAAGCAAATGCGAGCAGAAACACCGCCGCTGTAATGAACCAGCCTATCGCTGCGAGTATGCAGAGAGCCAGTTCGTCCCGGAGCATGGGGTGGTTCATGATCGCCAGAATGTGGTCTGGCACAACACAATTGCCACACTCGGGGCAGCGCTCGCAAGAGCGCGTTCCGGAGAGGTCGTAGCGGCAGAAGGGACAGTTCGTCACGATGTGCACCGCGTCTATGGTGTCGGCGATACTTCACTCCAGCGGTAACCTTCTCGCCGTCTGTAGATACGCCTCGACGTTCTGCTTCAGTTCCATCATCGAGTCGCTCCCGAACTTGTCGATGAAGCACCGGGCGACCTCGAAAGCCACGACGTTTTCCATCACCACGCTCGCCGCCGAAACCGCGCAGACATCGCTGCGTTCGTACTGGCTGCGCTCGGGCTGCTTGGTGTTCAGGTCGACGCTGGGCATGCCCTGGAGCAGCGTGGCGATGGGCTTCATCGTGCCGGTGACGACGATGGGCTGGCTGTTGGTCATGCCGCCCTCCAGGCCGCCGGCGTTGTTGCGCGAGCGCACGAACCCGAGCGTGTGGTCGCCCTTGCGCGCCGGGTCGAAGGCAATCGGGTCGTGCAGGTCGCTCCCGCGCGTCTGGCCCGCGCGCACACCGGCGCCAATCTGCACCGCCTTGAACGCCTGAATACCCATCACGGCGTAGGCAATGCGCGCGTCGAGTTTGGTGGTCCAGTCCATGCTCGACCCGATGCCAGGCGGACAGCCGAAGACATGACACTCGACGTGCCCGCCCACGGTGTCCTTATCTTCCTTGGCCTGGCGAATCGCGCGGCGCTGGGCGTCGGTCGCAGCCTCGTCGAGCGTGTAGGTATCGCTCGCGTCGCGCACCGCGACCAGGCTTTGCCAGTTCTCGGGCGTGACATCGACATCGGTCCGCGCGTCATAGATCTGCCGCACGAAGCCGAAGACCTCGATCCCGAACTCGCGCAGCAGACACTTCGCGATCGCCCCTGCACCTACGCGGCTGGCGGTCTCGCGGGCGCTGGCCCGCTCCAGCGTTTCGCGGCAATCGGTCGTCAGCCACTTGATGCTGCCCGCGAGATCAGCGTGCCCCGGGCGCGGGCGATGCACCGGCGGCGTACGCACGAGGTCATCGAGCCGACTGTCGCGGTTGGCGATCGAAAACACCAGCGGCGCCCCGATCGTCCGCCCCAGCCGCACGCCACAGAGAAAGGTCATTTCGTCGGTTTCCAGTTTCTGCCTTCCGCCCCGGCCGTACCCGCCCTGGCGGCGGAGCAGTTCGCCGTTGATCAGGTCCATATCAAGGGCGAGCCCGGCAGGGAGGCCGGTGATGGTGGTGACGAGCGCGGGGCCATGGCTTTCGCCGGCGGTCTGATAGTTGAGGTGGGGCATGAGCAAAGATTAGCGTCTCAAGCCCGCCAGCGAACCCCAACAGGCAGCGAAGCGAGAATGGCCGGAGAGCGGGAACACAGCAGCGGCGATCGCGGATAGGCTGTGCACATGGGATGGATTGTCGTCAACCTGGCTTGGTTTGCGTGGGCGCTGCTTGGCGCGGGCGCGATCGTGTTTTGCTGGGCGCTGTTCTGGGATCGGGCGCGCGGGCGCCCGCGGTGTCGCAAGTGCCGGTATCGGATGGAGGGCATTCCTGCTGCGGCCAACGGCTCAATCGTGTGCCCGGAGTGCGGGCGGCAGCACGCGCGAGCGCGACAACTGCTGTATACACGCAGGCGATGGGTGATGGCGGCGCTCAGTCTCGGCCTTGTGAGCATTTCGTGGTACGCACTGGCCTTCCACTGGCGCTTCCGCGAGCGCGGCTGGATGGGATATGTGCCGACGACGGTGCTGGTTGTGCTGCCTCAGTCGGCGGATGCGTGGTACAAGGCGGGAGGATACAAGGGTTCGACCGCGCCGCTTACTCGCGAACTGCTCTACAGGGCTGACACCATTGGCATGCGCGAGTGGCAGGAGTACCTATGGGTCCTCAACCTGAGAAATAGAGCGGAAGCGAATTCTTCTGAAGGCTGGAAGTGGCGTTTTGTGCGCGCGCCGGATCGCAACGATCGTCAATGGAAGCGACACCGATGCCACGACTGGTGTACTGCGTTTGTGCATACCTATGGCCGACAGGATCCTTGCCCGGGCGAAGGCGCGTGGTACATTGAAGCACCGGCCATCATCGAATCGATTGAGAGCAGCGGGTGGATCGCAACGCTCATGCGTGGGATCCAATGTCCCAGCCGCTTTGACCTTGAAGTGTGTTTGGAAGTTAACCTCCGGAGTTCTAGGTGGTGGCCCGAAATCTCTGAATATGTGGCCTATCTCGCGACTGATCGCGGAGACGAGTTGGTTCGAGAAGGCCTGCGACACCTCTGGCAGCCCGCGAACTGGCGACCCGACACCGGTTCGACCGGCATCCCGGATATTCAGCTTGTTATGGAGGATGGCCAGACGGGTTATATACGACAGTTTGACCTGGGCTCAACGATTGATGCTGTTCGTGTCGCCAACGAGGATGCCCGACTGGAACAGACGGACCAAAACCTGCTCGACTGGATCCTTGAATGGACAATTACCGATCTAGCCGGATTCACGGACGCCGAAATGCTGTATCCATTCGAATGTTCTGTGTATCGCCGCTCGCTCTTCATCGCCAGCACGCGCGAAGGCCTCGATGAAGTAACCCGTCGGATCGAGGAGTTACACAAACGAGCCCCAACACTCTGGCGTGAACTTCAAGACGAATAACATGCGGGCCCAATACCCCCCGCCGCAGATTCACGCTCGCCCACTCGCCCTTCGTTTCCCAACGAGCCTGATCGCCTCGGCCATCGCTTCATCCAACTGCGCATTAACGATGAACGCGTCGTAAAACCCCCCCGCGCGAGCCTCGGCGATTTCGCTGCGGGCTTCGGCGAAGCGCTTCTGGATGAGTTCCTCCGACTCCCTCTTTCGGCCGCGAAGTCGCACAAGCAGTTCTTCTTCGCTCGGCGGGAGAACGAAGATCGCAAAGGCGTCGGGCATGCGTTGTTTGACCTGCTGCGCGCCCTTGACATCGATTTCGAGGATGACCAGCCTGCCGCGCGTCAACTGCTCCTCGACCCACCGCCGCGGCGTGCCGTAGCGCTTGCCGAAGACATCGGCCCATTCGAGAAACTCATCGTTCTCGATCATGTGGTCGAACTCGGCGTCATCGACGAAGTGGTAATCGACGCCTTCGACATCGGAGGCGGTTTTTGGCCGGGTCGTGGCCGAGACGCTGAAGACGGAGCCCGCGATGCCGCGTTCGACGCCTCGGGTAATGGTGGTTTTACCGACACCGCTGGGCCCGCTGATGATGAGCAGCATGCCGTCGTCGGTGTCGGTTGCGAGCCTGCGATCCATGCCGACAGGGTAGGACGCCTTGTGCGCGTCCCTGCGTGTGCCGCGCAACAATCAGCCATGCCGCAGATTATTCTCGAATCCACAAGCCCCGAGCACACGCGCGACCTGGCTCGGCAGATCGCCGCCGTGTTGCGCCCCGGCGACATCGTGAGGCTGAGAGGAATGCTCGGAGCCGGCAAGACAACGCTGATTCGGGCGCTCTCAGAGGCATTGGGAGCCAACCCTGCCGAAGTCTCAAGCCCGACTTTTGTCATTGCCAATGAATACCGGGGCGCTCACGGAGTGCGGATTGTGCATATGGACGCCTACCGCCTCGGCGGCGATGCGGAGGAACTCGAACTCCTCGGCTGGGATGCGCTGGCCGGAGCGGACGCGATTGTGCTTATCGAGTGGGCCGAACGCATCGAACACCTGCTCGCACGCGAGGGGCTGAACATCGATATCGAGCACATCGGCCAGTCAGAGCGGCGCATCACGCTCACAATGCCCGAAGGCTGGGCGGATCGGGCGCTTGCTCTGGATGCGCCCGCCAGCCCTGCGAAACTCCGGCCCACGACATGCCCTGTAACCGGGGAAGCCGTCTCGCCCGACAATCCGCATTATCCATTCAGCAGCGAACGGGCTCGCTGGGCCGACCTCTACCGATGGTTCAGCGAGTCGTATCAGGTTGATCGACCGGCCGATCAGGCAGACTACGAGGAACATCTGTAAGATCGTGTCATGCACGGAACGCTTGCCCGCCTCGCCTCGCCGCAGATCTCAACCCTCGCAACCCAGGCTCAGGAACTCGGGCTCTGGCCTCTGTTCAGACAGAGTTTCGATCTCTTTTCTGTCGCTCTGCTCATCGGCTCGCTGGTGGCGGTGGCGTGGATCGTGCGAGTGGTGCTCGACGTGCGGCAGGGCGTGATTCAGCCGCACCGTTCGACACAAGCGCTGACGCGCGCGATCGAGGGAGGTCGCATCGCTCTGGTGACGAACGCGGTGGCTGATGATCGGGCGTTTGTCTCGCGCACGGTCGAAGCCGCTCTGTCGCAGCGTGCACTCGGTCCGCAGGCCATGCGTGACGCTGCAGAACTGGCCGCCAGCATCGAGTCTGCGCGATGCTTTCGCAAGCTTGAACTCTTGAATGTCATCGGCAACCTCGGCCCGCTTGTGGGGCTTGCGGGCACCGTGTGGGGCATGATCCTGGCCTTCACATCGCTCGGCGCAACAGGCGGGCAGGCCGGGCCGACCGATCTCTCGCTAGGTATCTCCAAAGCCCTGTTTCACACGCTGCTCGGTCTGCTCCTGGCTGTGCCGTGCCTGCTCGTCTTTGGCGTGTATCGTGGCATTGCTGATCGAATCTGCACGCGCGCGATGGCCGAAGCCTCAGCCGCTGTCGATCGCGTGATTGATCTGGTCGCACGCGAGAACAAGGTGCCATGAGACGCCGCGCGGTATCCATCGTGCAGCAGCAGCCGAGCGGACACATCAACGTCACACCGCTTATCGACGTGGTCATGTGCCTGATTATCTTCTTCCTGCTTGTCGGGCGGCTCGTGCTCGATCGGCGCGGCGAGATCGACCTGCCCCAGACGCGCACCGGCGAAACAATTCACGAACACTCCGACCCGATCATCATCACCGTTGACCAGTCTGGTGTGGTGCTCCTCGATGGGAGGCCGACGGCGGTGGGCGCGTTGGCCGGCCTGCTCGCGGGCGAACTCGGCTTGCACCCCGACCGACGCGTGCGCCTGCGGGCCGATCGCGGTGCGATGTATGCGGTGGTCCGCCCCGTCATTCAGGCTTGCCGCGACGCAGAGGTTCGCGTCATCGAGCTCGCGACGGAGCAATCGCCATGAGCGCGCCTTTCCGCCGACGCAACGCCCTTCACACATGGCAGACGCACTTCGGCCCCAACATGACGCCCATGGTCGATGTCGTGATGGTCATCCTCGTCTTCTTCATGGCTTCGACCGCGCTGGTGGGGCCCGAGTGGATCCTGCGAGCCCAAGTCGCGCCCGATCGCCGCGACGCCCCACCAACCTTCACCCTGGGACCGGCAGAGTTGCTCATCACGCTGGCGCCCTCGCCCGCCGGGGTGCTCGTTTCCGGCCTGGGGCTTGACCGACAGGGAGTCGATGTCCTTGCCGATGCAGCGACCGTCGCCGCCCAATCGCTCGGGGCTGCGGTCGCTCACACACGCATCATCATCGAGCCCGAATCCAGTGTGTCATACGACGCGATCGTTCGTGTGCAGGAGATGCTCGTTGACGCGGGCTTTCGCGATGTAGCGCTTCGCTAGATCGCCATATCGCTTACTTGTGATCCCATCCCAGTTCCGCTGCGTCATGCGTTCCGTCAGCGTCGATAATGCTCGCGCCGCCCGTTTCGCCCGGTGAGCACGCCCGCACGCGCCCGATCGGACCGAGCAGGCCTTGCTCGCTCTCAAAACCATCGCTGCCGGGCTCAATGACCAGGAGCAGTTCGTAGTCCTCTCCCGCTCCAGCCGCGATACGCCACGCCTGCCCCGCCTTGCGGAGCGGGATCGCCGCTGCATCAATCTCCAGCCGAACGCCTGAGGCATGCCCAAGGCGTGCGGCATCGCGCCCGAGGCCGTCCGAAATGTCGATCGCCGCATGCACGCGCGGGCACGCTGCCGCCGCGCGCCCGGCCTCAACACGAGGCTCGAAGTTCAGATGCCAACCGCTCTCGAAACTCGCGCCGATCGGGCCCGTGATATACAGAAGGTCGCCAGCCTTCGCCCCGCTCCGCAGCAGCGGTGCCACACCCGCCTCCATCCGACCGACGATGGTCACCGTCAGGCTCAATGGCCCCGGCCCGGCCGCGATGTCGCCGCCGATCAGCGGGCAACCCCAATGCCTCGCCCATGCATGAAGCGCATCGACGAGCGCGCGGCCATGCTCGAACCCACTCGGCAGCAGCCCCGTCGCCAACCCCCACGCGGGCGAGCCGCCCATCGCAGCGATATCCGACACCGACCGTGCAACCGCCTTGCGCGCGATCAGGTCGATCGGTGTGCCCGGCGAGAAGTGCCGCCCTTCGACGAGTTGATCGACCGTCGCGAGCAGCACCTCGCCGCCCGGCGTCTGCACCACCGCACAATCATCGCCCGGCCCGACGAGCACACGCCCGAACGCCCCGGCGAAACCGGTCAGGTCGGCAGCCGTGGACTCGATGTGGCGGAGAAGATCGGATTCGTGCATGGGGGATTGTTGGGGCACGCCATGATCCGCGGCTGGCTCTCGAAACTTCTGCCGATTGCGGTACACTGCAACGATGGCTGCATCTCCGTTACGCACGGCGCTCGCGAAGTGGGACAACAAGGACGCTGCATCGATCCGGCAGATCTACGACCAACATTCCTCCCGCCGGAACTTCGTTGCCACCATCACTCGGCTTGCTGCCATTCCTGACTTCGAAAGAGCCGCCTCGTGGCTGCTCAAGCACCACCTCGACTCGGGCGGCACATGCTCGCACGCACAAGCCCGCGAGTTTTTTGCCCGTGCTCGCGACTTTGAGCATTGGGAAGCCCGGCTTCACATGCTCCAGATCATGGATCTCGTCGTGCTCCCGAAGGAATCGGTTCGTGACATCAAGCGATTGGTCGAGCGCTGTATGGCGGACGAAAACAAGTTCGTTCGCGCTTGGGCTTACAACGGCTTTGCGCGCCTCGCGTATTTCCACCCGGCGTATCGCGAAGAAGCCGAGCGCCTGCTAGCCGACGGCGAAGCAACAGAAACCGCGCCATCGGTTCGTGCCCGGATCAGACAAGTACGAAAGCGAGGATTCAGAACCAAGGCCGCCGACTGAAGACTTTCACACCGCCGCCGCCTCAAACAACTCCGCCAGTTTCCGCTGCGGGCGCTTGGCCCAGGCCTTGCGGTGATACGCATCCGACGCAATCAGCGGGAAGAGGCTCGTGACCTCGCCGAAGACCATCTGCTCGTACACCACATCGACCTTGCCCCAGCTGCACGCCTCGCGCAGCGTCGAGCCCGACAGCGCGCCGTCGCGCACATCGGCAGCCGTGATCTGTACCGCGTACTTGTGCATCGGCGTCTCGCCTTCGGGCGCCAGGCCCTTCTCGACGAGCAGTTCAGCCGAGACCACGATGTCCTGCACAAAGTTCTTGGGCACGCCGCCCGCGAGCATCAGCAGCCCCGTGTCGCCGCCGTGCTCCATCGTGTGCAGCTTGATCTTCGTCAGTTCATAAAAGTCACGGCCCGAGTCGATCGAGACCGAAGGCTTGCCCGCGGCTGCCCGCTCGGCCTGATGCAGCACGACGCCGAAGCCCGCCGAGCAGTCGCTGAACGCGGGACAGAAGATCGGCACGCCCCGGCGATACGCCGTCAGCACGACCGATTCGTTCTTCGGGTGGTGCTGGTCGAGATATCGCCCGAGTTCGGCGATCAACTGACGCGACGAATACGCCCCCGGTTCAAGGCTGTCGAACACCGCCTTGGTTGTGTCGTCGCAGACGCGCAGTTCGTCCTCATTGATATAGGTGTCGTAAATGCGGTCGATCGCCATGTCGCGCAGCGTCGGATCATCGACGGGCGGGCTCTCGGGACTGCCCGGAGCGATATAGTGCTTGAAGCCCAGGCCTTCGAAGAAGTCCTGATCGACAATGTTCGCCCCGCTCGACACGATCGCATCGACCATGTTGTGTTCGAGCAGTGTGATGATGGTCTTCTTCAGCCCCGCCGAAATGAGCGAGCCGGCAAGCGTCAGGATCACCACACAATCCCTGTCGCCAAGCATCTGGCTGTAGATGCGGGCAGCCCTCGCTGTGTTGCGTGCCTGAAACGCTGTCTGCTCGTAGGCGTCGATGATCGAGCGGGCGTCAAAGCGCGTGATGTCGACGTGCTGAATCGGATTGGCAAGCAGGTCGGTCTTGGTGAACGGTGTTGGCGTGGTCATCGATGTCTCCCGTGCGCGATGCGCGCTTTCGTTGTTCGTCGCCAGCCCCCCGTGGCGACAGGAAATCACGAGGCCCGGGGGTGGCGGGCCTGATGAACTCAATTGTAGGAACTCTGGCCCCTTGGTTTCGGCCTGGGGCGGTGTCACTCCCGCCTCGCATGGCATCCACAAAAAGAAACCGGGCGACGCATGTCGCGCCGCCCGGAATAAAACGAACCAAGTCGTCAGAAACGGCTTAGCGACGACGACGCAGGCCGGCGACCGCGCCAAAGCCCAGCAGCGCCAGAGCGCCCGGAGCGGGGACGAGCGTGAATGCGTGCTCGACGCCGTTGTTGGACCAGTTGTTCATGGTGCCGCCATCAGACTCCCAGCCGGTCTGTGTCGCGTTGTTGGCGGTCGACGCCCAGTAGAGTTCGTCGCGGCTGTTGTAGTCGGCTGCCATGTGCAGGCCGAAGTGATATGTGGTGCCGCTGTTCAGGGCGACGCTCTGTCCGAAGCTGAACGACACGTCGTAGAAGTCCCAAAACACGTTGCCCACGAAACTGATCTGAATGTTCTGGGCATTTCCAGTGGCGATCACATTGCCCGGAACTCCAGCATTGGTATCAAAGATGTACCACTGCAGCGAGCCGTCCCAATTCGAGTTGTTGGAGCCAGCGAATGTATTGAGCAGCCCGAAAGTCGCGCCGGTAATGTTCGCGCTGGAACTGAGCACGAAATCCTCGGTCTGCAGCCACTGCGTCATCTCGTTGCCATTCAGGAAATCCATCGCGCCGTTGTCGTAGACCGACGCCATCGCACCCGATGCGAGCGCAACCACACCAGCAATCATCACGTTCTTCATCATGTGTATTCTCCTCATCTCTCTAAAAACCAGTCCCACGACGGATCAGGCGCCACTTCGCCTTACGAGAATCCGATCGCCTCGTGTAGTCTAAGCGTAAAGGATCTGCCCCACACACGCTGAAGTCACGAATGCAAGAAAAATGGCACAATTTTCCTCTCTAATCCGTTCCACAACAGGACTTATCGGGGCCTTAGGGCAGACACACGTCCTATAATGATTGTGGCCTATTCAAGATAGGTATATCCCTCTAGGCCGCTTTCGTAGAAGGTCAGAAGTGCCCGGCTTTCCTCGACACTCATGCGACCTTCGCGCACTGCCCGCTCGGTGTCGCGGCGCATGGCCCGCCTCAGATCGCTAGGGTCAAACTGGAGGTAACTGAGCACCTCGCGCACCGTATCGCCCTCGACCACTTCGCCGATGGACCACGAGCCGTCCTCTTCTTGCGAAACATGGACCGCATGGGTATCGCCAAAGAGGTTGTGCAGATCGCCGAGCACTTCCTGATAAGCCCCAACCAGAAAGAAGGCGAGGTAATAAGGCTGTTCTCCGCGAAGCTCATGCAGTTCGAGCGTTTTTTTAGCCTTCTGTCCTTCGGTGCTCGAGAACCGGCTGATCTGCCCATCAGAATCGCAGGTGATGTCTGCCAGAATCGCGCGTCGCCTCGGCCGATCATTGAGCCTCTGAATCGGAACGATCGGGAACAACTGATCGATCGCCCACGAATCGGGCAGTGACTGAAACAGGCTGAAGTTGCAGAAATAAATGTCGCTGAGCAGTTCCCCGAGGTCGCCGATCTGGTCGGCCAATGCACTCTCGGGGTCTTCGTCTGTGATCTGAATCACTTTCCGCCCAATGGCCCAGAACAGTCGCTCGGTCACCGCCCGCATCGGAAGCGACATATACCCCATGCCAAAGAGCGTCATCGCCTCATCGCGGGCCTGAATCGAGTCGTGGTAGTTTTCTAGAGCCTCGCGTGTGGCCATTCCTTCGTAGGCATCGAGCAGGTCGATCACGGGCTGAGGAATCTCCTGCCCGCTGGCGCGCTCGGCATCGATCGTGCGCCGAATCCATGGCAGATCGGGGTCCGATGGAAAGTGGCTCTTGCCAAGCACATCCACCACCAGCACGCTCGAATAGGCCGCCATCGCACGCCCCGATTCGCTCACGATCATCGGATGGGGCTGGTTGACATCGTCGCAGGCCGCCTTGATGCGATACACCACGTCCGACGCATACTCACGCACAGAGTAGTTCACGCTCGAAGCCCAGCTCGACTGGCTGCCGTCATAATCAACGCCAAGCCCGCCGCCGATGTCGATCATGTCCAGTTGTGTTGCGCCCAGGCGCCGCAGTTCGGTATAGGTATGCGCCAGTTCACTGATGGCGTTCTTGAGTTGGCGTATGTCGCAGATCTGGCTCCCGACATGAAAGTGCACAAGGCGGAGGCAGTCGAGCATGTCGTTGTTCCGGAGCTTCTCGAGTGCCGCCAGAACTTCCGACACTTGCAGCCCGAACTTGGACCGCATCCCGCCCGAAGACTCCCACCTGCCCGCGCCTCGGGCTGAGGGCTTGATGCGCACCCCGATCATCGGCCTCACGCCATAGCGGTTTGCCTGCTCAATAATGAGGTCGAGTTCGATCGCTTGCTCGACCACAGGCACGATGCGCCGGCCAAGCTTGGTCGCAAGGACCACCGTCTCGACGTATTCCTGATCCTTGAAGCCGTTGCACACGATCGGCATGTTCGGCCGGTTCTCCGTCAGGCCGAGGACCGCCAACAGTTCGGGCTTGGAGCCCGCCTCAAGTCCGAATCCCAGCACATCACCGAAGTCGCGGATTTCCTCGCACAAGGGTCGCTGCTGGTTGACCTTGATCGGATACACGCAGGTGTACGAGCCGCCATACTCATTTTCTCGGATGGCCGTATCAAAAGCGTCGCGCAGTTCCGTCAGGCGGCTCTTAAGCAGATCCGTAAACCGCAGGAGCACTGGCGTGTGAATCCCACGCGCACGCAAGCCCTCGACGAGTTCATAGAGATCGATCTGGTGCTCTTCGTCTCGCGCGGGGCGCACCGCGATCGTTCCGGCGTCTGTGACCGAGAAGTACCCTTGGCCCCAGGAATCAATGCCATACAAATCCGATGCGTCCTGGGTGGTCCAGGTTGCGTCCGTCTTCTCTCGTCCCGTCGGCACAGTGGTCATTCCTAATTGTATGCGAAGACTGTCGCCGCCTGCGACGAGCGTGTCAATACTTCATGCGTTGGCGAGGAGGTTGTCGTGCCGCAGTATGAATATCGATGCCCTGCGAATCAGCGACTGGTCGAGGTCGAGCACTCCATGTCAGACGAGATCCGCACCTGGGGCGAACTCTGCACTCTCGCCTCGATCGACCCCGGCCCGACACCCGCCAGTGAGCCGGTTGAAAAGGTCATCAGCCTGAGTTTCGTCAGCAGCGGCCGCGCTCGACCTTCGGCTCCCAACAGTGGACATTGCTGCCGGCCGGGCAACGGGTGCTGTCACTGAGCCCGCTTGTCCTTCGGAGCCGGACAAGTCCCCATGCCGACGATCGCATAGCCCGGGCAATACGCGACAGCACCGCTGATGAGCATGATCGCGCCAACCGTCGCGCACACGATCCCGCCGATCATCCCGTCAAAAAGCCCAAGGCCCAGAATGGCAATCGACAGGAACGCTATTCCTCCCCAGATTCTCACCGCTCGATCCGCACTTCCGACATTCGGCCGCATCAGTCTGCTCTCCATTCTGTTGTGTGTTTGTCCTGCATCACGCTTTCAGTGTGGCGCTTTTTTGGTTCATCACTCGCTCGGCGTACGAGTTCATCGCATCGCGCAGCTGCTCGAACGAGTCGAGCACATAGAGAATCGGCTGATAATGGTCAATCTCGAAGTCGGTCTCGATGACCCGTTCGAGGTCAAAGGGTCGGCGCTCGACCTTGCCTTCGCCTCTCCCTTCGGGTGCCGTCAGAGCATGTTCACTCTCGCCGTGGCTCGAAATCAGCCCCGAGCCGTAAATCTTGAGCCGGCCATCTTCGTGCACCAGTCCAAACTCAACAGTAAACCAGAACAGTCGCGACAGGGCCAATTCGTGCCCATCTCCAGCGTGCAGCGCCGCCAGGCCATAGGTCTGAAGAAACTCCGCAAACACCGGATCGGCATGCAGCGGCACATGCCCGAACACATCATGAAAAATGTCCGGCTCGGGCAGGTAGTCCATCTTGTCCTTCGGGCGGATCACGATCGTCGTCGGGAACTCGCGCCGGCTGAGGCACGCGAAGAAGGCTTTGGCAGGCAGGTAACCCGGAACGCCGCGGCTCTGCCACCCGGTCAGAGGCCGAAGGTACTCGTTAATTCCCTTGACCTGACGCGCGGGGTCATACGGATCAGGAGCCGTGCCGAATAACAGCGGCACTCGGTCTGGGACCAGACGAATTGCCTTGAGTCCATCGATGAACGTCCGCGACGCCTGAAGCTCGAGCATGTCCCATCGGCGTTCATAGAGCATCTTCCAGACCGCGTGGTTCTCCTCGCTGTACCTTTCATATTGCTGGGCAACATAGAACTGGTTGGTGTCGATCTGATCTCCAGGGAGATCCGCCGCCGCATCCGCCGCCGCCTGGGCACGAGCGAATTCCTCCCCGTCGATGATGTTGTTGTATGAGATGTCGCTGCGCATCTGTCAGCCCCTTTCGGCGTGTTCGCTCGATCCGCGACGCGTTCGCAGAATCATAGAGGTCTGACACCGAGCCGGGCCCGAAACCAGCACCAATTCAAATGCCCCCGCGAAAACACTCCCATGCCTCCGCCTCGGTCAGCCGCTGGTCAAGCCCGATCGCTTGTTGTTCGTTGCGCTCGTTGCGGCGGCGGCGCGTGGCAGCATCAATGCTGTCCTGCGGGTGCGGCCTGACTATCGGAGTGTCGCTCCCAAAAATCAACCCCACCCCAGGCGTGCACCCCGCTTCGATCAGTTCGCGCAGTGGCATGACACGATCGAGCCGATGCGGGAGGGCCCGTTCGAGCACCTCTGTGTCGTAGAGCAGGTGACAAGGCTGAACGCTGGCGATGACGCCGAGTCGTGCGAACCGGGAGACATCCGCCTCATCAATGACCTCGCAGTGCTCGATCCGAAATCCCGGAGTGCGAGGCCTGACGTGCTCGATCGCGTCGAGCACCGCGCGCACCGCAGCATCCCCGATCGCATGGGCCGCCATCGGAACTCCGGTCGCGTCGCACGCTCGCACCGCCTCCTCGATCTCCGCCGGCGACATCATCGGCAGGCCACAAGGATGTTCCACCCGTCCGTCTTTGAACGGTGAAAGCATCCACGCTGTTCGGCTGTTGAGCGTGCCATCGACGAAGATCTTGCCGCCGCCGAGTCGAACGTGCTCGCCTTCCCACCGCCCTCGAGTCTCCGCAACCACCCGAAGATCCTGAACCAGAGGCCAAAGAACACAGGTCGCGGCAAGAGTCTGCTCCCGGTCCATCGCCGCAAGAGCGGGGCCTAGCCATTCCTGAGTTTTGAGATCGTGAATCTCGCCGAACCCGTGTGTTTGCGAAAGATCGTGGATTGCCGCCCTCAGAATCGCACCGCGAGCATCGCTCTCTGGTTCGGGCATTGCCTCCCACACCATCTGGGCAGCCCTTTCGTACACCACTCCCGTCAGCCGACCCGAACGGTCCCGCTCGATCAACCCCCCAGCAGGGCTCGGGGTATTGCCGTCAATGCCCGCCAGAGCCAGCGCGGCACGATTCGCCATCAAAGCGTGATAGTCGAAACACCACAGACAGCACGGGATGTCGCCCGAGGCCGCCTCGAGTTCGTCGCGCGTCGGCCATCGCGGGTCATTCCATGATTCTGGTCGCGCGCCATGCCCGAGAATGACGTTCTCGCCCCACGATGCCCGCTCGCGCACGCGATCGAGCACTTCGCCCGACGACGCGCACATCGCGAGATCGACCATTCCCAGTGCTCGCCCGTGCTGAAACAGGTGCGCGTGTGCCTCGCGAAGGCAATCAGGGCGATTCATACGGGTGTCTCCATCAGTCTTGCAATCGCTTGCCGCGCGGACGCTTCGTCATCAACCCTCGCGTCGAACTCGACACGCAGCACTCCGAGCGCGATTCGTACATCAACCCCAAAGTTATCCACACCGACAGTGGTCGCTTCGGACACGTGCACGCGACGGTGCGCAAAACATGCCGCCGCCAATTTTGCGCGGTCTGCGTTGCATGCGCGACACAGCGCCGGCTCGATTCGGGCAAGCGTGTTGGGTGGCGCAATCTCCGCGCCATCGATGATCGTGCTCCCGAATCGGCACGCCGCGACGCGAGCCCGAACCCATACGCCAGGCCGCCCTCGATCGTGATACGCATAGTGCCGGTCTCTCAACTCTTCATCAACCTCATCGTCGGCCGAGAGTTCGACCTGAAGCTCAAGCCAATCACCATTGTCGTCGGGCGACTCATCGGGAACATAGACAACACACTCTTCGAGGCTCATCATCGCGCTCGAGAGCGGAAAGATGATCGCGCCGCCGGCCGGGTCGAGAATGAACCGAACATCCTCGGCCCGTGTATCGATCCCATCACTGTGTCGCGCAATAAGCCGGCCCTGCCGATAGGTCCTCATGCACGTTTTGGCCTTGTTTTCTTGGTCTGTCACGATGGAGTATTCTCCGCGCGCCGTCGACAAAAACAAGCGGACCGGCCTCAGTGAGACCGGTCCGTCATGGGCTTGGATCTGCCAGCGATCACATCGCGGGAGTGACCTTGGTGGCCTTCTTGGCTGTCTTCTTCTTGGCTGCCTTCTTAGCAGTCTTCTTCTTGGCCGCCTTCTTGGCGGTCTTCTTTGCAGCCTTCTTCTTGGTTGCCTTCTTGGCAGTCTTCTTCTTGGCTGCCTTCTTGGCGGTCTTCTTCTTTGCTTTCTTTGCGGTCTTCTTGGCCATGCTTCGTACTCCTAAAACTGGTTTGCAAACCAAACGTCACCGGGTCGTTGCGAACTTTCGCAATCCGACAATCGGTTGTGAAACTGTTTGCCTTATCGGAATTCTTTTCCTCTGAACTTGAACAATCCAAGCCAATACGCTCCCTCAACACCGAGTTCACGCGCCTTCAAGATACACAATCTCGCGCGCGCACGCTCGCAAGTCGCCCCTCTCTACGCGCACGCAACGTGAGTCATGTGCTCGTCATGCACTGCTCACGAGCACGCAATCGGGCGCACGCGATCGCTCGGCTTCACTCGCTCTGCATCGCGCAAGGTCGCACGACACCCGCACGATCGCATCAAGATCGTGAACGTTCGCCACATGATCGTGCACAACCGCCATCCTGAACCTACTGCCGCACATTCCCTCGCAACAGCGCGCGAATCGTTGCAGCCCCGCTAAACTTGCCCTCTAGCGCATCGGAGTACATGATGAATCCGATTTCAAGCACGACACTCGACTGCGGAACAACGCTCGTCATCGAAAAAATTTCTGGTGTGCGCTCCGTTGCACTCAATTGGCTCCTCCCAGCCGGTGCCGCCCGGGATCCACACGATCGCCTGGGTTGGTCAGCAGTCACCAGTGAAATGCTCCTCCGCGGGGCCGGAAACCTCGACTCCCGCGCCTTCACCGACGCCTGCGACATGCTCGGCCTCTCGCGTTCAGTGGACGCCGGCACGATCCACATGAAGCTTTCCGCCACCATGCTCGGGCAGCGACTCGGCGAGGCGCTCCCGTTGCTGACCGATCTTGCGCTTCGCCCCCGCTTCGATCCCCAAAGCCTCGACCCGGCACGCGAACTGGCCCTGGCATCCATCGAGTCGCTCAAGGACGACCCGCACCAGCGTGCCGTTCTTGCTGCCCGCGACCGACACTACCCCGAACCCATCAACCGCTCGGGCATGGGCACCACCGAAGACCTTGAAGCCCTCACCCTCGATGACGTCACCTCACACTGGGCTACCTGCTGCGCCCCGCTCGGCTCGATCATCGCTGTCGCGGGCGACGTCGAATCCCACGATCTCTCCAGCCGAATCAACGCCCTGCTCCAATCCTGGACTGGCACTTCGCCACCAATCACCCTCGGCCCGCCCGCCCCTCGCGGTTACGCGCACGAAGACGACAGCTCCAATCAAGTCCAGATCATCGTCGTCCACGATGCCCCACCCGCCCCGTCGCCCGATGCCTATCTCGAACAAATCGTCGTCTCCATCCTCTCGGGCGGAATGTCCGGCCGACTCTTCACCGAGGTCCGCGAGAAACGAGGCCTCTGCTACTCCGTCAGCGCCAGTTACCGCGCAGACCGCGAGTTCGGCTCCATCACCGGCTACGTCGGCACCACGCCCGAACGCGCACAGGAATCGCTCGATGTCCTCGTCGCCGAACTGGCCCGTGTCGGCGCCGGCGTCACGCGCGATGAGTTCGAACGGGCTGTGGTCGGGCTCAAGAGCCGCGTCATCTTCAGCGGCGAATCCAGCCCCGCACGCGCCGTCACCCTCGCCAGCGACCAGTACAAACTCGGCCGCCCACGCTCGCTGGCCGAAATTGCCGCCCGCCTCGACTCAATCACGCTCGACGATGTCAACGCCTATCTTTCGACCCGCCAACTCGGCACCCTGACGATCCAAACCCTCGGCCCGAGCGCCCTGGCCGCCCCGGCCCTCTGAGGAACCACGCCGGTGACCCCACGGCTTGTGCGCAACATCCTTCAGTACACCCTGCTCTTGTCGCTCATCGGCGCCCTGGCCTTCTTCCTTCTATACCCAATCGCCCTCACAATCCGCGGCGGGTTTGCTGCCAACCCCGCAACCGGCACCGGTTGGACGCTCGACCACCTCGCCCTCGTCATCGCCGACCCCAACCTCCGCGGCGGCCTGTTCAACGCACTGGCCATCGCCGCCTGCACCACAACCCTCTCGATCCTCATCGCCCTGCCCCTGGCCACGCTCAGCGCGGGCTATCGCTTCCCCGGCAAGAAATTCTGGAATGCCGCCATCCTCGTCCCGCTCATCCTGCCCCCATTCGTCGGCGCGATCGGCATGCGGGCTCTGCTCGGGCGCCAAGGCGCAGTCAACGCCCTGCTCGGCACCGAGTGGGACATTCTCGGCGAAGCCAAGTTCCTCGGCGTCGTCATCGTCGAAGCCCTGCACCTCTACCCCATCATCTATCTCAACGCCGCCGCCGCCCTGGCCAACCTCGACCCCGCCCTGAACGAATCGGCCGAAAACCTCGGCTCAGGCCCCTGGCGTCGCTTCTTTCGCATCACCCTCCCCCTCATCCGACCAGGCCTCTTTGCCGGCGCGACCATCGTCTTCATCTGGTCCTTCACCGAACTCGGCACGCCGCTCATGTTCGACTACTACCGCGTCACGCCCGTGCAGATCTTCTATGGCCTCAAGGAAGTCGAAGACTCCGCCGAGCCCTACGCCCTCACGCTCGTACTGCTCGCATCGTCAATGTTCTTCTACATCGTCGGGCGCGTCGCCTTTGGCCGCAAAGGCCACGCCATGTACTCCAAAGCCGCTCGCGCCAGCGACGAAAAAAATCTTCCCCTGGCCGGAAGGCTCATCGCCACAGGACTGTTCGCAGCCGTCGGCATCGCGGCCCTGCTGCCCCACCTCGGCGTCATCCTCACCAGCGTCTCAGGCGTTGGCGACTGGTACCGCTCGGTCCTCCCGCGCTCTTACACCCTCGACCACTTCGGCCAGGCGCTCGGCTCGCCCGATGCCTTCGGTGCCATCCGCATCAGCCTGCTGCTCTCGCTGGCTGCGATGGTCGTCAACCTCCTGCTCGGGATCGTCATTGCATACCTGATCGTGCGCACACGCCTCGTCGGCCGCAACGTCCTCGATACCTTGTGCATGCTCCCGCTCGCGGTGCCCGGGCTGGTGCTGGCCTTCGGCTTTGTCGCGATGTCGCTGCGCTGGCCCTTCGCTGACGGCGACCCCCTCGGCGGACTGTTCAGCGTGCTCGGCGCCGACCCAAATCCGTTCCCGCTGCTCATCATCGCATACGCTGTCCGGCGTCTGCCATACATCGTGCGCTCCGCCGCCGCCGGGCTCGAACAGACCAGCGGCGAACTCGAAGAAGCCGCTATCAACCTCGGCGCGCCACGCCTCTACGCAATCCGCCGCGTCATCATCCCGCTCATCATGGCCAACCTCATCGCGGGCTGTCTCCTGGTCTTCAGCTTCTCCATGCTCGAGGTCTCAGACTCGATGATCCTGGCCCAGAAGACCAGCCACTTCCCGATCACAAAGATGATCTTCGAACTGACCAACCGCCTGGGCGACGGGCCGAGCATCGCCAGCGCGATGGGCGTCTGGGGAATGGCGCTCCTGACCGTCACGCTCTTCGGCGCCAGCCTCCTGCTGGGCAAGAAACTCGGGTCCATCTTCAGGGTTTAGCCCAAGGTACGCCCGAACTCAACCACCACGCGAGGCAAAGCGGTGCAGGGCCCGCTGTGCGATATTTCCGATAATCAGGATCGCTGCCACTGTCAGCGCGATGCCCCCGACAATGAGCCACCGCGGCTTATCGACGTTCGACCAGTCGCTGATCTGCGTCCCGATGTACACCGCCGCCAGCGACCGCGGAGCAAGGCCCAGCATTGTCGAGAGCACATACACGCGCTTCGACACTCCCGCGCCCGTCAGGATCAGATTCGTGAGAGCAAACGGCGAGTTGGGAGGCAGCCGCACCAGAGTCGTGATGCCCAGCGAAGGCCAGAATCCCCGGCCCACCAACGCATCGCGCACGATCGCCGCCTTCGGGTGTGCACTGATCTCCCGCTCCATCCGCTCACGCGCGACCGTGCGCGCAATGACGTGCCCCACCAGGGCAGCACCCGTGAAGCCCGCCAGCGCCCCCGCAAACCCCTGCGCCAGCCCAAAGGCATACCCCGCCAACAACGACTGCGAATACGTCGGCAACAGGCCAAATCCCGCACTGAAAATAAACACCACCACATAGAGCACAAAGCCCATCAACTGGTGTTCGCGCAAAAACGCGGAAATGTCGGCGATGAAGTACAGCACCGCGATCCCGCCCAACGCAGGCAGAATCGCCCACAACACCCCCAGAATCGCCGCCGGCCCCAGGCGCACCAGCACCGCACGCGCCGAATCGTCGCGCGCCGGCATCGGCCCGCCCGCACCAGTCGCCGCTTCGCCCGCTTCGGAATCGCCGATTCCGACAGCCTCAGAGTGATGTGCATCGCGTTGTGGCGGAGTGTCGTTCATCGCGCCATGAGCGTAGGCCCAAGGCCACGATCGGCGGCTTGTGTGTGCTCACAAACTGAGTCTGCAGCAAGCCCCGCAGCACCAAGAATCACCACGCCGCGTCAAGAGTTCGTCGGCCCGCAAGGGAACCGACGAACCCGGAGGAGAGAGAGGACCAGACAAGAGGCCGCAGCAGCATGAACGTGCGCCGCGCTCGATATTCCTTATTCGCACTTGGCCCGCTTTGGTTGCAGGCCTCCACGCCAGCGCCACACTCCCTGAAGTACGAACGCGACCGCAAAGTGTTCGTCACGCCTGTGTCAAAGCCGCTCTGCCAGTGTACCATGGGGGTGAATGCCACGATCCGGGTGTCGGATCGGGCGATACTGACCCGAGACAATTCCTGTCGAGCGAAAGCTCGGCCAGAGAGGCTTGCCCCATGATCCCCAAACCGCCGCCTCGCGAAGGCACCCTCGGCTTCCTCTACTTCCCGCCGTATCGAGTGCAGGGCTTCAGTGTCGCCGGCGAAGCCACAAGCATTCAAATTCCTGAACTCGACATCTGCTTCGACATGGGGGTCTGCCCCCGCGCAGCCCTGGCGAGCAAGTATGTCGCACTGAGCCACGGACACATGGATCACATCGGAGGCCTCGCCTACTGGTGCAGCCAGCGCCGCTTCCAAGGCATGGGAACCGGAACCATTGTCTGCGACACCCGCATCGAGGGTGCCGTTCATGCGATGATGAAAGGCTTTCAGGAGCTCGAACGCCAGGTCACCCCATACGAGGTGATCGCGCTGTCAAGTGAGCCAGGCAAAGAACAATCAATCGAGATCAAAAATAACATTTTCCTGCGCGCCTTCGCCACCGAACACACCGCCCCCAGCACCGGATACTCCATTCTCGAACGGCGAACCAAGCTCAAAGAAGAGTTCGTAGGCCTGCCCCAGGAAAAACTGCGCGAACTCAAAAGCCGGGGCACCGAAATCACGCGCACCCTCGAAATCCCGCAGATCGCGTACCTCGGCGACACGCTGCCCGGCGCGTGCCTGCTCCGCGAAGATGTGCGCAAAGCCCAGATCATCATCGTCGAATGCACCTTCTTCGAACCAGAACACAAGGGACGCGCCAAGATCGGGATGCACCTGCATGTCGATGACGTCGCCGAATGGCTCAGCCTCGTCGAGTGCGAAGCCATGGTCCTCGTACACATCTCGCGCCGCACTCATCTCGGGTACGCAGCCCAGCGGCTGCTCGAAATTGCGGGACCCGAAAAGGCCTCCAAGGCCTACCTGCTCATGGATCACCGAACCAACAAAATGCGCTACGACCTGCAAGCCGAAGACGCCCGCAAACGAGAAATCGAGCTGGCGACACGCCAGGCCGGATCCGCAGCCAATTCGCCAGAGAATGGTTGACACCTCTCCCGGTTTGGATTACCGTGTCAGTTCACCGGCGGCGGTGCTTTGGTGCGTTGGGAGACGACACCCGCTGCGTCCCTTGTCCGTTCTTTTGAGGAGTGCCCGAGGCTCCTTCGAGGTTGCACGCCCATGATTGACCCTGATCGGCAGGTGTGGAACGCGCTGCTCGCGTACCTCCGGAGCCACCACTCCACAATGTGGAGACAATGGTTCGACGAACTCGAACCCCTCGGCATCGTCAACGGCACGATGAGCATTCGCGCGCGCTCCGACATCCACCGCGACTACCTCCGCCGCGATTGCCTCGACGCCTTCAACGACGCCCTGCGCACAGTTACGAACCAGTTGCTCGCAGTGCGATTTGTCGGGCCACGCGATGCCGCACCCCAAAACATGGGGGTCGCTCCGGGCTCCGCTATCAATGGCCATTCCCGTGCGCACGCCGGCAGCGAATCCGAACTCGCATTTCACCCTGACGCCCTGGTCATCAATCCGGACTATTGCTTCGAGAACTTCATCCCAGGCCCCAACAACCGCCTCGCCTACGCCGCTGCGGTCAGCGTCAGTGAAAATCCCGGCCCGGGGTACAACCCGCTGTTTATCCATGGCGATGTCGGACTCGGAAAAACCCACCTGCTTCAGGCGATCTGCCTCAAGATCAAACAGGATCGCCCAGACGCGGTGCTGCACTACGTCTCGTGCGACGCCTTCATCAACGATTTCATGAACGCGGTCGAGACCGGACAGATGTCCGGGTTCCGACACCGGTTCAGGGATGTTGACGTTCTGGTGATCGACGACATTCACTTCCTGACCAAGCGCGACCGAACGCAGGAAGAGTTCTTTCATACATTCAACACCCTGTATCAGTCACGCAAGCAGATCGTACTGAGTTGCGATCGTCCACCCGAGGAGATCCCGGACCTTGAAGATCGGCTGGTGAGTCGCTTCAACTGGGGGTTGGTAACCAAGATCGAGCCTCCGTGCTACGAAACCCGGGTTGCGATCCTCAAGTCAAAAGCTCGGATGCGAAAACTCGATCTGCCCGACGATGTCGCGTGTCATATTGCCGCCAAGATTGACACCAACATTCGCGAACTTGAGGGGGCGATCGTCAAGATCCAGATTCACTCCGCGGTCGAAAAACGCCCGATTGATCTCGACCTTGCCCGTTCTGCCCTGGGCGACACGGCGCCCCGCATCACCCGCCGCCCTTCGATCGACGCGATCATCAACGTGGTCACGGACTTCTATAACGTCAAGCGGACGGACCTTCTCGGCAAACGACGACACAAGTCAATCAGCCTGCCCAGGCAAGTCTGCATGTTCCTGGCGCGCAAGCAGACACAGCACTCGCTCGAAGAGATCGGTGCTCATTTCGGGGGGCGCGATCACACTACTGTCATGCACGCTGTGCGCACGATCGAGAGCAAGCAAACGATCGACGATGCATTCGCCTCGGTGATTCAGTCTCTGAACAAGTCCCTCGCGGAAGAACAGATTCGGGCGTAGAACTGTTGTTCGGTTATCGGTGGGGCTCGCTTGTTTTGTGAACAAGGTGTGGGCAGGCGCTCGTTGGCAAGCGCGATCGAGTGCCGGGACTTCGCTTTGAAGGGTGAATCGTCTGAGAGCCTAATCTTTTTGCGAATTGAGTCGCTGGCGTGCGCCTGAAAGCCGACAGGTTCTCCCGGAATCGCCGGGAGCTATAAGTGCTTGTTTTGCCGGAGCATCTTGCGCCTGAGGAATTTTTGTCCACATTGCGCCACGTTTCACTACTACGACTACGGTCAATTTATCTCTTATAGAAAAGAAGAACACCTCCTTGCACGAGGGGTATGTGCGAACCGACGGAAGACAAAACCGGAAGAAATCCGGTTTGTGGATAACCCGTCGATTATTTCTCGCGGTGGAGTTGACAGGACCGACAAAAGACCGTCGCCCGCCCGCTAATGCGCAGGCCCACGAGAAGCTCGTGGCACATGTTGCAAGGCTGTCCTGCTCGGGCATAGACCCGGTGGTGGTTCTGGTACGAGCCCGCGGTGCCCACGAGCATGCGATGATCGCGGATGGTTGAACCGCCAGCATCGATTGCTGCAGCCAGGATTGATTGCAGTTGTAATGCCAGCAGCTCAAGGGTGTCTGGGGCAAGATTGTGTGCGGGTTCGAGGGGATGAACTCGTGCGGCGAAGAGGGCTTCGTCAGCGTAGATGTTGCCGATGCCCGCGATGCGGGACTGATCGAGGAGGAGCGACTTGATCGGGCGGGCAGAGCCGGCGCACGCGGCGGCGAGAAGTTTCGGGGTGATGGCGAGCGCGTCCGGACCCAGACGGGACCAGCGCCTGGCGCGGAGATCATCGAAGGACTCATGTCCTGCAACGAGGCCAAAGCGTCGCGGATCGATGAAGCGCAGCGTTCGATCGTCGTCGAGGTGCCACGTGACATGAACATGGGTTGCGGGCGCGGCGTCGAGGGAGAATCGCCCGGTCATGCCGAGGTGAATTGCGACCGCGGCACCGGAGCACCCAATGATGGCAAGCTGCTTGCCGTGGCGCAAGATCGAGGTGACGGTGTCGCCCTTGAGGAGAAGGGCGAGGCGAGCGCGAGCGGGCGGCGCATCAGTACGGGAACGCACGATCCCCGCAAGCGGATCGGCAGGGAAGGCAACAACCGAACGGGTGAGAATGCGCACCGCCTTAATCCGCCGCGACACAAGCTCGGCTTGAAGTGCGAGGCGGTAGGACTCGACCTCGGGCAGTTCAGGCATCGGGTTCCTGGGCGCGCAGTGAGCGAAAGAACGATCGCAGGAGAGCCGCGGACTCGTCGGCCCCGAGGCCCTCGATGACCTCGGCCCGGTGGTTCAAGCGCGGATCTTCGAGCAGGTGGTGCAATGAACGAACCGCGCCGGCTTTCGGGTCGAGCGCGCCGAACACGACTCGTCCGACGCGAGCATTGACAAGCATGCCAGCACACATGGCGCACGGTTCGAGCGTGATGGCGATGGAATACTCGTTGAGGCGCCAGTCTCCGATGACGCGGCAAGCCCGCTGAACAGCGAGAAACTCGGCATGGGCGGCCGGATCGCGGTCGCGCTC
Source organism: Phycisphaeraceae bacterium (assembly GCA_019636795.1). Classification (NCBI taxonomy): domain Bacteria; kingdom Pseudomonadati; phylum Planctomycetota; class Phycisphaerae; order Phycisphaerales; family Phycisphaeraceae; species Phycisphaeraceae bacterium. The sequence continues at coordinate 187,394 of JAHBWW010000001.1, forward strand.
GCGGCGGTTGAAGGCGTGTGCGACAGGTGTGCCGGTGGCGGTGTGATACACAACAGCACCAACCGGGACTTCGCCCAAAGAGGCCGCTATGCGCGCGAGGCGGAGCGCTTCGTGCATCATCGATTTATCGTGATGGCTAGTCATGCGTGGACCCGCGCTGAGCACGGCCTGCGACACGGTCGGCAGGGAGCAGAATGAGCAGCAGCATGCCGAGTTCGAACAAGCCATAGAGCGGCAGGGCAAGAAGCACCATTGAGAGCGGGTCGGCGGGGGTAAGGATGGCGCTGATGATGGTGCATCCGGCAATGACGTATCGACGATATTTAGCAAGCCACGGGCGATCGACGATGCCCGCCCAGCCGAGCAGAAGCACGACAAGGGGCATCTGAAAGGCAATGCCAAACGCCAGCGCGAAGTTGAGAAGCATCTTGACGTATTCACTGATGCGGTACTGCTGGAGCACACCAGCAGTTGAAGCCAGTTCCATGCCGATGATCAGGGGAACCGGTTCGGCATCGATGCATACACGAAGTTGTTTGAGAGAACGGTTGAGCCAGATGTTGCCGACTTCTGGGTTGGGTGGATCGACTTCGAGAATCACGATTGATGAGAGTGCTACGCCCTGCGGAAGCGGAGCGACCGCGACCTCGAGTTTGCCGACATTGGTGCCAAAGGTGATGAGAAAGGTGAGAATGACGGGGAGAATGACGTAGTAGAGGAACGTAACCCCGATGCATGTGAGCAGAATGCTCATGGGCATGAGCAGGTAGGCGAAGCGTTTTTCGGAGTTGTACAGGCCCGGCGCGATGAAGCGCCAGAGTTGGTACACGATCCATGGCCCACCGGCCAGGATGGTCAGGACCAGAACAACGCGAAACCACGTCCCGAATCCTTCGAACGGGGCGGTTGCGATCAGCGAAGCGGGCTGGTTGGCATTGCGGAGCGAGGCTCGAATCGGGATCATCAGGACTTCGAGAACGGGCTTTCCGAGAGCCATCGCAAGGAAAAAGATGGGAACGATTCCCAGAAGGGCGTAGATGATGCGCTTGCGCAGTTCGTCGAGGTGATCGCCGAACGACATGAGAGCGTGGTCGGAGGCGGGCCGTTTGGCGTTGGGATTTGAGTCGGAAGGTGACATGGTGATGAAGCAGGAGGATATGGGACCAGAAGGCACAGGATTGTGACGGAACTCAAGAAGCGCGACATCCCTATAAGGCAGAGGGGCCGATTGGAAAGGGCCGCGGTGGACAAGTTCAATGGACCGGAGGACGAAGCACTGGTTCGTGCCGCCATGGCGGGCGATCGCGATGCGCTGCGCGCGCTGTGGCATCGGAATCGAGGGTGGATTGCGGCGATTCTTCTGGCGCACAAGCCGAGGCAGGCGGACCTGGAAGATCTCCTTCAGACAGTGGCCATGACGATTGTTCGAACGGTTCATACGGTGCGGGACGAGCAGGCGTTCAAGCCGTGGCTTCGCACCGTGGCAACCAATGTCGCCCGGGCGGCCGGGCGCAAGCAGAAGGTGGAATCCCGTGTGAGGCTGACAGGAACCGACCGGCCGGAACCGGCCGAAGTCGGGGATCGTGAGCATGCGCAGCGTGTGCTCGATCTGGCCAGGCAGTTGCCCGATGGGTATCGCGAGCCGTTGTTGCTCCGGTGTGTCAAGGGGATGAGTTATCGTGAGATCGCGAGGGTGCTGGAGATTCCGGAAACAACCATCGAAACGCGCATCGCGCGCGGGAGGCGGATGCTTCGGGAGTTGGCGCGGGACGAGGGAGCCGGGGAGGTGGAACTCGTCGCTCGCAAGAAAGGGACTGTCGATGTCAGGTCATGAAGTGGATCGGGACGTGCTGCTTGGGCGTGTGATTGAGGGCCGGGCGTCTGCAACGGATTGGCGAACGCTGCGGGAGATCGCATCGCACGAGCCGCAAGTCTGGGCGGAGATCGAGGAACTCGAATCGATGAACGCAGCGCTTCGGCTCTCGTGCAACGATGCGGCCGCGTGTGCGAAGTGCGTGGATATCGATGCCGAGTCGGGCGGGCGGATGGTCGGGCATGCGAGTGTGCGCCTCGGTGCGGCGAGGATGTGGGGCGGATGGCTTGCAGCGGCGGCGGTATTACTGGCGTGGTCGCTGGGCATGCCGCTCTCCGGCGACGGGCATTCGGCGCAAGGCGCATTCGGCGCGAACTTTGTGAAGATTGACACTCCCGACGATGCGCTGCGAACGTATGTCGATCGCGGCCGCGAAGCGGGAACGGTGATCGGCCTGATTCCTGAAACCCATGTGATTGAAACCCGCACACTGCCCGACGGGTCTGGGATCGAAGTGATTTTTGTGCGCCAGATCGTTGAGCGGCAGCAGTTGCGCGACATGTTTCGGATGATCGAGGACGAAGCAGGGAATCTTGTGCCCATTCCGGCGCCGCGTGTCCGCCACGCGGGGATGGCGTACTGAGCAGAAATGTTGACGGGCTGGCGCGGCAGGCTCATCTATAGAGAGTGCGGACGCGGTGCCCGCGACAATCAGGGTCGCGATAAACAGGGTATTGATGGGAGGTTTGCGATGAACAAGCGACAAATCGTGTGGAGTGGGATTTCGATTGGAGCACTGGTTGCGGCGGCCGGCGCGGTCGGGCCAGAGCATGCCCAGGTGCGGTCGGAGGCGGCCCTATTCGTGACGAATGCCGCTCCGGATCAGGTGACGCAAACGAGTATTGAACTCATGGTGCGCGATGGCGAGCCGTTGAAGGTGTTGCTCAATGGCAAAGCGGTGCCAACGGAGCAGATTCAGCGGAACGGCGACACCGTGACAATTCTTGCCGATGATGGCTCCGTTGCCCATGTGCAGCAGACCGTCAGGCTGGATGGCTCGCACTTTCTTCAGCCAGGCGAGCCGAAGCCATTGCCGGTGATGGTGGGCATTCGCATGAGCGAGCCGAGCGAGTCGCTTCGATCGCAGCTGAAGCTTGGGGACCGCCGGGTGATTCTGATTGAAGAAGCGATCCCGGGGCTTCCAGCGGCTGAGGCGGGAATTCGCACACACGACATCATCGTCGCGATTGATGGCAATGATGATGTGACGCCGGAAGTGCTGCAGAAAGCGTTGATGAGCAAGAAGCCCGGAGACGTGGTGCAGATGCGGGTGTTGCGCGGTGGCGAACGCGAGACTTTTAGGGTTGTGGTCAAGCAGTTCGACGCATCGCGGATGGGGATGGCCGAATCGCCGATTGCGGGATCGGGATTGAGGGCGGCACAAGTGCCACCCGCGCCGTCAGCGGCTACGGGAAAGCAGGAAGTGGAACTCAAAAATATTCTGGAGCGCGTGCGCTCGCAGGTGAACGACGAAAAACTGCGTGCCGAGCTCGAGCGCGTGTTGGTTGAAGCAATGCGTGCTTCAGAGTCGGCGCGAGCCGCAGCGGCACAACTTCATGGGCAGTATCTCGAACTGAGGCCTCAGGTTCGGGACAATATGGTGGAAATATCTCCACGGGTCATGACGATTCCCAATCCGACCGGGCGGGACGGAACCTTCGTGATTGACGACAAGAATCGGGTGATCGAGATTCCCGAGCGCTTTGCTGGACGTTTTGAGGCAATGATCCCCGAGCGCGAGACACTCGAGCGCCGGCTTGCGGAACTGGAAAAGCGCATGGAAGGCCTTTCCGAGCAGATGGAAGCGCGGATGAATCGGTTGATCCAGCGGTTCGAGGTTATGGCCGACCAACTCGAGCGCAAGCTGCGCAGCGAAAACTGAAAAAACCCCTTCGCGTGACGAGACTGGACGCCGCATCGTGCTGATCGGCGGGCAGGCTCGAATCGTTGCGGCGGCAGTGCGATGCGACCCTGCACTGCCGTCGCTGTTTTTTGTCCTTTCGGTTCGACTATGATTCTCACAGCCCGGAAAAGGAGTCCTGGATGCGACCGGAGCAGATTCGTGACGTCTACAGCCGCCTGAGATCTGAGATTCAGAAGGTGATCGTCGGCCAGGACGAAGTGGTTGAGCAGATTCTGACGTGCATTTTCTGTCAGGGGCACGCGCTGCTTGTCGGCGTGCCGGGGCTGGCCAAGACGCTTCTGATTTCAACGATCGCGCGAACGTTGAGTTTGGAGTTCAATCGTATTCAGTTCACGCCCGACCTGATGCCGAGTGACATCACCGGCACCGAAGTGATCGAAGAGGACAAGACCACGGGGCATCGGCAGTTGCGGTTTGTACGCGGGCCGGTCTTTGCCAATGTGGTTCTGGCCGACGAGATCAACCGCACCCCGCCAAAGACACAGGCGGCGCTTCTGGAGTCGATGCAGGAACGGCAGGTGACTGTGGGTGGAGTTCGGCACGCTCTGCCTTCGCCTTTCTTTGTGCTCGCAACGCAGAATCCGCTCGAACAGGAAGGCACATACCCGCTCCCCGAAGCGCAGCTGGACCGCTTCATGTTTCAGGTGATGATCGGGTATCCGACTGCGGAGGAAGAACTTGAAGTCATGCGCCGCACCGCCACGCGCGGCGACGAGAACGTCGAGCGCGTGATTGATGGCCAGGGCATCTCGGACATTCAACAGAGCGTGCGGCATGTACCAGTGCCGGACCATGTGATGAGATATGCCTTGCGGCTGGTACGGGCGACGCGCGTCGCGGAATTGGATGAAGGGGTGCAGATTCCCGCGATTGTGCGCGATTATGTTGCATGGGGAGCAGGGCCGCGCGCAAGCGAAAACATTGTTCTGGCGGCCCGCGCTCGGGCGCTCCTGGGGGGTTCGACGCATGTGACAGCCGACCATGTGCGGGAGGTGGCATTGCCTGTGCTTCGCCACCGCATCATGACGAATTTCAATGCGGAAGCCGATCAGGTCAAGACAGACCAGATCGTGGATGGACTGTTGCGTTCGGTCACAGTCGAATCGAGCAGTGCGGCGGAATTGTCGCAAATGGACGAGGTTCTTCGCCCCTGAACGAGGCGGAGGCGGTAGGATCCTTTCACGCGGAATGGATCAACTAGCAGAAACCGGGGGGTTTTATGCTTTCACAGACGACCGAATACGCGCTTCGCGCCATGGTGTGGCTGGCCTACACCGAAAATGAACTGGTACCGACTTCGACATTGGCCGAGCGGACACTGGTGCCTTTCAATTACTTGGCCAAAGTCCTGCACTCGCTTGCCCAGGCGAATCTGATCGAGGGTCGGCGCGGGGTTGGAGGTGGATACAAACTCTCTCGGTCTGCGGACCAGATCAGCATTCTGGACATCGTCAACGCGATCAGTCCAGTGCATCGGATCGATTCGTGCCCACTGGGAATCGCGGCCCACGGGACGCGGTTATGCCCTTTGCACCGCAAGCTCGACGGAGCAATTGCGTCGTTGATCGAGACGTTCAAGGACGTGTCGCTCTTGGAACTGCTGGACGAAAAAGAGGTCAGCCGTCCCCTGTGCGACCCCGGCATGCTCGAACAGTTCGGGCTGACCATCAGCGGGCGCAAGATCATCCCGCGAAACTAGCGGGGGCCTCGAAACTAATGACGCCCTGAACCCGAGCGATGCGTGACGAACGCGTACGATGCGGGCGTGAACCAGGACACCAATCTTCACGATAACGTACACCCCCTCGAAGCACAACGGCGAGAGAATCGCGCCGTCGTCGCAGGGCTCGGGGTTGACCCGTACGGCTCACGCACAGACGGCTTGATATCACTGGCCGAGGCCTTCGCCGCCTACGACGAAGGTACCGACCAGGCCTATCAGGAAGCCCAAGCGGAAAACAAGGCGAGGCTCAAAGACAATCCATCCGGGGTGCCAAGCCCGATCGAAGATCGGCGGCCTCGGGTGTGTGTTGCTGGACGGGTGATGTTGCGGCGCGATGGCGGCAAACTCATCTGGATGAATCTGCGCGATGCGTCACGCGACAGCCTTCAGGTCGCGGTCAGCCAGCGCGAGTGCAGCGAGTGCGGATTTGCGATTGCCAAGGCGACCGATCTTGGCGACGTTCTGGTCGTGCGCGGGCTGCTGATGAAGACAAAAGCTGGCGAGGTGACGGTGTGGGCTGAGGACATTGAGCCCGCGAGCAAGTGCCTTGTGCCGCCGCCCGAGAAGCACGCGGGCCTGACGGATCATGAAACGCGCTATCGGAGGCGGTACATCGACATGTGGGCCAACCCCGAGACAACGCGCGTGTTCGAGTTGCGCAGCCGGGTCGTGGCGGAGATACGACGATTTCTGACAGACCGGGGCTATCTCGAAGTCGAGACGCCGATGCTCCAGGTACAGGCGGGCGGCGCGGCGGCCAGGCCGTTTGCGACGCACATGAACGCGCTCAGACTCGATCTGTACATGCGCATCGCGCCCGAGTTGTATCTCAAGCGGCTGCTCGTCGGAGGGCTGCCACGAGTTTTTGAGATCAATCGCAACTTTCGCAACGAAGGGCTCGACAAGCAGCACAACCCCGAGTTCACGATGCTCGAGTTGTATCAGGCGTTCGGCGACTACCACTCCGTCATGGCAACAACCGAGGAGCTGGTGCGACATGTTGCAAGGGCTGCGGCCCAGGTGCGCGAAGGCGAGGCGGGCGTTGACACACGCTCGCCCATATTGCCCTTTGGCGAGCTACGCATCGACTATGGCCCGGCGTTCGATCGCGTGACCTATGCCGACCTCTTCGAGCGCGCATTGGGCTTTTCCATGGAGGACACGCCGCGGGTGATGGCCGAGGCTGCCGCTCGACACATCAAGACGCGCAACGACAAGGGCGAAGTCATCGACCCGATCTTCATCGTTAATGAACTTTTCGAGGATTTTGCCGAAGGCACACTCGACCCCGCGCGCCCGACATGGATTATGGATTACCCCGCAGTTCTCAGCCCGCTGACGCGCGCGAGCCGGTCGAACCCGAAAGTAGCCGAGCGCGCCGACCTGTTCGTCGCGGGCATGGAGATCGGGCCTCACTACACCGAACTCAACGACCCGGATGTACAGGCAGCCCGCTTCCGCGAACAACTCGCGGGCATTGATGACGAGGAGACGACGTTTCGTACGTTTGATGAAGATTTTGTGACGGCGCTGAAGGTGGGCATGCCCCCTGCGGGGGGCATGGGCCTGGGGATTGATCGCCTCATGATGCTCCTGGCCGATCAGCCGACAATTCGCGATGTGATTCTGTTTCCGCTGATGAAGCCGATCGGGCGCGGGGAGGCTCTGGAATCGGAGTCCTGATCGCAACGAGCGATGCATATTCATGTTCCTGTTGGTGCATGCGTGACAGGGCAGTGACCGGAATCGGCCTGCTTTCAGGGTTTGTAGCCGAACGCGCTCCTACGGTTTTTGGTGCGGGCGTTGTGCCGCGGTGGAGCCGCGGTATGCCAGCACGCGTGAGCCTCGATGGGGCGACCTGGAGCATGATGCCTTCTCAACCCAAGACTCTGGAAACAGGAACACCGACTGGTGTTGAACTCGAACTCAAGCCCACAAGCGTCCATACAGACGAACACCACGACGCGGGGCACACGACTCTCAACAAAATCGTGAATCTCGTGTTTGTGATTGTGCCGTTCATCGGCCTTCTGGCCGCGATTGTTCTGGTGTGGGGGTGGGGGTTCTCGTGGGTTCAACTTGCGGTGCTTGGTGGGATGTATCTCATCAGCGGGCTCGGCGTGACGATCGGGTTTCACCGCTATTTCGCCCACAAGTCGTTTGATACGGGCCCGGTGGTCAAGACACTGCTCGGCGTGTCGGGGTCGATGGCGGCTGAAGGGTCGATTGTGCGGTGGGTGTCATTTCATCGCTGCCACCATCAGCACAGCGATCACGAAGAGGATCCGCATTCGCCCCACACACATGGCGCGGGCGTGCTCAACACGCTTCGAGGCTTCTGGCGTGCGCATGTGGGCTGGATTTTCGAGAACCAAGGCCCGCGCTCGTGGCGGTATGCGCCCGATCTGATGCGAGATAAGCTCGTGCGCCGCCTGAGCCTGCTGTTTCCATTGTGGGTAACGGTGGGGCTGTTGATCCCGACGATCATTGCAGGTGTGGTGACGCTGTCGTGGTGGGGGGCGCTGCTCGGGTTCATCTGGGGCGGCCTGGTGCGAATCCTGCTGGTGCATCATGTGACCTGGAGCATCAATTCGGTGTGCCACCTTTGGGGGACGCGCCCATTCGTCAGCCGCGACGAAAGCCGCAACAATCCGGTTTTCGGCGTGCTTGGGCTGGGCGAGGGGTGGCACAACAATCATCACGCGTTTCCAACGTCAGCGCGGCACGGACTGCGCTGGTGGGAAATCGATGTGAGTTACCTCACGATTCTGCTTATGTCGAAGGTCGGACTGGTGCGGAACGTGCGCGTACCGACGCCTGAGCGGATGGAATCGCGTCGTCGCCGCAATCACAATTAGAACTCATACTTGAAGTTTTCGAGGTCCTTGGCGAAGCAGGCCGCGACGATGTCGCGCGTCGCGTCGTCGTAATACTCGCGGTAGTTGCCGCGCTTGCTGCTCTTGAGGTGCGGCAGCTGGGCCTGTTTCCCGATCTTCTGGCAGACCTCGGCAAAGTCGGCGTTGAGATTCTCGAACCGGCAGAAGTGGTTGACGACGATCGCGCCGGATTCATCGACGCACCAGTCAGTCTGTGGCATGAACATCTTGGGCCTGTCGTAATACGCCGGATCGCGGTCTCGGTAAGCCGCTCGCACCCAGTCCTTGAAGTCAAGATCCTTGCTGCCAAGGCCAGTCTGGTTGGTCTGCACGCGATAGGCGTGGTGGCTGACAACCTTGTCCCAGGGGTTGCGGATCACAGCGAAACTGAAGCGGCGGTCCCAGTTCGCGCGGCCGAGTTCGTTGATTTTTTCGAGGGCGCTGCGATGTTCGCCGGGCAGATCCAGGGCTTTAACGATGCTGGTGCCTCCGGTCTTGTTGATGTGGATAAAGATGAACTTGTCGACATAACGGTGGCGCACGATGCGCTTTTGGCGCTTGATGCGGTTGACGACGCGGGTAACGAGCGAAGCCATGGGAACTCCCTGAAGTTCGACAACAGAAAAGAAGTGCCGGTCGTGGCAACGATATTCACCCGAAGCGACCCGCGGCATATCCGATGGCGTGCCACACGAGCCCGAGCAGCAGCGCCAGGGCCAGGGTCTTCATGACACCCCAGTGCAGGCGGAACAGCACGAACGCCGCCATCGCCGCGACGACAAGAGCCGCAGGGTCAAGCGTGGAAAGTCGCGGCAGCGTCAGCCTCAGGCCAAAGTCCGTGACAGTGAACGTCTCGCGAAAGAGCGTGTGGGCAGCGAACCACACCGCGAGGTTGAGCACCACACCAACCACCGCAGCCGTGATGCTCGACAGGGCCGCTGCGAGCGCAGGCTTGCCGCGAACCGCCTCGACATACGGCGCGCCTGCAAAAATCCAGAGAAAACACGGGACAAACGTCACCCATGTGACAAGCACGGCGGCCAATACAGCTGCGCTCACCGGCGAAAGCGGGCCGGGGTCGTGAAATGCCCCGACCGACCCGACGAACTGGACAACCTGAATGAGCGGGCCGGGGGTCGTCTCAGCCATGCCCAGACCCGTGAGCATCTCGCCCGGCGCCAGCCAGCCATACACCTCAACAGCCTGTTGTGCGATGTACGCCAGCACCGCGTACGCCCCGCCAAAGGTCACCACCGCGGCCTTGCTGAAAAACTCGGCCTGAAGCGTGAAAATGTGCCCCGGCCCGAGCCACGCGCGAATCGCAATGACCGGCCCGAGCCAGAGCGTAAGCCACACCATGATCGTGCGCACAGTGCGCCACGCATTGGGGCGGGTGTGCGCGTTGTCGACGATATCCGTGGCATACACGATCGCGGCGTGTTCGTCACTGGCGGCTTTCGGCTTGAGCACAGCAAAGAACCCCGGGGCGATGCGGCTGCCGATAAGCCCAATGAGTGCCGCCGAGACGATAATGAGCGGGAAGGGCACGCCGAAACCGAAGATGGCAACGAATGCCGCCGCCGCAATCGCGAGCATGACACCATTCTTGAGCACGCGCTTGCCGATTCGGATGACCGCTTCGACGACGATGGCGAGCGTGGCCGCCTTGAGCCCGAAGAGCAGCGCCTCGACCACCCCTACATCGCGGAGCAGCGTGTAGGCCAGCGTCAGGGCAAGGATCGAGATGAAGCCGGGGAGCACAAACAACACACCCGCAGCGATTCCGCCCATTGTGCGGTGCATAAGCCATCCGACATAGGTCACCAACTGCGTCGCCTCGGGCCCCGGCAGCAGCATGCAGTAGTTCAGGGCGTGGAGGAAGCGTTCTTCACTGATCCACCGGCGGTCCTCGACGAGCACCTTGTGCATGACGGCGATTTGTCCGGCAGGCCCCCCAAAAGAGTGGATCCCGATGTAGGCAAACACGCGCAGGGCTTGGCGAAAGGTCGGCGGGGCAGTGGGCGGGCTGCCCGGGTCGGTCGCATCAGGAGGGATCGTCATGCGGACGTATGGTAGCGAGAGCTCGGAGCTACCCAAAGAAAAACGCTGCCCGCGAGAGCAGCGTCTTCGATCAAGTGGAGGCGAAGAGACTCGAACTCTCGACCTCTTCCATGCCATGGAAGCGCTCTACCAACTGAGCTACGCCCCCTTGATGTTGTCTCCCTGACGGACTTTGACCGCCACGGACCGACCAGCGTTCATCGGCCAGGGTGACCCGGCGTCTGTAACCGGGGATCGTAGAGAGGCGGCCGAAAGGGTCAAGTGCGGCTGGCGAGGGTGCTTAAACAGGAACTTTTCGTCCCGGATCATTCACCAGCATACCGCGGGGACTGCTCTCCGCCGCGTTCGCGATCCAGCTCCTCCACCAGGGCCGACGCGAGCAGTTCGTATTCCTGCCGGGTGTTGTACAACTGCGCGCTGACGCGCATCACGCGGTCGGCTACCGGAGCCATGTCCCACACCGGCACCTGAATCTTGTGTCGCTTGAGCAGGGCATCCTGCAATGGGTCGTCATAGTCGCATTCGCGCGTCGGGTCCGGGTTTGGAGGCAGCGCCACCGACGCCATCGATCCGATCATGCGCTCGGGCGCAAGAGGGCGCACCGGTGTGCGCTCACAGAGCAATGCCCGCGCATCCATCACCTTGTCGTGGTTGAGCCTCATGACTTCCGGCCAGCCGCCGCGCACCTGCGACGCCAGATGCTCAATCGCGTCAGGGATGACCAGGTTCGCGGAATAGTCGTTTGTGCCGACATAGTCGAAGTCGCAGAGGAACGCCGCCCGGTCGTCTCGCTTGAGATGCGTGCGACACGAAAGCGAGAGCGGCCTGACCCGCGACTGCACCTCGCGCGCCACATACAGGAACCCCGTTCCCTTCGGTGCCCCGAGCCACTTGTGACAGCTCGCCGCATAGAACGTCGGCTGAAGGTCCGCGATGTCGATCGTCACCTGCCCCGGCGTATGCGCACCATCGAGCAGAATCTCGATTCCGCGCTCGCGGGCAGCATGCGCCAGTCGACGCGCCGGGAAGATGATCCCCGAAGCGCTCGAAATGTGACTCACGACAATCAGTTTCGTCCTCGGCGTTACTGCCGCCATGATCGGCTCGAACACCGCGTTTTCGTCCGCGACCGGCACGGGAATCCGCGCCTTGACAACCCGCGCCCCGGTCCAGGCACAGAGCCGCTCCAACTCATTCATAGTGGCCGAATACTCATGGTCGGTCACAAGCACTTCATCGCCCGGTTCGAGGGGCACGCTGTGCAGTGCGACCGCGACCGCCACAGTCCCGTTCGGCATGAACGCCAGATCCTGAGGCTGGCAGTTGATGAATTGGGATAGGCTGTCCCGCGCCCGGTCGCACAAGCCTTCGAGATCGACCTTGAAGAACTGAGTCGGGTCGTGCTCCATGCGGCGACGGAGTTCGTCCTGTCGTTCGAGCACATACGCCGGGCAACTGCCATACGAGCCGTGATTCAGATAGACCAGCCCCGGCCGGAGAGGCCACACGGCTCGACGACGCAACTCGAGGGATGACGACACAACAGGCGCAATGCTCATGACATACTTTCTCGGCTTGTTCCGACTCTGCACATCAACCGGTAATTCTTCGCGGACCCTGACACGCACGGTTCCACGCGCGAGTGTATCTCGCGCAGTTCCCGCGCGTCGGCAATTGCCCCGCTGTTGTGCGCTCAAAGCCCGTAGATCGGGCGAAGTTTTCCTTCCAGGTGCCGCAGCAGAGGCTCGGCTTCGAGGGGCTTGCCTGTTACACGCTGGCATAAATCGCCCGCCGAGAACTCGCGACCTGCGCCGTGAATGTTCGTGCGCAGCCACGCCAGCAGCGACCCGAACTCGCCCTTGCGGAACTCATCCTCAAGCCCCGGGATGTCCTGATGGATCTTCTCCCACATCTGGGCAGCGTACAGATTTCCCAGCGCGTACGTCGGAAAGTAACCGATCAACCCAAACGACCAGTGAACGTCCTGCAGACATCCCTTCGCGTCGTTGGGAACGTCGATACCCAGGAGATCCTTGAACGCCTTGTTCCAGGCGGCTGGCAGGTCATCGATCGCCAGGCGGCCGGAAATGAGTTCGCGCTCGATGCCGAACCGCAGCATAATGTGAAGGTTGTACGTGGCTTCGTCCGCTTCGACACGAATGTAGCTCGGCTTGACGATGTTGACCGCCCGGTAGACCTCGTCGAGCGAGAACGAACTGAAGGGGTCTCCCAGGTGTTGCCGGGCTGCGGGCAGTGCCCATTCCCAGAACGCCCGGCCCCGCCCGACGAAGTTCTCCCACATCCGGCTCTGGCTTTCGTGAATGCCCAGGCTGATTGCCTCGGCCAGCGGCTGACCAAAGAGCCCGTCACTCTTGGGCAGCCCCTGCTCATACAACCCGTGCCCACACTCGTGCAACGTGCCATACAGCGCGCCCGCGAAATAGTCCTCGTCGTACCGCGTCGTCAGGCGCGTATCGCCCGGCGCAAACCCCGAGCAAAATGGGTGGGTCGTCACATCCAGCCGACCGGCTTGCAGGTCGAACCCGAACGCCTCAATAACTTTCAGTCCGAACCCGTGCTGGCGCTCCTTGGCAACATGGACTCTGAGTGGGGCGTCGGAGGGTGCCTTGCCTTTGGTTGTCAGGTCAGCGACCAACGCGGCAAGTTTGACTCGCAAAGGGGAAAAGACCTTTTCGATTTCTGCTGCCCGGGCGTTGGGTTCGTACTCGTTGAGCAGCGCGTCATAGATCTCGCCGCCTGCCGGAATGCCATAGCACTCGGCTTTCTTGCGCGTCAGGGCCATCATCCGCTCAAGCCAGGGCTTGAACATCGCAAAGTCCGACTTCTTGCGGGCTTCTTTCCAGACATGCTGGCTCTTGCTGCCCACCTCGGCCAGTTCGGCTACCAGAGAACCGGGGAGTTTGGTCGCCAGGTCGTCGTCGCGTTGCATCTCCCGGACATTGGCCTTGAGCCGAGGGTCTGCGCTCACTGCCGCGTTTTGTGCGCACGCCGAAAGCAGTTCGCCGACGCGCGGGTTGGTGCTGCGCTCGTGAATCAGGCGCGCCAGGAGTGAGGCTTGTTCGGCGCGTCCCTCCGCAGCCGCGTTAGGCATGTAGGTTTCCTGATCCCACGACGCTAGCTGTGCGACCGAGCCGAGCGTGGCTGCCTCGCGCCGCAACGCGCACAACTCGACATATTCTGCCGGCAAACCTCCCATGGCATCATCCTCCGTTTGTGGGTGTCAGGTGTTGAGTGTTAATCCTAGTCCCTGCCCGGTCATTGTCCGGCGATCTGAAGCGCGATCAGCGCGTACGCGGTGATCAAGACCGGGTTGTTTTCCATCCACCGGTCGTCCAGAGTTCTGAACGAACCATCATCCTGCTGGAGCTCGGCCAGCCGCGAAACCAGATCGCGCTTCCAGTGTCGGGTTTCGGCAGAACCCTGAGCGGAGTGAACCTCAAGCGTGTCGTGTCCGAAGGCTTCGAGGCCGCGCGCGAAGGAGAGGATGTAGTAGTAGACCCCATCGGTCCCGAGACCGGGGTTCTCCTCAAGGGTGTAGTGTCGCGTGATCCAGCCAAGAGCCGCCCGCACGCGCTCGTCGTCGGGTCCGAGGTCGGCGTAGATGAGGCTCTTGAACCCGAAGTAGGTCATGGACCCATACGCCCGAAGACGGCTGACGGTGGTTCCGTCGGAAAGGGATTCTTCGATCATCCCGGCCATGCTCTGCCCGGCGCGGCCTTCGACACTCTGGGCGTTTGGAACAGTGGCATAGATGAATCCGCCCTGCGACGATCCGTCGGCGTAGTCCATGTCGTTGACGCTATCGAGCATCTGCGTGCGCGCAAGAAAGGTCAACGCCCGCTGAAACGCGGGGTCGTCGGCACTCACCCCCGTGTCGTGCAGGGCCTGAAGCATGAATCCGAGATTTGAGAGGTCCGGGCGCCCGTGTGTGCCATAGCCGATTCCGCCGTAATAAGGATGGTCAGGATCAACCGGCTCGTTGTAGGCCTGAGCACCGGGTGGAACAGCGCTTTGCCACTGCATTGCGCGAAGGGCATTCTGCCCAGCAGCAATGGCTTCTGCTGCATCGCATGTGTGGACGCGAGCCAGGGCGCTGAGGCAGACTGCGGTGTTGTAACTCGGGAGCATGCCGTCGTGGATTGTGCCGTCAGGCTTGCGGAATGACAGGATGTATTCGATGCCGCGCGCGACCTGGGGGTCGCGCTGGTCGATGCGCGGATCCATGAGCATGCCGGTAAGGACAAGGCCAGAGATGGCGGGGAAGTTCGGCCCGCCGTCGCGATTCGACCAGCCACCGGTCGAAGGATCCTGCTGCGAGCGCAGGTAGGAGATTGCATTGGCCGACATTTCTCTGGCGGCAGAGCGAGTGTGAGCGTCTGAGGCCTGTGTGTTCGTTGCTGTGCCGAGGAGACAAATCGCGACACACCCTGCGATCAACTGTTTCATAGGAGACCTCCCGACTTTTGTGCCTGATGGAGGATACACGCTGCCCCAACCACGGCTGCGGTTTCGATGCGCAGAACATGAGGACCGAAGCGGATCAGAGGTGTGCCGGCATCGGTAAACGCCTGGCGTTCCTCGGGCGACCACCCACCTTCGGGCCCAACGAGGAGTTCGACCGTGTCGGCAATGGGAGGTAGTTCGGCCGAGCCGGTCGCATCTGCAACGAGCCGTCCGGGAGCATGGTGTGCGAGCAGTGACACGAGGTCAGAAGGGGGTTCGATCCTCATGAGGTGTGCCCGGCCGCATTGTTTGAGTGATTCGACTGCGGCGCGCTCGAGGCGGTCAAGATTGCGGGGTTCGCGCTCGCTACGGGCGGTTCGCAGGTGGCTCCAGGCATTGGCACCGACCTGGCTGAGCTGGTCGATCATTGTTTCAAGCGCGTCACCCTTAGGGGCTGGGCAGCGGACGATGACTCGGGGCCGCACCGGATCGAGGTGTTCGACGGATTCGACGCGAAGGCGGAGGGTTGTGCGGTCTTTGGACTTTGGCTCAACGCCGAGCACTTCGGCGAGAGCAACTGTGCCGGTGCCGGAGAGAAGTTGGACGCGTTCTCCGATTCGTAGTCGTTTGACTCGAACGGCGTGATGGGCTTCGGGGCCTTGGATATCGAAGCAATCTCCCGTGCTGACAGGGGCGTCGGGCAGGTAGATTCGATGTGTGGGAGAAGGCATGGAGTGGAAGGGTATCACCTTATTTCGGTGGTCATGATAACGCGGTTGTGCGTCCTGCGGCCGATATTCAGTGTAGTTGAGTGTCTGAAGTTCCGATGGACGCTACGGGGTTTGGAACCGGCCCATGTCTGAGGGAACTGAACAGAAGCAGCCCAAGGCGGATCTCTCGTCGCGTGTCGAAGAACTTCTCGGCGCGATTGATGCGGCGTGCGCTGATCTCGAATCGCGCATGAAAGAAGAGGACGCGGCAGCGCTGGAGGAGGTGTCATCGGGGCTTACGGGGCTGGTTTCGAGCGATGATGGTCTGGTAGCGATCGGCGAAGGGGAGGACATCCGGTCTTCGGTGGCGGCGCTCGAGTCGGAGGTCGAGGATCAGGTGCGGTCGCTGCTGAGTTCGCTGGAGGTTGCGTCGCCTGCGCGTGATCGCGATGTGACTGAGAATGTGCCGGCGCAGGGCCGAGGGCCGGAGGCGACGCCGCGCGACGAGACTTTGGTTTCGGAGCCTGATGCAGCGGTTGATGAAACGCTCGGGATGGAGCAAGTGGCAGCGATTGACGCGCAGGAGTTGGAGTCGGCGCTGGGCGCGATTGCTGCGGATTTTGCTCAAGGGGAAGAGGTGACACCCGGGGCCGCACCGACGAAGGGGCCTGAGGGGTCGGCTGCCCGTGCGGCGATGGCTGATGATCTCGATGCGCTCGATGCGGAATTGGCGACGCTTGCCGAATCTATGCTGGAGAGTCTTGAGGAAGAAGACGAGGCTGGAGGAGTTGCGACGGACGAAGAATCTTCGTCATGGGAGAAGGAGTTGGTGGCGACGATCGACGAGGCTGTTGCCGAGGCGGCGGCGGATGAGTTGAGCGAGCCCGAGCCGGCTTTGCCGGTCGCCGAAGTGAGCGTGTCTGAGGCGCCGACGGTGGAAGGGGAGGGCCCAGCCTCGACAGCACCGAATCCGGTTGCTGCGCACGCGACGATCGAGCGAGATCAACCGGAAGCGATTTTGTCGCAGGCGAAGAGTGATATGCCCACTCTTGTGCGCGATTCCGAGGCGAAGGCTGCGAAGTCTCGCGGCCGAGCGGTGGCGGCGATGGGCGGCATGGCGATGAGGGCCGCGGGCCGGGCTGCAGTGCCGTTGATGGCTCAGGCGCTGCTGTTGAGTGCGAAGCCGGCAGAGAAGTTGCCGGACACGCTGCGACAGACGGCGGGTTGGCTGGCGGTGTACACAGCGTTTCTGGGCGTGTGTGTGTGGGCGTTTGTGCTGGTGTTTCGTGAGCCGAATATACCGGTGGCGACGGAAGAACCGATCGGGCTGTACAACGAGACGAGCGGGAACTGATCGCTCCTCCCCAAGGCAGGTCGGGTTGGTATGCTGGTGGAGATGAGCGACGAGAGGCTGTTCCTTGAGCACTATCTGTCAGAGCAGGATGTCCCGTGTCCGGGGTGCGGGTACAACCTGCGCGGGCTGAAGGGGGCGGAGTGTCCGGAGTGCGGGCAGGCGCTGCGGCTGAATGTGGGGTTGGTTGAGCCGAGGCTTGCGAGTTTTATCATGGGCTTGATCGGGCTTGTGCTGGGGCTTGGGTTTCATTTTATTTTGTTGGGCCTTACAGCTCTTGTAGCTATGAATGGGGGGTTTGGGGGATGGCACGATTTGTGGCCTTCGCTCGTCGGGGGGCTATTGGCATTGGTGGGCACACCAGCGTGGATCATCCGGCGCAAGGAAATACAGCGCGCGAACCGCGCGACGACGTGGGGGCTTGTTGCTCTGTGTTGGTTCATCACGTTGGGAAGCGTGGGTTGGCTGGTTGCAATCATTCTGAGCTAACATGATCTTCTCGGGGCTCGAAGTCGTATAGAGGTCGGGCTGAAACGCCGATAAGCGGGATAGATGATGTCGACCGGACGCCAGAGTACGGACCTGCCTCCTGAGTTGCTTGCGCACATGCAGGCGATCAAGGCCAAGGCGCTCGAGTATGGGCTCGATTTTTTCGAGGTCATCTTCGAGGTGCTTGATTTTGACACGATGAACCAGATTGCGGCGTATGGAGGATTCCCGATCCGATACCCGCACTGGAAATGGGGGATGGAGTACGAGAAACTCCGCAAGCGCGATGCGTACGGCATGGGTCGCATCTATGAGATGGTCATCAACAACGACCCGTGCTATGCGTATCTTCAGGAATCGAACAGCGTCACGGACCAGAAACTGGTGATGGCGCATGTGTATGGGCATTCGGATTTTTTCAAGAGCAACTTCTGGTTCAGCAAGACCAATCGCAAGATGATGAACGAGATCGCCAACCACGCGACGCGCGTGCGGCGACACATCGAGCGTCAGGGGGCGGAGACGGTCGAGCGGTTTATTGATACGTGTCTTTCGATCGAGCACCTGATCGACCCACACAGCGTGTTTGTGAAGCGCGATGATGCGGGCGCGAGCAATGAGGCGTTCAGCGAGGATCGGCTGCCGGCCAAGGATTACATGGATCCGTTTATCAATCCGGCGCACGAGATGGCGCGGCAGCGCGAGGCGTTCTCGCGCAAGCGCGAGGTCGAGAAGGGCCGCTTTCCGAAGCAGCCGACGCGCGATGTGCTGTTGTTTCTGCTTCGGCACGCGGCGCTCGAGGACTGGCAGTCGGACATTCTGGGCCTGATTCGCGATGAGTCGTATTACTTTGCGCCGCAGGGCCAGACGAAGGTGATGAACGAGGGGTGGGCGACGTACTGGCACTCGAAACTGATGACCGAGCACTTTCTTGAAGCCAGCGAGATTATTGATTACGCGGAGCAGCATTCGGGCGTGGTTCACATGCCGCCGGGGGGGTTCAATCCGTACAAGATCGGGGTGGAGCTGTTCAAGGATATCGAAAGGCGCTGGAACCGCGGGCAGCATGGGCCGGCGTGGGATCGGCTGGACAACCTGGGCGCGAAAGAGCGTTACGACGACCAGTCGATGAAGGGGCGCGAGAAGATATTCGAGGTTCGACGGATCTATAACGATGTGAACTTCATTGATGAGTTTCTCACGCCCGGGTTTGTCGAGAAGCACCAGATGTATCAGTTTCGGCGTGATCCGAACACGGGCGAGGTGCGGGTGGTTTCGCGCGATTTTGACAGGATCAAACAGACTCTGCTGTATCAACTGACCAACATGGGTCAGCCCTTTATGTATGTGGTTGATGGCAACTATCTCAATCGTGGCGAGCTGTACCTGGCGCACAAGTTCAGCGGGCTTGAGGTCGAGGCGGGCAAGGCGGTGGAGGTGCTGCGGAACTTACGGATCGTGTGGGGGAGGCCGGTGCACCTGCAGAGCCGGGTCAATGACGAGATGTGCCTGTTGTCGATGAATGATCCGAACGATCAGAAGCCCAGGCAGCAGAAGATTACCGAAGAGATTCCGCCTCCGGCGCATGTGATCTGAGGACGATGGTGAAGCGGGCTTGCTGGCGGAAACTTGCGAGCAGGTCAGGGGCGCGATGGAGTATTGCGAAGCAGTTCACTGACTCGGCGGTCGATCTGTCGCTGATCTCGCGGGCTTGTGACACGGGGCCTCATCGAGTTCAGGAACCCCGCAGCGGCATGGCGGTCGTGCTGGTGCGCGATGACGTCTGCCAGCTCAAGGGCGTCGGCGGCGATCTGTCCGGGGCGCAAGTGCTGGCGGAGGAGGTCGGTCGTGGCGGGGTCGGTGTAGAGACGCAGGCGGGCAGCGTGCCAGAGGGCGTCGAGGAAGATCTCCTGCTCGCGATCGGCTGGCGCTAGAGCGCGGAAGAGTGCGACGACATCGTCGGGCCGACCCGCGCGGAACATGGGCATGAGCGCGGCTTTGGCCAAATCGGGCGTGATGGAGTCGGGTTGTTCGCGGCGGAGAGCCTGGGTGAGGCGCACGGCGTCGGAGTCGCGGCCTAGGAGCGAGAAGAGTTCGATTGCGTCGGTAAAGCGATGTTCGCCGACGGCCTGCGCGGCACGGTCGCCGAGGTTGGTGGTGGGATCGAGCGCAAGCGCGGATTCGATGCGCGGCAGGGGCGGGCCGAGGGTCAGCAGCGGATCGGCAATGACGGCGAGTTTCCAGGGTTCGCCGGTGTCGTAGCGCACTGCGGCGGCAAAGGGCAGGCCTGCTGCAAGTCGGGCGGCAACACGTGGTGTGGGGACAAAGGCGGCGAGTTGTGGCTCGTGGACTGAGCCGAAGTAGGCATACGCGCCGTGCGCGAGCCATCGCCCGCCGACGGTGTCGCGATCGGCGGGGCGAGCGAGGGAAAAAGAATGGACGAAGTGAACCGCGATGGGTCTGGTGAGCAATGGCACATCGCCGGGGCTCGCGTCGCCGGGCCTGAGACGGAAGAACTCGGGATTGCCCATGGAGTTGACGAATACGAGATCGGCGTTGAGCGGGCGGACAGCGGCGGCTCGCCAGACTTCGAGCGATTGGCGCGGTTCGTCGAAGAGGGTGGTGGTCCAGCCGAGGTTCTTGAGGGTGTTTGCGGCACGAGTGGCGTCGTATTCATCCCAGCCGCGTTCGCTTGAGTAGCCGTCGAAGAGCCATGCCGAGTGAGCGCCGAGAAACAGGCTGGACATAGCGAGGTAGGCAGCGCGGGCTTGCGACCCGTGGAGTTGCCCGACGAACGCCCAGCGCGAGCGAGCGGGCGGATCGGAGCGGCTGAGGAAGTCGGTTGTTGCGAGGAAGTCGGGGGGTTCCTCGCGCGAGCGTACTTTGACCGGAACCTGCAAGGCGAGCGTGATGGCATCGACATCGTCGTTGATGCCGGCCCATGCCAGATCGAGATTCTGAGCGGCATCACGCAGGAACCGTTCGAGTGTGAAGGCGTCTTCGAGCGAGAGGGCGGTGTTGATGCGGCCGGGGGAGCGTGTGAAGATGATCGGTTGAGATCGGCCTGCTGCGAGGGCCAAGGCTGCGGGCCAGAGGGTGTCTTCGGGATCGGCGACGACAAGGCCAGGGGTGAGGGATCGGGTTTGTTTCGTGGCGGTTGTCCACTCGAGCATGGAGGCGAAGTCGGTGCGGCCGGTGGTTGCTTCGAACAAAGTGTGCTCGATGCGGCGGATGCGCGAGTCGCGGTCTCGTGTCCAGGCTTGGGCATTTGCGGCGTGATACTCGATTACAGACGAAGGCTCGAAGGCCCGACAGAAACGGGCGATATCTTCGGCGGCTTCGATTGAGCCGTCGTGTAACAACACAGGAAAGCGAGTGGTGCTGGTCCACTTTGAAATGGCGGAGAGGTATGAAGGCTCGTCGCGAACGATGACGAGCGTCGGGATGAGGCGGGAGTTCTCGCGGGTGCGGCGGAGATGATCGGCAAGTGCCAGGGCGGGGGGCGAGGTGGCGGGAGCGGCGGCGGCTGGTTGAGCAGTCAGAAAGGTCGAGGCAAGGGCACACGCGACGAGAAGTGCTGGCATCGGGGCATCGTAGGATCGGGCGCGAGGCGTGAGGCCTAAAGTCGCTGACCATGCCGACGATGAATCGCGAGGAGTTTGTCGCGTTTTGTGAGGAGCATCGTGCGTCTGGGCGCGTGCTTGTGGTGCCGCTGGGTGTTAGTTTGTTGTCGGATCAGTTGACCCCGGTGCTGGCGTATCGTCGCCTGGTGTCGGCTGATGAGCGGACTGCACCGTCGTTTCTGCTCGAGTCGGTCGAGGGTGGCGAGCGTGTGGGGCGGCATTCGGTATTGGGTGCGAGGCCGATGCTCGAGGTCATCGCGACGGGCGATGAGGTCACGCTGATCGATCACCGCGACGAGAGCCGATCGCAGCGGCATGGCGAGGACCCGTTTGAGATTTTGCGATCGATTGCGCACGAGCGCGTGCTGGTGGTGCCGCAGGAGGCTGTTGCGCGGGGGCTGCTGCCTTCGTGCGTTCTTGGGGGGTGGTTTGGATATGCGGCGTACGACTCGGTGCGTTATGCCGAGCCCGAGAAACTTGGGTTTGCAGACGCGCCGACGGACGATCGGAACCTTCCGGACCTGCACTTTGGTTTCTATGACGGCGTGGTGGTGTTTGACCACATTGCCAAGCGCCTGCATGTCGTGAAAATGGTTGAGATTGCGGACGGGGTCGATGCGGGGCGTGCGCATGACGAGGCGATGGCGGCTCTGGAACAACGAGTAGCGGACCTGGGGCGCCACAGCAAACCGCTGCCACTTGGACGCGTAGATCGCGATCGTCCTTCAAGTGTGATGGCGTCGAACCTGACGCGCGAGGGGCACGCTGAGATGGTGTCGCGGGCGCTGGAGTACATTCGCGCGGGCGATATTTTTCAGGTAGTGCTGGGGCAGCGGTTCGAGCGTGTGAGCCAGGCCGATCCGTTTGATGTGTATCGCGCGCTGCGTGCGGTGAATCCGAGTCCGTACATGGTGTACTTGCAGGCGGCCGGTTGCATTCTTGTGGCGTCGAGTCCGGAGATTTTGTGCCGTGTGCGCAGGTCGGGCGCGGGGTTTGTGGTGACGAATCGCCCTCTGGCGGGAACCAGGCGGCGCGGAGCCACCGAGGCGGAGGATCGATCGCTTGAGGTCGAACTGCTCGCCGACCCGAAGGAGAGGGCGGAGCATGTGATGCTGGTTGATCTTGGGCGCAATGATGTGGGCCGTGTGGCCGAACCGGGGAGCATCAGGCTTGAGCGTGTGATGGATGTTGAGCGGTACAGCCATGTGATGCACATCAGTTCGACGGTGACGGGGGTGCTGCGCGAGGGTCTTGATGCGTGGGACGCGCTGCGTGCGGCGCTCCCGGTCGGGACGATCAGCGGCGCGCCGAAGATTCGGGCGATGCAGATCATTGACGAGCTTGAGCCTGTGCGCCGCGGGCCTTATGGCGGCGGACTTGGGTGGGTCTCGCTCGATGGCGAGATGGACATCGCTCTGGCGCTGCGCACGATGGTTGTGCCGACGGATATGAGGTGTGCGGACGGAGCCTGGGTGTATCACATTCAGGCGGCGGGGGGTATCGTTGCCGATTCTCAAGCCGAGCCGGAGTTCATGGAGACGGTGAACAAGGCAGCGGCGATGGGGCGGGCGATCGATCTTGCGGAACACGCGTTTGGCGGCCGCCGTTTGACATCCGACGGCGGACCGGCAAGCGCGTAAGGTCGGCGATTCTGGTATGATGCCCACAATGGATCAGGGCAAAGAACAAGGCTCAATCAATCCTTGCGTGCTCGCGTGTGTCACAAACTCACCGACGGCCGGGCGAGTGATTCGGGCGGCGGCGCGCTGCTCGCGGGCGTACGGGCTGGACCTGCGATTCCTACATGTCGGCGCGATGAGCGGCGAGCAGCAGGAAAAACTGCGAGCATCGATTTCTAGCCAGACCGATGTTCCATTTGTGATTGATGCCGAATCACGGCCGACGGCTGTTGAGGAGGCGATTTGCGCCGCAGCGAGGGAGAAGAACGCGGGGGTGCTGGTCATTGGCGCGCTCGAGCGAGAAAAGCCGCTGAAGGATCTTGTGGGGTCTACGGCGCGGCGTGTTGCGCAGCGTGCGGGTTGTTCGGTGATGCTGGTTTCGACAGCCGGGCGCGACGCGGCGGTGTGGCGACGGTTTCTGGTCTCGGTTTCGTTGGCGGACCCATCGCCGGAGGTTGCACAAGCGATCGTCGCGCTCGCTCACACGTCAGAAGGTGCAGCGGTGTGTTTCGCGTCGGAGAGTTCGGGGGCAGCGTTTTCGAGGCGGTATGAGCCTGCGCGAGAGTTTGAAGTCTCGGGAAGTACGTACGCGGGGTTGCCCACCGAGCAGCACGTGCTTGCTACATTCGTCAATGGGTTTGATACGGGAGGGCTGGACGTTACGGCGATTGCGCTGTCGGGCCGCGCGGGGCACGAAGTTGCGCGTTATGCAGATGAGTTTGGTGCCGATGTTCTGGGGATCGTTGCGCCGAATCGGCCGCTTGGATTTCTTGACCGATTCTTCAGCCAGCCAACGGTTGTGGTGATGGAAAAGTTGCCCTGCTCGGTTTTGATTGTGCGCGGCGATGGGCCTTGCGGCATAAGGAGATCATGAGTCGTGGTTCTCTTGGCGGCACAAGGGTTTTCGCACACAGATGTTGCGGCGCTCTTTCTGGCGGTCGCGGTGCTGCTCGGGTGCGCGCGCATCGCGGCGGAGATCGCGCAGTTGATGCGTCAGCCTGCGGTGCTGGGGGAGATCCTTGCGGGCATCCTGCTGGGCCCAACGGTGTTTGGGGCCTTGATGCCCGAGGCGCAGTCGTGGTTGTTCCCGCAGTCGGGCGCGGTCGCCAATGGGCTTGAGGCGTTGAGCATCATCGCAATTTCGCTGTTCCTGCTGGTTGCGGGGATGGAGATCGATCTTTCGATGGTCTGGCGTCAGGGGAAAAACGCTCTTGTTGTTGGTTTATTTGGGATTCTGGTGCCATTTGTGCTTGGTTTTGTGCCGGCGTATTTTGCGCCGGGGCTGATGGGCGCATTGCCAGATTCCAATACGATGGTCTTTGCGTTGTTCGTTGCGACGGCCATGTCGATCACGGCACTGCCCGTCATTGTCAAAATTCTGCTTGATCTGCGTTTATTCCAGACGGACCTTGGCATCACGATCGTTGCGGCGGCAGTCCTTAACGATCTCGTTGGCTGGATCATCTTCGCGTTCGTTCTGGCGATGATGGGTGCTGGTGGAGAGGGGCTTACCCCGAGCGTGACAATGTTGCTGACGGTCGTGTTTACGGTCGTGATGTTGACCTTCGGACGCTGGGGGGTTAACCGCGTCCTGCCGTGGATTCAGGCCCACACGGAATGGCCCGGGGGGGTGCTGGGGTTTGCGCTGACGTGCACGATGTTGTGTGCAGCGTTTACCGAGTGGATCGGGGTTCACGCGATCTTCGGCGCGTTCATTTTTGGGGTGGCGCTGGGAGATTCGGCGCATCTTCGCCGACGGACGCGCGCGACGATTGAGCAGTTTGTTTCATTTGTGTTTGCGCCGCTGTTTTTTGCCAGCATCGGGCTCAAGGCCGACTTCGTGCAGAACTTCGACCTTGGCCTGGTTGTGCTTGTGTTGGCTATTGCGTGCGTGGGCAAAATCGTGGGGTGCACTTTTGCCGCCCGATGGATGGGGTTTGGCAAGGGCGAGTCGCGAGCGATCGGGTTTGGCATGAACGCGCGCGGAGCGATGGAGATTATCCTCGGGTTGCTCGCGCTCGAAGCGGGGCTGATCGGCGAAAAACTGTTCGTTGCTCTGGTCGTCATGGCCCTGGCAACTTCGATGGGCGCAGGCGTGTTGATCCAGCGCAGTTTTGGCAAGAAGCGTCAGGTTTCGCTGCTCGACTTTGTTGTTGCAAAATCGTTCGTGGCAGACCTGGAAGGTGCGGATCGAATTGCTGCGGTAGACCGCCTGGCGCGTGTGGCGGCCGAGGCTGCGAGCGTCGATGCGGATGTTGCCGCAGCGGCGGTGCTGGCGCGCGAGCGAGCCATCAGCGGGGCCATGGGTCATGGGCTTGCCATTCCGCACGCCCGGCTGGCAGAGCTCGAAGCGCCGATCGTCGCCATTGGTCTGAGCAGAGCGGGCATTGATTTTGATGCCAGTGACGGCGAGGCGGTACACGTGATCGTCCTGATTCTTACGCCTGCACGAGACGCCGCTCGTCACCTGGAGATTCTGTCAAGCGTCGCGCGCTCGTTCAAGGACCCCCACACCGCGCAGCGGCTTGCGTCCAGCGTTACAAACCTGACCGAACTGCGCGCGTTCCTGCGCGTCGAAGCCAATATCGAGAATGCGGAGCACTGAGGCTCAAAGTTTCTTGAGAGCGTCGACGAGGGTTGAGATGTGTTCGTCTGTGTGGGCGGCGGAGAGTTGAATCCGCAGTCTCGCGGTCCCTTCGGGCACGACCGGGTATCCGAAGCCGATGACGAAGACGCCGAGCTCAAGGAGTCGTTTGGACATTCGGATCGCCTGCGCGGTCTCGCCGACGATGATTGGGCAGATCGCGGTGGGAGAGCTGATGACTTCGAATCCGGCGCGTGCGATTTTTTCGCGCGCGGTCTCGACGTTGTTCTTGAGGCGGGTGACGCGCTCGGGTTCGTCCATGACGATTTCAATGGCTTTGGCCGCGCTTGCGGCGACCGTGACAGGCAAAGCGTTGGAAAAGAGCGTTGGGCGGGCGCGCTGGATCAGCAGGTCGGTCATTTCGCTGGTGCCAGCGACGAAGCCGCCTGCTGCCCCGCCGAGGGCCTTGCCGAGTGTGCCGGTAAAGACGTCGACGTTGCCGATATCGTTGCGTCCAATGAGGCCGTAGTGTTCGTGCGTGCCGCGACCTGTGCGGCCCATGACACCGTGGCCGTGCGAATCATCGACAACAAGCAGGGCGCTGAACTCGTCGCACAGATGTCGCATCGCGGGCAGGTTGGCGATGTCGCCTTCCATGCTGAACACGCCATCGGTCACAACCCAGATCTGTCCGGTGACTTCGGGGTCAGATGCTGCTTCGCGCAGGCGATCGCGCAGGCTTTGCATATCAGAGTGCTTGTAGACGGTCTTCTTGACGCCCTTCTTGATGATCGGAGTCAGGCGGATCGCGTCGATGATGCATGCGTGGTTGAGTTCGTCGGAGATGATGATGTCGCCCGCTTCGCAGAACGTCGGGAACAGGGCTTCGGTCGCGGTCCAGCAACTGACGAAGGAGTAACTCGAACTTGTTCCCATGTACTCGGCGATGGTTCGTTCGAGGTGTTCGTGTGGTTCGAACGTGCCGCAGATGAACCGAACCGAGGCGGTGCCCGCCCCGTACTTGCGGAGGGCAGCGATACCGGCCTCCACGACTCGCGGCTCATTGGCCAGTCCGAGGTAGTTGTTGGAACAGAAGCACAGAACCTGACGGGCCGAGCCGTCGGAGTGGCGAATCCGCACCGTCGCATCCATAGGGCTTTCGAGCACCTGCAATGTCTTGTACTGCCCAGTGTCACTGAGCATACGGAGGGTTTCTTCCGTACGAATCTCGAAGGGGTGTGTGTAGCTGCTCATGGACGTTCTCCTGACAACCCGGTGTGCAATGGTGCAGTCTAAGCGTCGAGTTCGTGTTTCGCACAGCGGGCGTAGTTCGGATTGGCGGACACTCGCAGGCTATGCTCAAAGTATGCTTTGGGACTTGTTTGGGCCTCAACAGCAAGGGCCAGCGGAAAGATATCGGGCGGAGCATTCGGCATGGCTCACGTTGGCGATTACAGGAGGGCGCAAGTGCGTGCGGATTCCGACGCGTCCTGTGGCGGAGGGTGGTTTTGCACCGATGATGACTGAGCGGGAAGGCCGCGCATACGCGGAACAATGGTGGGCCGGGGCTTTTGAAATGACTGAAGAATGAACCGAAAGAACACGCTCGAGGGTTAGAACGGATCGCGGAGGATTGGATGACGACGGATCAAGGTGTGCTGACTTCGACGATTGGGGTGCGATGGCTGCGCAAGATGGGGGTCTTTGCGGTCGTGCTGCTCGGATTCGGTTCGTGGGCTTTGTATGACGCGGTTTGGAAGTATCCGGATCGTGGGCGTCGGCATGCCGAGTGGGCCGAGTGGCAATATCTCAGCGTGCTGGAAGAAGAGTCTCGTGCGGGTCGCGATCCGGGAATCCTGACGCGCAACGCGCCAGTGCTGGATCCAGTCGCCGAACTTGAACGACTGAATGCCAATCCGAGCGCCAACACGAGTGGCAGCGCGTTCGCGCGGCGCGAGTGGCTGACCGCATTGTCTCGCGTCGGCGACCTGACGCCGGACAACACGGGGTTTTCGCAGATGGCGCCACGCCAGCGCAAGGATGCACTGGACACTATCTGGCAGACGGCTTCACAACCGAGTCCGCTCAAGGCGTACGACATCCCGTCACAGTGGCTGATGATGGTTATTGGCTATGGGCTCGGCGCATGGGTTGTGTTTCTCGTGGGCAAGGTCGCGATCACCAAGTACCGGTGGGAGCCGGGCACAAAAACCCTCATCATGCCCAGCGGTGCCCGCATCGCGCCCGCCGATCTCAAGGAGGTCGACAAGCGCAAGTGGGACAAGTTTATCGTGTATCTGGTGATCAAGCCCGAGGTTGATCGAGTGGGGGGGCAAAGCCTTCGTTTTGATACGTATAGGCACGGGTTGGTCGAGGAGTGGATTCTGGAGATGGAACGCGAAGCCTTCGGTTCGGAAGAAGATGGCGGCGAAGAAGCCAGCAAGACTGAAGCCTCTGCGAGCGCGTCGAATGAATCGGATGCAAGTGAAACGCCAACTTCTCAAGCAGCCGACACGGACTCGGACAGGTAGGACTGCGCGTTGATGACCTTTGCTGCTTCGGTGGTGGTGGTTCTTGCCCTTTTGGGCATTGCGCTGACTCTGTTGACGCTTCCGGGGATATGGGTCGCCATTGGGGGCACGATTCTGATCAAGACGCTGTGGCAGCCGGGGCTGATCGAATGGTGGACAATCGGCGCGGCTGTTGGAATCGGGCTGCTGGCAGAGATTGCCGACTTCGCGGCGTCGGCGGTCGGGGCGTCCAGGGCTGGGGGAACAAAGCACGGAGCACTCTGGAGCATTGTTGGTGGCCTGGTCGGTGCGATCGCGGGCTCAGTGTTATTGCCCATCCCTCTGGTCGGCACGATCGTCGGGGCTGTCGTCGGGGCGGGATTGGGGGCGGTGTTCGGAGAGATGAAGTTTGCCAAAAAGCCATGGTGCGACGCTGCGCGATGCGGCGGGGGGGCCGCCATCGGGCGCTTCGCCTCGACCATCATTAAAACGGGCTGTGCGTTTGTGGTGGCGGGCCTGCTGATCGCCGGATCGGTGTTCGCCTGGGCGTAGAGTCGCTATGCTGCTCATGGCGGAGGAGCACCAGCCAGGATGACGACCACACCCACGACCACATCAACACCAAAGCAGGATGCCGAGATCAAGCACTTTGTGCTCGACACCAACGTCCTGCTCCACAACCCCAATGCGCTGTTTGTCTTTCAGGAGAACAACGTCGTCATCCCGTTCCCCGTCATCGAGGAGCTTGACACGATGAAGCGGCGCGAGGATGACATCGGACGCAACGCCCGCGCATGCATTCGGCATCTCGACCTCCTGCGAAAGGCGGGCAAACTTACCGAAGGCATCGACTGGGGCCACATCAAACTCCCGTCGGGCGTGGCCAGCGCGCGCGGCCCCAACGGGGCCACCGGCACCATTCGCATCGATGTCACTGAGTATGAACGCCCCAATGTCATCGCCAAGACATCGCCCGACAATCAGATCATTGCGGTCGCATGGCATCTGAAGAAAGAGGGCGTCCGCGCTGTGTTTGTCTCTAAGGATCTCTCGGCCCGGATCAAAAGCGACGCGCTGGGCATCCGGACCGAGGATTTCGAAAACCAGAAGGTCGACGCCGACCGGCTGTACACGGGGTTTATCGCAGCCGAGACCCCCGGCGATCTGATCGACGAAATGTATCGCGAGCGCATGCTTTCGCTGGCGTCGCTCGAAGACGTGCTGACCACGACGACCGAAGCGGGCGAAACCTATGTGCGTGAACTGCTGCCCAACCAGTTCCTGGTCATGAAGGACATGGGCGATGAGGCCCACTCGGGCCTCGGGCGGCGGTTGGCCGACACCGAGCACGTTCAGCCCGTCACAGCGCAACGCAAAGCCACGTTTGGCATCATGGCTCGCAACGTGCAGCAGACCATGGCGCTCGATCTGCTGCTCGATGACGAGATCCGACTCATCACCCTGCTCGGCTCGGCGGGCACGGGCAAGACGCTGCTCGCGCTGGCGGCGGGCATGCACAAGGTGTTCAACGAACAGCGCTACGACAAACTGCTCGTCGCGCGGCCGATCATGCCGATGGGGCGCGATATCGGATACCTTCCGGGCGACAAGGATGAAAAACTCACCGCGTGGATGCAGCCGATTTTCGACAATCTCGGCTATCTGCTTTCGACGCGCGGCTCGCACATGCAGGCCCCTGAAAGCCTCTCGCCCGAGCAGCGCATCACCAAACTCATGGCCGACGGGCGACTGGTGCTTGAGCCGCTGACCTACATTCGCGGCCGCTCGATACCGCACCAGTTCATGATCGTCGATGAGGCACAGAACCTGACGCCACACGAAGTCAAGACGATCATCAGCCGGGTGGGCGAAGGGACCAAGATCGTCCTGACCGGCGATATCGGGCAGATTGACAATCCGTATCTCGATTCGGCATCCAACGGCCTGAGTTATGCGGTCGAGAAGATGAAGGGCCTCGGCCTCGTGGGCCACGTCACGCTGGCCCGCAGCGAACGCAGCGAACTGGCTAGTCTGGCGGCGCAGAGGTTGTAAGCACCGGTGGCGGAGGCTACCCCGTTAATACGGCGGCGGTTCTTGGGGGGGCAATTCTGCGGGCGATTGACACAGAGGGGGGGGGGGGGGGGTATCCTTCCTCAATGCTTTGGGCAGGTGTTTCATCTCTGGCCTCGTTGTGGTTGGCAGCCACAGCATCCTCGTCGGACCCCGCGGGATCGCTTGCGTGGTTTTCCGATCTATGGAGTGAATCACAGTCCTACGTCTTTCCTAATCAAATGTATGTGCAGTTTGAGACTGTTCTGTATCCATCGATGACCCAGGCACAAGTTGATGCGCTTTCCCGCGAGATCGAGGGACGACCTGATAGCCCAAGGCATCTGGCTGTACACAGAGAGAGGCGGCTGCTCGAACTTGGCATGGATCGCGTTGACTATCGCGTATGGCACTGGAACATCACGAACTGGAGGATTTCTCAGGACCACCAGTTGGAGTTGACCCCGTACGCGGATTTCGGTCGTCGCGGCAATCAGGTGTGGTCTCTGACTCCGCCGCAAATGATGTATGGACATGTTGACACGATGCCAGCAGCGCGCGAACCAGACGTAAGTCTATTGCGTCGAAAAGAAGAGGTGTGCCAAGTTGTTTTTTTTGGCATGGGTGTCGGCATGGCATCCGACTTGCAGCCCGTATCGTCCATGTTTGATGAAAACGGGTGGGTTGGCTACGCCGCAAATCCCGACAAAACCAAGATTTTGCGATGGCGTGGCCAGATTTCGAGCGATGGCGAAACGGTATGGATTTCGGAATGGGAGATTGTTCGAAACGATCGGTATCCTGCCGGAGTTGGCTTCAAGGCACGATTTGGTGAGCCGGTCGAGCATGATGGCTTTGCGACTCCTGTGCCGGAGCGAGTGCAAGAAATTCGGCCTGGAGGATATTTGTACCGCGAGATCATTCTGACCGGCACATCAAGGATTTTTCGGGAAGAGTTTGAACAAATTGGCCGGATTCCAGAAGTCGGCAAGGTCGATACAGTTCGCGGCAGAACAAGCCCGACTTCCATGGTCGACTACAGAAGAGGGCAGGGCGTCTATGTGACAAATCTGGACGCAGAAACCCCGATCAAAGTTCCGTTGCATGACGCGATAGTGTCATCGAAGAGTAGTGGCATCTTAAGGTGGACAGGCTGGTTGCTGTTGGCCGGGTTGCTGACAACAGGGCTACTTATCGCGAGACGACAGTGGCAAACACGCTGATCACTTTTACTTGAAAGGACTGGAAGAATGTTGAAACTCCCTAATCGATTCGGACTCATTGCCCTTGGCACGGGGTGTGTTGTCGCCGCAGCATACGCTGTATGTTGGCAACAGTACGACAGCAACAGCTGCGACTGGGTCATTCAGCAAAACCACGATCCCACATGCGGCAGTGCGAACCCTTTTTGGTTTTCTCCTGTTACTATGGTGAGGGAGGCCGCAAGTGGGTTACAAGTGGCCCAGTCCCACATGGAAAACAATTTCTGTGCAGTTGAAGTTTCGATTCGCAACGAGTATGGCGGATGCATGGTTGTAACCATCAACACAACGAACACCATCAGCCAGACTGCGCCTGGGGGTATTTGTGCCCAGCCTTTCCCACCTCAGTAAACGACAACTGGGTATTCGGGTGGCCAAGGCGGCTTCGGTTGTTGTAATTTTTATTCTGATGATTGCTGGTGTGACAAAGCTGGCGGACTTGCAATCGTTTGCTGTGTCGGTTGGAACATGGACCCTGGTTCCGCCTTTGGCGCACCCCATCATCACCGTATTGGTGCCTGTTTTTGAGTTGTTGTTGGGGTTGCTTTTGATTGCGAATATTTCTTTTCGTGTTGTCTCATCTATCGCTATCGGTCTCTTGGTTATATACAGCGCCATCTATGTCGCTCATGTCGCCTTTGCGGAGCCGCCCGATTGCGCCTGTTTTGGAAAGCTCTATCTGTTTAACAGGATGAATCAAGACGCAGTTAGCGCCTTGTGGCGAAACGCCGTCTTGGTGTTGTTGCTTGTACCAGGCCTCTTAATTCGCCATGGAATTCAAGGAGACACACCATGAAGAGTGGGCGGCGGGGGTGGACAATTGTTGAAGTCGTAATCGTTATTGTCATCGTCGGGTTGTTAGTTTCTCTTTTGGTTCCCGGCTTACACTACGGCCGGAGCCATGCCTTGGCATCAGTAACATTGGCCAACCTGCGCAGTCATACACAGGTCTTTTTTGTCTATGCGGGAGACTATCAAGACTCGCTTCCGTTTCTCGCGGTCGCATCTGTTGAGCCCACGCATCACTCCGCGGGAGGGTATTCCACCGAAATGCTCGTTTTTACGCAATATGCATCATGGCCAATCGCAATGGCGGGCGAATACTACGGTGGAAATGTTCATTCGGCGAGTTTTCATCCCCCCGGGAGCAACGAAGTCGGACCAATATCGGAATATTGGTATTCACAAAGTTTTGTTGCCGACCCCAAGTTTTGGATGCGCGAGTATCGAGAATACTCGACAACACAACTTCGTGCTGTCATGATTCATGAGGTTGTGTTTCCCTCAAGCAAGGGCTTGTTTATTGAGCGAGACCCCGCACTGGAATCTTGGCGCACCCACCACAACGCGCCGGGCAAATTAAATTTTTCGTTGGTCGATGGCGCGGCCAAGTCGTCGCCGGCAAGCGATTTGCAACGAGCATATCCCGGAGGGTGTTCCGGGTTCTTGTTGGGTCCCATCATCGGCTTGCCGGTCTTGCATACTGTCGATGGAGTACGCGGCAGGGATATTTCACATTGAAAAACGTGCACGCATCAGCAACGCTTCAAACTTCGCGCTTCACCGCCCCCTTGGCTTGACGCGCCCGCGCATCAATCGCGGCGGCAACTTCGTCGGGACCACACCATCAGGGAACTTGGCTTGCTGATCCTCGCCGTCCTTTGTAGCGGCTGCGGGTGGAAGCGGCGTGGCGTACCGGTTCTTTTCTTCCTTCGGCGGAGCAACCACCTCGACCACCGGCTGGCCCGAGGGGGCAGTATCGCGCCAGTCGCTCGGCCTCTCGCGCGGCTCGAAGTCGGGGTAATCGAGTTTCGGGATCTCCGCGTTGAT
Organism: Phycisphaeraceae bacterium; assembly: GCA_019636795.1. Lineage (NCBI taxonomy): Bacteria > Pseudomonadati > Planctomycetota > Phycisphaerae > Phycisphaerales > Phycisphaeraceae > Phycisphaeraceae bacterium. Next base: position 220,402 of record JAHBWW010000001.1, read on the forward strand.
GAGCAGCTCGATCTGTGTCAGCAGGCCGCCTTGTGCAGGGGTCACGAGGCTCCACGCCACGCCGTCGCGACCGGCGCGGGCTGTGCGTCCAATGCGGTGCACATAGAGGTCGGGGTCCTCGGGCAGGTCGTAGTTCACGACATGTGTGATACCTTCGACATCGATGCCGCGGCTGGCCAGGTCCGAGGCCACCAGGACCGCCAGCGATCCGTGACGCAGTTTTTCCATCGTCGCGTTGCGCTTGCCCTGTGGCATATCGCCATGGATCGCGTGCGCTTCGATGCCTTTGTGCGCGAGGTACTTGACCACGTCATCGACGGTTCGCTTCATGCGGCAGAACACCAGCGTCAGGTCGGGTGCCTCGTGGGTCAGAAGGTGTGCGAGCAGCCTCTTTTTGTCCCACGGCGCGACGGTCAGATAGTGTTGCTTGACCAGTTCGACCGTCAGACTGCCCGCCGAGACGACGAGTTTTTCGGGATTGGTCATGTGCCGCCGGGCGAGGTCTTCGATTTCAGCCGAGAGCGTTGCCGAAACGAACACGGTCTGGCGTTCCTTCGGACACTTGGCCAGAATCGCCCGGATGTCGTCGCGGAAGCCGATGTCAAACATTCGGTCCACTTCGTCGAGCACCGCGTGCCGGACGTGGGCAAGCGAGAGGTAGCGGCGGTCGATCATGTCAAGGATGCGCCCCGGCGTGCCGACGATGATCTCGGGGCCTTTCTTGAGTTTTTCAGCCTGAGCGTTGATGCTCTGCCCGCCATAGATCGCGACGCAGGTCAGGTCGGTGAAGCGGCCCAGTTCGGCAAAGTCCTGTTGAATCTGAATCGCCAGTTCGCGCGTTGGCGCGAGAATGATGGCCTGGAAAGGCGTGCCCGCTTCGATCTGGTGCAGCAAGGGAAGGGCAAACGCAGCAGTCTTGCCCGTGCCGGTTTTGGCTTGACCCAGCACGTCGCGGCCCGTCAATGCCACCGGCACAAGCGTGGCCTGAATCTTCGTCGGGTGCTTGAACCCGGCGGCGGTGCAAGCGCGGACAACCTCTTCGCGAAGCCCGATCGACTCGAAGGTCTGGCCGATGTCGAAGATCGTTGGATCCCAGGCTCGGTCTGTTTCTCTTTTGCGCTCGCGCAATGATTGTGTCGGATCAGGCTCATTCTCGTGGGGGCGCCCCGAGCGTTTCTTGCGACGCGGGCCTCGGCCTTCGCGGTCGTGGCGATCTTCACGCGGCGCGCGCTGCGATGCTTCGGGTGCCGGCGATGCATCGGAGCTGGTCCCTGCGGCTGCATTGGCCTCGCCGGGCTTGCGCGGGCGACGACGACGGCGCTTTTTGCGGGGCTTGTCTTCGCTGCTTCCTTCAGCCTGTCCGGAGGCTTCTGGCTCATTCGGTTCGATCATTCATATCCTCAGTGCTGGAGGCCCGCGGGCCGAAGCCCGGGCCAACCCGTTGTAGATACGAAGGATAGCCACCCGGAGCATGGTGCGGCGGCGCGGACTTCTACATTTCGTTTGTCGAGCAGTTGGCAGCCGCCTCGCTAGAGTCTCGTTGTTCGGGCAGGGCCGCACGGAGCCGACGCGTGCAGGAGTTGCGATGCGCCAGTACGACCGATGTTTTTATGAAGGCCTCGACGAGCGGACGCGGTTTGCAGCCGATCGCGTGATGGATCTTGTTCTCGATGTACTTCCGCCGATCCGTTCGTGCATCGATATCGGCTGCGGGGTCGGTACCTGGCTGGCGGCCATCAGCGATCGCGGGGTCGAAGACATTGTGGGCGCAGAAGGTGACTGGCTGGACCCTTCAATGCTTGCGATCGATGCTGAGCGATTCCGCACGATCGACCTGCGCAAGCCGATCGACATCGACCGACGATTTGACCTGGCCATCTCGCTCGAAGTGGCCGAGCACATCACCGATGCTCAAGGCGCTGCGCTGGTGCGGGCATTGACGGAGCTTGCCGACTTTGTGCTGTTCTCCGCTGCGGTGCCGTGCCAGGGCGGCAACCACCATGTTAATGAACAGTGGCAGTCCTATTGGGGGCGGCAGTTTGCAGACCTGGGCTTTTGCGCCATCGACACCATTCGCCCCGCGATCTGGAGTGACCCGCGCATCGATGTGTGGTATCGCCAGAATATCGTGCTGTACGTCAAACACGAGCGCGTCAGCGATCTGCGCCGTTGCGTGGCGCCAGTAGACCCCGAGAGTCTTTCGCGCGTGCATCCCGACCTCTACACGCGTCGGCTGCTCAAAGCTCACGGTTTCAGCGGTGGTCTTAAGTCGATGATGCGCGCTCTGGCAGGAGGCGCCAAGGCCACCCGCACACTTCGTCGAGCACAACATTCAGGCAGAGCGCCCGCGAGTTCCTGAGTCGCTACGCGTCAACTCCACGAGGCAGATGTGCTTTGCGAGTGTGGCAGAGGCGGTCGAAGCGGCGGCGCACCACCCGGGCCAGCCGTCGCGCCACGCCTGCTTGAGAATCAACTGCTTGGCGAACGCGCCGATGGGGCTGGTGATGATGCGGCCGGTCGAGCCTCGGACGCCGCGCGCGTGCAGACTGGCGGCCATTGTGCGCGCATAGCCGAGGTCTTTGGCGAGTTGCTCGGCGAAGGTGACGAACCCATCGTGCCGCAGTGTGCCCGCCACGGCGCCAAGCCGCGCATCGGCTTTGTTGGGCACAAGTTCAGCATGAGGGTCGAGCCCGCCCGAATGTGCTCGCGCACGATGAATCAGCCGCAACCGCCGCTCGGGCTGCCACGCGAAGTTCAGTGGTTTTTCGCGATACCAGATCTTGCGGTTGAGTGTCGCTCCAGCGCACACTTCGGCCTCGGGCGAGGCCAGAAACGCATCGATCGACCGCTTCATCGCATCATCAGGCGATTCGTCAGCATCGAGGCACAGCACCCAGTCGTAGCGGGCCGCGTCGATCGAGGCCTGCCGCGTGCGCACGAAGCCCTGCCACGTGACACGTTCGACGCGCGCGCCGTGCTGGGCGAGCAGGTCGAGCGTGCCATCGGTCGAGCCGCTGTCGAGGGCGATTACATCGTCGGCCCAGCCACAGACGGCCTCGAGTGTGCGCGCGACAGTTCGGGCGGCGTCCTTGCAGATCAAGGCGACGGACAGCGGCGGACGATTGATCGCATCGGCGTCGCGCATTGCGTCAACGCTAGGCGGGTCGGGTGTTTCAATCGTCCGATGAAACCGATTGCACCCGCCGCCTCGCCCCGGTCCACGCGATGCTTACCCGGTTGTGGGTGACCAACAACGCTTAAAGCCCGGCGGCGAAGTCATTGAGATAATCGGCCAAATCGAAGAAGTCAACGCTGTAGTCGCCGTTCCAGTCGGCGCGCTCGTTGCTCAGCGACCACCACCCGAGGAAGACCAGCGCGTCGAAGAAGTCAATCGAGCCATCGCCATTAACATCGGTCTTCGGGCCGGGCATGATATCGGTGCTGACTTTGAACGGCGGCCACACGGGTTTGAGAGCAAAAGGTGCTGTTGCATTGGACCCCTGACGAGCCGCGGGCGGGCAGTTGTTCAGGTAATTCCACATCTCGTTGATCTGGGCGTGCGAGAGCCCCATGGTGTCCTCAAAAATGATCCAATCGACTTTCGTGGCCTGATCGCCCACAGCGGTCAACGAACCGTGATAGCGAAAAGTCGCGGGGTGAGGAGCGAGTGGCGGCATCGCGGGCAGGAGCGTGCTGAGGTCGAAGCCCAATTCGTTGAACGGCAACCGGCACGGCATGGGCAGCGCATTGTCGTACAGCTGCCCCATCCCGAAGATTTTGTCAAGTTCCTGGTGGAACATTCCGCCCGAAACAGGCTCAATCCATCGACCAACGACGACCAGATTGGTACCTCCTTGTTTCCTGTGGACCAGGTGCATTTCCATCGCGTAGTCATTGCCGTTCCTCTTGTGCTCGGAACGAACGTGGAAGTGAAACTGAACCAACTCGTAGGTCACGCCCCCGATGATCAGGACTGCGCCGGGGATCACCGGGTCAGGCACGTTTGGCACATGCACGAAACCGATTTTGTTGGCCTGCACACCAGTATGTGCACCGCCAGGATCATGCACGAGCAAGTCGGCCATCGGATAGATAAAGGTCAACGCAGGAAGGCTGCGCGGATAGACAAGCAGGTTGTCCGCGATGTTGATGGGGCTGAACTGATGTCCGCCAGCCCGGGTGTCGACGTCTGGCCAAGTGCACGGGCACCCGGAGAGATCCGGTTGGGGCTCCAGCTGTTGCCCGAGAGCCCCGGCTGTCCAGACTCCGAGTGCGGCGATAGTCCAGTGAATTCGTGATGACCACAGCATCTTGTGCCTCCTTATTCATCATCCCAAGACCCGAATGTCGGCATTCCCGCCGATAATGTTTGGAGGTCAATATATCAGGTATTTGCCCGTTTCACAAGAAAAATTAGTGTCAATTCCGTCGGCGGCAAATCCCCCACAGATCTAATCGATCCCTACCAACTGCTCACCGTGTTCTGTGGTCGGCCTTGCCGTGTCGCTACCGTGTTCTCATGCCCGATCATCCAACCGGCAATCCGGCAGTCGTGCGATACGCCGCGGGCTGGGGGTATGCCGCCAGCCAGTGGCACGACGCGTTGGAGGGGGCTGCGGATGTCGTCTGCCTCAAGAGCCCAGAGCCCGGCGGAGGGGGAGTGTGGCGAGCGACCGTCACTCTTGATGGGCGCGCGCGCGACATTGTCATCAAGGCTCGGCCGCTTGACAGCTTGTACCGCCTCGTTCAATCACTCGTGGGCCTATCGCAGCATGCGCGTCAGTGGCGTGGGGCTGAGCGCCTTGTATCGGAAGGGTTTTTGGCCGCAGGGTGCGTCGCAATCCTGCGCGCCTCTGCGGGCCTGGTGCGGCATGAATTGCTCGTCCTTGAGGCGGTGCCCGGCGCGACAGTTTTCGACCTGCTGGCGTGCGGCGATCTCGATTTTGCGCGCGAGCGCAATCTCGCACTGACGGTCGGTCGCATGTTGCCCGCGATTCAGGAGTGCGGGCTCATCAACCGAGACTCGAAGCCCTCGAACCTCATGGCCGAGTGGCGAGAAGGGCGCTGGCGCATCACGGTGCTCGATACCGTTGCGATCGGGCGTGCCGCGGCGAGTGAAGCTGGGCTTGTGCGCATGCTGCGAGACCTGTCGCTTGAACCGATTGCGTTCGGGTGCTTTCCTCGGAGTTCGGTGGCAATGCGGGTGATCAAAGCCGCAACTGGTGGGGGCCGGGTTGCACGGGCGCGGCGGCATCGCCTGTGGCGCGCGTGTTGCGCACAAATCCTGGCGAACCCCAGCTCGCTTGTTCAAGAGGCGCTGAGAGCGCGACGCACATAGGGCCGCTATGCTGCTCGTATGACCTCTGTTGAGAGAGAACCAAAGCCCGTTGCGCGATCTGGGCGCGCGCCCAGGGCTCGCGTTGTGAAGGATGCCAGGACGGGCGCAACTGGGGAGGTGTATGTCGGCGACTGCCGCGAGATCCTCGCGCGTTTGCCGCAAGTGCGCGAGAGCCGGATTGATCTGGTCTTCGCCGATCCGCCGTTCAACTGGAACCGGGCTTATGACCAGTGGGACGACGCCATGCCCGCCGAGGAATATGCGCAGTTCACGAGAGACTGGCTCGACCTGTGTGTGCAATCACTTGCACCCACCGGGTCGATGTGGGTGAATATTCCTGATGACCACGCAGCCGAGATTGTTGTTCATCTCAAGGCTCGGGGTCTCACCATGATTAATTGGTGTGTGTGGCACTACAGGTTCGGACAGAACACCAAGGGGCGGTTCATCAACTCCAAGGTGCACGCGCTGTACTTCGCCCGCGATGCAGCCAGGCGGACCTGGAACCCCGAAGCGGTGTTGGAACTGTCAGACCGACGTGCGATCTACAAGGACGCGCGGACCGAGTCGAAGCGCGACGGGCTGCCTGCGGGGCATCGGGTGCCGATGGATGTGTGGTACGGGCCGTTCTGGGGGCGCATTCAGGGCAACAACAAGGAACGCCGACACGGGCACGACAACCAGTTGCCCGAGGCCTACCTCGAACGGGTGGTCGCGTGTTCTTCAAATGCCGGCGATCTGGTGCTCGATCCCTTCCTCGGCTCGGGGACAACGGGGGTGATGGCGCTGGCGATGGGTCGGAACTTCATCGGGACAGAGTTCAGCGATGCCAATGCGAAGCGGGCGACGGAACGAATGAAGGCCGGGCCTGTGCGACCACTGGGCACCCAATTAGGGGTGAGCACAGCCATTGCACCCAAGCGATGAGGATCCCCGGGAGGTCAGGCGGGGGCAAAGAAGTGAAATTTTCTTGCCCAGTTTTCCACTTCGAAGTTCTTTGAATCAAGACGGTTACATGATTTTTGCTTGCACGCCCGAAAAATCGCTGGCAGGATAGGTGGACGAAACACCATTCATGTGGTCTATTCCGTATGGGTACGGTAGGACCGCTGGGGGGTGTTAACGCACGCCGGAGCGGTTTGAAGACGGTAGCACAATAGTCAGTCTCTCTCTCATTCAAAGTCAGGCCCCGATTTTGGTCGGGGCTTGTCTTTTTTTGTTCAGAATGGCTGATCCTGCGACACTTGTTGTGGGGGGCGGCTCACTCGAACGCCCGCAGGCGTGCGTCGGCCATCATGGTGGCGAATGAGCCCATGACTTCGGGACTGTTGGGGTCGGCGTCGGGTGGTGGGCGCAGTTCGCGGTACGAGCCGTCAGGTTCGAGTACCCACGCCTGAGACTGATCGCGCAGAAGCACGTCGAGGATGTGCCAGAGTCGTGCGCGGGTGTCTCTGCCCTGAACCGGGCAGGCGGCTTCGACGCGGGCGCTGAGGTTGCGGTACATCCAGTCGGCACTGCTGAACCAGAACGAGCCATCGAGAGGGTCGTCGGCTCCGCTGCCGAAGTAGAAAATGCGGGAGTGTTCGAGGAAGCGCCCGATGACGGACCGGACGCGGATGTTGTCGGACATGCCGGGGACGCCCGGGCGAAGGCAGCAGAAGCCGCGCACGATGAGGTCGATCTGGACACCAGCGCGAGAGGCTTCGTAGAGCGCTTCGGTGATGATGTTGTCTTCGAGTGCGTTCATCTTGGCGATGATGCGGCCGTTGCGTCCTGTGCGGGCCAGTTCGGTTTCCTGAGCGATCATGGCGACGAACGCTTCGCGCATGTGTGTTGGTGCAACGAGCAGTTTGCGATACTGTGCCGGTCGTGCGCGGCCGGTCATTACGTTGAAGAGGTCGACTACGTCTGCGGTGATCTCGGGGTCATCGGTGAGGAGTCCGATGTCGGTGTAGAGCTGGGCGGTTTTGGGGTGGTAGTTGCCTGTGCCGAGGTGGGCGTAGCAGTGCAGACCGTCGCGGCCTTCGCTGGTCTCACGTCGAACGACGAGGGAACACTTGCAGTGAGTCTTGAGGCCCACGACGCCGTAGGCCACGTGGACGCCGGCCTTTTCGAGTTGGCGGGCGAAGCGCACGTTTTTGTCTTCGTCGAATCGGGCGCGCAGCTCGACGAGGCAGGCAACCTGCTTTCCCCGTTCTGCGGCCTTGACGAGTGATGTTACGAACGGAGAATCGCGACTGGTTCGATAAAGGGTCTGCTTGATGGCGATCACATCCGGGTCGCGGGCGGCTTCGGCGATGAAGCGTTCGACGGAGTCGGTGAATGATTCGTAGGGGTGGTGCAGAAGAATGTCTCGCTCGCGAATGCGCGAGAAAATGTCGCTTCCGCCCTCGCGTGCAAGGTCGGGTACGGGGCATGGGGTCCAGGGGGTGTCCTTGAGTTCGCGCACCGGGAGGTCGGCGATGGTGAACAGGCCGCCGTAGTCGAGCGGGCCTCCGCGCTGATAGACGTCTTCGGGTCCGAGGCCGAGTTCGTCGGTGATAAACCCGAGGACTTCGTTCGAGACATGGGTATCGACTTCGACGCGTACCGCGCTGGCGAAGCGGCGCATGCGCAGTTGTGTCTCGACGTGTTCGAGCAGGTCGTCAGCGTCTTCGGAGTCGAGCCTCGTAACGGCGCTTCGCGTGACACGAAAGGTCATCGACTCGTGTATACGCATGCCGGGAAAGAGGTCGTCGAGGTTGTTGAGCAGGATCTGTTCGATCGGGACGAATGCGCGGCTGCCCGCATCGACGGGAACGAACCTGCTGAGCATCGTGGGGATCTTGATGCGGGCGAAGAGCCGCTCGTCGGTCCCTTCGCGCCCGACGATGACGCCGATGTTCTCGGACAGGTTCGAGATGAACGGGAACGGATGACCCGGATCGACGGCCAGGGGCGTCAGAACAGGAAACACGTTGGCGATGTACCAGGCGTCGATCGAGTCTCGTGACATCCTGTCCAGATCAAGGTAGTTGACGATGTTGATGCCGGACGAGGCGAGCGCGGGGATGATCTCGTTCTGCCAGCAGTTGGCCTGCACGGCTTCGAGTTCGAGCACGGTCTTGCGCACGCGCGGGAGGATGTTGGCGGCATGTTGGGCGGCTTCGGGATCGGACGCGGCGGCGAGGATGCGTTGTCGCAGCAGTCCGCCCCGTTTCATGAAGAACTCATCGAGGTTTGATGAGAAGATGGCCAGAAACTTGACCCGTTCGAGCAGCGGTTCGCGTGGGTCGGTGGCCTGGGCTAGAACGCGGCGGTTGAACTCAAGCCACGAGAGGTCGCGATTGAGGAACAGTTCCTCGCTTGTGTTGAGCGGGCCGTCCGGATCATCGTCAATGCCCATCCCCGGCGGGAAGTATGTCATCGCGCGCTCTCCGCGACGAAGGTGGCGGCGCAACCGGGAGCCTCAGTCACCCGGAGCGACGCGAGGCGAGCGTCTGGCGGCAGAATCGGATGCAGGAGCACTGCGAGCGACTCGGCCAATACTCGGGCGACCTGTTCGGCGGAGGGGTTCACATCTGCAAATGGTGGGACATCGTTGAGTGTCCGGTTTTTGAAGGGCAGGCACACTTTGGCCAAGGCCTCTTCGGCTGCGTGAAAGTCGCAGACGAACCCATCGGCGTCAAGTCGTGGGGCGGTGATTGTCGCGGTGACGCGCCAGTCGTGGCCATGCAGGGGTTCGCTCTGCCCGGCGATGCGGACGCTGTGGGCTGCGGAGAAAACATGCTCTACTGTGATCTCGTACACTCGAACAGTATAGATCGGCGTAGGTGCGGTAAATCATGCAGTTTGTGACAAGAACGCAGCCAGTGCGCCTCGAGGAGATTTCATGTCCGATGCACCATTGATGCTTGGAGTCAGCGGCCTGCGTGGGATTGTGGGCCAGAGTCTGACGCCGGAAGTGGCGTTGCGGTACGCCTCGGCGTTCGGTTCGTGGCTGCGTGAGCACGCTGGCGGCGAGCCTCTGGTGGTTGTGGGTCGCGACGGTCGCGCGGGCGGGGAGATGATCGAACGTCTGGCGATTGCGGGGTTGCAGGCGGTGGGTGTTCGGGTATGCTCGCTTGGAGTGGCGACAACGCCGACGGTGGGGGTTGCGACGGATCTGATGGAAGCTGACGGCGCGATGATCGTGACGGCGAGCCACAATCCGCAGGAGTGGAATGGCCTTAAGGTGCTGGTTCGCAGAGCCAAGGTTGAGGGCGTCGATGCGTGTGCTCCGTCGGCGCATGATGCGGCTGCCATTGTCGCAGCCTATCAGGCGGGGGGATCTGGCTTCGTGCCCGGCGACCGGATACCCAGCGTCTGGCACGAGCACGAAGCACCCGGCACTCATGTTGCCCGCGTGCTCAACGCCTGCGAAGACCTGTTTGGCGATGACTTGTGGAGTATGGTGGGCGCGAGCGGGCTTGTGAGGCGCGTGGTGGTCGATGCGGTCAACGCATCGGCACCCGAAGCTGACAGCATTTTCTTTGCACACGCGCCCACACACTGCGTGATGCTGCATGGCGAAACTTCGGGGGTGTTTCCGCATGCACCCGAGCCGACGGCTGAGAACCTCAGCCAACCGGGCGGATTGTGCGACGCGGTGCGCGGGCTGGGTGCGAGCGTGGGCTTTGCGCAGGACCCGGACGCCGATCGACTGGCGATCATCGATGAGCAGGGTTGCTACATTGGCGAAGAATACACGCTCGCGCTCGCGGCCGAGGCGGTGCTTGGCGCACTTGGGTCTGCGGCACGCGGGCAGAGCGTGTGCACGAACCTGAGCACGAGCCGCATGATCGACGACGTGGCGGCCCGGCACGGCGCACGCGTCGTGCGCACGGCGGTGGGCGAAGCCAACGTCGTGGAGGCCATGAGGGCATCGGGGGCGGTGCTTGGTGGCGAGGGGAATGGCGGCGTCATCTGGCCACAGGTCACGTTCGTGCGCGATTCGCTCTCGGCCATGGCGCTGGTGATGGGACTTGTTGCACGATCTGGCAAGACGATCAGCCAGCTGGTCGCCGACATGCCGCGGTACGCGATTGTCAAGCGCAAGGCCGACCTGAAGCAGCGAAGCGATGCAGACCCGGCGCTGGCGGCGATTGCCCGGGCGTACGCGGGGCAGAAGGTTGATCTGCAAGATGGCGTGCGGGTTGATTTCGCGGACAGCTGGGTGCATGTGCGCGCGAGCAACACCGAGCCGATTCTGCGTCTGATCGCTGAGGCACCGCATGAAAAGGCCGCGAGCGAGCTGCTTGATGCGGTAGAGAAGATCGTCAAGGAAGCCCGGGCCTGAGTCTGGGAAGCAACCGGAGGTGGAGTTGTGCTGGCTAGTAACGTGAAGGCGATGATGTTGTGTGTGATGCTCGCGGGGCTACTGGGCGGATGTGCTGGCGCGAAGCGGACAGAGGCGGACGTGGTCGTTGCCCCGCTTGTGCCGCGCGAGTCGGTACGGATTTTCGATCGTGGCGGCGCGCCTGTCGATTGGGACGCGATGATTGCGGGCGTGCGCGACGCTGGCGCGATCATCATCGGCGAGACGCACGGCCACGCGATGGGGCTTGCCGCGGCGGCGGATGTGTGGGAAGCGGTTGCCAGTTCGTCTGCGGCTTTGCTCCTCGAGTTCTTCGAGCGCGATCAGCAGGTGGCTCTGGATGACTATCTCTCGGGCGTGACGGATACCGACGCATTTCTCAAAGCGGCGGGACGCACGAGCAGCAACTACCCGGCCGGGCACTCGCGTATGGTCGAAACCGCTCGCGCCGTCGGCGCGCCGGTCATCGCGGCCAACGCCCCGCGGAGGTATGTGCGGCGGACAACGGCCGGCGGCTATGAGAACCTTGTTTCGCTCGGCAGCGAGCAGCAACGCCTCTTCGTTGTGCCCGATGTGCTCGTGACGGGCAAGTACCGCGATGATTTTTTCGGCCTCATGGGCGGTATGTCGCACGGTCCAGCTGGCGAGGGCGGCGGCATGCCCGCAGCGATGATCGAAAAGATGTATCGCTCGCAGCAGATGTGGGACGCGACGATGGCCGACTCGACCGCCCGCGCGCTCATGGCCGGTGCGCAGCCCGCACTGCTCGTCATCGGGCGCTTTCATTCCGATTTTGACGGCGGCACGGTCGAGTTTCTCCGCCACCGGGTGCCCGATGCACGGATCGTCACGCTGAGCATGGTGGCGTCGAGCGAGGTGGAGATCGCGGATGACGATCGGGGGCGCGCTGACTTTGTGTTCTACGTCGGTCAGTGAGGGCTGCCAGCGGGGTTGCTGGCGGCGCGGCCGGTGATCATGGCCGCCTTCATCTGCCTGACGGCCTCGCGCAGGCCGACGAACACCGCCCGGCTGATGATCGCATGACCGATGTGCAGTTCGCTCACACCCGGCAGGGCGGCGATGTGCCCGACGTTGTGATAGTTGAGCGCGTGGCCTGCGTTGAAGCGCATGCCCTGTTCGCGGGCCAGTTGTCCGGAGGTTGCGATGCGTTCGATCTCGGTGCGCAGTTCGGCCCGCCGCAGATCGCCCCCCCATTCGGCAAAGACGTGGGCGTAGGGCCCGGTGTGAATCTCGCAGACATCAAAGCCGACTTTGGCTGCGGCTTCGATCTGCATGGGTTCAGCATCGACGAACGCGCTGACGATCAGCCCGGCATCGTGGAGCCGACCGACCACGTCGCGCAGGCGCGCCGCCTCGCGCGCGACATCGAGTCCGCCTTCGGTCGTCACCTCGTTGCGGCCTTCGGGCACGAGCATGGCGGTGTCGGGGGTCAGGCGGGCAGCGACCGCGACCATCTCGTCAGTCGCGGCCATTTCGAGGTTGAGGCGCACGCGCACGAGCCGCCGCAGCAGTTCGACATCGCGATCGACAATGTGCCTGCGGTCTTCGCGGAGGTGGATGGTGATGCCGTCGGCACCGCCGAGTTCGGCCTCGTGGGCGGCCCGCACCGGGTCGGGCTCGCCGAAGTCCGGTTGCGCTGGGTAGCGGGCGTTGCGCACGGTTGCGACATGGTCGATGTTGACGCCGAGTTCGAGCATGGGTCAATGATATGAACGCTGGCGCCGGAACCCGCGACAACCCCTGCTAGAATCGACCGTTCGCAACCCCGCAACCCACCGAAGGACTTTCCTATGCCCAACCTGACGATCAACGTCCGTGACGTGCTCGGTGCCGACGGCACCGCCCTGCTCGGCTACGAGAGCAAGACCATCAGCCGTTCGAGCCTGCACCTGCCGGGGCCGGACTTTGTCGATCGCTGCTTCGCGGCCACGGACCGCAACAACAATGTGCTGCGCAACTTTGCGCTGCTGATGAACTCCGGGCGCCTCGCGGGCACGGGCTATGTCTCGATTTTGCCCGTCGATCAGGGCGTCGAGCATTCGGGCGGCGCGAGCTTTGCGCCCAACCCCGAGTACTTCGACCCCGCGAAGATCTGCGACCTGGCGATCGAGGGCGGGTGCAACGCGGTGGCCAGCACGTTCGGCGTGCTCGGCGCGGTCGCGCGCAGGTACGCCCACAAGATTCCCTTCCTGGTCAAGTTCAACCACAACGAGATGCTCTCGTTCCCCAACACCTACGACCAGACGCCCTACGGCACCATCCGCCAGTGCTTCGAGATGGGCGCGGTCGCGGTGGGCGCGACGATCTACTTCGGCTCGCCCGAGTCGCGGCGGCAGATTCAGGAAGTGGCCGAGATGTTCGCCGAGGCCCACGACTACGGCATGGTGACGGTGCTCTGGTGCTACACGCGCAGCGACGCGTTCAAGGTCGGCAGCACCGACTACCACGCCTCGGCCGATCTTTCCGGACAGGCCAACCACCTCGGCGCGACGATCCAGGCCGACATCATCAAGCAGAAACTCCCGACCAACAACGGCGGGTACAAGGCCCTCAACGCCGGCAACTCGTCGTACGGCAAGTTCCGCACCGAGGTCTACACGAAACTCTCGGGCTCGGATGAAAGCGGCGGCGGCGGGCACCCGATCGACCTGTGCCGCTATCAGGTCATCAACAACTACATGGGCCGCGTGCCGCTGATCAACTCGGGCGGCGAGAGCAAGGGGGCCAGCGATCTGGTCGACGCGGTCAAGACCGCGGTCATCAACAAGCGCGCGGGCGGCATGGGCCTGATCTCGGGGCGCAAGGCGTTCCAGCGCCCGATGAAGGACGGGGCCGCCCTGCTCCACGCGATCCAGGATGTCTACCTCGATGCGGGCGTGACGGTGGCCTGAGGCCGGGCCCCGCCCGTTCCCGCGCGCTCGGCGGGGGTGAGTTCGGATCGTGTGGGCAGGTTTGTTCGGGCCCGCAGGTCGCTTTTTGGCTCCCGAAGATCGATCTTGTGCCCTGGAATGTCGCTCTTCGGCTCTGGAAGATCGCTCTTCTACTCTGGAATGTCGCTCTTCTACTTTGGAATGTCGCTCTTGTGCTTTAGAAGATCGCTCTTCTGCAGCCACAAATCGCGCAAGAACAGCCTCAAACCGCCCCGGCGCGCAGATAAACGCCACGGACCCGCGGTCCGTCACGCCATCCAGCGTCCGATGTCCCGCACGACCCGCAGCGGGCGTGTTCGGGTGTGATAAGAGTGATCGAGAGGGGAGAGGCACTGGGCACTAGGCACTAGGCATCTGGCAGTGAACCAGCGGGGTCGATGGCTTGGCATCGTCCTCGGTGCCAGAGTCGGGAGCGTCTCGACGCTCGGCATCGAAGTCGCAGAGCCGACTTCGATGGCACGGGGGAACTGAACTTTGATGCCACCCTGCCACCGGGCGAAGACGGTGCCCTTTCACGCTCGCTACGAAGACGGTGTAAGCATGCCGCCTGCCGGCGACGCTTCGCCTCACAACGTATAGTCTTATCCTCATCTACTGGAGCGACTCAATGAACGATGACAAGGGAACTTCGGGCGGCGATTGGCCACCGAACGACTTTGATCATTCCACGCCGGGTTCAAGTGCTCCGACCAATCCAATTCAAAACCCGGAGGATCTGCTTGGGGAAGCACTCCGGCTCATGAATGCGCGCCAACAGGAGTCCATTTTCTCCAAGGCGGCAGACGAAGCGATACGGCTCGGTGTGAAGCAAAGCGAAGGGGCCGTAGATCGAGACATGGTCGCGTCAAAAGTTGAAGCTGTCGCCGATGCGGTGCACCGGCTGGGGAGCACCAGTACGGACGTTGAGATCCGAACGGAACATCGGTCACAGCACGGTTCCATCTACGTCACGGTGCGGAACGCTCCACCTCCCTTAGTTGCTCGTATCTCGCCGCGATTGGCTCCGATCCCTCGATGGGTCGCGAGTGTGGTGATCGCCGTTGCCACTTCGATCGGGCTTATCGGGGTTGGGATTTGGGCGACGGGCGGACGAAGCAGCGGTAATCCGTCGACTGTGGCACAATCGTCCCCGGCCCTGAATATAAGCAGGATCGCGGCGATCCAAGTCATTGACGGGGACACGCTCGTGGTGTCAGGTGTGGGCGGCACAGGGCTTGAGGAAAGGATCCGATTGTTGGCGATCGACACTCCCGAACGCGGACAGCGTTGGTATTCAGAGGCCGGGAACGCTCTCAGGGAACTTGTGGCCAACAGCCCCATCACTCTCGAATATGAGACGCCAGGGAAATTAGAACGCGACAAGTACGGGCGCGTACTGGCGTACTTGATCGTGGACGGTCAAAACGTAAACGTCGAAATGGTTCGGCGAGGTTGGACCGCCCATGTGACGAAGTACGGGAGTAATCGTTTTGCCAATGACTTTTCGGCGGCCGAGGGCGAAGCCCGCGCCGCTCAACGTGGCATTTGGTCGTCGCCTTGAACGTGATGCGTGGTGTCAAGCCAGATCGCTAGTTTCGCAAACGCGACTAGTGGAGCGAAGAACAGGCGTGTAGCCAGGCGAAGCACGGCTCGGTCCTCGATCATCCTCGCGTACGGCCGGCTATTGCGGTAGTACCACGCGACAAAGGCTCGACCCGACGGCCGCACGCGCAAGCAGGTATCTCGGAATTCACGCAGCACCACAACAGTTGGATGGAACTCGTCGCCGTAACAGGCAGTTGCGACGAAGCACCCTCCGACTTGTTGCGAGAGAGACCTTTTCTTGCTCCTGACCGTAACCTGGACCGAGCCGTGCTCTGATCGGTGCTCTGCCTTAACCTCAAACTCAGTCCCGGCGTGCCCGAGTCTATTCGCGGCTTCGGCAGCACTGTCTACTTTGCTCGATGCCATCTCATGGTCAATCTTGCCCTCTTGTTGTTTCACCTGAAGTCGTAGCGCCTCGTCGGTAGCCTTACTGACGATCTCCTCTTGTTTCTGGGGCGACATACGGCGCAGAGCTTCTCCAAGCAAGTCGTTGGGGTTCTGAATTGGAGCCAAGTCCCGTGTTGGATGGTTGCCCTGCGGACGCGCGAGTTGGCCGGGCTTCTCGCCTTCTGGGGGAACTTGGCCGTTGCTCATTGCAGATCTCCTTGCAGTCGGGGGGGCGTGCTGGCTGACATGAATATACACGGTCGCCGCGGGCAGACGGACCGTCCGTGTGCCCGAAACCGACTTGTCCTGGTGCATTTCGGCAATCGAAAGCAACTGCCTCAATTCGGATTCAAGTGTCTGGACTGCAATCTCGCCTTTCCGCTTGTCGATTTGTTCCAGAAGCGCTTGCGCGGCAACTCCGTCGTCCGCGGCCAGCCATTCAAGCCGGTCCGCGACGGAGGGCGGAATCTCCTGTTCTCCAACTGCGTCAATCGCGGCCATGACCGCTTCGATGGCTGCGTCAAGCCCGCCTTCGGGCGAGATTGTGACGTCGAGCGTCGTCTTCGATCGGAACTTGAACCACAGTTTCTCGATCAGTTCGTATTTCTGGTCGAAGGTCAGGAAAGCCGGGACGATGCGCACTAACCGATCACTGATTTCGCCGCCCATTTGGACCCTGCCAGACCGCCACTCCTCGAATGTCATTTCAGCATACTTGCGCTTACCCGACCCGTACTCTTTCTCGTAGCGGTTGAACACCATTTTGAGCGTGAAGCTATCCATCGCAAAGAACATGCGGCGCACGTCGTGATCGATTCCACCGTACAGGCGAGAAACTTGCATACGGTGCGAAGGCGTGAAACCACCCCGCGGCGAGGCACGGTAACGGCGGCGTCGGTATCCCCGGCGGTAGTACCTCATCGAAAATTACTCAGGCATGCGCAAACCCTTCGCGTGCGATTGTACAGCGCAATTATGTAAATATCCCCTAATTGGCGGGGGTGGGCAGGGCAGCATCAAAGTCCCTGCATCCGTGCCACTGAAGTCGTTTTCGACTTCAGTGTTCTTCGTCCGCTGCTTTGCGGTGGCCCGGACCTTCGGGCTGCGGAGGCTTGCGCGAGGGGGCAGGAAGGGTGTGAGCCCAACGATCCGGCGTCCTGGGCTTGCGTTGCGTTTATTGATCGAGCAGATGAATCAGCCTCGCTTCGTGATCGATCAGGTCGCAGCCGCACTCGTTGTTGTGCGAGAGGATGCCTCGGCGGGCGCGATCGATCAGGTCGCCCAGGTCGTGGGTGTGCTCGTCGTGCGCGCACAGTTCGGGTTCACCGGTGGGTTGATCGGAATCTTTGTGCTGTTCGTTGTCCTTCTCTTTGTCCCCCTCGTTGTCCCTCTCTTTGTGGTCGCTTGCTCTGGGCCTGGGCGCTTCGAGGGCAAGCTGGAGGAGGCGGTGGCGCTCGGCGCGGATGCGCTCGCGGTGCTGGCGATCGCGCTCGAGCGAGTAATACTCGCGGCCGTCGATCCAGGTGGCTTCGCAGCGCGAGAGACTTGAGAGCGGGCTCCCGGACCAGATGACAAAGTCCGCGTCCTTGCCGGCTTCGAGCGACCCGACGCGGTCGGCGATGCCGAGCTGGATCGCGGGGTTGATGGTGACGAACGCCAGCGCGTCGTGGGGCGCGATGTGTCCGTCGCCATACTTGACAGCCTTGGCGGCCTCGCCGTTCATCCGGCGTGCGAGTTCGTCGGAGTCGGAGTTGTAACTGGTCAGCACACCGACGCGGGTTTGAAGCGGTCCAGCGTAGGGAATCGCATCCTGCACCTCGACCTTGTAGGCCCACCAGTCGCTGAAGAGGCTGGCGCCGATCGCGTGCTGGCGCACGGCCTCGGCCACCTTGTAGACTTCCAGCCCGTGCTGGAAGGTGCCGACGGTGAATCCGAACTCCTCGGCCACGCGACACAACATCAGAATCTCATCCTGGCGATAACTGTGGCAGTGCACAAGCCGCTCGCCCGCGAGAATCTCGGCGAGCGTCTCGAGCTCGAGATCCCGGCGCGGACGGGGCAGGGCTGCGATGCGCCGGTCCTGCTCTTCGACCGGGATGCGCAGCATGCGGATGCGGTCGATCTGCTGCTGATATCGGGCCGGGGCTGCTGCGTACTCCTGAGCGGCGAAGAACCGATCACGAATGATGGTCTCGACGCCCATGCGCGTCTGCGGGTAGCGTGTGGTGAAGCGGTCTCCCCAGTTGGACTGCTTGACGTTTTCGCCGAGCGCGAACTTGATGCCGGGTTTTGCATCTTCGAAAAACATATCCTGCGGGCGCAGCGCGCCCCAGCGCACTTTGACGATCTGGCTCTGCCCGCCGATGGGGTTGGCCGAGCCGTGGAGCAGATTGGCGGTGGTGACCCCGCCGGCGAGCTGGCGATACCAGTTGATGTTGCCGGGGTCGAGCGCGTCGCCGATGCGACATTCAGCCGTCACCGCCTGCCCTGCTTCATTGACTCCGAGTCGGAACAGCCCGGTGTGGCTGTGGGCGTCAATCAGGCCGGGCGTGATGTGTCGTCCGCCCGCGTCGAGCGAAGCGGTGCCTGCGGGAAGACTGATGGCTTCGAGCCCGCCCGCGCCAACCGCGACGATGCGCCCGTCAGAGACAATCATGTGCCCATTTTCGATGATGCCGTCGGGGCCCTGGGTCCAGATCGTTGCGTTGTGAAGAACGATGGTTTGTTGGGCAGGCGCTTCGGGCATTGCGTAGGGCCCGAACGGAACGCCGCCTAGGTCGTCCGGCGCGCGATGGATCTCCGGCTTCTTCGCGGCGCGTGTGCGAGGTGCACCCGACGGCTCGGTTGCTTGCTTGTCGCTCTCGGCCGGTGCCGCCTCGCCCGCCTCGACGGGGGCGGCCTGCTCGGTGCGCATCGCCGTCCACTGAAAGGTCTGACCAAAAGGAGCGATCCCGGTGCCAGCAAGCCGATCGCCGACAAGCACGCCGGACACAACATAGGTCACCTGATCGTCGTCCTCGTCGTCAATGAGGAAGCTGATCGCGGGAAGGTCGATGACGACCTTGCGGGCCTTGTTGCGAGCATCGCCCTCGATCATCTCGATGGTTGTGCCCTTGACGATCATCTGCATTTCGAACCCATCACCGGTACGAATGTTCCACATGCCATCGAGCACGTCCTGCTTGCGGTCGGCAATGTGGTGGGAGTGACCTTCAACCCAGACGCTGAGGATTCTGGTTTTCTCATCGAACAGGCGGCCGTCAGTCACCACAAGACTCGCCAGCTTTCCGGCTTCGAGTGTGCCCAGGCGATCGTCCACGCCGAGAATCGCAGCGGGGATCGTGGTCAGCATCGCCAGCGCCCGGTCTTCGGAGAGCCCGGCTTCGATCGCGCGGCGGACGTTGTCGCGAAACTTCTGACCCTCGGGCAGTTTGCTGCTGGTCAACGCGACGGTGACCCCCGCGTCGGCCAGACGCCTCGGGTTCGTCGGTGCCTGTTCCCAGTGCATGAGGTCTGAAAGATCGATGCCCTCGGCCGCCGAGACGCTTGACACATCCGGAGCCGCCGGGAATCGCAGCGGCACGATCATCGTGTGCCCGTCAGCCGCGATCGCGTCGAGCCGGCGGAATTCAGTCCCGCTTCCGATGATGACAGTCCTGGCAACGTCGAGCCCGAACTCGCGGCTGATGGTCCCGGCGAGCAGGGCTTCGAGTTCGACGTTCGTGTCAAACCACAGCGGCGTCGCCTCAGGCTTGAGCGAATCGAGAAAACCCGCTGGCGTGCTGGCGGACTGCGCGTGTTGATGCTCGGCATCGAGCAACACCTGCCGCACGAGTGCGACAGCACCCATGTGTGACGTGGGGTACGCGCGTTCGCCGCGCGTTGTCTCGAAAGCAACCATCTGAAACACATTGGCGGCGTAGGTTGTGGGGCGGTCCTTGCTGGTGTCGGCGGGGGCGTCGGCCGTGCTCACGACGGCGCCTCGGCCGCGGAAGATGCCGCCCCTGGGGCTCAGCGCCGCAGACACGAATCCGTTGTTTCGCAGAGTGCGCCGCGCGGCGGCATCGAGCCCGGGACCATCAATCACGCTGCGCTCGGGTATGACCAGAGTGCTCCAGTGCCGTCCGGCGCGCCCCTCTGCGAGCGTGCCCGCGTCCACTTCGAAGAACGGCTCGATCAGGCCCGGGTAGATATGCAGCCCGGACAGATCAACGACCTGCCAGCCACTGGTCGCGAGCGCCGCGGCATCGGGTTCGACACTGATGGTCTTGATGCGGCCTTGCTCGATGAAGAGTGTCGAGCCGGTGATGACTTCGCCGGGGCGAGCGTGGATCGTGGCGCCGGTCATCGCGAAGCGCATCGGCTCGGCGTGACGAACCCCATTGGCGGGCTCAGCGGTCGGAGCGTTTGAGGTGGGTTGAAGGCTCGATGCAGCGAGCACGATGGCCAGAGTGATGGTCTCGATCATGCCTCCATCGTAGAAACGCCCAGCCTCGCGCGTCCTGATGCCTCAGGATCCCCTTGGCTTCTGGCTTGTCATCCGCAGTTTCAAGAGTTCATCGAACGGGCCCTGGATGACGATCTCGTCTCCGGGCTGGAGTCTGGTATCGGTTGCGGGAAAGAGCTTTCGCCCGCCGCGCTCAGGCGCGTGTTCAACGACCGCGACCTCGTGCGTGTCGAGCAGCGCGCCGACGCTCAGGCCGGCAACCGGGCCGCCAGCCGTTACTTTCCACCGCTTCATGACGATCAGGCGGTCATCGACCACCACGCTGTTGATGACATCAGGCTCGATCGCGGCGGTGGCAAACGCGGGCGCGCTGATGGCTGATTGCGACATGGCGGGGCGAATATCGAATCCCTCTGCCACCTTGTCGGCCATGTTCTGGTCGAACATCCGCATCACGACTCGCACAGTGGGCGCGAACTTGCGCGCATCAAGGGCAATCTCCAGATTCGCAAGATCGTTGGTTGTGGCCAGAATGAGGCTTCGGGCCTGTTTGATGTTTGCTTCTTCGAGGATCGACTCGCGCCGCGCATCACCGATCATCAGGGGCGAGCCGTCGCGACGGACGTCTTCGAGAAACTGGTTCTTTTCATCACGCTCAATGACCACGACTTGCACCCCGAGCTTGCGCAGCAGCAGAAACGTGCGATAGCCCAGCCGCCCAAGTCCGACGAGCACGACGTGATCTTCCATCGCTTTGCACATCGCCCGACACCATTCCCTTTCATTCCGGCGCCGATCGCGCAGCATCAGCGCCAGTTCGATCATTCCTTCAAGCACAACCGTCAGCCCCAGCGCGGGAAACAGGAAGAACAGCACAGCCAGCACCGAACTGCTCGGAAACTCCTGTGGCGGCTCGCCGAAGAGCAGGCTCCACGAGTAATAGGTCGCTTCGAGCGGCGACAATCCCGCCTCGGGCTGAAGCATGCGGAACAACAACCCGCCGGCCGCCAGCACAAGAACAAGAATCAGAATCCGATACCGAAGCGTGTGAATGACCGTCCGCACAAAGCACCACTCACGCCACAGGTGCCAGCGCAGCGGCGCGTGGGGCTTGATGCGAGTCTTGAGTCGATCGATGTTGAGTCGAACCTGCATGCAGACTTCCCGAATCGTTCCAGTAGCCTACCACGCAAGCGCTCCAGGCACAAACGCCGGGAGCGACGGGTCGAGGATGGATCCGTATCAGAACGGCGGCTCATCATCGAAGTCCGCATCGGGCCCGCCACCGTCGCGATGATCTTCGATCGGCCCGGCCTGGGGCCCCGGCGCGAACGACTGGCGCGGGGGCTTGCTTTCTGCGGCTTTGCTGGGCGATGAGTAGTCCGTGTACCCACCGCCGTAGCCCCCGGCGTGGCGCCAGTCATAGTTCTTGAAGCGCGTCGTGGTGTCGTCCCATGTGAGTTTCACGACCCCGGTCGGGCCGTTACGCTGCTTGGCGATGATGACTTCCGACAGGTGCAGGAGTTCTTCGTTGGCCGGGTCGTTGGTCCAGTCCTCGTCGTCCTTGTGGTAATAGGCCTCGCGGTGCAGAAGCATCACGACGTCCGCGTCCTGTTCAATCGAGCCCGACTCGCGCAGGTCGCTCATGCGCGGTCGGTTCCGCTCGCGCTGCTCGGCTCCGCGGTTGAGCTGGGCCAGTGTCACCACAGGAATGTGCAGTTCGCGCGCCAGGGCCTTGATCTGCCGGCTGATGGTCGAGACTTCAACCTGCCGGCTTTCGCGTGCGGCTCCGGGCGCTGTGAGCAACTGAAGGTAGTCGACGAAAATCACGCGCACGCCGTGCTTGGCAACCATCCGCCGCGCGCGGGCGCGCAGGTTCAGCACGGTCATGCCCGGCGTGTCGTCGATATAGATCGGAACTTCGTACAACTCGCCCGCAGCATCGCTGAGTTTCTGCCACTCGTCCATCGTCAGCGAGCCGGTCCGCAACTTGTGTGCGTCGATGCCCGATCGCGCGCTGAGCAGACGCTGAGCCAGCGAACCACGAGACATTTCGAGGCTGAAGATCCCGACCGGAACGTGCTTGGCACCCTTTGATGGGCTCCAGGGCGTGCAGCCGCCGAAGGCGACCTGTTCCGCGAGATTGAGCGCGAGCGCCGTCTTGCCCATGCTCGGCCGCGCAGCGAGGATGAGCATTTCGCCGGGCTGGAGGCCACTGAGCAACTTGTCGAGATCATCGAATCCGGTTGCCATGCCACTGATGCCGCGCCCCTCGGCCTGTTCGATCAGTTCGATCTGCTGCTGGAGCAGATCCTTCAAGCGCTCGGGCTCGCCGACCTGTTCTTCCTGGGCAATGTCGAAAATCGACATTTCTGCCTGGTCAATCACCTGCTTTGAGCCTTCACTGTCCTGCCCCGCGTGATACGCGTCGTACAGGATCGTGCCCGCAGCGTCGATCAGTTTGCGCAATCTCGCGCGGTCCGCGACAATGCGCGCATAGTGAGGGGCGTTGATCGCGGAAGGGACTGCTTCGGCCAGGTCGACCAGATATTCCGCCCCGCCGATGAGTTCGAGTTGGTCCTTCCCGCGCAGGCACTCGGCAATCTGGACAAGATCGCCCGAGTGGTGCTGGTCGTACACCGAGACGATCGCTTCGAAAATCGCACCATGCGCTTCTTTGTAGAACTGTTCGCGCTTGCTCACAATCGGCAGCACGTCCGCAATCATCTGCGGATCGAGCAGCATCGATCCCAGGAGCGACATCTCCGCCTCGATCGAATGAGGCGGGAGCTTGTCAAAAAGCTTTCCCAGCGATTGCTCGGTAATGGATGTGGACCGGTTGTTTCGCTGGTTGGCTCGCTCCATCGTGTGCGCATTCTCCCGTCCGACCGTAGGCGCTGGCGTTCTGAGACAACATCTCAACGTGCCATCTACCATCCGCCATGAAGCGTTCAATTGTCGATTTATTCAGTGGCCCGAGCCCGCTCCCCGACCAACTCCCACACGACCCAATGCCAACCGTCGTTGCGTGGCTCAATGAAGCGCACGAGCGCAAGACCCAGCCGAATCCGAACGCGATTGCACTGGCGACAGCTGCTGCTTCGGGGTTCCCAAGTGTGCGCATGGTGCTTTGCAAGGAGATCCGCCCCGATCCGGGGTGGGTGGCTTTCTATACCAATCGTCAAAGTCGCAAAGGGCTTGAGCTCGAAGCCAACCCACGCGCGGCGGCGTGTTTTCATTGGGACGCTCTGGATCGACAGATCCGCATCGAAGGCCCGGTGGTGCATGCTCCCGACTCGGAGAGCGATGCCTATTTTCGTTCGAGGCGGTGGGAGAGCCGCATAGGTGCGTGGGCCAGCGCACAATCAACGCCCATCGCGTCGCGGGTGCAGATGCTTGATCGCGTGATGGAGACGATCGGCCAGCTGGGGCTCTCGCTTCCGGGGTTGGTGCTTCAGGGGAATGATGCCGAGATCCCGCGTCCGCCGCACTGGGGAGGTTATCGGCTTTGGGCGAGCGCGGTCGAAATCTGGGCCGGCGCGGCGAGCCGGGTACACGACCGAGCGTTGTGGGAACGAGATGTCGTAAAGAAGGAAGGGGAGGTTGTTTGCGGACCATGGAGGAGCACCCGCCTTCAACCCTGAACCGGGGGTCTGATGAGATCGGCAATTCGGGCTCGAAATTTATTGTGGGGAATTGACCGCTTGTACTTGAGATTCACCTTCTGATTGTCGAAGTGACAGAGGCGATGTGTTGCTCTGCCAGCGACTAGTGAGAGGTGACTGAGTGTCCAAGATCAGAAGGGAATTGGCTGCATCGGAGGTTCCTGGTCTCTACTGCGAGATCGAACGTCGGCTCGAGCGCATCGGCATCCGAACGCAGCCGGAGGTTGCTGCCAAGATCCTGGAGATCGTTTCAAATGCAGATGCTGGGGCGAGCGATTACGCCCGTATTGTGTCGTCGGATCCGGCGCTGTCAGGGCGGCTGCTCAAGATGTCCAACTCGGCATTTTTTGCCCAGCGCCAGCCGGTGACGAGCGTTGATCGCGCGTGTGTGCTGCTGGGGCTCGAAAGGCTCAAGTCGCTGGCACTGGGCTTTTATGTGAGCCGGGCGGCATCTCATGATGCTTCGTCGCAACTGTCGCGCCTGGTTTGGACGCAATCGATCTATCGAGCGTGTCTCGCGACGGTTCTGGCTCGCAAGCTTGTGCCTGCTCGCGCAGCTGAAGCGTTCGTGATCGGTCTTCTGCTCGACGCCGGCACGCCATTGATGCTCGAGCTTGTTGGGAACCACTACCTGCACTACCTTGAGGCCAATCCTCTTCCGCCGAAGCGCTTTACTGAAGAGTTCGAGACGCTTCCCTTCACGAGCGTTGATGTGATTGCAGCGCTGGGCCGGCACTGGAAACTTCCGGATCTGCTTCTGCGACCCCTGGAGTGGCAGCGGACCAATCCGGGGAATACAGCGCGCTCTGAGGATATTCATCAGCTGCATCGGATCGCGTTTTACGTCAGTGCGATCAAACTTGATCCTGAGAACAGCACGCCGCAGGGCGCTGCTCCGCTGCCACTGATCGCCAATCGGCTGTTCGACCTTGATGCGTCAGAGTTGTCGGAGATGATCAAGCGCAGTGTGCGGGAGTACGAAGCGACGTTCGCTGTGTTCTCGGATCTGGCGACCCAGATGAATGACATCAACTCGCTGCTCGACCAGGTGCAAGGCCAGCTTGTGCTTGCGATCGAGCGCACGATCGGCCACACCCTGGAGTCACCGGACGCAAACGTCCCAATCGAGTTCGTCCTCGGAGGGCGTCGCATCGAACTGGTCCCGGAAGAGAACGACGCTTTTGTGGTCTTTCTGTGCAGCGCATCTGGCGAGAGGCTGACAAGTCAGTTCTTCAACCGATCGCTGATGTCTTCACAATCGGTGCTCGATGCGTTCGCGCTCGAGTCTTCAGCCGAGGACCAGTCGGCCCAGTTTGAATCATTCCTCTCGGCGTTTGCCGCCTGACGGCATAAGAAGCAGTCGCAGAAATTCCCCGAGGGTGAGCGTTCGATAGCCGAGCCGATGTCGCTCGGCACCAAGGGCGTAGAGCCTCTGCCAGTGTCCGAGCATGACACGTCGTGCCCAAGCGAACGATCGAGAGGGGTCGTACATGTTGGTTGATTCGCTGGTGGTGCCGTTTGCTTCGATGATGGCAAAGCCTTGTCCGGCGTGCAGCAGGTCTTCGCATTCGAAGCGCAGGTCGAATCGGCCGTAGTCGAATCCGGCGTTGTGGAAGTTGCGGGCGATGTCGTTGATTGCAGCCTCGAGTGCGGGTGACTTGAGATCCTCGCCATCCATGAACATGGTTCCTTGCGCATGATTTCCGGCGAACGAAAGTGCGAGAGTTTCTGCGGGGGCGAGCACGCGATCGAGCTGGTCGCGGAATCGATCAAGAAACAGTGAGGCCTGGCAGCAAAATCGCGGATGAGACCAGATGAGTTGTGCGACGGTACTGTGGCCATCACCTTCGAGACGCTGGAAGACTTTGCGCGTGATGGAGTAGATGAAGCCATCGCGCTGGTCGATGGGGGTTGGATCCTCGGCGGCGGACCTGCGCATCCAGAAGACGCTGCATTCGTGCGGACCTGGATGGAAGCGCTGGAGCATGATCGCTCCGGGAATGGAATGAATGGCTGCTTCCAGCTCAATGGGATCGTGCGCAAGCGCAACGCCGATTCCTCTTTGGCCGCTATCCGGTTTGACAACGACGGGGAAGCCACCGAGTGCCGGAGTGCCTTCGAGTGCAAGCAGGGCGCGCGTGTACCGATCATCGCAGTCGGCAATGCGCACCGCTGGCAGCACGCGCGTCTCCTGGGGATGGAACTGGGCGATGATCGCTGACTTGGATTCGCCGACGAACCCGCCTCCGTTCTCGATACCCGGGTTTGCAGCGGCAAAAGCCAGCACCGATCGGGAACGCCAGGCTTCTCGGGCGAGATTCGGAAGAACCGAGGCATAGTACACGCTCGATGGCCACCATTCGTGATGCAACGCTCGTGTCACTGTTGCGGCGATGCGGCGCCGACCGACCCAGGTCAATCCGAGCCTCAATGATCGCAGCCCGATCACACTCACACAGAAAAGCGGAACAAACGCCCACCCATCCCACGCGCCGGCGGGGCCATCGATCAGGGCTGCAACGATCGACGCGAGAGACAAGGCGAACGGCACCCACAAGACAGCACTGAGCACGGAACGCGCGGATCGAGTTTGGCGCGCACCCAGGACACGATCGGTGATCTGTCCGAGGAACAGACCAACGAAGGCGACGCCAAAATCGAGATTCCCTGATGCGACAAAGAACGCAGCGAGCAGCGTCGCAGTATCAGGCCTGCGCCAGGCAAAAATGGCAAGCAGTGGCGTGAGCACCCACCACGCAGTCCAGCGAACAACAACACCAGCGTGCTCGATCCATCCGATTGGCCCGGCGATGTCTGCGGTTGGCGCGAGGTCATCGTAGAGCGTCAATGGCGGAACGCCGAGCACATCGTGCCGATTGGCGTGTTCGAGTATGAACGCTGCACTTTGTTGAGGCTGGAGCATCGGGAGAAAGTGGCTCGCATCGAGCATGACGAGCCTGCTGGTCGAGATCAGCGAGTGGTGATATTCGGCTGCCCAGTCGGGGACGAGCGGGTCGTGGCGTCCATGCAGAATCAAGGTCGGCACTTGCAAGCGTCGCATGACGTTTTCGAGGGGTCTTTGGTCCGAGTCAAGAAAACTGCGGATAAAAGTGTGCCGAAACTCGGTTGTTCCAAGCGAGCCGAAGTGTGGGATCAACTCGGGCAACGCCACGACAACGGGGACGCCGAGCAGATATTTGCCCTGTTCAAACCAGTAACTGCCGGAGCCTTCCGTTTCCTGGGCGCCGATCGAGGCAAGCAGCGTGAGCGATGCGACGCGATCGCGTGCGACATCGCTGACATGCAGCCCGACTCCGCCGCTGTTCGACCAGCACACGAGATGCACCCGATCAAGGCCGAGCGCATTGAGGAGTTCGATGACGGCAAAGGCCGAGGCCTCGAATGAGTAGTCGGGCACCCAGCGTTCTGATCGACCAAATCCGGGCAGATCGATGGCGATGACGCGCCGACCGGCCTTGGCGAGATGGTCAACGAACGTCTGGCCCGATTCATCCTGAAGCAACATGAAGTCGAGGGCTCGTCCCGGAGAGCCGTGGAGCAGCACGATTGGCGCGTCGTCAGCATGCGCCGGCAGGCCGACATCGGCGTAGCCGAGCAGAAGGCGCTCGTTCGGGCTTGGCCCCTCGCGCGTGACCATCGGGATTTCGATGCTGCGCTCGATGGGTAGAGGCTGGTCGTCCCGCGAGCGATTGATGTGTTGAACGATGTGTGAGGCGAGCAGGAGCAGCGCATATGCAGTCAGCACGCCGAGAGCGACCATCGAGCGGGGATGTCGGGCTTGCCCGCGTGTCACAGTATGACCTCCTGCGATTCGAGTTCGGGCACGAGCGCATCGGAGACTCCTCTTCTTGGGAGGATGATGCGGGACTTTCCGGCGCTGAGGAGAATTTCGCAGGCTGAGTGTCCGCTGTGCCGGGCGCGGTAGCCACCGGCGGGCCAGGCGATGAGGTCGCCGGGATTCGCTCGCACACTGTGCTCCAGCGCACCGTCGATCTGGCCAGCGTCTCGTGGTGTCGCGTCTGGGTCAGAAGGTGCGACGATTGGTCGAACTGCGCTGGACCGTGCGATCGCGACGCAGGGAACGCCATCACACACGACTCGGCGCGCTGCAACGCCCTGGCGAACCCCGAGCACGCGCGAGATGGCTGCGCAGGAACCAGCGCAGAGCGACCAACCGGGCTCGATGACAACTTTTGCACCCGCTTCGACCAGCGGCAGAAGCAGCGCAGCGACCGCGCCGGCATACTCAGCCGGGGTTGGCGCGTCCTGGTCCACTTCGTTGCTTGCGAACCCACCCCCAAGATTGAGCAGCGTGATCGGGTGGTTGCGCTTCATGAGCTGATCAGCCAGGCGCACGAAGCGCTCGACGCATGCGACGAAACTGTCGACAGTTCTGGCTTGCTCGCCAGCGTGCATGTGCAATCCTCGCAGGCGAAGGCGCGACTCATTGCCGAACTCATCGAAGAGCTCGAGCGCGTGCTCGGCAGAAATGCCCCACGATCCATGGCCGGTCCCGCCGACGTCAACGGCGCAGATTGCGTTGCATGCGATGCGTACTCCGTTGGCAATGCGAGAAATCTGCCGAAGTTCTGTGCCTGTTTCGACGCTGAACCACCCGATTGGTCCGCGGTAATATGGCGGGCGACCTTCGACCAGCCGGCCGGACTGAAACATCGGGCTGTAGAGCCCGTCGAGGGCAGCACGAACATCATCGTCGCTTCGCCCAAGACCGGCATAGACAACCCGCGTCATGGGCACGCCACTCAGCCACGCGCGCTCCAGATCGGTGCCAGATCGAATGCTCAGCCCCGCGCCACGCTTGGCCAGGTGATGAAGGACATGTGTGTTTGGAATGGCATCGACATCAAAACTCACCATCGCCCGAAGTTCGGAAAACGCTTCGGCAAACGCATAGAAGCGCTCGACCATGGTGTCCACGTCGTAGATCACGATCGGCGACCCGACACGGGCGACCAGGGTTTCGGCCCGTAGTGTGCCGATGTTCAGGCCGCCTCGATCAACATGGATGTTCAAGTCCAGATCTCCGGCGTTCATGCAACATTGGTTCGGCCGATGACACTCGTGTTGAACCCGAGTCATCAATGGTCAGATTGACAAGGCGTCGGCGCCTGATCTCGGCCGAGCCGAGTTGTCCGCATGCGCCCATCATGTCGCGCCCTTTCGTGCGGCGACGCTTGACGTACACACCATAGCGCACGAGAGCGCCCATGAAGCGCTCGACGTCCGATTCCTCCGGCGCAGGCCACGGCGAGTTGCGGCGGGGGTTGTATGGAATCAGGTTCACAAGCCCGATCGGGACGCTTCGGCCCGGAGCCTTGCCGAAGGGTGCGAGATAGTCTGCGAGTTGAGCAGCGTGCTCGTCGGCATCATTGACGCCGGGGATGAGTACGTACTCGAAGCAGATCTTGCCGCTGGCGCGCATAGGAAAACGAAGGAGTGCATCGCGCAGATCACTCATCGGCATCGCCCGGTTGATGGGCATGAGTTGCGATCGTATCTCGTCGTTGGGGGCGTTGATGCTCACCGCAAGCCCGAGCCGGCGGTAACCCTCCTCGCGCGTCAGGCCAGCGAGTTGGGCGAGTCCATCGATGCGTCCGACGGTCGAGACCGTGATATTGCTTGCGCCCAGTGCCGGGCCGTTGTGATCGCACAGCACCCGAATCGCCTGCGCTACCGCGTCGAAGTTGTCGAGCGGTTCGCCCATACCCATGAACACGAGGTTATTGATTCGGCCCCCTTCGAGGTGCCCGATCAGGTGCGTTGCGGTGAACCACTGTGCCACGATTTCTGAGGCCGAGAGACTGCGTACACGCCCCATCTGGGCTGTCTCGCAGAAAGTACATCCCATCGCGCAACCGACCTGGCTCGAGACGCACAGCGTGTGGGTCCGCTTTCCCAGCCGACCGATCATCGGAATGATGACCGATTCGGCCCAGAGGGTGTCGAGCCCGAAAGAAGCTTTGTTGGCGTCGTTTGGGAGGCCTCGAACGCGGGTCAGAAATTTGGTGGTCCGCCCTTCTGGTGTTTCTTCCTCCATGATCCGCCCGATGTCGCCGACGGATACAGTGGCGCGGGGCTGCCCACCCACCGCGATGACACCCGTGCGCCCCTCCCGATAGATTGACCGATACAGGGCCCTTGCCTGTTCATGGCCCAGCCCTGGCACCCGAGCGAGGAACTCGCCAGATGTCAAGCCCAACGGATCAGGCAGGGACGCCTGCTCAGCGGAAGTTGGGCGGGTAAGGCTCATAGATTCGAGAATCGTAGGCGAAGCACCCTCACAGGCCGGGCGGCTCACTCTTTCGCAAGTCCACTTGTCAAAAGAACACTTGGCAGGAAGTGAAAATGTTGTTATAGTGGCGTTCGTGCGGCCATTCGGTCGCAGGGAAGGGAACGCACGATGGTCCGGGATCGGTCTTCCTCACAGGGCTTTACGCTCATTGAACTGTTAGTCGTGATCGCCATTATCGCGATCCTGATATCGCTCCTCCTTCCCGGCCTGAGCGGTGCCCGCAACGTTGCGTGGATGACTGTCTGCCAGTCACAGGTTCGCCAGATCGGTCTGGCCGGCACTCTTTATGCTCAGGACAACAAGGACAGGTACTGGAACACGCTCGATTGGGCACGCCGAGTGGAGAACGGCCGCCTCGTCCCTGGGCACCTGTACAACTATGTCGATTCCGTCCACGAAGTCACGGGGTGCCCCAAGAGCAAGCGACAGAACCCTTACGGCCGAGAGGGCAACCAACTTTTCAGTGACGGCTCAAACGCGCTCGACTTCGACTACTGCATGGTCGAAGGGATGCAGGGGGTCAACCTCTCGAGCCAGACTCAGGTCATGTATCTCGATCGTGTGAATAAGTGGTACCACCCTGGCTCATGGACCTTTCTGACGGCAGAACAAGCTACGCTGTATCTGTCACCTTTTCGCTCCATCCCCATCTTCATCGAAGAGAGTTCGTGGTGGTACAACGGGCAGATCTTCGACGGCCGATGGGGCAATCTCGACCAGATTACCACGCGCCACGATCGCGGCGGCATGATCGGGTTTCTCGATGGCTCGGTCGAACTTTTCGTCGCCAACCTCAAGCATGATGAGTCGCGTCAGGAAGGCACTGACTGGGTTGCCAACGACGTCTTTGTGTTTTATATGCAACGCTGGCGGCGTGTCTATGCACCGATAACCCGGCCTTTTGGCTGGATCAACCGTCCACAGTGAACCTGCGACCACTCCACGGTCGGCCCGGACCAGGGGACGCACGCTCGATACCATCTCCCACACCTTGTGGGAGACTTGTGCATGACATGGATCAGGATCGTCGATGCCCTCGCGGGCGAGAGCGGACGCGAAATCGTTGTCAAAGGTTGGGTGCGGACCCGCCGCGACTCGAAGGCCAATGGCGGGCTCAGTTTCATTCAGGTCAACGATGGATCCTGTTTCGATTCCATCCAGGTCGTTGCGAACAAGGAGGGCGAGTTCGCTCTTGCCAACTACGACGATGTCGCCAAACTGACCACCGGCTGCGCGATCGAAGCCATCGGCCGACTCGTTGAGAGTCAGGGCAAGGGGCAGCGTGTCGAACTGGTCGCGTCGAGTATCACCATTGTGGGATGGGTCGAAGACCCGGATACCTACCCTGTGCCGCAGAAGCGACACACCTTCGAATATCTGCGCGAGCAAGCCCACCTGCGCGTGCGCACAAACACGTTCAGTGCGATCGCGCGCGTGCGCCACGCTCTGGCGTGCGGCATTCATCGGTTTTTTGATGATCGCGGGTTCAACTGGATCCATACACCCATCATCACGGCCAGCGACTGCGAAGGGGCTGGGCAGATGTTCCGTGTTTCGACCCTCGACGCGCTCAAGTGCCCGCACACCGAATCGGGCGAAGTGGATTTTTCCGAAGATTTCTTCGGTAAGGAAGCGCATCTGACGGTGAGCGGCCAACTCAACGTCGAGACGTATTGCTGCGCGCTCAGTCGCGTCTATACGTTTGGCCCGACCTTCCGGGCTGAGAACTCGAACACCAGTCGCCACCTTGCTGAGTTCTGGATGATCGAGCCCGAGATCGCGTTTGCCGATCTGGCTGCCGATGCCGATCTGGCTGAGGACATGCTCAAGTACCTGCTCGATGACCTGCTGACGCGCCGGGCTGATGACATGGCGTTTTTCAACGAGTTCATCGAGAAGGGGTTGATCGATCGCCTGAAGCATGTGCTCGAAACACCGTTCCGCCGCCTGCCTTATACCGAAGCGATCGCCATTCTCGAACAGGCCCAGGCGAGCGGCAAGGCCAAGTTCGAATTCCCCGTCAAGTGGGGGCTCGACCTCCAGAGCGAACACGAACGCTACCTGACTGAGCAACATTTCAAGCAGCCTGTGATTCTGATGAACTATCCCAAGCAGATCAAGGCTTTTTATATGCGGCTCAACGACGCGGGCACCGACGGCGCGCCGGGCGATACCGTGGCTGCGATGGATGTGCTCGTCCCGGGTATTGGCGAGATCATCGGCGGCTCACAACGCGAAGAACGGCTCGAGGTGCTCGACCGACGCATCGAAGAGATGGGCCTGCACAAGGATGATTACTGGTGGTATCGCGACTTGCGCAAGTATGGCACCGTTCCGCATGCGGGCTTCGGGCTCGGGTTCGAACGCCTGATTCTCTTCTGCACAGGTATGCAGAACATTCGCGATGTGATTCCCTTCCCTCGCGCGCCGAAGCAGGCGGAGTTCTGAAGCCTGGCTTGGCCGGGCCGAAGGCGAGCATTGCAATATTGAGACGGGAGAGGCGGGCCTGCGACGATGATCGCTGTGGGGTTGGTGATGACTCAGCGTCTGCGGCGCGTGAAGCCGAGCGAGCCGAAGGCCAGCATGGCCGCGGAGGCTGGGGCGGGGATGATGCGGATGGTGGCGGTGGTGGTGATGAGTGACACGTCGGGGTCGGTTGTGCTCGTCCAATGATCTGGACCATCAAGATAGAACCAGCTCAAATATGGTATCGACTCATTTGTGAAAGGTCGCAAATCAACGTGCAGCAGACCAGTTGTTTGCGGAGTGGTTTCAATTTCAAACATCAACATCGGGATCGGATTGCGCTCGTCAATGTTGATGCCAGGGCCGTGTGGCTGCACCGTCATAAAATCACGCAGCCAAGGCCCATCCGGTGTGCCGCGATCAAGAATCAGCGCCAGGCCGTTGCGAAGTTGTGAGATGCTGGTGAATGCAGCAAGATCACCCGAAACTTCGATGCTTCCCACAGCAGCATCCATGTTGCCAACGGTTTCCGGCACACTATCAATCTCATATATCGCCCACATCCAGACTTGGACAGTCTCACCTGCCATAACGGTTTGAGGGGCTTCGAACCATGCGCGGAACACCTTGTCCTGAGCAAGAGCAAGGGATGGGATTGCGGCTATGAGACATGCTGCGAGGATGACGACGAGTCTCGTCATGGCCGAAGCCTCCGAAAAGTGAGAATTCTTGTACGGTTAGTCCGAATTCCGATTGCGTGTTCCGTATCCACTCAGTATGATGCATCCGCCCTGCGCCGTCAACCTGAATGGAGGATTTTATGGCATATTTTTATCGAATGATCAGTGTGGCCGCAGTTTTATTCGGTTGGTTTTTGCTGCCCGTGGGGGTGGCGTTCGGTCAGTTGGGCGGGGGATTCGGTAATATTGAGCCAACGCTTCTGGTCAACGATCCGCTGTTCCAATCTTCCACGTTGGCGCCGCACGGCCAGCACTGGCTGCACTCAACCAAGGTGACCTATGCGTGGACGCTGGTCGGCTACAACACGCTCGATTATCCATACGCGATCGATCACAATGACCCAAACACCACGATCGCAATCATCGATTCCGGCATTGACATGAATCATCCAGAGTTCGAGGGGAAGATTCATCCGGCGAGCGCGACGATTGTATACGGGGGGTTGCCACTGATTGAAGGTTTCTGTCCTTGTGATCCTAATGATTTCGATCCTCCCGATCCTGATAATGGTCCCGTTGATGTTGAAGACCGGGTATGGATGGGAGGTGGTACGCCACACGGCACGATTTCGGCTGGTCTTATTGGCGCATTGACTGACAACGAGACCGGCATCGCTGGTGTGTGCTGGGATTGTAGCTTGCTTATTATTAGAATTATGCCTGCGCAGCAATCCCCGTGTCGAGGTTGCAGACCATCAGCAACGTCTGTTGCTGCTTCTATTCGCTATGCTGCGGGCTGGAGCCCGGGTGACAGCGAAGGAAATACGGCAGAGTGGGGTCCGGTACGGGCGCGTGTGATCTGCACTGCGTTCGAGGGCATTACTGGGTACAACAACACTGAGCAATTCTGCAACGAAGAAGTCATAGATGATGTGCCTGTGATGAATCAAGTCAATGTTGCCATCGATCAGGCCTACGAGCGCGGCTGCATCATCATCGCTATCACCGGTAACAGTGCGTCGACGCCGCAAGATCCCTGCTGGACTGATGACTACCCCGACGAACCGGCGTGCACCGCGGCGACCAGCGGCACGGCCACGAATTATCCGCTTGCGTGGCATCCGAAAACGATCACTGTCGGCGGTGCGTGCCGGACCGGGCAGGGATGGCATTGTCATTCGCGCATCAACCCATTGCGGTCGGCGCTGGGTTCGTGCAGGGCAAGTATCTTTCCTGATTATGACGACACAGATCATGTTCCTGTACTGAGCGTTGTCGCGCCGATTGAAGATATTGTGACGACGTTTGCGTATGACGAAGTTTCAGAACAGGGCGCTGAATATGGCTTTCTGGACTCGTTTTCCGCTGGCACATCGTGGGCTTCGCCGCAGGTTGCGGGTATTGTGGCGTTGATGCTGAAGGTGAATCCGGGCCTTTCTTTTGAAGATGTAAAGTGCATTCTGGAAGCAACTGCGACTGACATCGGGCCGACGGGATATGACAAGTGGACAGGTTATGGCCTCGTCAATGCGCGCGAGGCAGTGAAATATGCGATGATCCTCTGCATGCCCGCAAACTTTAATGGCGACGAGAGCATTGACACGCTCGACCCCATCGACTTTCTCATCGCCTACGGCCAGGGCGATGTTACAGCTGACCTTGACCTCGACGGAGAGCACACCGAAGCGGATCTGGCGATCTTTCTGAGCAGTTATCTTGCGGAGTGAGTGTGTGTGCGGCGGGGTGTGGTGGTTTGACGACGATTCACCCGGACCTTCGAGCGCTCGCGCGCAGGGAAGTCCGGTTGCAAGTGTGCGCCCGAAGATCCGGCGTCTGTGCAAGGGCAGGGCGCGCCCGAAGATCCGGCGTCTGGGCAAGAGCAGGGGCGTGCCCGGAGATCCGATGTCGGGGCGGAGGATTGCGAAGTCAGGTCAGGGTTGTTTCGCCGGTCTGGATGCGCAGCAGCTCGGCGTAGCGGCCGTCGATTTCGAGCAGGTGTTCGTGTGTGCCGATCTCGCGGATGGCGCCGTCTTCGAGGACGACGATTCGGTCGGCGTGGCGGATGGTGCTCAGGCGGTGGGCGATGACGAAGCAGGTGCGCGAAGCCATGAGCGTTGTCAGGGCGTTCTGGATGAGGCGTTCGGATTCGCTGTCGAGATTGCTGGTGGCTTCGTCGAGGATGAGAATGTGCGGGTCGGCGAGGATGGCGCGGGCGATGGCGATGCGTTGTTTCTGGCCGCCGCTGAGTTTGACGCCGCGCTCGCCGATGCGGGCAGCAAAGCCATCGGGCAGGTCGGTGATGAAGGCGTATGCGTTGGCGATGCGTGCAGCGTGTTCGATGTCGGCCTGGGTGGCGTCGCGGCGTGCGTAGGCGATGTTCTGAGCGATGGAACCATCAAAGAGAAAGACATCCTGCTCGACGATGCCGAGGAGGCTGCGGTAGTTGCGAGCGTCGAGTGTGCGCAGATCTGCCCCATCGAGGCGGATCGTGCCTTTGGTCGGGTCGTAAAAGCGTGCGACGAGGTTGCAGAGAGTGGTTTTGCCAGCACCACTGGGGCCGACGAGGGCGATGGTTTCGCCGGACTGGACATCGAGGTTGATGTCGCGCAGCACCCAGCGCGGGTCGAGGCTGCGTTCGGGATAGGCGAACCAGACGTTTTCGAAAGTGATGCGTCCTTGGACCTGGGCGGGGTTGATTGGTGTCGGCGAGGCTGGGGCGACGGAGGCGAACTCGCGTTCTTCGGCGAGCAGGTCGAGGGCGCGGTCGAACCCGGCGAGATTGTTCTGGATGCCGGTGGCGCTGGCGACGAGGGCTTCGAGCGGGCCGAGGAGCATAAGGAGGTAGGCGCTGAACATCATGACATCGCCGATGGTCATGGTGTCGGCGGGGTTGACGACGCGCGATCCGCCATAGAGCAGGACGGCGACCGAGGCGATGGGGATGATGAACTGCCACGCGACTTCGAGCAGGCGTGCCCACCACCACGTGAAGAGTTCCTGCCTGGCCATGAAGTGGTTGCTGCGGACGAAGCGGGATGATTCGGCGTTGGTGCGATTGAAGCCGCGGACGACTCGGATGCCGCCGAAGGCCTCGGTGGTCTGGGCGTCGATGCCTTGTCTGGCGGCGCGAATGTCGTGGTAGAGCGGGCGGATGCGTGCGATCCAGGTCTTGTGCGTTGCCCAGATGATCGGGATGAGCACGAGCGAGCCGATGAGCATGCGCCAATCGACAACGGCGAGGATGGCGAGCGTGCCAACGAGTTGAGTGAGGGCTCTCCAGGGGTTGTAAAGCATGCTGAAGAGGAGTTCGGCCGCCCCTCCGGCGTCTTCGCGCAGGAGGCTGGCGACTCCGCCGCTTTTGAGTTCGTGGATGCGGTGCATGGGGAGGTGCACAGCGTGGTCGAAGACGCGACGGCGGAGCAGGACCTGGAGTCGTTTGGAGAGGCGCGTCATCTGCCAGCGGCCCCAGAGACCGATGACGACCATGAACAGAGTGTTGACGAGCAATGCGCCTGAGAGGAGCCAGAGAAGAGCGCGGCGTGCTTCGGGAGTGGAGTCGCGATACGGGATGAAGTCAGGAAGCCCGGCCGGGCCGGGGTTGTCGGTCAGGATGTAGTCGATGACGACCTTGGTCGACGCTGGCATGAGAAGCGCGAGGCCGGTTGAGAGGCTGAGTGTGGCCAGGGCGGCGGCAATCAGGAGGCGATGGCCTCGGGCGAGCGCGAAAAACGCGGCGAAGAGTGCGATGAACGAGCGCTTGCGGGCGGCGGGCTTTGGTTGACCTGTCGGGCCGACGTCCGAGACCCGGTCTCGTTCATGCGCATTCTTTCGGCGGGCGCGGTAGTCGTGAAATCGGCTCTTGCTGCTGCGGGGGAACATGCAGCATCGTAGAAGCATGCAGCAACTCTTGTTGAAACGTGGATCAGGCAGGCAAGTGAGTTGTGCCGGGGGGCCAAATGCCGTATGGTGGTGCGGTTGGCGTGTACCTTCTCAATGGAGTTTGGAGATAACATGAAGCGACTCGCGCTGCACTGGAAGATACTGATCGGGCTGGTGGTCGGGATCATCGTTGGAGTGGCGGTCAACGCCTGGTGGACAGACGCGACATGGGCGGCTCTGGGGGTCGGGGATGCCAGAGCGTTTCTGTCGGAAGCGGGGGACGTTCGCGAGGCTGCCTCGGCGGAGGGTGGAGCGAATGAGCACGCAAATATGTGGGCAGGTGTCGCTCGACTCGTGCGCGAAGCGACGGTCTTCATCGGGCGGCTCTTCATGCGCATGCTCATGTTCATTGCGGTGCCGATTGTGCTGTTCAGTTTGATTGCGGGTGTCGCGAGCCTGAATGACACTGCCAAACTTGGGCGCATCGGCGGCAAAACGATCGGGCTGTATCTGGCGACCACTGCGGTTGCGATTACGTTGGGCCTGGTGCTGGCCAATGTGGTGGGGCCGGGAAAGGGATTTCCGCCAGAACTGCGAGAGTCTCTCCGGGAGCAGCAGGCCGAGTCTGCGAGCGAGCGCATCGCGCGCGCCGAGGCGAGGCCTACGGTGTGGAACACGGTGCTCGACATCGTCCCCGAGAACCCATTTTCGGCCATTGCCAATACGAAGATGCTTCAGGTGGTGTTGGCGGCGCTGCTGGTCGGTGTCGGCCTGACGATGCTGCCGAGAGAGAAGTCAGAGCCGGTTGTTCGTTTCTTCGACACGATGACCGAAGTCGTCATTAAAATTGTCCACCTGATCCTGATTTTGGCTCCGTATGCGGTCTTCGCGTTGATTGTGGTTGTGCTGGCGGATCTTGGCGTGACGGTGCTCGCAAATCTGTTCTGGTATGTCCTGACGGTGGTTGCGGGTCTGTTGCTGATGATCTTTATTGTTTACCCAACAGTGCTGCGGGTGTTGACAAAGGTTGGATATCGACGTTTCTTTCGTGCGATCAGTCCGGCCCAATTGCTCGCATTTTCGAGTTCGAGTTCGGGCGCGACGCTCCCTGTAACGATGGAGTGCTGTGAGGAAAGACTTGGTGTGCACGATGAAGTCAACTCGTTTGTCGTGCCGATCGGCGCGACCATCAACATGGATGGCACAGCACTGTATCAGGGCGTAGCGGCGGTCTTCATCGCCCAGATGTACAGCATGAACCTCGGAATC
The DNA here is from genome assembly GCA_019636795.1 of Phycisphaeraceae bacterium. Classification (NCBI taxonomy): domain Bacteria; kingdom Pseudomonadati; phylum Planctomycetota; class Phycisphaerae; order Phycisphaerales; family Phycisphaeraceae; species Phycisphaeraceae bacterium. Next base: position 258,737 of record JAHBWW010000001.1, read on the forward strand.
GGCGAGCAGCTGACGATTGTGTTGACTGCGACGCTCGCGAGCATCGGCACGGCGGCGGTGCCGGGCGTCGGCATTGTCATGCTCGTGATCGTGCTTCAGAGCGTCAATATTCCGCTCGAGGGCATTGCGGTCATTCTTGGCATCGACCGCCTGCTCGATATGTGCCGCACGAGTTGTAACGTGACCGGCGACTGCATGGTGTGCGCGGTTGTGGCCACCAGCGAGAACGCGATCGACGATGAGGAAACGGTGCTTCGGCGGTTGGAAACCAAAGCAAGCGAGGCCCTGTGATCGGCCGGGCCGCGCAATCGCCAGCACACAAGCGGCCCGCGTCGGGCGACCTGGTTTGATATGCTGCTGGTCATGCGAACCCTACTTGCTGTATGCGTGATTGCGATTGGAACTTTGGCAGGACTGGCGCGAGCCGGCGAGCCGGCGATTGTCGGCATCGAACGGGTGACGCAGATCATGGTCGAATCGGTGCTTGCGGGAGACACCAATGGATACCTTGAAGTGGTTTCGCGTACCGACCCGATCTTCTGGACGGAGCAGCGGAACTGGGCATCCGACTTGCGCGAACACACCCCAGCACTTTTCGAGATCGTGCTTGATCGGGAGAAGTTGATTGAGCAGCGTGATGGCTCTGTGACGATGCCGATGGAGATGCGATGGAAGTTGAGCCCCGAAGCCCGCCAGCGCAGCGTGTCATTTGTCGCGCGTTTTGTGCGTGGAGAAAGCGAGTGGCAGTACGCGGGCGAGCATTGGACTCGAGTTGAAGCTGCGGGTGCCGAGGTGCTGGTGGATCCGGAACTGGCGACAACCGGGCTTCATATTGCGCACACGATGCCGCGTGTGCGGAGTGCGATTGACACACTGATGGACGCGAGCATTGAAGGCCAGCCACAGGTCAAACTGTATCGAACGATGGCTCACCTTCAGCATTCGATCTATCTGAGTTATGTCGAGCCTCTCGGAGGCTGGAATGAACCGGGCGAGGCCATCAAACTTGTCCACAGCCAGCAGCAGACAGGGCGGGCGCTGCGCACACTATTGGCGCACGAGTACGGGCATTTTGTAACTTTTGCTATGGGCGAACACGCTACGGACATGCCCTGGTGGGTGCTCGAAGGGGTTGCGGAGTGGTGTGCAGCAGCATTCGATCGCTCAGCCGCGACAATGGATCGACGCGTGCGGCGATGGGCAGCCGGCGACAATCTGCGCCAGTGGCATCAACTCGCGGATTTTCGCGGCGAAGCGATGGACCACATGTCGCATGTGTATTTGCAAGGTCATCACATGGTGCAGTTCATCATTGATCGATCGGGGCGGGAAGCCATGTTGGCGTGGCTCCGAGCCATGGCTAATGGATCAAACCTTGATGACGCCACACTTACGGTGCTTGGTTTGTCGTTCGAAGAACTTGACGCAGCGTGGCGCGCGCAGATCGTGCCCGAGCCTGCCCTAGCAGATTAAGTCCGTTACTCGAAGTCGATTTGTCGCAGACTCTCAGGATCGACGGATGGCTTCGATGGGGCGGAAGGTCTCGCCGAGGACAGTCTTGCTGTCGGCTTTCATCCATTGTTCGAGAATTCCCGCGTACACCGCACGGAAGTCGATGCGGAACTTCAGGTCACCCTGATCGAGGTCATTGAGCGCGGGGTGGCTGCCGAGCACGCCGGCGTTGACCATCGGCCCAAAGAGGAACATCGGCGCGGCGGTGCCGTGGTCGGTCCCGCCCGAAGCATTTTGCGCGACACGACGCCCGAACTCCGAGAAGCTCATTGTCAGGACCCGCGAAGCGTTGTCCTGAGCCTCAAGATCTTTGTAGAAGGCATCGACAGCCTGCGAAAACTGGGTCAGCAGTTGTGCGTGTCGCCCGTTGGCGCCGCCCTGACCCGAGTGCGTGTCGAACCCGCCGTGGTTGACGTAATACACCCGCGTCTTGATGCCGGCCCGGATCATCTTCGCGACCATCTGAAGTTGCTGAGAGAGTTGCGAGTTGGGGTACTGCACCAGCGGGCGGGCGGCGACAGCGCGTCGAATGCTCTCTGACGCGATCTGAGCGTCCATCGAAGTGCGCATCAGGAACGCAGCGGTCGAGTGCTCATCAACATCTTCGGGCACCTGGCGGCGCGTGATCTCGGCGTACGGATCGACCAGCGACTTGTGAATGTCTTGCCCCGTCCAGCGAAACAGGTCCGCAGTTTCGAAAGCTACAGGCTTGGTGCTTCGGCCCATCAGGGCGAGTGGCGCATCGCGCCCGATCGAAACCGGAGGTTCGATCGCCGTCATGCGAGGCGCAGCTTCGCGCGTGCCGCTTTCACCTTTGCCGAACCCGCAGCACTCCGAGTCGACATAGCGCCCCAGCCATCCATCGCCCGTGCCAGAGGTGTCGGCGGTATGCCAGATATCCATGCTCTTGAAGTGTGAGCGGTTGGGGTTCGGATACCCGACGCCCTGCACGACGGAGCAAAGGCCGCGGTCATAGAGGCTACTGATCGGCGAGAGTGCCTGATGGAGCGATACGCCGTCAACACCCTTGCCGCTGAGCGGATTGACCTGATTGCGCTGCAGGGCAATGCCGGGGCGCGAGCGGTAGTAGAGGTCGTCCAGATGCGGAATGACAGTGTTGAGCCCGTCGTTCCCACCGGAAAGTTGAATGACGACAAGGACGCGATCTTCGGGGGCGCCCGGAATGGATGTCATGCCCAAGGCGGCGCGCGGCATGGCATAGGCCGAGGCCTGGATGAAGTGAGGGACCGTGACCGCCGCCGAAGCGAGCGCCAGCGAGTTGTTGAGAAACTCGCGGCGTGTATACGCACGAGCGCGGTCGGGGTTGTTGTGCAGGTTCATGTGAGCATTCCTCGTGGGCGAGCCGGTCAGCAGATCTGATATTCGGGCATTGCGGTAATGATGAGCAGAACGGCAGTGATCATGTCACGATTGACGTTCCCCCCATTGGCGTTGATGAACGAAGTCAGAGATTCGCGGGCGCTGGCGGGCGATGAACCAAGTGTCAGGCGCAGCAGGAAGTCAACGACGCGCTCCGGGTCGCGGGCGGCTGCGGGGTCGTTCTCCTGCAGCCAGTCGATCAGTTTTTCCGATTCGTATACCTGTTGGTTTGCCAGCGCGTCGTACCCGACGGGTTTCTTGCCAGTCAGCAGAAAAGCGAGGATGTTCTGCCGCACAAAGAATGTGGAAGTGTTGATCCAGCTCCGTCCGCCGTCCCAGCCCTTGACACTGGGCGGGAACATGATGTTCTGCCCCATGAGGTCCAGCGCCTCGACAAGAATGGTCAGGTCACGTGCCGGTGTGTGCAGCGAACGCATCGCGCCGACAACGAGTTCGACCGGGCTCTTGATCTGCTGATTCATGATCGACGGGCTGTAGAAGTGCTCACTCAGGAACAGGCGTGCTAGGGTTGGGCGAATGGCGTATCGGCCACTGAGCATGGTGCTGGCCATCTGCTCGATGACCGTTCGATGCTGTCGCGGGATGGAGTTCCAATCAAGCGGCACATCGGACACGAAGTAGCGATAGAGTTTTGTGCAAATGAAGCGCGAGCAGGCGCGTGATTCGAGGATTGCGGTGACGAATCCGTCGCCATCGAGCGCGCCGCGCTTGCCGAGGATGTTCTTGCTGCCGTTATCGTGGTTGGCTTCGAGGAAGAGAAACTCGTCATCGTTGAACGTGTAGCCGGTCAGGGCGCGGGCACCTTCCTTGATGTCGCGTTCGGTGTAGTTGCCGACCCCGAGACTGAACAGTTCCATCAGTTCACGCGCGAGATTCTCGTTTGGATTGCCCCGACGCGAGTTGTTGTTGTCAAGGTATGCGAGCATCGCGGGGTCGCGGATGATGCGAAAGAGCAGATCACCAAAGTTGCCCGCAGCGTGCGAGCGGAACAACTGGTTCTGCATGTACATGTGATAGCTGTTCTCGATCGTGCGGTAACTGGTCGCGAAGTGACCATGCCAGAACAGCGTGAGCTTTTCTTCGAGCGGGCGGGGTGACTCGATCATGCGCGTCAGCCACCACTGTTGAACTTGCCGGATCTGTCTGCGGTCTTCGCGTTCGGCCTGCTGCTCGCGTACACGGAAGCGGGCGACGACATCCTCGTTCTGGTTCGCGCGCGCCAGGCGCAGCTCGCGCTGCTCCTCGGGCGAAAGCGGCCGCATGATGTCGGGGTCGAACAAGTCGGATTCCGGGGTTTCGTACGCGACGGCGTCGAAGTCGACGATATGGGCCACCGCGCGCTCCGGGCCCCAGGATGCAAGGGTGTTGATTTGTTCGGGCGTGCCTCCGAAACCGGCCCGCCACAGCAGGTGCCGAGCCTGCTCGTAGCCGAAGCGTTCTTTGGGGATCGGGCGCATGCTGCCCAAGGCACGATCGTTTTGTGGCTGAGAGAAGCTCATGCAGGCAACCCCTAGGCGCTGAACACCACCACGATACCAGAAGGTCCATTGGCAGTACAGCAGTTTCTGTTTCGGCAAAACGCCGGATCAGGGTGCAGATTGCCTGGTTGAGTGTCAATGTTGCCTGCTTCGAAGATGCGAAGCGACCGCGATGGTCACCGCCAGCGCGAGCAAGGCGGCTCCGGTCGCCTGATGTGCAGTCGCAAAAAACGCCTCCATCATCGGCAATGGGGCAGCGTGTTCGAGTTCGTGCGCCAATGGAATCGGCCTTTGCGCCCCTGCAACCGCGACCAGCGCCACCGCGACGACCCCGAGGACGACTTGAAGCGAGACGAGGTGAATCAAGGCTTTCCCGCACCGCCAGGAACGCTGTCCGACGTCCGAATAACGCTCGCTGGTGCTCAGTTGCGACCCGATGACGATCGCCAGGGCTGCGACAAATACGGCAAAAAGGACATGTCCGCCGAGGAATGCGTGGCTGGCGGTATGCCGATAGCCCGCGCCGAGGATGAGTTGGAGGATCAGGGCTGCGACGACCCAGGGGCCCAGGCGCGATGCCGACCGAATCGAGCGACGAGTTTGCTCCGGGGGCAGGGCTTGAACAGGGCGGTCTTGAATGTTCAGGAGCGTTGCCAAGGCGGCGGCAGCACCAAAGACAAGTTGGGCAAGCACGCCGTGCGCCATTGCCAGAGGCGTGCTGATCTCGCTGACGCGCAAAGCCCCAAACAACCCTTGCCCCACGACCAGCACCACGAGGAGCCCAGCCATTTGGGCAGACTTCGCCCGCACGATGCCCCAGATCATGAGGACGAACGCAATTGCCACTATCGAGCCCATCACGAGAATCGCGGGTGTTTGGTCGAGGGTATCGGCATGTCGGGCAGCGAAGGCAAGCAGGAGCCCCCCGATCATGGCGATGCAGAGCCCAAGCCACCCCCACGCGCGCGATCGCCCGATCACCCACACCGCCAGTACGAGAGTGGTCAGCCCGACCAGGGTGCCGAAGAGCCGGTGCGTGTGCTCAAAGTAGATTCGAGGTTCAGCCATCAGACTCAACGGAAAGAGGAACGACAGCGAGCCGTAGGTTGTGACAGAGTCCGGGACCGCCATGCCGCTGTCGGTACTGGTGACGATTCCGCCGACAACGAGCAGAGGCAGGAACGACACCGCAGCGACAATTGAAAAGGTCGCGAGCCACGATTCATGTCTCGGGCGGGTGCGGGCCAGAGCAGAACCGACGAACCCTCCCAAGGCTCCTACAACGGCACTGAACGCAAAAAACCCCAGGACAATGACTGGAGCATCGGGGCGGAGTTGGTTGTTCAAGCCTTCGAGATCGGCTGTTGTGGCCGGTTGCTCGACGACTTTCGACCCGAGTAGGAGTAGGTTTATGGCGGCACTGATCAGCCCGGCGATAAGGCCGACGACCCAGCCTTCGCGATGCCCGGGTTTGTGTGCCTGCGCGCCGCCGAAGGCGGTGACCATCAACAGCACGAGTCCGAGCATGAGTGCCGACGCTTTGGAACCCGCAGCGAACCCCGGCAGGTGCAGGACATACCACCCGCACCACATTGCAACAGAGGCGGCAAATCCGACGACAAGGGAAGAGGGGAGTAGGGGGGGGTTTTCCCGTGAGTTCATGGCGTGCTCCACGGATGGCATTGAGACACGGTCTCATTTACGGTTGAACAGTGCGCGCAGTGGATCAGGATAGGCAGAATCGCTACAAATTTCGGCCTGACAGCAATGCCGGACGCAGATGGTCCTGCTAATCTGTTGGGCTGTCTGGGGGCCCGTGCGCTCCCTTGTTTCAACTCGTGCAGTACACCCGGGGTGAGCGGGTGTGCGTCGAGATTGAGAAGGAGTACGGTCAGTGTCCGCACTTTTTCCGCGATGGATGAACACGCTTCCGACGATTCTGGGCATACTCGGAGTCGGTGGAGCCGTGGCGACTGTCGGAGGCGTGACGTATTACGCGACGCCTTCGTTCTGGGAAGTGGGCTACATGCCGACGCAGCCGGGCAGTGGGTTCAACCACCAGTTGCACGCCGGCAAGCTCGGGATTGACTGCCTGTATTGCCATACCCATGTCGAATCGTCGAGCCACTCCAATGTGCCTCCTGTGGCGACCTGCTACGGGTGCCACGCCGAGAATCGGCTACGCATGCCTGGCGGCGATGAACAGGAGAAGAAGGTTGCGTTCATCCGCGAGGCGTATGCGGAGAACAAGCCAATTCCGTGGCGTGAGATTCACATTCTGCCCGACTATGTGCAGTTCCCGCACCTGGTGCACATCGAGGCGGGTGTCAGTTGTTATTCGTGTCACGGACAGATTACCGCGATGCCGGTCGTTGCGCAGCAGCACAGTCTTGCGATGGGTTGGTGTCTGGATTGTCATCGCGATCCCGAGCCTCAATTGGTCCCGCGCGAGAAGGTGACCGATCTGGTGTGGGTAGAGCAGGAATGGATGTCCAGGCCGATCAGCGAGCGCCGCTATGACGGCCTGACGCCCGAGGCGTTGCGTGAATCACTGCTGCGCGATCCGCCGCAGCACTGTGCCGCGTGTCACTATTGAGACGGATGAAACGGTTTATTGCAGTCCGGAGCATGAGCAACCGATGAGCACGATTGATCAATGTCCATCGACGCGTGGCAAGATTCTTCCCGCGACCGAGCCGCAAACCCCCACCGGGATGCGGCACTGGCGCAGTGTTGAGGAATTCTCGCAGACTCCGGAGTTCCGTGAGTTTGTTGAAAGGGAGTTTCCGTCGGGCGCGAGCGAGATGCTCGAAGCGTCGCGGCGGACGTTTGTCAAGCTGATGGGTGCGAGCCTGGCTCTGGCAGGTGCTGCGACGATCCCGGGCTGCCGTCGCACAGATCGACGGGTCATGCCGTACTCAAGGGATGTGCCCGAAGACATCATTCCCGGGCGTCCTTTGTACTACGCCACCGCGATGACACTGCCGGGCGGCGGGGCTGAAGGGTTGCTGGTCGAGACCCACACGGGCAGGCCGACGCACATCGAGGGCAACCCGCTGCACCCGATCAATCAGGGTGCGAGTTCGATCTGGAGCGTTGCCGAGATCCTGAATCTGTATGACCCCGATCGACTGAAGTTCCCGGTTTATCACAACCCTTCTCGCGGCAAGTTGGTTGCGACGTGGGACGATTTCAAGGCTTTTGCCGAGCGGCATTTCAAGCAGTTCGACGAAGTTCGGGGCCAGGGTCTCGTGTTTGTCGTTGAAAAGAAGTCCAGTCCTACCCGCGACGCCATGCGCGACCGTGTGCTGGCACGCTGGCCGGAGGCAAAGTGGGTTGCATGGAATCCGGTCGAGACGCGTGGCGAGATCGAAGGCAGCCGCATCGCAACAGGCAGCCCGCGCCGCCTGCGTTATGACTTGAGCAAGGCCAATGTGGTGTTGTCGCTTGATTCGAATTTCATGGCTGAAGGGCCGGATTCGATCCGCAATGCTCGAGCGTTCGCTGCGACGCGGCGGGTCAAGACCGCCAACGACGCGATGAGTCGCTTGTACGTTGCCGAGTCTTCACCGACAGCAACGGGTTCGTTGGCCGACCACCGCTTCCGCCTCTCGCCATCACAGATCACAGCCTTGGCGGTCGCTGTGGCGCAGCGCATGATTGCCAAGGCGGGGCCAGCGGGTGCGGGCGAGCTCCAGTCGCTCCTCGCCGGCCGTGGGGCTGCCGAAACCATTGGCACCATCCCCGCCAAGCATGTCGAAGAAATAGTCGATGACTTGCTGACGCACCGCGCCGGCAAGGCGGTCGTGATTGCAGGTCCGTCGCAACCACCAGCCGTGCATGCACTGGTGTTGGCAATGAATGCTGCACTCAACAGCCTTGGCACGATCGTCACGCACGATGCGATGAGCTCCGAACTGGCGTCGGACTCCGGTGCAGCAATAACTGAACTGAGCCAGAGCATGGGTCGCGGCGAAGTCAAGACCCTTGTCTGCATTGGCACCAATCCGGTCTACGACGCGCCGGCCGGTCTGGGATTTGCAGAAAAATTCTCGCACATCGAGACCACAGTCTGCTGGAGCGTTGGCAATACGGAGACCGCAGACGCCTCGACCTGGGCGCTCAATGGCACGCACTTCCTCGAGTCGTGGGGCGACACCGAAGCGTGGGACGGCACGCTCGCTGCAACGCAGCCGATGATCTCGCCGCTTTACGACCCTGCATTGAGCGAGATCGAACTGCTGGCGCTGCTGGCGGGCGAACAAAGCCCCGATGGCTACACGTTGGTCACGCAGACGTGGGCTGAGCGTATGTCGTTGGATCGCGACTCCAAAGCCTTTGAAAAACTCTGGCGGCGTGTGCTGCACGACGGCATGATGCCCGCTCCTGCGAGCCGAGGCCAGCAGCCTGCGGTCAACTTCGGCGCCATCGCTGGCGCAGTCCGCACTCTGGGCAGCACGAGCGACCCGACGCCCGATGCGCTCGAAGTCGTCTTTACAACCGGAAACACATGGGACGGCCGACACGCCAACAACGGCTGGTTGCAGGAACTGCCCGACGTCGCATCGAAGGTCGTATGGCAGAATCCGGCCTACGTCAGTCCCGCAACAGCCAAGGCACTTGGGCTCGAACCCAAGGGTGGCATAGACCCCTACACCAAGCAGCAAATCCCGCAGGCACGCGTAGGTGTCCTGACCATTGATCAGCGGCGTATGGAACTGCCCGTCTGGATTCTCCCTGGCATGCCCGACAACACCGTGCGCGTGGTGTTGGGCTATGGCCGAACGGTTTGCGGGCATGTCGGCACGGGTGTCGGCTCGAACACATATGCAGTGCGCGGCGCGGGCACGGGTTCGGCGCGCGGTGCGACTCTGACCAGCGGTTCGGGCTGGGCAGACATGGCGAGCACACAGAACCATTGGTCGATGGAAAGCCGCACCAGCATCGTGCGGGCCGCAGACAAGAAGTATTGGGACAAGCACGCTGGCAAAGGACCCAAGAGAAACCCCGATGCGATCTACGGCGAGAAGGTCGCTGTGGACGAACTGAGTCTGGCGGAGAAACTTGGTGAACTGAGCCACACTCCTCCAAACCGCTCGATCTACAACAACCCGCTCAACGCGTCACCGATGGAGCCGGCCCATGGTTCGGTCTACAGCCAGAACCCGCAGTGGGGGATGTCGATCGACCTCGCGAGCTGCACAGGTTGTGGCGTGTGCACAATCGCATGCCAGAGCGAGAACAACATCCCGATCGTGGGCGAGCGCGAAGTCGCCAAGGGTCGCGAGATGCACTGGATCCGCGTCGATCGGTATTTCACGGGCGACGATCTGAACAACCCCGAAAACGTGTTCATGCAGCCGGTGGCGTGTGTGCATTGCGAAAATGCACCGTGCGAGACAGTGTGCCCTGTCAATGCCACCGTACACGGGCCCGAAGGCACCAACAACATGGCCTACAACCGGTGCATCGGCACGCGGTACTGCGCCAACAACTGCCCATACAAAGTGCGCCGTTTCAACTTCTTCGATTACTCGCAGGTTCGCCATCAGGGCGGGCTTGACCCGAAGTATGTCGGCAAGAGGACCGCCCAAGGCAGCGACAAGAGTCTTGATTTCAACCAGAACCTCATCCCGCCGCGTCTCCGCGCCAAGGTCGATGAAATCGCCAAGATGCAGCGCAACCCGAACGTCACGGTCCGTTCCCGTGGCGTGATGGAAAAGTGCACCTACTGCATCCAGCGCGTCAATCGCGCCCGGCAGGAAGTCAAGGTCCGCAAGATCTGGACCGAGCCCGATCAGATCGGCCCGATCCCCGACGGGTTCTTCAAAACCGCGTGCCAGGCCGCGTGTCCGACAGAGTCGATCGTCTTTGGCGATATTCTCGACCCGAAGGCCAAGGTCGTCGAAGAGCGCAACTCGCAGCGGTCGTACATGCTGCTCGGGTATATCAACACGCGGCCTCGCACGACCTACGCGATGCGCATTCGCAATCCCAACGCGAACATCGCAACCTATGACCACCACGATCCATTCGATCATGGCGGGGGGCATCACGCCTCGACGACGTTCATCGATCAGAACAGGAAATCCCGTGAAACCGGATACGCGCTGAGCTTGCGCGTGCTGGACGGATCTGCTGGAGTTCACGCATGATGGGGAAGGAACCCGACCAGATCAATGCCCAGCGACTCGCAGGGCAAGCCGCTGTGCTCGATCTGCCGCGCGGCGATGGCACACTGATCGAAGACCCGGCCGTCACAGCTCCCCTCGTTCTCAACGAGCGAGGGTTCTCCGATGTGACCGAAACGGTGTGCGGCTACGCAGAAAAGTCAGCACCACTCTGGTGGTATGCGACGATCACCGTCAGCAGTCTGGCAGCACTGATGGCCGCGATCATGATCCCGTATCTGATCATCACCGGGGTCGGGGTGTGGGGGTTGAACAATCAGGTCGACTGGGCCTGGGACATCACGAACTTCGTGTTCTGGATCGGTATCGGCCACGCCGGAACGCTCATCTCTGCCATTCTCTGCCTTCTGAAGCAGAAGTGGCGCACAGCGGTGAATCGCTCTGCCGAAGCCATGACGATCTTTGCTGTGATTTGCGCCGGGATCTTCCCGGGCATTCACGTCGGTCGCGTGTGGTTCGCGTGGATGCTGTTTCCGATTCCTAACTACAACTGGATCTGGCCGAACTTCCGCAGCCCGCTGCTCTGGGACGTGTTTGCGGTTTCGACATACGCCACGGTCTCAGCCTTGTTCTGGTACATGGGCATGATCCCCGACCTTGCAACGCTTCGCGATCGGGCGATGGCCCGGTTGCACAGCGGACGGCGCATGCCTTGCCTCGTGCTGCTCCCTACCGGCAAGACCATCGAAATCAAGTGGATCAATGTCGACAAGATCCGCGCGTTCGTCTATGGCTTGCTCAGCGTCGGATGGCGATTCAGCAGCCGCCACTGGCACCGCTATGAAGCGGCGTATCTGATTCTCGCCGGCATCTCAACCCCGCTCGTGCTGTCCGTGCACTCGATCGTGTCGTTCGACTTCGCCACATCGGTTGTCCCCGGATGGCACACCACGATCTTCCCACCATACTTCGTCGCGGGCGCCATCTTCGGCGGCTTTGCGATGGTGCTTCTGTTGCTCATTCCGCTGCGGGCTGTGCTGCCAAACTTCCACGAACTGCTCACACTCCGCCATCTCGAAAACATGGCCAAGATCATTCTGGTCACCGGCATGATGGTGGGCTTTGCCTACGGCATGGAGTTCTTCATCGCGTGGTATGGCGCCAATGAGTTCGAGTGGTCGGTGTTCATCAACAATCGCGCTCACCCGGGCAAGGCACCGTACTGGTGGGCGTACTGGACCATGATCTCCTGCAACGTCCTGAGCCCGCAGTTGTTCTGGTTCCGATCGATGCGACAGAACCCCATGGTCATCTGGCTTGTATCGCTGGCCGTGACCATCGGCATGTGGTTCGAGCGGTTCGTCATCATCGTGACGTCGCTCCACCGTGCGTGGCTCCCTGGCGAATGGCACATGTTCTGGCCCACATGGGTCGACATCCTTACGTTCGTCGGTTCGTGCGGGATCTTCCTGACACTGTTTATGTTGTTCGCGAAGTTCCTGCCAATGTTCGCGATGGCGGAAGTCAAAGCCGTGCTACCCCAGGCGAATCCGCACACCCATGGCAATGGTCACGAGGGAGGGCACTGACCGATGGCGCGAGCAGAACAAAAAGTTGGTTCTTGGGCGCGTGACGTGGCTATGGCGTTGGGGACGTACATCCCCGGGTTCTCCCGCCCGCCGGCGCGGTTCGTGACCGAAGACCGCAAGCCGGTTCATGGCATCGTTGCAGAGTTCGACACACCTGCCGACGTCTATCACGCAGCCGAGAAAGTCCGCGATGCGGGGTTTCGGCGGTGGGATGTGTACACGCCGTTCCCGATTCACGGAATCGAAGAGGCGATGGGCTTCAAGCGCACCGCATTGCCGCTGCTCGTCGCTGCCATCGGGTTTAGCGGCGCGGGCCTCGGCCTTCTGTTCCAGTATTGGGTGACCAAGACCGACTATCCAATGGTTGTGCAGGGCAAGCCCTTTGGCTCATGGGAGTCCTTTGTGCCAATCATGTTCGAGCTCGGCGTGCTGCCCTCGGCCTTCGCCGCGCTCTTCGGCATGCTGATGCTCAATGGCCTGCCCCGATTCCATCACCCGCTGCTCTCGAGGCCGAGTTTCTGGCGAGCCAGCGATGATCGCTTCTACATCTGCATCGAGGCCGAGGACAAACAGTTCCACCCCGATCGCGTCAGAAAGTTGCTCGAAGATTCAGGCGGCAAGAACATCGACCTGGTGGAGGATGACGCGTGAACAAGGGCGAGGTATCAACTGTGCAGCGTGTGATCCTGCTCGCAGGCGTCGTAGCTTTGGCAACCAGTCTGGGTGGCTGTCGCAGCGATCGATTCGAAAACCCACCGCGCGAGTTCTTCCCGGACATGGACCACCAGCCGCGATACGTGCCGCAGGCCGACTCGTCGTTCTTCGAGGATGGATCGTCAGCGCGCGTGCCAGACCCGAACGTAGTGGCTTTCGGACGTGCGAGTTTCGACCCTCGCCTTCATGGCGATGCTCCGTGGTCGAGGTCGTTCATGGTCGAGCGAGCGGGTTTCATTGCCGAAGATGATGCGGTCTATCGTGGCCGCGCGGCCGACGATTCATACATCGACTACATCCCCGTCCCGGTGACGCTCGAGCGCATCCGCCGCGGACAGGAGAGGTACAACATCTTCTGTGCCGCGTGTCACGGGTACGAAGGCGACGGCAAAGGAATGGTCGCAGATTACTTCATTGCTCCCCCCGTGAGCCTTCATCTCGATCTTTACACCGATCCTGCGCAACGCACCTCGTTCGACGGGTACTTCTACGAAGTCATTCGACAGGGCGTACGCAACATGCCTGGTTATGGCTATTCCATTGACGCACAGGACACCTGGAACATCATTATGTACGTCAGGGCGCTTCAGGAAGCCCGCAAGGGATCCGTCGATGATCTTCCCGCGGGCACTCGCGACATACTCCTGCAGTCAAGGCCCCCAGCCCCAGTCGAGCCGGAAACTTCTGTTGAGCCAGAAGCCCCATCCGCACAAACCAACGGGGAGGTCGGGCAATGAGTCAAGCAACGATGCACAGCAGCTCGCCCGACGGGGCCATGAGTGACGCCGCGTATCAAGATCATCTTGACCATCTCGCGCATCACCCAGCGTTGGCCGAGAGCAACGTGCGCCTCACGCAGGCCGAAGCCGCCGGAGCGCAACGCATCCTCCTCGGCATCGGCGCCGTCGGCCTCATTCTCACGATCGTCGGCGGCTTCGTCTTCGGCAGCCCCGTGCACGCGCTGGCAGCCTTTGAAGTCGGCGTGATGGCGGTCACCGCCATGGCACTCGGTGGCCTGTTCTTCACACTGATCCACCACATCACCAACGCCTCGTGGTCCACCACGCTTCGCAGACAATCCGAGAACCTCGCATCGATGCTCCCGATCTGCATGGCCATGGTCGCGGTCATCCTCGTGATCGAGCTCGTCTCCGGCGGAATGTTGCTCACCTGGATCGGAATGGACCCCGAGCAGGATTACCTCCTCAAGAAAAAGAGCGGCTTCCTCAACACGCCATTCCTTATTGTCCGATTCCTTCTCTACGCCGGGCTTTGGACCTTCATGGCCCTGCGACTCCGAGGCTGGAGCGTCGAGCAGGATCAATCGGGCGATCGCTGGCTGAGCCGCCGCAGCCGATTCATGTCCGGCTGGGGCCTCCTTGTGTTCGCATTGTCGCTGGCGTTCTTCGCCTTCGACTTCCTCATGGCAATGGACTACCGCTTCTTCAGCACCATGTGGGGCGTCTACTACTTCGCAGGGTCTGCGTTCAGTTCACTCGCCTGCATCGCGCTGCTGCTGCTCTGGCTCAAGAGCAAGGGCAAGCTCGATACTCTCGTCACGCCCGAACACTTCCACGACCACGGCAAGTTCATGTTCGCCTTCACAGTCTTCTGGGGCTACATCGCATTCGGGCAGTATTTCCTCATCTGGTACAGCAACATCCCCGAAGAAACCATGTACTTCATCGCGCGTCGCGAAGGTGGATGGATGCTCCTCGGGCAGGTGCTCATCGCTGTTCACTTCTTCATCCCCTTCTTCCTGCTTATGTCGCGCATCCCCAAGCGCCACCCCAAAGCTCTGGCCGCCATCGCAGTCCTGCTGGTCATCGCACACGTCTTTGACATGATCTGGATCATCAAGCCCATGGTCACCGCTGGCGATCACGGTGCTGCACCTCTCGGCCCGACAAGTTGGTGGCTCGATATCGCGGGCATCCTCGGAGTCTTCGGCGTTTTCGGGTTTTTCCTCCTTCGTCGGGTCGCGTCGGTCCCGCTGGTCCCGCTAAAGGACCCCAGACTTCAACTTTCCATGGAGCACAAGAACTACGTCTGATTTTCAGGAGATCTGCAAGAAGCACGAAGCCCTCAACTCGGAGAGACTGAACATCCGCAAACGACTTTGGGGCGAACTGATTCAATGGATCACTCATTTCACCTGATTGCACACAAGGCCAGCAACTCGAATCACAGGAAGATCAACCATGTCAAGCCATAATCAACACCTTGAGCACGAACCCGCCGCACCCGATTCGTGGCATCGGCATGGGCCCGAAGAGGGCGCGTGGCAGGACGAACACGGGGCGCACGCAAGCCCCAAAGCCCTTGCCATGACCTTTGTCGCGATGGTCCTCGGCGTGCTCTTCACTGTCCTGATCCTCATCGTCTTCTTCGACAACTACGCCTCGAAGTACAAAGTGGCTGTCGAAGAAACCACGATCCTCGGCGATGAAGCCCGCGAGCGCAAGCGCGCCGCTCTCGAACGCCTTCATTCCACCGACTGGGTCGACCACGACACGCTGCATTTCCCGATCGAACAAGGGATCAATCGCGTCCTCACACATCGCGGCGGAGAAGCAGGCTGAACATGATGCACGCGCGCCCGACAACGACAAGTCACCGCCAATCGCTGCAGCGCGCAGCGATCGCGGTCGTGTCGCTTGTCCTCGTCTGCGTTGCTTCGCCTGCTCTGGCCCAGATGAACGTCAAGCCCAAGGAAATCCAGGGACTCGACCTCATTGAACGGCTCGGCGAACGAGCCCCGCTCGAACTGACCTTCCGCGACTCTTCCAATCGCATCACGCGTCTTGGGTCATACTTCGACGTCGGTCGCCCCGTGGTTCTCGCCCTCGTCTACTACCGCTGCCCCGTCGTCTGCACGCTCATCATGCAGCGCATGGTCGAGACCTTCCGCGAGATGGACTTCACAATCGGGCAGGATTTCAATGTTGTCTACCTGAGCATCGACGACTCCGAGAATCCGACTATCGCCCGCTCGAAACAGACTGAACTCATCAGCCTCTATGGTCGGGGCAACACCGAAACCATTCAGGAAAACTGGGCATTCCTCACCGGCGACGAGACAAGCATTCAGCAGGTTGCGGATGCAGTCGGATTCGAGTTTCGTCGGCTTCCCAACGGCGAGTATTCACATCCCGTCGTCTTCATGGTGATGTCGCCCGATGGGCGAGTGATGCGCTATATGTATGGCTACGACCAGCCGCCGAGGCAGATGAAACTCGCGCTCCTCGATGCCAGCGAGGGCAAGATCGCCCGAAATCTCTTCGATCGCGTGCTGCATTTCTGCTATCAATTCGATCCAAATGCAGGCAAGTACTCGTTGCATGCCATGCAGCTCATGAGGCTCGGTGGTTTGATGACGATGGTCCTGCTGGCTGTGTTGGTCGGCGGGCTGTTTGTGTATGAGCGGAGGCGGCGTGCCTCGGCTCGACGTCAGAAGCAGGATTCGGTCGTGCTCGATGCCAACGCGCGCATCGGCACCACCGCGCTGGGGCAGGGAACATGATGCAGGACACACCGGCCGCACCGGTCGATCATCTCGAACTCTTTCGCAGCAGCGATTTGCGCATTCACAATCCTCAGGGAGGAGACTGGTTGCACCAGCTCTTCTTCCGCGGCGCTGCCCAGACTGAAGAAGCAGTACGCACCGATGGCCTGTTCATGCTCACGCTCTGGTTCAGTGTGTTCTTCTTCGTCCTCCTCATGGGGCTCATGTTCTACTGGGTCATCAAGTACCGCCGGCGCCCCGGAGTGCCCGCGCCGGTCAGCGCATCGCACAACGGTCCGCTCGAAATCTTCTGGACCGTCGTCCCTTCTTCCGGCCTCCTCGTCATCTTCCTCCTCGGCTTTCAGGGATACATGGCCAAGATTGTCGCCCCCACCAATGCGCTGACTCTCAATGTCACAGGCCTCAAGTGGGATTGGATTATCACCTACCCCAACGGTGCGCGTTCCGGCTATTCAACAGCGCTCGGCACAAAGGACAGCGTCAAGATCTTCGTCCTGCCCGAAGATACCGACGTCAAGCTGCTCATGCAGAGTCGCGATGTCATTCACGCGTTCTGGGTTCCCGATTACCGTACCAAGATCGACCTCTATCCGAACCGGCTCACCTCATACACCTTCCGCACGGAGAAACTGCGCGAAGGCGAAGAATACCGCGATCACTGGATCTTCTGCGCAGAGTACTGCGGCGATCAGCACTCTGAGATGTACGGCATCTTCCGCGTTGTCAGCAATAAGGTCTATAACGATGTGCTTAACGACTGGAGCACCGGCAACCTCAGCCCTGTCGAACTTGGGCAAGTCGTCTTCCGCAACAACTGCATCTCCTGCCACTCGATCGATGGCAGCCCCAATATCGGCCCATCGTGGCTCAATGCCTATGGCTATGAACGGGCGATCTCGGGCGGGACCAGCGTGCTCATCGACGAAAACTACATCCGCGAGTCCATTCTCAACCCGCAGGCCAAAATCGTTGCCGGGTACGAAGGCAAGATCATGACCGCCTTCGCTGGCATCCTCAGCGATGACGAGATCAATGGCGTCATCGCGTACTACAAGACCCTCAGTGACAAGGGCCCAGCCCCCGAAGAAGAAGTTGAATCCGCCGACCCCGAACCGACCGAGGACGGCCAATGACAATCCGCTTCATCACAAGCCTTGACACCCCCCGGCAGCAGATACACGCCGCCGACGCAAGCGCAGCGTACACGAGGTTGTTCCAATGAGTTACGATCACACACCACACGAACACGCAGGGCACCACCACGACGAGGGCTCGTACCTCGACTCCAAGGGGCTCGGGTTCTGGGGCATCATCTGGGATTGGGCGTCCACCGTCGATCACAAGAAAATCGGCGTCATGTACCTCTTCGCAGTGCTCACGATGTTCTTCATAGGCGGGGTCGCAGGCCTCGCAGTGCGCGCCGAACTCTTCAAGCCCATGACCATCACCGCCGAAGGCGAACTCGCCGGCGCTCTGTTCAACTTTGCCGAGGCCAAAACTGACCCCGTGACTGGCGAAATCACGCGCGACTACACCCCAAGCACCGCCTCCAACACCTACAACCGCATCTTCACCATTCACGGCGCGGTCATGGTGTTCATGTTCATCATTCCCGCAATCCCCGCAGCACTCGGCAACTTCCTTCTGCCCATCATGCTCGGGGCCAAGGACGTGGCATTTCCCAAACTCAACCTGCTCAGTTGGTACATCTACGTTTTTGGCAGCCTCTTCGGCGTTACATCGCTCATTCTCGGCGGTACCGATACCGGGTGGACCTTCTACACTCCATACTCCATTCAGACCGACGCCGACCATTACCGCGTTGTGCTCATGGTTGCCGCAGCGTTCATTCTTGGATTCAGTTCAATCCTCACAGGCCTGAACTTCATTGTCACCACCCACAAACTTCGCGCCCCAGGCATGGGCTGGTTCGACATGCCACTCTTCATCTGGGCTATCTACGCCACCAGCATCATCCAGGTCCTCGCTACCCCTGTCATCGGCATCACGCTCCTGCTGCTCATCTTCGAACGCCTCTTCCGAATCGGCATCTTCGATGCCTCGCTCGATGGCGACCCCGTCCTCTACCAGCACTTCTTCTGGTTCTACTCACACCCCGTTGTATACGTCATGATCCTTCCCGGCATGGGCATCATCTCTGAAATGCTCGCGGTCCACGCCCGCAAGCACATCTTCGGCTATCGCGCCATCGCTTTCAGCTCGCTCGGCATCGCCGCGGTCAGCTTCATCGTCTGGGGGCACCATATGTTCACAGCGATGGGCGAACTCGCCTCAGCCGTGTTCAGCGCCCTGACCTTCCTCGTTGCAATCCCGACCGCTATCAAGGTCTTCAACTGGATTGCAACGCTCTACAAGGGATCCATCGTGCTCAATACGCCGATGCTCTACACACTCTCATTCCTCTTCCTCTTTTCCATCGGCGGCCTGACCGGCCTCCCGCTTGGCGCACTCTCGACCGACCTCCACCTCCACGACTCCTACTTCGTTGTCGCCCACTTCCACTATGTCATGATGGGCGGCACAGTCATCGCCTTCATCGGAGGCCTCCACCACTGGTGGCCCAAGATGTTCGGCCGTATGTACAACGAAAAGGTCGGCATGCTCGGGTGCCTCCTCGTCTTCGTCGGGTTCAACGTCACCTTCTTCACTCAGTTTTTCCTCGGCACACAGGGCATGCCCCGTCGCTATGCCAACTACGTCCCCGAGTTCGAACTGCTCCATCAGATTTCCACCGTTGGCTCATGGGTGCTCGCGCTCGGAATGTTCACCCACCTGATCAACTTCGTCCACTCCCTCTTCGCCGGCCCCAAGGCTCCGCCAAACCCATGGGGCGGCCTCACCCTCGAATGGGAAACCGAAAGCCCGCCTAGTGCTCACAACTTCCATCACGAGCCGCTCGTCAAGCACGGGCCATATGACTTCGAAACCGTCGTTCCTCCGCATTGCAGCATCGAGGATTACCCGCTCCCGGCCCAGCCCAGTCGTCACTGAATCCACATCACTGAGCCAAGGACCAAAGTCTCATGACCACGATTGACGCACATCAGAATCCGGCCAAGCCGCCCATGCGGTGGGAGACCTACAAGCACGAGCACCATTGGCGCACTGCGGACGACGAGTTCGATGCAGCCAAGCTCGGCATGTGGCTCTTCCTGGCCACCGAAGTCCTCCTCTTCGCGGGCATCTTCGTCGCCTACGCCATCTTCCGCATGCTTTACCCCGAAGCCTTCATCAATGGATCCAGCTACCTCGACTGGCGATGGGGGCTTCTCAATACCGTCATCCTGCTCATCTCCAGTTTCACCGTGGCCATGGGCGTCCGTTGTGCACAACTCAATCAGCAGTTCTGGCTCAAGGTCAACCTCATCATCACCCTGATCTGTGCTGCACTTTTCATCATCATCAAGTTCACCTTCGAGTACATCCCCAAGCTCGCTGAAGGCAAAGCTCCCGGTGCCTGGTTCAGCTATCCCTTTGCCACTGACCCACGCGAGCCCATCTGGTGGGGCCTCTACTACGCCGGCACAGGCATACACGCCCTGCACGTGGTCATCGGTGCCGGGCTCCTGACCTGGGTGCTCGTCAGATCCTTCAAGGGAATCTACGGCCCGAAGAACTACACGATGGTCGAAACGTCCGGCTTATATTGGCACCTTGTCGACCTCGTCTGGATCTTCCTCTTCCCCCTCCTGTACCTCATCCACTGACCAATCGAACACAGGAACGCACGATGTCCAGCAAAGCACATCATCATGCCGTCGATCACATGGACCCGCACGGATTCCAGGAAGGTCATCACGGACACACCGTCGTCGATTGGCGCATCATCATCGGCGTCCTCGCGATTCTTCTGTTCTTCACCTTCCTCACGGTCTCCGCAGCCAACTTCGAAAAATGGATCGCAAGCGAGTTCGACATCACGATCCCCACATGGATCAACGTTGCCATTGTCCTCGGCATCGCGACCATCAAAGGCTCGCTTGTGTGCCTCTACTTCATGCAACTCCGCTACGACAAGCCCCTCAACGCCATCATCTTCCTTTTCTGCATCTTCGGCGTCGGCCTCTTCCTCGGATTTTCAGCCCTCGATCTCGGCGCACGCGGGCGGGTCTACGACTACAAGTCCAGCGTCATCAAACCCGGATTCGACGGCGGCTCAATGGGCATGTCCGGCACGGACGACAACTTCCACATTACTCTTGGGCCTCGCTACTCCACCTCACAAATGTCAGTCATCGATTTTGCACGACAAAAATACATCGACAAGTACGGCCTCGAAGTCTGGGAAAAGAAAATGGCCGAGAAGCATCATGCCCACGGCCATGGTCATCGCGAACCTGACATCAGCACCGCTCAACGTTCTATCCCACGCCACGGCCTGACCCCCGATCTCTACTCCGATCACGATCACGGACATCGCGACGGACACTGAACCGACCCCCGCGGTCCAAAGACGAACCATGAAACGCAAACGTTCAGGTGCCTGGGTCGGTGTCGCGATTTCCCTCGCGGCACTCCTGGTCGGTTGCGCAGTCCTTGCACAGCGCGTTCACGCGTTCAATCGCGATCATCCACGCAACACGCCGTACTTCTTCGTCCTCGACCTGACCTCTTTCCTCTACCACGACCGTCAGGTGCAAATTGTCGATCGTCTCGATGACAAGGGCGTCGGGTTCGTCGAGATTTCTTACGACCAGGATGTCGCAGCCATTCCCGTCGGAGTGCCCAGCCTGCATCCGCTGCCAGGCCTTGCTCGCCACGAAGACTGGCTCCGTGTCATGTTCGTCGCTCCGCCTGCCGAAGGGCAGTCGTACGAGTCCTTTGTTCAAGCCATCAACAAGGGTGAAATCGAGCCCCGCCTTGTATTGGTCTCGCGCCATCTCAACCCCGGCATCGACGAAAGCCGATTCGGGCTCGAAGTCGATTCATCAAGCCGCGAACGCGGCGAAACCATGCGTAAGCGCTGGACCTTCGGGTTTCTTGAACTCCTGCCACAGGGCGGGTTTCGTCAATGGTCACGCACCTTTCCAGAGAGTCAGCGTTCCTATGAACGTCGTGTACTCGCAGCCAACCGCGCTGGCGAGCCCAAGCCCGATCGCAACCCCGATGAACTCGCCGAAGATTCGTGGGAGTGGCACGCGGCCCTGCACGTTATCCCCAGCGGCAAGGCACCCAACCGGACGTTTCAGCACGATGCACTCATCGCCGCAGGTTGGTCGCTTCCGGTCGCATCTCTGGGCGTCATCGGATTGCTGATCTCGCTCGCGCTCGCCTTGGCGCCGACAAGAGAGCAGACCTGGAATCGCAAGGCCTGACCTCAAGGAGCCGATACATGGACTTCGGCATCAATGGACGTGTTGCCCTCGTCACCGCTGCAAGCAAAGGCCTCGGCCGCGCCATCGCCCTCGAACTGGCACGCGAAGGCTGCTCCGTCGCCATCTGCTCGCGCACCAAGCCCGACATCGAAGCCGCCGCACATGAAATTCAATCAGAAACCGGCGCAGCAGTTCTCCCACTTGTCGCGGATATCGGCCTCGAACAAGAGTGTGAGCGCGTCGTCAATCAAGCAGCGACCCACTTTTCACGCCTCGACATCCTCATCACCAACACCGGAGGCCCCACTCCGGGCACCTTCGCAACGATCGCCGAAAACGACTGGTATCGCGGCATCGAACTGACGCTGATGAATGTCGTTCGTCTCATCCGCCACGCAAGGCCTCACATGGCACAGCGCAAGTGGGGGCGCATCGTCAACGTCACCTCACTTTCCGCGCGGCAACCCATCGAAGGCCTGTTGCTATCCAATGCCCTGCGCCCTGCTGTGCATGGCATGGCCAAAACTCTGAGCCGCGAACTCGCGCCCAATGGCATCCTCGTCAACAACGTCTGCCCCGGCATGCACCACACGTCAAGACTCGAAGAACTCGCGCAGGTGCGCAGCCGTACCTCGGGCAGAACCGTTCACGACGAACTCGAGACCATGGCCAGCGCGATCCCGCTCAATAGACTCGGCGATCCGGCCGAACTCGCAGCCGTCGCAGCGTTCTTGTGCTCACAGCGGGCCTCGTTCATCACCGGCCAGAGCATCATTGTCGATGGAGGTGCCAGTTTGGCGCTCTCTTGACTCAACCGCGTTCGCGAGCACGCTTGCGTATGTATCGAGACTACTCTTGCGGGGTCGCGTCGCCTCTTCGGCGGATCCGGACCTTCATGTTCTTGTCCTCGTCCTGCGTGCGATCACGCCAGCCCACTGCATCGAGATTCAACATCCGAATCGGCGGGAAGTACTGGTCATCGCGCGTCGTCGTCACCGCATTGAGAAACGCCTTCTTCTCCTCCAGGCTCCACGGACCCCATGCGCTCTGAATCTCGGCCGCCTTGTCGTTCAACTCGTCCCACGGTGTCTCGACCGAACCCGTGATCGTCGCAAGTTTCTTCCCGACTTCGGTATCGGCCAGCCCGGCCTTGGCCAGCACGTCGTCCATCCGCCACGTTGCTTCGATGCACATGCCATCAAGCGCAGCCATCGCTTCCTTGATCGACTCGGACATCAGGAACTTGAAGAACTCACCCAGTCCGTCATCCCCATAGTCCGCCGTGAACATCTCGCTCATCCCGTTCTGATACTCTCGCACGATTTTCGTATTGAACTCGTGCTGCACGCGCGACAACATCCCGCGGTCGAACGCCTCTTGCGATATGCCCTTCGGCGGCACCAGCGGCTTGACCATGTCCGAGACCCTCACAAGCCTCTGAATGTCCTGAAACGATACATCGTCCAGCAAACCGTCGTTGATCTGCAGCACAAAGTCCAGATTCTCCAGCACCACCAACTCATGCCGGGCACGACGACCGACCAGCATCGGCATCAGTTCCGCAGCCTTGGACTGCCCAATCGTCGGGTTTGGCCCCATCGCCACCAGATCAAGCGACTCGCCATACTGGACCAACTCCAGCGGAATATACGGAATGTCCGGCAGTCGCTCCAACTGCCGACCCAACTGCTGAGGCTGAACTTGAGGCCGAGGTGCCGCAGGTGCCGGTGGCGGCGGTGGCACAAAAGCCGGAGGCTCGGGCCTCGGACCCGGAGGAGGAGTCGCAACCTGTCCCACCACAGAACCGGCCACCAGAGGCAGAACGCCCATCAGAACGGAAATGCTCATCTTGTTCACAACCAAACCTCCCAAACCCCTATAAAGGGGATTTCATCTCTGTGTCCACTTGACGCGCAGCGCGTGTGCCGCGACACCATCACAGTGAAGATTATGACAGCCGCTTCGGCATAATGCCGCCTCGAGATCCTGATTTTTGCTCCCTGTTGCGCCTCAGTGACAGGTCATACCCTAGGACTATGAACCACGCCTCGTCGACGCCCGATCGTGCCACCTTGGCTTCCGCCATCGCCCAAGCCTCCCTGCTTCGAGGAAAATTCACGCTCCGGTCCGGGAAAATCAGCACCTACTACCTTGATAAGTACACCTTCACCACCCGTCCGGCCATTCTTGCCCAACTTGCCGTTTTGCTGGCTCAGCGAATCCGAACCATCGAGCATGCCCTCGATCGGCGTGCCGACCGCCTTGCCGGGGCTGAGCTCGGGGGAATCCCGCTCGTCACGGTCGCTTCGATCCAGACCGGCGTTCCGTGCCTGTTCGTTCGCAACGCCAAGAAGGACTACGGCACCGCCAGGCAACTCGAAGGCACTCATCAGCCAGGAGAAAGCGTGATCTTTGTTGAAGACGTAGCGACCACCGCAGGGCAGGCGCTTGAGGCCGTCGGTGTCCTGCGCAGCGCCGGGCTTGAACCCCTTGCCGTCATCGCCACCATCGACCGCCTCGAAGGCGCACGCGAAAACGTCGAGCGTGCAGGACTGATCTTCGAGTCGCTTTTCACCGTCACGGACCTCGGCGTCGAACGCGAATGAACCATCATCCCGTTCCCTCAGAAAACCAGCATGAACATGGCCACCAGTGCCACCAGCGCAGCGATGATCACCCACCACGGCGTGCGACTCGTGCCAGGTGCTATAAACCCGCAGTACGGACACACCGTTGCCTGATCGAACATGGCCTTGCCGCATGATGCGCACAGAACAAACGCATCGCCGAAACGTTCGAGGTCGTCCTCGCTCGGTCCGAGTGGATCGAGGTCGCCGTCAGCATCGTCATCGAAGTCTCGCATCGGTCTCGGCTCGGGCTGCACTCAGGTTACGGATGCGGGATCCTTGCCTTCCTCGATCATCGCGATCTTACCGACCCGCCGAGCGTGTCTTCCGCCCTCGAACTCGGTCTTGAGCCACACATCTACGATCTTCTCGATGAGACGCTCGCCGAGCAGGTCGGCCGACAAGCACAGCACATTAGCATTGTTGTGGCTGCGGCTGAGTTGCGCCGTCAGTTCGTCATGCACCACCGCCGCCCGTACGCCCGGGATCTTATTGGCCGCGATGCCCATGCCAATTCCAGTGCCGCAAATCAGAATTCCCAGATCAGCCCGCCCCGAGCGAATGGCCTGCCCGACATTCCACGCGCCTTCCGGGTAGTCACAGGGCTGGTCACCGCACGATCCAAGCACCTCAACCTCAAGCCCGCGAGTTTCGAGCATGGTCGCAAGATGTGTCGTCGTTGAATGTCCACGATGATCCGATCCGATGACGATCTTCATACGCTGAGTTCCTTCAAACGCTGCTCTATCAGAGCACGCAACTGCCGAGCCGTCGCCTCATATGCCGCGAGTGGAAGCCCGATCGGATCCTGCACATCGCCAGCCGGATCGAGCAAGTACGTCTTGCCGTCCGCGCCCGGATCGATTTCCAGCACTCGAGCCCGATGCGCAGCCGTCATGACGAAAATAGCATCTGCCCTGGCGCATTGCTTCCGCGTCAGCAATCGCGTGCGATGCCCGGAAATGTCAAACCCGAGTTTGCGCATCGTCTCGACTGCTTCCGCAGCCGCAGACATGCCATCCGCCGTCGCAATCCCTGCCGATTCAATCGTGATCAGATCATCCTTCGATTGCTCGATCATGCCCTCCGCAAGCGCAGCCGCCATCGGGCTTCGGCAAGTGTTGCCCGTGCATACGAAAAGAAGAATTCGCTCCGCTGCTTCCATGACATCAGACTCCGGAACCGCCCCGACATACTCAATCTCGAACCCACCACCAGCATGCAAGCGTACCGTCGTTGAGCCTTTCGCGTACAGCGTTCCCCCACCAGAAAGCACGCACCCGATCCGATCGTCCAGATCCACAGCACGCGGGTCGAGCCCGCCGTCGGCCCCGATCCCCGTCGCCGCAAGCCGAATCATCACGATCGGCCGATCCACGGGATCCAGAACTCGTCGTACGATCGGCAACATCGGCACCCTCACATCGAGTGCAACCCCATCATCAATCACTCCCGCTTCGACGCCAAGGTCGTGCCGAAGCGCCCCCAGTCGCGCTGCGTCCAGTTCGATCACAAACCGCGTCGGCCCAGGAAGTAACTTTGTCAACAGGCGTTGATGCACTCGCGGCAACTGACCCAGTCGGCTCAACACGTCCTCACGCGAACTGGCGTGCCACGTGAGTGGGGCCGTTCCCAGACGCCCGATCTCCCGCAGCTTCTTCACCGCCCCCGGGTCGTCCGCAGCCGCCGCAACGCCATAGACCGTCTCGGTCGGCATGATGAGCAGCAGGCCCTCCTGAAGGCACGCCACAGCACGCGAGACCGCCGTCTCAGCGCTTGTCGAGTCCAGTTGAATGACGCGTTCAGCCGTAGTCACGCTCCGATTCTATTCGGCGCACTGCCCGACTTCGCCCATGCCACCCAGCCCCCTATCTCTCGCCCAGAATCGACATCTGCCGGATTGGCGTCTCGCGGTGCCGAGCTTCGCGCGCCGCGGTGATCTTCGCCATCGCTTCATCGACCGAGTCCGTCAGTGTCAACAGGTCCAGATCCTCCGGGCTCACCGTCCCTTCCGCGAGCAACCTCTCGCGCATGAACGCGAACAGAGGCTCCCAGAAGTCAACCCCCATCAACACGATCGGAAACTGCTCAATCTTTTTCGTCTGAACCAGCACCGCCGTCTCGAACACCTCATCAAGTGTCCCATACCCCCCCGGCATCACGATGAACGCATCCGAGTACTTCACAAGCATGACCTTGCGCACAAAAAAATACCGAAACTCTACGAATCGGTCAAGATACGGATTCGGCTCCTGCTCCATCGGCAACTGAATGTTGCACCCGATGCTCAGTCCTTTGCGATCCCGGGCACCCCGGTTGGCGGCCTCCATGATCCCAGGCCCGCCCCCGGTCATCACCGCAAACCCGGCATCTGCCAGCGCACGCCCAGCCTCGCGTGCGAGCTTGTAGTACCGATGATCCTCCGCGAACCGTGCCGAACCGAACACCGTCACGCATGGCCCGATGAAGTGCAACTGACGGAATCCGCGAATGAACTCCGAAAAAAAGCGCACCGACCGGAACAACTCCTCCCGCCGAAGCTTCGGGCCTTCGAGAAACGAGCGCTCCTCGCCGGGCGGGGGCTTCTTGCCCCAATCCGAACGCGTCATATTCTGCCAGATCGATTTCTTGCCCACTCTTCGCCCCAAGTCTCTAAAACCAGAATCGTGCCGTGCTCCGCACGCAAAAATACGTCCCGCCTGTTACTATCGGCTCAAATGGGGTGCAAGTCTCCAGCAACACCATGTCCAAACCTCAGCCATATTCGCAACACACGACGCAAACGTGGGTCATCCCGGGTGCTGCGTCACTTCCACTCTATGGCGACACGCATATCCCGCACAACCCACCTTGCGCCGTCGCCATCATTCTCCACGGATTCCTTGGCTACAAGGACTACGGGCTCATCGTCAAGCTCACACAACTCCTGGCACGCTGCAACGTCATCGCTCATCGATTCAACTTCGCCCACTCAGGGGTCACGCCACACGCGACAATCTTCGATCGACCCGACCTCTTCAGCGATCAGACATGGAACGCGCAAGTCCAGGATGTTCAGCACGTCTGCGGCGCCATCAAACGAGGCCAACTTCTGGGCGATGGTCTTCCTCTCTTTGTTCTGGGCCACTCCAGAGGCGGCGTCGCGGCCCTGCTTTTCGCTAACCGCCACCACCACACGCACTCGCTGACGGGCATCGTCACGCTCGCCGCTCCAAGCGCATGCTGCACGATGAGCACACACGAGCAGAACGAATTTATCGCGCGCGGGTACACACTTGTGCACAGCAATCGCACAGGTCAGGATCTCCGCATCAACTCACGCTGGCTCGAAGAACAGATCATTGACCCCGGCGCCCACGATCTTCGAAAGGCTCTCGCCAGCATCCCGTGCCCGATTCTGGTGATTCATGGCCTGGCCGACCAGACTGTCGCGCCTTGCGCAGCTCACGAACTGGCATCGTGGGCACCACGAACCCAACTCGTGCTCGTGCCGGATGCAAATCATGTGTTCAACGTTCCCAACCCACCCAATCCGGAGGCCTCTGAGTCGGGAGAATTCCACATCCTGGCCTCCTCTATAGAACGGTTCGTGGGTGAAATGGCCGATAACTCTTGTAGAAGTTAGCACTTCGCAACCGTGTGGTGCTGGGGTAGGATTGTCAGACGACGCCACACGAGCGGGCCTGAGAGTTTTTCATGAGCGCCATCGTCTTCATGCTGCTGAGCGTGTCTCTGCTCGGTCAACCGGGCGAGGATGCCGCCAGCCAGAGTGAGCAGCCCGCGATTGCGTTCACGTTTGATCCACTGATCGATCTTTCTGAATCCGGCTGGATGGACCTGCCGCCACCTTTCGATCCGAATCTTGACGGCGGGGAGTTCGGCACACGCGGGACCGTCCACCTTAATCCCGTATCGAGGCGACTGAGGTGGGACGGCCAACTCATTGGTCCCGTCAATATCGAGCTTCTCGCAGCCGAACGCGATCTGTACGAGTTCTCCGGCGTGCGTGTCGGGCGAGCCATGTTCCTCGCTGATGGCGGGTTCAGCGACGACACCAACACCTTCGGCGACGAATCGCTCTACAGCATCCTCCGCGACACCGGCGAGTTCGACCTCTACGACATTTCACTCGAAATGTACACCCTCGGAAACGACGAACTCGCGCTCAAGATGATCTCCGGCTTCCGCGCTATCCGCGCTCATGTCGGCCAAACGACAACATCAACCGACAGCGGCGGCAACACCATTTCCACCTACAACAAGCGTCGAGGCATGGTCGCCGTGCCCGTCGTCGGTGCTGGAGTTGAATGGAATCCCGCACCTCGCTTCAGTCTCGAAGGTTCGGCCGTCTCTCACGCCATCGACAATCAGGGCACTTACCTCGACCTCACCGCAGAAGCCAAGATCCAGTTCACACACAACATCGACTTCATCACCGGATACCAATTCGTGCGGTCCGTGATGGAAGTACGCGATATCGAAGCCGAACTCGCCGACAACGGCTTGTTCGCAAGGCTTCAGATCCGCTTCTGAGTGCTCACCGCTGCCTGCCAACGTCTGGCCGTCGCATCGACCCCGAGCGAATGGTCCCATCGCGCATGATTTCCACCCAGCTCGCACCATCGAGCGCAGTCACATACCACTCACGCGTTTGCTTCGCACCGTTCCAGCGTTCATCGCGCGCTCGCCTGATGCCTGTCGATTGCAGCACCACACGGGGACCGACCGCCTCGACAAACTCCCACGCCTTGAGCGAAAAACTCCCGTGGTGCGGCACTTCCAGCACGTCGGCCGCGATCCACTCGCGATCTTCGAGCAGCACCTCCATCGCTCCCGATTCGATGTCGCCCGTCAACAACACGCGCCGCACGCCGACATCGGTTTGGACCTCCAATCGACACACGACCGAAACTTCGTTGTCCTTGGCCATCTCCGCCGATGCTGGTGGCCAAAGGACCATGATCGCAGTATGCCCCAGCACGTCGTAATCACCGCGAGCGATCGTCTCCGGCTCAACGTTGCGCGACCTCAGTTCTTCATGCAATGACCGCAGTGGTGCGTTCTTGGCAACCAAGAAATGCTCTGGCACAAGCACGCGATCAATCCCAAACACCTCCATCGCATCCGGAAGCGAAATGTAATGGTCCAGATCCGCGTGTGTCACCACCGCAGCAGAAACAGCGCGCACACCAAGGGCACGCTGCGCCCGTTCCAGCACCGGCCTCAGGTCCGCACGCAACGATCCGCAATCCCAGATCATCGCCTCACGCCCACTGCGCACAATGAAGCACGACCCATCCCCGACCGCCAGCGTATCGATGCGCAACACGACCCCCGACCGAAGCGGCCGATTCCCCGTCTGAAACAGCGCAACGCTCGCTACGAGCAGCCCCATCGCTGCGATCAGAGGCCAGTTCCAAACTCGCGCCGCGCGCAGATAGATCCACAACGTCACCATCGCAACGCACGCCCACAGCGCGCTCGAAGGCGCCACAGTCGGTGCAAGCGATTCGATCGCCGCCACACGCGCTATCCATCCGCCTCCCCAATCCGCAGCCTCGATCATGAGCAGGACCAGCATCGCAGCGCTCCCGGGCCAGATCAGATGCATGAACAACGCAACATATCCCACTCCCAGCAGCACCACGATCAGTGGTGTCATGAACGCTGTCGTCAGCGCGCCCGTCAGATTCACCTGCCCGGTGTGACACATCACGATCGGCAGCGAGAACAGCCAGCAGACCACGCACACGCCAAGATATCCACGCATTCTCCTCATCAGCCGAGTCGCATTCGACACGCGACCTTTCTTGATTCCCAGGATGCGAGGCTCGACGAGCCACCGATGTTTCGCCAATCCAGGCCAAAGAAGCAGCGCCGTGATCCCGACACTCAACTGCGCACCCATCGAGAACACGTCCATCGGTCTCCACACGAACAAACCCACCGCGACCCACCCGAGCATGGTCAGCCTGTCATACCGACGCCCCAACGCATCGCTCAGCAGAAGCACCAGCACCATCACCCCGGCCCGCACAATCGGCACCCGCGCCGGAACCAGCACCAGCACAAGCAACACCAGTGCCGCGAGCACGAGCGATTCGAGCCCGCCGTGCTCCCCACTCAATCGAAGCCCCATCGCTGCAATCGCGCACAACACCGCAAGATGAAACCCCGAGATCGCAAGCAGGTGCGATGTACCTGTCGCAGCGAAGGCGCTGCGTGACTCGCGCAGCGCCGGATCATCTTCGCCGAGCAGAATCGCACGGAGGATGGCCCGTCCCGCTGTCGGCTCGCCATCGAGCAGCCCCGACGCACGCGCGCGCAGAGCGTTCGTCATCCGCACCGCGCCCGCCCGCCATCCCGGCGAACCCTCATCAATTCGTTCGATCAACGCCCCTGACGATGTCGAGACCGATCCTGCTCTTCCGCTCAGTCTGGCCCACCGCAGCCGATCACTATCCCCCGGATTCATAGACGCAACTGGCGGCAGGTACCAGCCCACCAGCCGCACCTTCGCGCCAGGCTCAATGTGCGCAAGCGAATCCTCAGCCTGGTCATCGACATACACACGTACCGATCCGCTCGCACGCCTCATTCCATCGCCCAGGTGAGCCTTCTCGACCCGCAGATCAAACGACGCGCCAGCCTGTCCAAACCGATAGCGCGACAGGCGATCAATCGCCTCACGCCGCGGCTCGGGCTTTGACAGCACAAGGCCTTCGACCGCAAGAAGCGTGCGCCCATCGCCCACAGCTACGCGCTCGATCGAGTCCCATCGGATCGTCTCCGTCCGGAGCACGAACCAACCGCCCGCCACCGATCCGACCGTGAGCAGCAGGAGCACTCGTTGCCCGCGCCCACGCACAAACACCGCAGCCACCGCCGCTACGCCCGCAGCCGCCCACCACGCAAGCATCGTTGTCTCGATCCGAGTTGCAACGGTCGCAGCCGCTCCGATTGCCAGCACGCACAGCCACACCCGCCTTCGAGCCGGGACTGGCTCCTCCTGCACGAGATCAAGTGATGGCGCATCATCGAACACGGCCGACATAGTGCCCGCCAGCGTACCGAATTTGCCAACGTCAGGTCAGGTCCGCAGGACCGGCCGCTCAATTTCCCGACACGATGATGTCGTCGAACTCACTGGCCACATCGCGGCTGCTCGGCTTGTTCTCGTCATCCAAAAGCCGCGCGTTGGCACTCTGGAAGAAGTTCATGCCATAGTCGAGTCGGTTTCCCGAAAGATTCGTCGACCCGAACCCGCGATCCTTGGCACTCAGATAAATCCCATCCCGGCCCGCTGCGTGCACCACGAACGCCCCGCGCCCGCGCGCCGGGAACAGCCCCTGAATCGCCGCCATCGATGGGCTCGACAGCACCTGGTCCACCGTCGAACCAGACCCTGTCGCCGGAGCCGACGCACTTCCAAGCAGTGCTCGAAGCGTGCTTTCGCGGTCCGTCGTACCCGCGCCAGAACCAATCAGGCTTGCCTTTTGCCCGGGTGTAGGCGACAGCGTCATGTCCTCACCCTTGCGCCCGAGGTTGTTGGCCTGAAGAAACGCCGCGTTCGAGTTCCAGTAGAACATCGCAGGCTGCGCCGCGCCTGTCGCAATCGACGCAAAATTCGCCGCCGACCTGGCCTGAGGCACCGTGTGCGTGTCGGCGCTCCAGAACAGCACCGGCTGACCAAACGAATCCACCACATCGAGCAACTGCGGATCGTTCTCCGAACTCGACGTATGGCCCGAAACCCCAACCTGCTGGCCCGGGCTCGTCTGCGCCACGAAGTACTCACGCGAAGGCTTGAAATACGCCCCTTCATCAGCACCCACCAGGTTCGGATTCACGAAAATGGCCTGATTCGCGATCGGTCCCACCGAGACAATCCCCGCCCCCGCACTCGCGACGATCGCCTTCTGCCCCCCCAGATCGAGCATCGCGTTCTCCATCCCCGACATGCCACGCGTCGCGTTGTCCGCACTTCCCATCTCGCGCTCCGAGAAGTATCCCGGATTGCGCCCGTTGTTGTCCAGTTTGAACTTGCTCGCCGCATTGGCAATGTCGCTCAAAAGCCCCTGCGTCGACACACGCCGACCCGCGTCCCGCGCCCCGCCAAGCACCGGAATGATGATCGAAATCACCAGCGCGATGATCGCAATGACCGTCAGCAACTCCACCAGACTGAATCCGCGCGATTGTTCCTGAACCCTCGACATGCTCGGCTCCTGCTCCCGACCCGATCGTTGTGTTCCGTCCCGCCAAGACACCGGCGGGAGCAAATGTCCGATAACACCACGAGAGATGGTCCGATGACACAGACCCGCCCCGCACGCTGGGGCCTCCCGCTCTCAAACTATACGGCCCGGACCGGGCGAGGATGCTGCAACGTCCAGACCAGCCTCATTTCTTCGTCCTCCCGCAAATGGCTATCGGCAATGGCAATGCACTCTGCAAACCTCATGAGCCTTGGAAATGCTACAAATCGCGGAGTGAGTGATCACTAAGTTGCACGCTTGATATTGCGAAGAGACACCATTCAGCCGACACTCGGGCAGCGTGGCGCGATTTCGGCGGATGCAAAGTAACCAAGCTTCAAGAGAACTCTGACGAAAGGCAAATGCGATGAAAAAAGGCACTCTTATTGTCCTCGGGCTCAGTGGGGCAGGTGGTGTTGCGCTCGTGATGGTTGCATTGATCGCGGCGATTGTGGTCTCTGTCGCCAAGCCCGTTGTGCCCATTGAGGTGTTGTATCGTGAGTCCTATGTTGGCGAGGGATACGTGGCCCAGATCAAAAACAAGACATCGAAGCACGTCGTTGTCAAAGCACACTTTTCGAACCGTACCTTGAAACAGTCTTTCCAGACCTCGATTGACTTACCTCCGAAGGCAACGCGCGAAATCGGCTGGATCGAGGGATGGAAGTTGCGGTCTGGAGACGACATGATGTTCTCAATGGTCGATCATCGCAACTTCTCAGCGCGAATTCCCTGATCAACATGGTCATGCAGAGTGTTCAGTCCACGCGTGGTGCGCAACACCACGCGTTTTTTTTACAGCCCCCGCATCAAGTCCGCAGCCGTCACCTTGTTCTCCGCCGTCGCCGACGGGTCGAAGGCCGTATCCAGATCCGCAGGCAGCAGCACCCTGAACGTCGCACCGCGCCCTTCGGCACTCTCGACGATGATCCGCCCTCGGTGCTCATGAATGATTCGCTTGGTCACCGCAAGACCCAGCCCCGTGCCGCGCAAGCCCTTGGTCGTGTTGAAAGGCTCAAAGATCCACGCCAACTTGTTCGACGGGATGCCTATCCCGTTATCAATAATCGTGATCTCGGCATACGGCGTTGGCCTTGTCGGGCCCGCTTCATGAAACAGCACCCGCACCGTCACCACCCCGCGCACTGGCTCCACCGCTTCGATCGCGTTCCCCAGCAGGTTCATCAACGCCTGATGAATCAGATTTGAATCCAGCGGAATCGGAGGCATTTCCGGGTCCGCGTCCACAATCATCGCGATTCTCTTGTCCTCACACCGCGCCTCAAGCAGTTGCACGCAATCTTCGACCAGAGGCCCAACACGCGTCAACTCCAACTCCACCTGCCTCTGCCGACTGAACGCCAGCATGTTCAGCGTCAGGCTCACAATCCGATCGAGATTGCGCTTGAGAATGTCCCACCCGCCACGCGCAATCTTCAAGTCATCCTTCTTGAGCCCCATCTCCACCACATCTGCCCCGCCACGCAGCCCTTGCAAAATATTCTTGATCGAGTGGCTCAGGCCCGCGACCGTCTCTCCCATCGCGGCCAGACGCTCAGCGTGCAACTGCCGCCGCGTGTGTTCAGCATTGGCCAGCGCCAGGCCCGTATGCTGCCCGATTGCGTTCATCAACGCCAACTGCTCGCGTGTGAACGTGTAGTTGGCCATCGAACTGTCGATATAGATCGCGCCAAACGTCGTATCACGAAACCGGATCGGCGAGCAGATCGCCGAGCGGATGTTGTACCGTTGCACGCTGTCGCCCGATTCGAACCTCGGGTCGTTCATCGCGTTGGAACTCAGCACCCCCTCACCCTGGCGCACAGCCGCTGTCAAAATCGTTCGGCTCACCCTGATCTCTCGGTCCTCGTCATCCTTCGGCCGCGAGCGATACTTCACAACCGCGGGCTCGAGTTCGCCCTCAGCCCCCGATGGCGCAACCATGATCACCCCGCGCTCGGGCTTGAACTCCGTAAACACAAGCTCCATCACCTGACGCAGGAGTTCTGCCTGATTCGCGACCTGCGTCGTCAATGTCGTCAGACGGTAAATCACCCTCAGGTGATCGACCGCAGCCGCACGAGGCTCAGGCTCAGCCAAAATCACCGAGTCTTCGTTGCTCTGTATGCGGTAATCGACCTCCGTCGAGAGATCGCGAGGGTCCATCACACGCACAATCGATGCGTCCTGGCTGTTGACCTCGCCAAACACGAAGACCGTTGCGCCCACACGAATCTGATCGCCCGCGTGCAGCCTCGTGCGCTCCGCGATGCGCACACCATTGATGTAGGTCCCGTTCTGGCTCTGGAGATCGCGCACCCACCACAACCCATCATCTGGGGTCAGCTCCGCGTGCCGCCGACTGACGGTGTTGTCCGTCAAAGGCAGCGCCTCGCTCGACCGTCCGATGAGTTGAGGCTCATCGCGCGGGAGTTCGAACTTCCGCCCCGTGTCGGGGCCCGCTATGACCGAAAGCACAAGCATGCCCCCAACCATACGAGCCGTCACCCCCTGCGGTGCTACCCTCCCCCAGACATGGCCAAACGATCCTCAAGTTCCGATCCCAATTCCGCCAAGGCTACCGGCGGCTTCACACCCGAGAACCGCATCGTTCTCCTCCATGGCCCCGATCTTCTGCTCCGCACAGAACACACCGCCGCCCTCAAAAAAGTCCTCGAATCCGCCCACGGCGAGGTCGATGTCCTCCGCTTCGCCGGTGCCGATGCAGACGCCGCCACAGTTCTGGACGAGTGCCGCAGTTTCGGTCTGATCGCTGCGCACAAACTCGTCATTCTCGATGAAGCCGAACAACTCATCAAGGGCGACGATATTCGTCCCCTCTTCGAGCGATACGCCGACAACCCCTCTCCCGGAGCAACGCTCCTCATTCGAAGCGCCGCCTGGCGCCCCGGCAATCTCGACAAGCAGATCGCCAAGGTCGGCCTCGTCATCAAGTGCAGCGAACTCGACAAACCCGAAGTACACGCCTGGGTTGTCCGCCGCGCCAAAGACAATCACAACGTGCCCATCGATCGCAAGGCAGCAGACGAACTCGTCGAACGCATTGGTCCCAATCTTGCCCAACTTGACATTGATCTGGCCAAGCTCGCCCTTGCCGCCGTAGCCTCGTGCTCCAAATCCATCACCCTCGAACTGGTGGAGGAATTTGTGGTCCTGACCAAGGAGATCAAACCTTGGGTGGTAGGTGAGTACCTGCTTTCGGGGAGCGCCGAGAACGCGATCGACTCCATGCGCAAGACGATCGAAACGTCGCCCCGAGGTGCGGAGATTCCACTTTTATACGCATGTTCGTCGACCGCCCAGAGTCTCCATGCCGCTGCTGTCGCGCATCGTTTGCGCATGCCAATCGCCGAGTTTGCCAAGCAAACGATGTCGCGTGGGACGTGGGCGATCGAAAAACCATATCGTGCCGCTGCTTCGCTTGCTCCCGAGCAGACCGCACCGTTGCTCACAGCGTGCGTTCGTGCCGATGCACACTCCAAATCGGGGGTGGGTCGGCCCGATCGGTTGATCGAGATGCTCGCGGTCGAGTTTGCCTGCACGACCCGCAAGTCCTGACGCGCAGAAATTGCCGACACCTGCGCATCGCAATGCGGATGGCAAGAGTCAGGTTCAACGATCCGATACCACTCCCGAGGGACGCAGCACGTCCCCGCACGGGAGTTTTGATCATGTCGCGAGTGACCAAGTACGCCTCGACCGCCGCCGCTGCCGCAGTTCTGCTTTCCCTTGGTGCCTGCCAGTCCGCCCGCCAGAATGCTCAGGGGACCATCATCGATGAGTACAGCGCAGGCCTGGCCGCCCTTCGCAGCGGTTCGGTTTCGCCCGAGTTCCCGGAGGATCGCGTATCGAGTCTCCTCGCAGCCGAGGGCACGACCTCCAGCCTCGACGACCTTGTCCGCGCTTCGCAGCAGGCATTCGCTGAAATTCTCGCCCGCACAGAGACCCCGCGCGACGAGATTGTCGTCATGGATCCCCCCGAGACAGTGATTGCAAGCGCTCCGGTGTACGACGAGGACAGTGCCGGGCTTGGTGCGCTCATGAGCGACTCTTCAGCCGTCATGCCGAGCATCACACACACCTCGGCTTCACTCTCGACCCGTGATATCGCGCGTCAGTTGGCACAGGCCCTGACGAACCAGCTCTTCACCTCGACCCAGCCTCTGATCGACGCCCTGGCCCTGCTCGGGCTTGATGGGCTTGCACCGGGCGCGATCGATGCAGCTCTGGAAGTGCATCTCCTGTCTCCCGAAGAGCGTCGGCATCTTGACGCTGCCCGCGCCTTTCTCGAATCTGTGCGCGCTTCGGCTGATGGCGATGACGACGCACCAGCCGACACCGCTCAGCAGATCGCGCTGGATCTTTCCGAGACTCGCCCTCTGCGCATCGTCCGCGCCGAACTCTGCTCGCGCGTCGATGGCTATGGGCAGTTCGCGACATTCGAGCCTTCGGTCTTCATCGCCGGCCGTCGCAACCGTGTGATCGTCTATGTCGAAGTCGACCGCTTCCGCCACACGGAAGTCACACCTTCGTCAAGCGTGTATGGCACTGGTGCGGCCCATTACGCGGTGGAACTGACGCAGCGTGTCGAGATCTATCACAAGGCCGACAACGTCCTGGCCATGGCCACCCCAGTACTGGCCGACCGGCGCGTGTCACGAAATCGATTCCGCGATTACTACGTCGTCACCGCGATCGATCTGCCCCAGACCCTCACTGTCGGGCAGTACGAGGTGAAGATCACGATGCGCGACAGGGCGGACAACAGCCTTGCCCAGGCCGTGGTGCCTCTGACCATCGTCGCCGACGCCAGCGCCATTCTCGCAGACCACCCCTGAACAGGGGGCATGGTTCCATGCCAGTTTGGCATGGGTGGCACAACCCACAGACACAAATCGTCATTCAAGCGCACACGCGAACGGGACTTTCTGCCCCGCAAGTCATCTCTAGGCCCTATAGGCACCTTGGCACGCTCTATGCATCCTCTCACTTCTGTACATGTTCTGTGTGGTTCTGGCCGACCCAGACGAAGTCCGTCTGCCCGGCCTCATAGGATTGAAGAGCCGGCCGGTGATGAATCTCGCTGACCGGCAGCTGACGACCGGAGTCGGACACGGAATGGTCCGATCTCTACGAGGGTTCATCAGGCAGATGAACCCGCAGTTGAAGTCCTGACGAACAGTTCGTCAGACGGGAGGACATATGTTTGAACGATTTACCGACCGCGCGCGCAAAGTCATGGCCCTGGCCAATCAGGAAGCGCAGCGCTTCAACCACGAATACATTGGGACGGAGCACATCCTTCTCGGCCTTGTCAAGGAAGGCTCGGGGGTGGGTGCCAATGTCCTGAAGAATCTGGATGTTGACCTGCGCAAGGTCCGCCTCGAAGTCGAGAAACTCGTCAAGGCCGGTCCGGAAATGGTCACGATGGGAAAACTCCCCCAGACCCCGCGGGCCAAAAAGGTCATCGAGTACGCGATTGAAGAGGCTCGCAACCTCAACCACAACTACGTCGGCACCGAACACTTGCTGCTCGGCCTGCTGCGTGAGCACGACGGAGTCGCAGCCCAGGTTCTGATGAACCTGAACCTCAAACTCGAAGAGGTGCGCGAAGAAGTTCTGAACCTCCTCGGCGCTGGTGCCGAGACCGATACATCGGCAGGCGAGACCGCGATTCCGGGCGCAGCCCCGGGCAATGGCGGCGAGGCCCGCGGAGCACGCCGCAAGAGTCAGACTCCGGCGCTCGATTCCTTCGGGCGCGACCTGACCGAACTGGCGCGCGAGTCGCAGCTTGACCCGGTCATCGGGCGCGCCACCGAGATCGAGCGACTCACGCAGGTGCTCTGCCGACGCACGAAGAATAACCCTGTCCTCCTCGGTGAAGCTGGCGTGGGCAAGACCGCGATCGTCGAAGGGCTTGCGCAGCGCATTGTGGCGCAGGACGTGCCGGACATTCTGCACGACAAGAGGCTGGTCGTGCTCGATCTTGCGATGATGGTTGCCGGTACGAAGTACCGCGGACAGTTCGAGGAGCGCATCAAGGCGGTCATGAACGAGGTCCGCCGGGCCAAGAACGTGATTCTGTTCATCGACGAACTGCACACGCTCGTCGGTGCCGGTGGGGCCGAGGGCGCGATCGATGCGTCCAACGTGCTCAAGCCGGCGCTGGCGCGTGGCGAGATTCAGTGCATCGGAGCGACGACCTTCGACGAGTACCGCAAGTACATCGAGAAGGACGCGGCGCTGGCGCGGCGGTTCCAGTCGATTCCGGTCGATCCGCCCACCGACGCGCAGACGGTCGAGATCATCAAGGGCCTGCGCGATCGGTATGAAGAGCATCACCGCGTGCGCATCACCGATGAAGCGGTCAAGGCTGCGGTTGAACTCTCGGGCCGGTACATCACCGGACGTGTCCAGCCGGACAAGTCGATCGACGTGATCGATGAGGCCGGTGCGCGAGTGCGCATCAAGAGCATGACCAAGCCACCAGACCTTGCCGAGATCGAGGCCGACATCGAGCGCCTCAGCGTCGAAAAGGATGAAGCCGTGCGCGGTGCCGACTATGAGAAGGCTGCCGATCTGCGCGATCGGGCTGAGAAACTCCGCAAGAAGAAGGAAGAAATTCAGGATGAGTGGCGCGCCCGCAGCCTCGAGATCGACGGCGTGGTCGACGAGGACGTCATTGCTGAAGTCGTCAGCAAGATGACGGGCGTTCCGCTGACGCGGCTCGAGAAGGAAGAGGCGCAGCGCCTGCTCAGCCTCGAAGTCGAACTGCACAAGAAGGTCGTCAGCCAGGACGAAGCGATCAAGGCCATGGCCAAGGCCATTCGCCGCGCTCGCGCCGGGCTCAAGGATCCAAAACGCCCGATGGGTTCGTTCATCTTCGTCGGCCCGTCTGGTGTGGGCAAGACGCTGCTGTCCAAGGCACTGGCCGAGTTCATGTTCGGCGACGCTGATGCGCTCATTCACCTCGACATGAGCGAGTACATGGAGAAGCACAACGTTTCGCGCCTGGTCGGCGCGCCTCCCGGATACGTCGGGTACGAAGAGGGCGGGCAGCTCACCGAGCAGATCCGCCGTCGACCCTATGCCGTCGTGCTGCTCGATGAAGTCGAGAAGGCCCACCCGGATGTGTTCAACATGCTCCTTCAGATCATGGAAGAAGGGCGTCTGACCGATTCGTTCGGGCGCCATGTCGATTTCAAGAACACCATCCTGATCATGACGAGCAACATCGGCGCTGATCTGATCAAGGGTGGTGCGGGCTTCGGCTTCCAGAAGCGATCCAGTGAGGTTGACTACGAAAACATCAAGGGCATCCTGATGAAGGAGATCGAGCGCTTCTTCAGGCCCGAGTTCATCAACCGACTCGACGATGTGATTGTCTTCAGGCCTTTGACCCGCGAAGATCTCGTCGGCATCGTCGAGTTCGAGGTTGGCAAGGTTGCCATCCGGCTCAAGGAGCAGGGCTACACCATCGAGCTCGATCCGGCAGCCAAGGAGTTCCTGATCGAGAAGGGGTACAACCCGGACTTTGGCGCCCGTCCGTTGCGTCGCGCGATCGGGACGTACATCGAAGATCCGCTGAGCGAGCAACTGCTCTCCGGCGAACTCCATGGCATGAACCACCTGCTCATCGGGCGCAAGGAGGGCGTCGATGCGCTGTTCTTCGAGGCGTCTCGCACCGAGCCGGCACAATCGGGTGAAGCAAGCGACTCGGGCAGTAAGCCACAGGAAGCACAGTCATCGTCAACCTGAGTCGGTAGCCACATCATGAGGCATAACAGGGGATCGGTCTTGCGGCCGGTCCCCTTTTTCATGCTTTCATCACGAACGCGCGCCGGACTTGGGCTGGCTTTTCGCATCGGGTAGTTGGTTATATGCCAGTCATCAACCGCCGGGCCGGGTTGATTGCGAGGTTGTCACGGCCTGGGATGATGACATCAGCGATCTCAACAACTTCGCTCAGGGAGACCTTGGCAGCGGCGAGGTCGTCGCATCGCATCGGAGCTCGGCCTTGCGCGAGGTGGTCGGCGGTCGGCACTGCATCGCCACAGATCAGCACATCGCCCCTGGCCGACGGAATGAGTAGCCCCGTCATCCCAGCGGTGACGCCTGGCAGGGGGAAGAGATCGACCCCCGGCGCGAGGCGATCCGGGGCTGCCTGACACCGCTGAAGAATCGCAACCTCCCGCCGCAGCGCCTCGGCCAGATCGCGGGTCTCCTCGTCGGCTTCATCTGTGAACGCGCCGCTCTCAGCCAGTGTTCGCAGATCGGAGGCAAGCGGGAAGCCCACGGTCTCGCGTTCGGTTGAGGAAATGAGCCACTCGGCGTTTGGGAAGAGTTCGAGCCCGCGGCGGGCGTCGGGATGAAACGACGTCAAAAAGACGTGAGTGATGTCGCTGGGTTTGAGGTTGGCACGTTCGCCAAGGCGGGCTGAGAGGGCTTGGGCGGGCAGGCCAGGATCGATCAGGATGCGAACTGACCCGCTTTGAATAAGGGTGGTGGTCGAGTGGCCGGTGCGAACGGGTTGCTTCTCGCCCCATAACTCGTTGTAGGCCATAGCCCCAATGCTGATGACGCGAATATCCATAGCCACCATCGTAGAGAGACATGTGGGCATTCCGCAGGCGGGCGAAAAAAAACCCCGCACGAAGCGGGGGCTTCGCGCGGGGACTGGAAAGAAGACAAGTGACCGATCCCATTCTGGGGGTACTAAGGATCGGCCTTTCGAGGAACCCGCGTGCTTCGGGAGTTATTTCAGCGATTCTCGGCCTCACACAACAAATCTTCGCGCTCACCCGAACCAGAGGCCCTTTTGACCCTTCATTTTGGTGGCTTCCACTTAATGCATATGCGATGGTGTGATAGACGAAGGCCTGTACGCTTGACCCCCTGCGCGGCCCCGTGTCGGTCGCCTCACCGACGCGGGGTCGACTTTTTGCGCATGCGAATCCATAAGTCAGAGTGCTGGAGGCTTGGGGAAGTCGACAGGGGTCTGGTTGATGTGGTTGAAGGTCGAGGTGAGGGTTGCCTGAGCGTACACAGCGACGACCTCGCAGATTTCCTCGTCGCCGAAGCCTGCAGCACGGAATGCAGCGAGTTCGCTGTCCGAGACGTTGCCCCGTTTTTCGTACAGGGTTGAGGCGAAGCGAGCGAGCGCATCGAGCTTCGGGTCATCTTCTACATGCCCGCGGCGTGCGCCCAGAGTCTGCGCTTCGCTCAGGCCTGCTTTTTTGCCGATGGCAGTGTGGGCAGCGGTGCAGTAATCGCACGAGGCAGACTCGACCACAGCGAGTTGCACCACTTCCTGCTCGCGCTGGGTCAGTTTGGCTTTGGAGAGGGCAGAGGAAAGCCCGAGGTAGGAATCGAGCAGTGTTGCCGAATTGGCCATGCCCTTGAAGATGTTGAGATGCTTGCCTTTGAGCGGGCCTTCGAAGATGTCCTTGATGCGGCCGGCCGACTGGGCGGGTTCGACAACGGTGAGTCTGGGCATGGTGTGCTCCTTTGCAACGGGAATGAATCTTGAAGCGTACGTCGCTGCAGTCATGGAGTGGCTAACGATGAGCAGATTTCACTGACCTGCAACTACATGAGAGCAAACTCCAAGAAGTGCAAGATGATTCGGTGTTGATTGCAAAGATCGTGCGAATTTCGAAATCGGAGCCTGTGGCAAGTTCCGACGAGCTTCGCCCTTACAATACGATTGAGCGGGACGACCCGCACGACTCGGGATCAGCATGATGACTCAACCCCAATCCCAGCCAGGTACCGACGCGACAAGCGGGGCACATCCGTTTGACAAGGATTGGTCAGGGTTTGTGCGCATGGACATGCACTGTCATTCGCACGCATCGGACAAGCCTTTGAACAAGGCTGCGGGGTTGATCGGGTGCGTGGAGTGCTATTCCCCGCCGGAGCGGGTTTTCGATCAGGCCATCGCGCGCGGCATGGACTTCGTGACGATCACGGATCACGATTCGATCAAGGGCGCGATGG
Organism: Phycisphaeraceae bacterium; assembly: GCA_019636795.1. Lineage (NCBI taxonomy): Bacteria > Pseudomonadati > Planctomycetota > Phycisphaerae > Phycisphaerales > Phycisphaeraceae > Phycisphaeraceae bacterium. The sequence goes on from JAHBWW010000001.1 coordinate 301,329, forward strand.
AACTGGTTGATCGCGGGTTTCAGCGATTCATCATCGGCGAAGAAGTTTCGACATACTTTCCGGAAGATCACTGCCTGCTCCATGTGCTGGTGTGGGGGCACACACCCAAGCAGCACGAGCAGATCGGCAAGTTGGGGCTGCGCGAAGATGTGTACAAGCTCGCAGCGTGGATTCGTGAGAACAATCTGGCGCATTCGTGCGCTCATCCGTTGTATGTACAAAACGCGAGGCTGGAGCGGTGGCACATCGAGCGCGCGACATTGTTGTTCAAATGCTTCGAGACGCGCAACGGCGCGCACGCGGATACGCAGAATCGGGCCATCGAGCGATTTGTGGATCAGTTGACACCGGGGCTTGTGCATCGTCTGGTGCAGGCGCACGGGATCGAGCCGTTGTGGCCTCGGGTCTGGGAGAAGGGGTGCACGGGCGGTTCGGATGATCACGCACTGCTCAACGTTGGGCGCACATGGACGTCACTTTCGATTGATGCGGCCGATCGAGTTTCGGATCCGCGCGAGTTCCTGCGCCGGGTGATGCAGGGCAAGTCGCAATCGGGCGGAGTGGGGGGGCACTCGGCGCTGCTTGCGCATCAGTTGGCGACGGTGGGTTCTAACTACTATGCCAAGCGACTGCACGCGCAGCAGTCTCCGTCGGGGCGATATCTGGGTAGCCGACTCTTGCGTTTTGCGGGAATCAAGGCGGAAAGCCCCGGCAAGATCCGGGTCGCGGCCTACAAGGCAACGAAGCGCATGTGGCAGCCTCGCAAGGCACGGAGTCTGCCGGTTTCAAAGGCTTTGCGATCGCAGATCAGGCCATTGCTCGAGAAGTACCCGGATATCGGACAGAGGCTCAACCCTACGTTGTGGGTCGAAGGCGCAGCGGTGAGTCAGCATGATCGCATGGCGGAGTTCACGCAGGATCTGACCGAAGCGCTGAGCCGAAGCATGGGTTCGGGGCTGGTGCGCAGTTTCCGCAAGCGCGATCCGGCGCGCATCAGCGAGCATCTGGTGAGTTATGCGGTGCTGTATCTGGCGCAGCTGCCGTACCTGATCAGTTTGTTTCATCAGAACAAGGAGCGCAACTTCATCGAGAAGTTCGAGCATGAAACTACGCAGCCTGGCTCGGGCGTGAGCGTGGTCGAGCGGCCGATGCGTGTGAGCCTGTTTACGGACACGATCGCGGATGTCAATGGCGTGTGTCGGTTCATCCACAATGTCGCGGAGCGTGCGCACAGCAGCGGGCGCGATCTTCAGGTGATCGCATCGACGAAGTTGCGGTGTCCGGATCTGCCGAACATCTACAACTTTGATCCGGTGTTTGCGACGAAGCTGCCCAAGTACGAGAATCTTGATCTGTGTCTGCCGCCTCTGATGCGGATTCTGAGGCACATTGACAAGCATCAGCCGGATGTGATCCACATTTCGACGCCCGGGCCGGTGGGGTGTGTGGGATTTCTGGCAGCCAAGATGCTGCGCATTCCGGTGCTCGGGGTGTATCACACGGACTTCCCGGCGTACATCGACAGGCTGTTTGATGACAGCGGATTGACGAGGCTGAGCGAGTCGTTCATGCGCGGGTTCTACAAGCCCTTCACGGCGATCTTCACGCGCAGCGAGGATTATGTGCAGTCGCTGGCGGGCCTCGGGCTGGATCGCGAGCGCATTGTGAGCCTGATGCCTGGGTTCGACACGAGAGAGTTCAATCCGGGTTTTGCGGACCGAACGATCTGGAAGCGGTTTGGCGTGCGGGCCGAGTCGGTCAAGGTGTTGTATGTCGGGCGTGTGAGTGTGGAGAAGAACCTGCCCTTGATGGTTGACATCTGGACGATGGTGCAGAATACATGTCGTGCGCGGGGACTGGATGCGGAACTGATTGTGGTGGGTGATGGGCCTTACCGGGAGACGATGGCGCGGAAATTGTCGGGTCAGAACGTGCACTTCCTCGGGTTCAGGCACGGGGAGGAGTTGTCGACGCTGTACGCTTCGAGCGACATGTTCGTGTTTCCATCGACGACGGACACGCTGGGGCAGGTGGTGATGGAGAGTCAGGGTTCGGCGCTGCCGGTGCTGGTGACGGATGTGGGTGGGCCAAAGGAAGTGGTAGACCATGAACTGACCGGATTTGTGCTCTCTCCGAAGGCGGCTGATGAGTGGGCGGACCGGATGGTGACGCTGATTTCTGATGAGCGGCTGCGGCGGCGCATGGGGGCTGCGGCGTATGAGCGCATGCAGCGGTTCAGCCTGGTGCATTCGTTCGAACACTTCTGGCAGGTGCACACCGAAGCGTGGCACGATCATCTTGCGAAACTCGGGATCACGCGCGAGACAGCGGGTATCGCGGGGGCACAACGCCCGACCGACGATTCGGAAGCGCGATCTCCTATCGGGTGACGCAGCAAGAAACTTGAACAAGGCGGTGGTGTTTGTCTTTTTACTGCTTTGAGGGCTGGGGATATGGGTGCGCGCGTCACGTTGATTCAGATACCCCCATGGGGTATACTTTTCTGTACACATCACATGTGCCCAATGAGCGGAGGGGCCAATGGCTGGAGCGAAAGTTGCACAGAAGGTTGGCATGGGGTCTGCCCGCGCGGCCAAGGTAGCCCGTGCGGCTCGGGCAGTTCGTACGAATGCAGAGGGCTCCGAATGCGGATGCGGAGCGTGTCCAGGGGTGAAAGGCACTTCGAGCGGGCGCAAGGCAGCCGGCGTTGATGCGGAAATCAAGGCAGCGAATCTCAAGCACCTGGCCCGCATTGAGGGGCAGGTGCGAGGCATCATGCGCATGATCGAGGACGATCGGTATTGCGCTGACATCATTACTCAGGTTTCGGCTGTGCGAGAATCGCTGTCGGCAGTCGGGCGCAATCTTATGCGCAATCACCTGAAGCACTGTGCAACAAGGGCGATGGAGCATAAAGGTGCTGAGCGCGACGCGATGGTTGAGGAACTGCTCGGCCTGGTTGCGAAACTCGGACGCTGAGTGAGGTCGGTGCGGCGAATGGTCATCGCTTGAAAGGAAGAAAATGAACATCAAGCACGAGACATTGACGGGGTGCGCGTTGCTGGGTCTTGTGGCTGGGGTGATGGTGGGGTGTGGCTCGGAGACGAGGCAGACGGAGCGATTGGATGTTGCGAGCGAGCCTGCGTTTATTCAGGGCGAGCGTGTCGTGCTCACCATTCATGGCATGAGTTGCCCGCTCTGCGCGAGCAACGTCGATGGCGCCCTGATGGATGTGCCGGGCGTACGCAGTGTCGAGCTGGACATGAGCACTGGCGAGGCGACGCTCGCGCTCGATCCATCGGTAGCTGTTTCGCATCAGCAACTCAAGGACGCGGTCGATCGGAGCGGATTTTCGCTGGTCAGGATTGCGGCGCACTGACGCGGCGTGTGGTGTTGTGCGGCAAAGGGATAATCCATGCTCAATAGGACTGTCGCGATCGCGGTTGTTGTGCTGCCGGGGTGGGCATGGTGTGCTGCGCAGGAAGCGACGAACACTCCGGCTGCGACACAGCCTGCGCAGGGGAAGTGGTACCTGAGGCAGAAAGTTCAGTTTCTGCACATGAGTGGTGATCCTTCGTCCGAGGACCGGGACATCGACAAGGTTGTGATGAACACGTCGCTGACATATGGGCTACGGCGAGATGTGTCGTTGAGTATCGATGTGCCACTCGTGTTTTCGAGCGAGGAGTCGGCGAGCGTGACGGAGCGGGATCTGGCTCTTGGAGATATCGCGCTGACACTCAAGTATCGACCATTCCAGCGCGACCTGAACCCGGTCGATTCGGTTCGGTTTGCGGTGCTCGGTGGGATTGAGGTGCCGAGTGGAGATGGGTCGGCTTCGAGTGATTCTTTTGATCCGTTTGCCGGGGCGGTGTTTACGGCGATTCTCGGGCGGCATGGGTTCAATCAGAGTTTGATCTACAAGGTGAACACAGGCGGCGAGCGGTACTCGGTGAGGCGCGGCGATGGGCGTGCTGACGCACTGCGGTATGACTCGGCGTATCTCTTTCGACTCTCGCCGGCAGAGTACAGTGCCGACACGACTGCTGCGACGTATCTGACGCTGGAACTCAATGGGCTCTATGAGACGAATGGGGACAATGAGATACTGGCAGGCCCGGGGTTGCTCTACGAGGCGCGGCGGTTTGCATTGGAGGCGGCGGTGGGGCTACCGATTGTGCAAGATGTGGATAAGAGGCCGCGCACGGATTTGATGGTGACGCTGGGCTTTCGCTTTCTGTTCTGAAGGCCGGAGTTAGCGCCCGATGCCGCCTTGGTCCTCGAAGACGCTGCCACGAACACTGTTTTCGATGAGTTGCAGGTCGAGAGCGTTGGCGACGCCGTCGCGGTTGATGTCGGTTGGGTTCTTGAGCCAGTGGTAGATATCTTCGATGTCGACGCGTCCGTCGTTGTTGACATCGTCGGACTTGAGATGTGCGCGGGCAAGCGGGTCGCCGACGACGATGTAGTGCCAACTGAGAGCGGGGATTGCGGTGTAGGCGGCTTCGGCCCAGGTGAGGCGGCCGAGAATGAAATTAGTCACGAGCGGGTGGGTCTTGGTGGCACCGAAGGCGAAGGGCTCCCAGCAGTGGCCAAGGCCGAAGGTTCCGCCTGCGGCGATGAAGTCGGCGATTTGTTCCTGATTGAATCGCGTGCCGAGGGGGCCGAAGGCGCGAGCGTTGAAACTTTCGAGCGTGTTGAAGATGGCTCCGGGGAGGTAGTTGAAACTCTCGGCGAAGGTGTCGTTGGCGCTGACGCCTGCGCCGTTGTTGGGGGCATTGCCGTGGTTTGAGCCGTAGTGTGCGAGGAGGATGAGTGGCGTGGTGACGAGCAGGCCGTTACCGTTGTAATCGACGTTGGGGCCGACGATGAAGTTGTTGGTGCCGCTCAGTGCGTTGTAGTGCATGTTCGCGGGGTTGAAACGTCCGTCGAAGAGGATTCGGTCGCGTGCGGTTTCGTAGTCGTCACCCATGTAGAGTTGGCCGCCCTGATTGTCGAGTTCGGAATTGGGGTTTGGGTTGAGGATGCCGTCGGAGTTGGATTCGTCGATGACGAATCCGGCAATGTCGGTGTCGTAAATGAGGTTCTGTGCGCGATTGACCATGTCGATGACGTCCTGAACGGTGTGCGCGTCAAGGCGCACGACGAGGAGGAAGTCGCCAGCGGTGAACTGGTTTTCGTATGGGGCGTTGGGGTTGTTGATCCAGTAGACGCCGATGCCTCCCGAGGGGATGAACGATTTGGGTTTGTCGATGTTGATGTTGGTGAAGGTTCCGATGGGGACTCTTTTGTTGCGGTATGGGTTTGGAATCATGCCGTCGGATTTGCTGTCGCCTGCTCCGCCGTTTTCGCCAACTTCGAGGTCTTGCCAGAGGAGTGTGAGTTCGTTATCGACGCTGGCGCAGGTGGCGTCGCCGGAGAGGAATTCGGTGCCGATGTTGCCGGGCTGATCGCCGACGGAAGGATTGTCGGTGTCGAAGATGCGGTGCGGGAGCCCTTTGGTGAGGACGATGCAGCGGATCTTATGAGTGAGGCCATTTGCGGAAAGATGGGCGCGGATGGGGTTGCGTAGTTGGACGAGGTAGTCGCTGTAGGTCGTGTTTCCGGGCGCGGAGACTGGTGCGCCGGTGGCTTGGAGGTTCAAAACGCGCAAGCCGGCGTAGACACCCGGGAAGCCACCGGCCCCACCTGGAACGAGGTGCGAACCGGCATAGAACTCGGCGACATCGCGAGAGACGGCTCGGCGGCTGTCGTAAACGACGAGAACCTGGTCGGGGCGGAGTTGTGCGTGAGCGTGCGCACAAAGCGCACAGATCGCTGCGAATCCGAGTAAGACAAACTGCTTCATGATTCCCCCTCCATCGACCCGAGATGCATAAAGAGTGTACCACGCGAAGGGCGCTTTACCCAAGCAATTCGGTTCTCGGACGTCTACGGTTGCATGCATGGGATGGATCGAGTCCTCCCCGCAAGGAGTGGTTGTGCGGGTCAAGGCGGTGCCGGGTGCTCGGGCAGACGCGATTACGGGTTTGCTGGGTGATCGTCTGAAGGTGCGGGTCGCTGCGCCGCCTGAGGACGGGCGCGCGAACGCGGCGATCATCGCGCTTTTGGCGCGAGCACTGGGGATTCGTCGGTCGGCGCTCGAGATTGCGCATGGGCAGACTTCGCCTGAAAAGACGATCCTGATTCGGGGGGTTGAAGTGGAGCAGGTGTGCGCGAAGTTGGGTGTGCGTGCTTCATGAACCGGTGAGGCAGTCGTTCAGGAGTGCTGCTCGCACGCGCACGCCGTTGGAGACTTGGTCGCGAATGACGGAGCGCGGCACACCGGGCAGAGTGCCATCGGCGACGGCCGGGTCGATTTCGAGGCCTCGGTTGGTGGGTCCGGGGTGCATGATGATGGCATCGGGGTTGAGTTGGCGTGCGCGGGACTCGGTGAGGCCGAAGTGGGCGCGGTATTCGCGCGGCGAGGAGATGGTGCTGCTGGCTGTGGCGTAGCGTTCAAACTGAATGCGAAGCATGATGATGACGTCGGCGTCGGCGATTGTCTCGTCCATGGACCAGGAGATTTTGCACCCGAGTGATGCGAGCGACTCGGGCACAAGGGTGCGTGGGCCGGCGCAGGTGACTTGAGCGCCGAGCGAGCCAAGGAGCGCGATGTTGGAGCGAGCGACGCGCGAGGCTCCGATGTCGCCGACGATTGCGACGCGCAGGTTATGGAAGTCGAAGGTGGGTCGATCGAGGGCCTCGGCGATGGTGAGTGCGTCGGCCAGGGCCTGAGTCGGGTGCTCATGGCGTCCGTCGCCAGCGTTGATGACGCACAGGTGTGGAATGCAGCGGGCAATGAGTGCTGCTGCTCCGGCTTGTCTGGCGCGAACGGCGACAGCTTCGACGCCCAAGGCGGCGAGCGTTGCAGCAGTATCGATCATCGTTTCGCCCTTGTTGAGCGAACTGGAAGCGGTTGAGAGCTCGATGACGGTGGCGCTGCGCTGCTGGGCGGCGACGATGAAACTGGTGCGCGTGCGCGTGGAATCTTCGAAGAAGAGCGTGGCGAAGGTTCGGCCCCGCAGGCTCTGGTCGGGGGTGAAGGTACGGGCTTCGGCGAGGATGTGGCGCAGACGTTCGAGGGGCGTGCTTCGGATGGAAATGAGATGTCGCGGCCCGGAGGATGTCGTGCCGGTTGCGCCGGGACGATGGACGGAGGTTGAGGTCAACCAGGGGTCTCCTCGTCGAGGAGGTTGAGTTCGGGTGGCGAGACGACGCCGATGGACCAAGGCTGAACGCGTGTGACGCCCCACGGATAGACACCACCTTCGAGCCAGACGGTCATGCCTTGGTAAGTGACAACGTCGGAGGGGCTTGGTCCGAGTTCGAGAATGGGGCGGACGATGTCAACTTTGGCATGCGTGCCGCGAACCCAGATGCGTCCGACGTGGTAAATGGGCCGATCAAGAGTCTGACTCGTCAGCAGGCGTGCGCGGTCATCAAGCGCATCGAGAATGGAGTACTGGGCTTCGAGGGTCATGCCCTTGGGCAGGTTGACGGCGAATGTGCCAAACTCGTCCTGGTGGAACTGGGTGATGATTTCCTTGATTGACTCGCGCACGATGGGCTTGACGTGGATGAAGTTCGGGTTGCTTGGCGCGAGGCCCTTGACCTCTGGATAGGTCGAATAACTGACGCATCCCGACACCACTGCGCAAGCGGAAATGACGCAAAGCATCCAGAATGATGTGCGGATCGAACCCACGGTTGAGACTCCCAGGTAGAAGGACCACAAGACTGTACGCCGACGTTCGAGGCGGCGGCGACTTAGGATTGTCCATCGGCATGAGCAGTATTCCCCCATCCAAACGGGTAGTAGTCGGGGTCAGCGGGGCTTCGGGGGCGGCGTATGCGCTGCGGGTGGTGGAACTGCTGCTCGACGCCGGGCGAGAAGTTCACCTTGTTGTGACAGAGTATGGAAGGCGGCTGCTGGCGGATGAAGCGAGGGTTACGCGGCTGGAACTCGACGCGCTGCTTTCGCATCTTTCGGGTGACGGCCCGGTGCCCGTGGGGCTGCGGCGTCGGCTGGAGCCGTTCGATGCAGCAGAGTGGTCGTCGCGGCTGGTGATTCACCCGAACAAGGACGTGGGGGCGGTGATCGCGTCGGGGAGTTTTCTGCACAGCGGGATGGTGGTGGTGCCGTGCAGTTCGACGAGCCTTGGGGCGCTAGCGACTGGCTCAGGGAGCAATCTGCTCACGCGGGCGGCGATGGTGACGCTTAAGGAGCGCCGGCCTTTGATCGTGTGTCACCGCGAGTCGCCGCTGAATCTGATTGATATCGAGAACATGCGAACGCTGACGCTGGCGGGCGCGATCATCTGCCCGACGAATCCGGGTTTGTATCTGCAGCCTCAGAGTGTGGCGGACATCGTGGACTTTGTTGCTGGCAAGGTGCTCGATCTACTCGGCGTCGAGCACAGGCTCAACACGCGATGGGAGTCGAAGGAGTGAGGCCTGATCACCCTTTGCGGTACTTAGCACGACGGTCGTCTTTGGTTATTTCGACAGCGACACCGCCGGCATAGACCACGCTGCCTTCGCCGAGTAATAAGGACAGTTCCGTCACAAGGCTGGGCGAAAATGGCACGCGTGCGTTGCGGCGTGGCTCAAGGACAATAACGCTTTGCTCGGTTTCAACGGCAAACTCGAGGGGTGAAGGTGCGACACGGTCGGCAGTTGGTGATTCATTGAGTTGCGCGTGGCGGTCGAGTGCATCGCGCACCTGGGGGAGGATGCGAGAAGCGTTGCCATTGACGATGCCATCGCGAATGACAACGAGGACTTTGCCGCGTTCCTTGGGAGTGCCATCGATCGGGACGAGGCGATCGACGATGATCTGCGGGTCGCCGCGCGAGTGATCGAGCCGGCCCGAGACGAAGAAAGGCTCTTCGGTTTCGAGAATGTGTGCAAACTGGTCGTAAGTATCGGGGAAGAGAACGGCTTCGGCGGTGGTGGCGACGTCTTCGATGGTGACGATTGCCATTTTTCGTCCGGCGTTTTTGCCGTTTCGGCTGACAATGGTGCGCACACTTTGAGCGATGACGCCGACGAGAATGCGGCGATCCTGTGGATGATCGCGCAGGCCTGAGAGATCGGTCGAGGCGAAGGCGCGGATCCACGAACCCCAGCGATCGAGCGGATGGCTTGAAACGTAGAAGCCGAGGGTTTCCTTCTCAAATCGCAGTGCATCGGCTTCGGGCCAAGGGGTTGCCTTGGCGAGCGATGCTGCTGCTGTAGTGGTTGTGGTGGGGGTAGCTTCGGGCATGCCGAAGAGAGAGCCCTGGCCACTGGCGCGATCAGCGGCGGCCTGCTGACCGGCGCTGACCGCCTGATCGATGGTTGCGATCATGGCGGCTCGCTGCGGGCGAGCGTGGAGGGCGTCGAACGCGCCGCTTTTGATGAGGCTTTCGATGGTGGCTTTGTTGACAGCTGCGGGCGAGACGCGTTCGCAGAAGTCGAAGAGCGATGTGTAAGGCTTTGGAGTGCGTGGGGGGGGCGTGTCGATGAGGTTCTGGGGTGGTGTTTCGTCTCGCTCGGCGATGATGGCTTCGATGGCCTTTTCGCCGGCACCCTTGATGGCTTTGAGCCCGAAGCGAATGTGCCCATGCAAAGGATCGTGTGGCTCATCGTCATCGAACGCCACGGTGAACTCGGCTTTGGAAATGTTGATGTCGGGCGGGCGGACCTCGATGCCGACGCGGCCATTGGGGCGGCGTGTGCGACGGCAGTCTTCGAGATAGGGGATCCAATCGCTGATTTTCTGGGCCTGGCTTTCGTAGCTCAGGAATGCGGCCATGTATTGTGCGGGGAAGTAGGTCTTGAGGTATGCGGTCTGATAGGCGACGATGGCGTAGCCGGTGGAGTGGCTTTTGTTGAAGCCGTAGCCGGCGAACTTGAGGATGAGTTCGAAGAGTTCGTCGGCGTTTGCCTTTGGGAGGCCTTTTTGGCCCGCGCCCTCGATGAACTTGGGGCGGTTGGCGTCGATGATCTTGGCTTTTTTCTTGCTGATGGCCTTGATGAGCGAGTAGGCCGAGCGCAGTGGAATGCCGCCGAGTTCATGCACGATCTGCATGACCTGTTCCTGATAGACCATGACGCCATAGGTCTCGGCGGTGAATCGATCGACGATCGGGTGGATCTGGGGAACCGGTACTTCGCCGTGCTTGCGGCGGTTGTAGTCAGGAATGAGATCCATAGGCCCTGGGCGAAAGAGGGCGTTGGCGGCGATGAGATCTTCGAGACGGTCGGGTTTCATTTCGACGAGGAGGCGTCGCATACCGCCGGATTCGAACTGGAACACTCCGGTGGTGTCGCCACGCTGAAAGAGTTCGAAGACGCGCGGGTCGTCGTACGTGAGGCGGTCGAGGTCGAGGGGGTGAATGAGCGACTGCGAAGGTGCGACGGGCGTGCTCTGGGTGGGAAGAGATTGCCCGACCGCTTGCCAGATGGTTTCTTCGGAGAGTGTTTCGCGGATGATTTTCTTGGCGCGCTCGATGACGGAGAGCGTGCGCAGGCCGAGGAAGTCCATCTTGAGGAGGCCCATTTTCTCGCATGTGGGGCCGTCCCATTGCGTGACGATTTCGTGGGAGGCTGCGCCGGACTGTTTGTAGAGAGGGACGATTTCGTGGAGGGGGCGCGTGGCGACGATGACGCCCGCAGCGTGGACCGAGCAGTGTCGGGCCTGGCCTTCGAGCGTGCGGGCGTTGTCGATCAGCTGTGTGATGCGTTCGCGCGAGACCTGCTGGTCGGGGCCGATATCCTTGTTGATGGCTTCGAGAGCGCGGGCTTCGCCGCGGACGAGGGCAGCGAAGTCCGGATCGGTTTCGATGGCAGAGTCGATCGTGATATTGAGTTGTTCGGGGATAAGTTTGGCGACACGATCGGCAACGGGGAGCGAGATGGCCAGAACGCGCGCGACATCGCGGACAGCAGCGCGGGCTTTCATCGTTCCGAAGGTGATGATCTGCGCGACATGGCCGTATTTCTCGCGAACGTAGTCGATGACTGCGCCTCGGCCATCTTGACACAGGTCGATATCGATATCGGGATACTCGGAGCGGTCGGGGTCGGTGAATCGTTCGAAGAGCAGGCCGTAGCGCACGGGGCAGGCGTTGGACAGGCCGAGCACGTAGCCGACCATAGTTCCGACACCCGAGCCGCGGGCGCTGGCGGGGATGCCGTGCTGGCGGCCCCAGTTGACGAAATCCCACACGATGAGGAAGTAGGCACTGATGCTCTTGTCGGCGAGGATCTGGAGTTCGCGATTGAGGCGAGCCCATGCGTCGAAACGCTGCGCGAGGTCGTCGCGGTCGGGGAGTTTCTGGCGTGCTTCAGCAGCCTGGGGAGTGCCTTCGACGTGTTCGTGTTTCGTGTCGAGAACCTGGCTGCCATAGCGCCAGACCATGCCGGCTTCGCTGAGCATGCGCAGAGCAGTGTCGCATTCTTTCTTGAGGTGCTCCTGATTCTGACCGGGGTCGGTGGCGGGTTCGAGTATGAAGCGAGAGCAGTAGTCCGCGTACCAGGCGGAAAGATCGCCCGCGAACCTTGCGTCCGAGTGTTTGGGTAATTGCGATTTTGGTGGGGCCTTGACAACGACGACCGGGGCATGGCTTGCGCCGACGGGGAGTTCGACATTGCAGCGGCGGGCGATGCGGACGGTGTTGGCGAGAGCCTCCAGCCCGGCGTTGCCGAATGCCTGATTGTTGTAGTTGTCGCTGGCGAAAATGTCCTGCATTTCGCGCGGGCTCTTGACGTAGAGCTCGGGGGTGTAGCGCAGGCGATCCTGATCCCACTTGTTCTTGGCCATCGAGATGCAGATGAGTGTGTCGTGGGCGTCGTGGTCCTCTGCACGGAGGAAGTGGCTGTCGTTGTCGCAGACGAGGGGCAGGTCGAGCTCGCGGGCCAGGCGAATCAAGTGCGGGTTGATGGCGTTCTGCTCGGGCACATGGTGCTGAAGTTCGATGAAGAAGCGGGGGCCGGCAGCGGAGGGCGCGAAGATGTTGCTGTACCAGCGTGCTACTTCGAGCGCTTTGTCCCAGTGCGTTTGATCGCCGGAGCTTTCGTAGCGCGTCAGGTGGAAGGCGAGTTCGCTGCCGAGGTGGCCGTTGATTGCGATGAGGCCCTCGTTGTGACGTTCGAGGAGTTCGCGATCCATGCGGGGTTTGTAGTAGAACCCGGTGAGGTAGGCTTCGGAGCAGAGGAGCATGAGGTTCTGCCAACCGGTTTCGTTTTCAGCCAGAAGGACGAGGTGGTATCCGCCGTCGGCGACACCGGTGTGTGTGCGGTCGGTGCGTGGTCCTGGGGCGATGTAGGCCTCGACGCCGAGGATGGGTTTGATGCCAGCGGTTTTTGCCCTGTCGTAGAAAATGGCGGCGGCGTGCAGGTTGCCGTGGTCGGTGATGGCGACTGCGTCCATCCCGAGTTGCTTGACGCGATCGACGAGTTTATCAACGCGATTTCCACCATCGAGCAGTGAGTATTCGCTGTGGAGATGGAGATGGATGAAGCCCGGGCTGAGGTCTGAGGCCGGCACTGTTTCTTGTGGACCTTTGAGCACGACATACTACCTGTTGTGTGGTGTTTGAAGAGACTTCGATTATAGCGGGCATCCGTACTTTGTGTGGTTTGCGACAGGCTTTCCACCGCACCGGCTGATGAAAAGCGACTGAGGCAGGCGGGGCAGGGTGTTTCGGACATTGGGGGCATACGCCCAAACTTCCTGATCTGTATAGAAGGGCGCGGAATGTCACTCGATTGTTCCAGCGGGTTGTCGTGAGGTGTGGCGAATTGCACCTTGATCGGTGGCGGCCGGTGGCTGCTGAACAAATCAAACCCGAAGGAGTGACATCATGAAGACTGTGTGTTCGTTGATCGCTGTTGCCGTCGTCGGTTCCGTTGCCTCGGCCGACGTAGTTTCCTTTCAGTTCGCGGGCGTGTCGCGAGGCAACAACGTGGGTATTGCTGTGAATGGAGGGAGTTATCAGAATGTCTTTTCGGGAAGTGTGATTCACAACATTGATGGGCAACGGACAGTGACGTTCTGCATCGATCCCGATCAGTATGCGCAGAAAGGTACAGCCGAGTTTCAGCGTGAATCGCTGGCCGATGCACTCTCGCATCGCGGCGGTGCACTGGCCAAGGCCTGGGCCATCGCGGAGATGGCGCACGCTGCTGGCCCGGACATCTGGACCGAGACTGCGGACAAGAACCTGGCATCCGCGTTTCAGATCGCGGTGTGGGAGGTTGTGATGGACCTTGATGCAGAAATCGGGCTCTCTTCGCTGAGTCTTTCGGGCGGTGCCTTCAAGGCTCAGGGAACGAGCAACTCGTCATTGTCTTCTGGTGTCAGCTCGATTGTGAACCAGCTCTTCGGTTCGATCTCGTTCGACTCGATGAAACTCGGGAAGTTCGAGGCCTATACGAACAGTGCACACCAGGACTTCATGACCATGGTTCCTGCACCGGGCTCGATGTTGCTCAGTCTCGCGGCTCTGCCTCTGATCGCGACACGTCGTCGCAAGTGAATCGCCGGGCAGTGGACGGGTATGATTCTTCATGCCTCGCCTGACTGAAACGTACACGGTGTTCTCGAACGCGGCGGGCGATAGCGCTCGCCGCGTTTTCGTTTCGATTGGGCGGCGGCCGAGTTTTCTGGCGCGGGTGTGCATGTTCCTGGTTGCGGCGCTGGTGTTTGGTGTGGCGCTTGTGGTTCTGATTCCGATCATGCTGTTCGGGGTATTTTTGCTTGGGTCGCTCTGGTTGTATGTGTCAATTCGGTCACTTTTTCGCCGGGCCGGCGATCCGAACGGCGTGCTCGATCAGAGGCGGAACGTGCGTGTGATCGAGCGGGACTGACTCAATCAAGCGTGATGCCGTGCTGGGCGAGATGAGCAATGATCTGGGAAGCCGTATCGCCTTCGTGATCGATCTGGTGCGCGTTCCAGCCGCAAGCGCGGGCGGCTTCGACATTCTCGGCCAGATCGTCAAAGAACACGATGTGTCTCGGCTCGACACCGAAGTGCTCAGCTGCGGTCGTGTAGATGGACCGATCAGGCTTGGCGATGCGCAGTTCATGGCTCGCGAGGCGCGAGCGTAGTTGCGCAGCGGCCGGGAAACCGTTCGGCCCGCTGTGCTGGCGCGACCAGTGCGCAGCGTTTGTGTTGCTCAACAGGGCGGTGTGGACGTCGGGTCGTGTGCTGAGAGAGCCGATCACCTTGCTGATGCCGGGGTATTCCTCGATGAGCCATGCAGCGTGAATCTGCTGCACATCGGCCGGCGAATACAAGCCATCAGTAAGGTCGGCGACGCTTTGAAAGAACTCATCGCATGTGAGCGCGCCGATCTGATAGTCCTGGGCATATCGGCGGCGGCGGGCCATGATTTCGGGGTCCATCACGCGTTCGTGTAGAGGCAGGCCGGCGCGTGCGCATCCTTCACGCCAACTGCGGCAGATGCGCAGAATAACCCCTCCCCAATCGAAGCACACGACGCGCAGGTCACTCGTCATCGAGTGGCTCCTCTGAGTTCTGAGCAAGGTCGATTTTCATGATTTCCTCGAGCACGGTTGTGGCGAATGCGCCTCGGGGCAGGTCGAATGCGCAGCGCAGGAAGGGGCCGTGCTCGTCGGTGCCGCCTTCGACCTCGATATCGGTGATCGGCACGCGCAGGGCGCGGCGCGAACCTCCGACCATTTCGGAGCGTGTGTCCTGACACAGACTCAGGATCTCTGGGGAAAGGCTGAAGGCATCGAGGGCTTCAGCTTCCGCCTGGTCGACGCTGCCTGCGGCGCGTTTCATGGATGTTCCCCAGAGCGGGCCGCTCGGGTTGAGTTCGAAGCGATCGACGAGTGGTTGCAGTTCCGCGAGATTGTCGGACGTGACAAGAAAGGTCTTGCGAGTGGTTGGTGGCATGGCGAGGTCGCCCTGGATGAGCGTCGCGAGCGTGCCCGACCGCAGTCGCTCGACAAGCACGCGATTGAAAACAGCCGACTGAAAAGCGGAGTAGTAGAACCCTCGGTCCCGCGGGTCGATCATGCCCCACGCATCCCGGGCCGAGCCTCCGCGTGCCATGGCAGCGAGCACAAGCCGTTCGGTTCGGAAGTGAACAGGTGTGGCGTCGCGTGCGTCAGAGAATCGTGAGTTGGCAAAATGCTCGCGGGCGGCTTGGAATATCGCGTCGATGGGCGAGAGCGGGCAATCCAGACCGAGCATGATGCGTGTTGCCAGGTCGCAGTCATTGAGGAAGAGTGCGCGACCGATCAGATGATTGCGGCCGAAGACCCCGAAGCGCTGAGGCCCAAAGCGATTTGGGAGCCCTTGGCGCATGAGTTGATCCAGACATCGGCGTGCACGCACAGCGGCGCTGAGATCAACACTTCTGATCTTGATGGAGAAGCGATTGCCTACGAGGTGTCCGCGGCGAAGTTTGTTGCTGTGTTGATCGACCCAAAGCACCGTCAGGTCGGGGTGCTGGAGCATCGGGAAACTGTCTGCGTTGCGGCCTGGGGCGTGCACGCTGAGGGTCTGGCGAGTGACAGCGTGTTTGTCCTTGAGGCCGGCGAATCCAATCGCCGAGCGCGCGACGCCGAAGTGGCGTGCGACGATCTCGATCGTTTCCTGTGTTGTGAGGCCTCGCTTCTCGATGAAGAGGTAGATGTGTTCGCCCTGACCGCCAGGTGTGTAGAGAGGAATCTCTTCGACGAAAAAGTCCGAGTCGCGCTGACGAATCGTCCCCCCGGTGCCGGGAACATTCTGAGTGAGCAGAAGATCGGGAGCGTTGATCGGCTTCGAATCGAGCGTGTGCGGCGCATCAGCCATGACTTTGATCAGGACTCCTCTTTTAGAGCACCTTCGAGCACATGTTCTTCGACGTAGATCGGAACTTGCTGTGCGATGCCAAGCGCTATGGCGTCGCTGGGTCGAGCATCGATAGCGACTGGATTGCCATCAGATCGTGCGACGTTGAGGCTTGCGAAGAACGTGTGATCGTCAAGATCGGTGATGCAGATCGATTCGAGCGTGCCGCCGAGTGCCGTGATGACATTTGCGAGCAGGTCGTGTGTTTGGGGGCGTTTTACGGGGATGTTCTTGAGTCGGCGTTCGATGGCCTGGGCCTCGGGCAGGCCGATGACGATCGGAAACTTGCGTGCGGACTGGAGCCTGTCGAACTGTGCCGCCTCGTCGAGCGGCGTCTCGGGCGCGGGCAGGATCTCGCGCAGTTCGATGATCTGATAGTCCGCCAGTTCGCGGATGAGAATTCGGGCCAGTTCCATTTGGACAGCCATCGTGCGGGCTCCTGGGGCTATCCAAGGATACGTCCGAAACGGGGCTTCGTTGCGTACGACCTAGGTAGAGCCGGGGCGAGGGGTTGAGAACTCGCGCACGAGCGATTCGGGAGCACCGATTTCGGCGACACTGACATGCCCGAGATATTCGGCTGCCCGTGGATGTGCGAAACCCCATTTCAAGCCGACAAAGGTTACTGTGGAGTCGGCGCGGACGCATGGCTCGAGCGTCGGGCCTAGATCGGCATGAAAGCCGGACGGGAGATCAACCGCGAGCACGCAATCTCGTGATTGACGGTTGATCCACTCGATGAGGTCTGCGACGAGGCCCGTGGCTGGCGTGGTCAGACCGGTGCCCAGCAGTGCGTCGACGATCAACACCGTTCCTGGGCCGAGGAGTGAGTGCTCATGCGCGGCTTCATCGCAGGTTGTGGCGACGGCGACAGGAATTTTCATCGCAGCAGCGATGTGGGCGTTCGTGCGTGCGTCGCCAGTCAGCGAGGTGGGGTCGCGTGTCGCGATGATGCGTGTCGGGACATTGGCGTTGGCAAGCAGTCTTGCGAGCGCGAAGCCGTCTCCGCCGTTGTTGCCGGGGCCGCAGAGGATGAGTGCGCCCGTCAGCCCGTGGTGTGCGATGAGGCCGAGCGAAGCGTCGCGCAGCGCGATGGCGGCGTGCTCCATGAGCACAATCGAAGGCATGCTGAAGCGCTCAACAGCCAGGATGTCGATTTGGCGCAGGTCGCTGGCTTTGAACCAGAGGTCGGACATAGCTGCTTCGATTCTGTGGCGTCAGGCGGGGTGCCGCGCCTTGGCGAGCAGGTCATTGAGTGCTGCGAGTTCTTGCGGCGAAAGGTGGCCCAGTTGGCGGCGGTGCAAGTTTGTGACAGGTTCGTCGAGCTTTTCGAGAACGCGATAGCCCTTTGGTGTGATGTGAATGACGACGGCGCGCGCGTCCTTCGGGTCGGCCGCCCGACGGACGAGCCCGGATTCTTCGAGGCGATCGACCAACCGAGTAATGTCGGGGACGCGAGAGACAAGTTCACACTTGATTTGCGTGCAGCGCAGCCCGTGCGGCTTGTGGCCGCGGAGGATACGCAGCAAGTTGTAGGTGGTTGAACTGAGTCCGTGTTTGCGAAAGAGAGATTTGAAGTCGGCTTCGAGGATGCTGACGGTGCGCATGAGATTGAGGAATGCCTCTTGCTCCGCATGCTCGAAGGGTTCTTTCTTGCCGATTTCCGCAGCGAGGGGACTCTGATCCATGCTTGAGGTCTCCGGCTGAAACGCAAGTGTGATTATGGCGTGAGCGTCAGAGCTCCGAGCAGTATTGGGCCCAGAAAGATGACGAACAGGGTGATGACGACAGCCCCGATGATATTCAGCCAGAAGCCAGCCTTGACCATCTGACGAATGGTAACGTGCCCGGAACTGAAGACGATGGCATTGGGCGGGGTCGCGACCGGAAGCATGAAGGCCATCGAGGCGCAGACCGCAGCAGGAATGCACAACGCCACGGCGGAAATGCCCATGTCGGTCGAAGCGGCGGCCAGTACGGGAAGGAACGCGCTGGTGACAGCGGTGTTGCTGGTCAACTCGGTCATGAAGATGGTCAGGATTGCGACGGTCAGAATGAGAACGAGTATGGGAGGCTGGCCGAGACTTGCCATTGTCGAGCCGATCGCGGCGTCCAGACCCGTTTCGCGTACCGCACCAGCGAGGCTCAGCCCGCCTCCGAACAGGAGAAGAACTCCCCACGGCAGGCGTACTGCGCTCTCCCAATCCATGGCGAACGAGCGTTGGCGCAGATTGATCGGTATGACGAACAGTGCCAAAGCGCCGACGAGCGCGATGCCGGCGTCGGTGATTTCGCGCCCGGAGCCAGGGCCGAATCCGATGCGGGGGGCGAGCCAGCCGCGCGTGATCCATGCGGCTGCGGTGAGGGAGAAGACGACGAGCACTGTGATCTCGCCACGCGACATTGGTCCCAAGGCTTTGAGTTCGTTTCGGATCTGTTGTCCCGCATGCGCGATGGATTCGCGCCCGACGGGGAAGATCAGTCTCGTGAGCACGAGCCACGTCAGCGGGAGCATGATGCAGACCAGAGGCAGTCCGAAGCGAAGCCATTGGAAGTAAGAGATCTCGACTCCCGTCGCGTCCTTGAGAAAGGCGATCAGGATGCCGTTGGGTGGTGTGCCGTTGATCGTGGCCACGCCTCCGATGCTGGCTGCGTAGGCAATGCCGAGCATCATGGCGATTGCGAAGTTGCGCGAGTGGCGATCGTCCGTTGAAGCCTTGGCGCGATTGACCAGCGCGATGACACTGACCCCGATTGGGAGGAGCATGATGACAGTCGCGGTGTTGGAAACTGCCATACTCAGGATTGCGGTGGCGAGCATGAAGCCACCGATGATCGCGCGTGGGCTTGTGCCGACCAGAAGGATGATGGAGAGCGCGATGCGTTTGTGAGCGTTCCATTTCTCCAGTGCGATGCCCAGCACAAACCCGCCGAGGAACAGGAAAATGAGTTCGTTTGCGTATGGGGCGGCAGCCTTGCTCGTTGACATGATGCCCGCTGCGGGCAGGACGACGATCGGAATGAGCGAAGTTGCCGGGAGCGGAATCGCCTCGGTGATCCACCAGACTGCCATCCATACAACCATCGCGGCGGTGGCTCGTGCGCCGTATGTGAGCGTCTCGCTCTCGGGCAATACGATGAATACAAGCAGCGCGAGCAGCGGCCCGAGCGCGAGGGTGCCGATCTTGGCGGCACTCTGGACACTCATGCGATGCGTCGACATGGGGCGCTCTTGCCTATCCGCTCGCAGCGGTGCGGAGTGTGCGGCATGTGCTCATTCATAAAGGCACGAAGCGAAACTCTCAGTCCTCGGGCACGTGATCGGAGGTCACGATCTGGCGGAAGCGTGATCGCAGTTTGGCGGTGATCGGTCCCTCGCCGCGGGAGATGGTGTGGGCGGCGGTGACCTTGCCATCGGTGTGTTCGAGGACTTCGCGGACTGCGATGATCTCGGCTGCGGACCCGGTCAGGAAGACTTCGTCAGCGTCGAGGAGTTCCTTGAGGGTGAAGTTCTGCTCGCGCACAGGAATCTTGCAGTCCGGGCACAACTGAGTCATGACGAATCGGCGTGTAATGCCTTCGAGGATCCCCGCCGTGGTCGGAGGCGTGATGACGGTGCCGCCCTTGACAATGAAGATATTGTCGCCGCTACCTTCGGTGACCTGCCCGTCGATGTTGAGCATGATGACTTCGAGGAGCATGTCCTCGGGGTTGGTGATGCCAAGATCACGCCCGATATGGATGGCTTCGCACTTGGCGAGGATGTTGTTGAGGTAGTTGAGGCTCTTGATACGCGGGTCGAGGCACTCGATCGGAATGCGTGGTCGGTTGGCAACGACGACGCGCATGCCCTTCTCGTACATCTCGGGCTTGAACAGCGCGATCTGATCGGCGATGCAGATGATGCCTGGAGTGGGGCAGAGGTATGGGTTGAGGCCAAGCGTGCCCTCGCCGCGCGTGACGAGAAGGCGAATGTACCCATCCACGAGGTTGTTGGCCTCGATGCACTGCCGTTGGATCTCGATCATTTCCTTCTTGGAAATGGGGATTTCCAGGAAGATCTGACGCGCGCATTCATAAAGGCGGTCGACGTGTTGCTGAGCCTTGAAGATCTTGCCCCGGTAGACGCGGATGCCCTCAAAGACGCCGTCGCCATAGAGCAGGCCGTGATCAAACACATTCACATTTGCCTGGCTGCGCGGCACGATACGCCCGTTCACCCAGATGAGGGGGCGATCGGTCGCGGTATGGACGGCTTTTGCGGCGGTCGAGGCACTGGTCTGGGTCATACTTGCAGCCTCCCTTTTGACTGCCCGATCCTAGGGTCGCTCGGGGCTGTCGGGCGCGTTCATGCCCGAATCTCGGCACCCAGTGATATACGAGCCTGCTCTACAAGACGTTCGATTTCGGTGTCAACTTCTTCGTGCCGCATGGTGCGGTTCGGGTCGCGGAAGGCCAGTCGTAACGTGAGCGACTTGCGTCCTTTGCCGATCTGATCGCCTCGAAAGGTGCCGACAAACTCCGTACCAATCAGGCGATCAAGTTTCGCCTCGCCCACAAGCTGTTCGACCTGCGACCACCGGACGCCCTCATCGAGCACCAGCGACAGGTCGCGTGCGATGCTGGGGAACTGGGGCAACCGCTCAGCGAGTCTTGTAGGCGGGAATCGTGCGATCAGAGGCTCTATGAACAGTTCGGCACCGACCTGGGAAACCTCAAGGTCGTAGAGCGACTGCGCCTGGTCGCTGAGCAACCCGAAGTGTCCGAGCTGGATCGACTCGCCGGTTGTTGTGCGGGTGCTGATGCGTGCGAACGCGCCGCTGCGCCAACCGGGGCAATGCGGATCCACCGGCTCAACGACGATGTCGTACGAGGTGCCGAGCATGGCCGCGATCACGCTGTCGATCGTGCCACGCATCAGGCGCACGCCCTGGCGCAGCTCATCATCCGAGTGCTTGCGTTTGGCTTTGGGACAATCCAGCAGCAGCGTGAGTGTGCGTTTCTCGATGGACTCGAGTGCGGGTGTCTGTGCGAAGGTTGAGGCAATTTCGAAGAGCCTGACGCCGCCGGGTTGCTCGACTCCTCCATCACGATTGGCGCGCCGGGATGTGAGCAGGCCCGAGAGCACGCTGGGCCGAAGCGCCGGTTCGGCCTTGCGTCGCTCGTCATCAACCTCGACCCGCTTGAGTCCACCCGGGAGGAACAGTTCGGCCTCGTCGGGTCGAACGAACGAGAATGTGATGGTCTCATAGAACCCAAACCCACAGAGAATCGACCCGATTTCGCGCATCGCGCGTTCGGAGTTCTGAAGTGATCGAGGCCTGATCTTCAGTCGTTCAAGGGTGTCCACCGCTTCGAGACCGCGAGCTCGCGCGATTTCCTCCACGAGATCGATCTCTCGCGTCAGATCCAGACGATGCGGAGGAATCTCGCATGCAAGTTCGTCATTGCTCTCCTGCGTGACGACAACATCCAGATCGCGCAGAATGGAGATCATGTCGCCGACGGGAATCGTCGAGCCCAGGATCAGATCGACACGCGAGGGGCGCATTGCCACTATGGTCGGTTCTGGCAGCGGCGTGCCCGCACTGAGCACGCCCTGACACGCAATACCCCCTGTGAGTTCGCAAATGAGCGCGAGCGCGCGCTGGGCTGCCGATTCGATTGTTGCAGGGTGCACGCCGCGCTCGAATCGATATCCCGCGTCCGTGCGGATGCCGAGCCTGCGCGCAGTGGTGCGTATGGTGACCGGATTCCATGTGGCCATCTCAAACACGACATCGGTCGTGGCGGCGTCAACTTCCGAGGCTTTTCCGCCCATGACGCCGGCCAGTGATGTTGCGCCCTGGGCATCCGCGACGACAAGATCCGAAGCCAGCAACGTGCGATCCTTGCCATCGAGCGTCACGAGTTTTTCACCAGCCTTGGCAAAGCGGATCGAGAGTGTGCTTCCTTTGAGTTTGGCCAGATCAAACACATGACATGGGTTGCCGAACTCGAACGTGATGAAGTTCGTGATGTCCACGAGGTTGTTGATCGCGCGCTGCCCGATGGCTTCGAGTGCTTCGACAAGCCAGTCCGGGCTTGGTCCCACACGGCACCCGCGAATCACCCGAGCGGTGAACAGCGGGCAATGCTCGTGCTCTCGGTTGTCGAGAGTCAGGACGTCGCGGATGCTCCCTCGGTGTTCGATGTGGTGAACCTGCGGCAAGGCGAGAGTGTGCTTCTTCTGCGAGCCGCGCATCGCGGCGATCTCTCGCGCGCAGCCGATATGACTCAGGCAGTCGCCACGGTTGCTGGTGACCTCGACATCGAGCACAGTGTCGCCCGACTGAAGCTCGGTTCGGCTCTCGATTGGAAAGCCCGCCTGCGTCAGCAATCGATCGGCTTCGCCTGGCGAAACATCGCTCGGGGAGAGATATCGGTTGAGCCATTTGAGACTGATGTTCATAGGCCCAAAGGATAGGTCGGGCGCGCGACGATACACTGCACCCATGCGATGGTTCGCGCTGATGCTGGGGGTTGTGCTGCTGGGCGGGTGTGCTGCTCGCCCTGTTGTGCTGGAGATGGGTAAACCGGCAGAGGACTTTGCGTTCTCCTTGATCGTCTTGCAGATCGCAATCGAACCGAACCAGTTCAAACCGGCGGTGTACATCGTCGAGCCGGATCGGACATTGCGCGTCGCGGTTGGTGAGGGGGTGGCTGAGCCGATCTACCCAGCCCCTGCGCGCGTGCTTACGCACAGCGAGTTCGCACGTATCTGGAATCTTGCGCTCGAAAGCGGACTTCTGGATCTCGAGCGCGGCCGTGAGGATGTCGAGTCAGAGGCGTTTCGGGCGTGGTACGCTCGCCACGGCGTGCGTCGGCAGGCGAGTTTCGGGCCTAATGATGCGGCAGACCTTCAGCCACTGGTCGAAGAGCTCGAACGTCTCGCGTGGCTGCGAAAATAGCACCGCCCGCCAGTTCGTCCGAAAACTCATCCACATTCTGCCCGATTCGCATATTCGGCACCCCCTAACCGCAGAAGGTCGAGTGTGGCTGCGGGGGTTCGCCCGAGAATCCGATGCTTGCGCCAGCAGCATTCTGCTTGGAGGTTCGGGCATGAAGAACGTGAAATCCGGCTTGCTTGCGATTGGCATAACGGCATTGATGGCGTCGTGCGCGATTGCGCAACCAGCTGGCGGGTTGCCGCCGCAGGCCAATCAGAGGGCCCATGACAACATGGCTAAGAAGAACAACAACAACCCCGGCGCCGGCCAGGCCCCCGACCCGACCGCAACTGTGCCCTACAGCATCGATTTCGAAGGCGAAGTCGAAGAGTTCTGGAGTGAAAACTCAGTCTCCTCGCTCGCGCGGACCGGCAAGTTTCTTGGCCCATTCATCAACGATCAGTCGGCATCGCTGCGCGTCGCGACACAAACGGGTCGAGACTACATCCTTCTCTTTGACCTGTTGATCTTCGATCACTGGGAAGGCACCGCTCGTGGTGCAGATGTCGATCAGATGCGTGTCGAGGTCAACGATGCACGCGTGTTTAGCCACCAGTTCTCGACCGGCACCAACGCGCAGACCTTTGATCAGCAGAGCATGTGGCTCGCGACGTACGAAAACCTCGGCTACTCGGGCACGCGCGACCTTTGGATGCGCGATGTCCGCGTGCCATTCCGCGCGACTGACACAATCTCGGTCCTCAAGTTCTACGCCAACCTGTTCGCGGATAACGCAGCCGAATCGTGGGGCATCGACAACGTGCGCGTCGTTTCTGCCGACGCGTATGCCGAGCCTCAGGGCGGCTTGCATGTCGAGTGGTTCGGGAAATTTCCACGAACACAAAAAGCGGATTTTGCAACAGAGTCTTCTGCTGACTTCGTCACCCGCGAGCGGCAAATCGCGTGGCTGCCAACTTCGGGAATCGTGCATCCGTCGCTTGGAGCCGACGACATCGCCTGGCGGACCTATGGCGGATTGGTCGTGCCGCGAACGGGCAACTGGCAGTTCCGACTGAGCAGTGATGATGGGTCCGTGCTTCGCATCAACGACAAGGTCATCATCGATAACGATGGCGACCACGGCTGGCGCGCTGTTGCAGCGACTATTGAACTGAAGCAAGGGACACATGCTCTCGACGTGCGCATCTATGAACGTGGCGGCACCGTCGGGCTGCTGCTCGAATGGCGCGGGCCGGGCGACTCCAACTGGACCGTTGTCCCGCCCGATTCATTCGCGTATCTCGGTTCGCCTGCACCCGTCACTTTCACCGATATTTCCGATTCGGCCGGTCTCGGGTCGATCAGTGGCCTCGGGCAGATCGGTCTGATCGTCGCCGACCTCGATGGCGATGGGCATCAGGACCTTGTCTTTGGCGGCATTGAGCCACACATCTTCTTCAACAACAGCAACAACACGTTCGAGATGGTGCAACTTGATACGTTCATGTTCAACCAGCACGCGCTCGTCGATATGGACAACGACGGGGATCTTGATCTCTGGTCGGGCCAGTCGGGTCTGATCGAGAACCTCGGCGGGCGCAAGTTTCGCGCACGAGGCTACCCAAGCGCTCCGACGGTGAGTGCCTTCAGCCTCGCACCCGCCGACTTCGATGGCGACGGCTGGCCAGACCTGGCCATGACCTGGGGCTCGAAACTCATCACCGCCCGGAGTCTCGGTCGAGCCTCAACCGTCGAACCGGTGGAGTTTGACGCTTCAGGCCTCGATAAACTCTTTGTGCGCGTGCCACGTCCCGCATACGCCGGCAACTTCGCGGACATCGACATGAATGGTGACGGAACTCCCGATCTGCTCCACGCCTCCAATCAGCGCGGGCTTTGGTATTACGAATCCAGTGATTCCGGCTATTCCGCCACCAAACTTGTCAATGGTGTCACGAAAGAGGATTGGATTCTCGCCAATGCGTCTGTCGGCGATTACACCAACAACGGCGAACTAGACATCTTCTACTCCCTTGATCCAAACGCCAAATCGGTCGGCCTGCTTCGCCAATCCGAGGGGCGGTTTACCAACGCCATTGCATCTCTGCCGCGTATCACAGAGTACCAATGGGTCGGCGCAGACTGGGGCGACGTGACCAACAACGGGCACCTCGATCTGCTCGTCTGGTCGTTCTATGACCACAAGGTCCGGCTGTATCTCAACAATGGCGATGGCACTTTCACGCCTCGCGTGACGATCCCCGAGACAGTCCAATATCCAGTCGATGCTCGTTTCGTTGATATCGATAACGACGGCGATCTCGATATCGTCATCTCAGGATTCTTTGAGTGTGCGCTGTGGCGCAACGATCTTGATGATGGACGCGGACTTTCCGTTCGGCTCGTCGGAGCGGGTGATCGCGCAACCAACGTTGCAGCCATCGGCAGTCAGGTCCTGCTCATCGACCCAAAAACGGAGAGTGTCATCGCCCGGCGGGATGTGACTTCGTCCCGAGGTGTCAGCGGCGCTGGCCCCTTGCAACTTCACTTCGGAGGCGTCGATCCGGAACGCGAATACATCGTCCGCGCGCGATTCACCACTGGCGTCGTCGAGCAACGTGTAGTCCCTGCCGCAGCTGTGACCGTCATCGGAGGCTCAAAGTTTGCGAGCATGCTCACGATCGAGGAACCAGTTCAAGCCCCTGGCCGACGCATCGCGCGATGGCGAGAGGCAAATCAGGAACAGGCAATTCTGGCAGCTCTGCGTTCTGAAGCCCGCCGCCGGGGATTGGGTGAAAGACTTAATCAACTCATCGCAGCCGGAGCGGACAATCAGGATTCCCTCTTGCGTCTGCTGGGCGCGAAAACGGTGCGTGACGCGCTGGGTAAAGATGCACCAGTGCTTCGTGATCTCACGCAAGGCCCTGCCGAATAACCGCCGGGCGGCTCAAGTGCCGATGTTCATCAGCACCTTGATGCCTTCACCCGAGATCATTGTCGCGAAAGCCTTCTTGTAGTCTTCGAGCGCGAACTCGTGCGTGATGATTTCGTCGAGTTCGAGTCGCCCCGACAGGAGCAGTTTTTCCATCTGGTACCACGTCTCCCAGACGCGACGGCCGTTGATCCCCAGCACCGTGCACCCCTTGAAGATGATGTTCTGATTGAAGTCAAAGTTGACGTGCTTGGCGGGCAAGCCCAGCAGCGCCGCCCGGCCGCCATTGCGCAACGCCCGGAAGCCCTGGTCAAATGCCGCGTCCGCGCCCGACATTTCGAGAAGCACATCGGCCCCTTCGCCTCGGGTCTGGCTCTTGATATCGTCGATCCATCCCGCATCGCGCGCGTCGTACGCCTCGGCCGCACCAAGTTTCTTGGCCAGCGCGAGCCTCGGCGGATTGACATCCGTGCAGAAAATCCTCGCTGCTCCGGCAGCTTTGGCAACGGTCACCGCCATCAGTCCGATAATGCCAACGCCCGAAATCAGCACCGACTTGGCACTCACCCCGGCCTCCATGACAGTGTGCACCGCGTTGCCCAGCGGGTCGAACGCAGCCGCAATCCGGTCCTCGATCTCAGGGTGCACCGGCCAGACGTTTTCCTCCGGCACGCAGACATACTCCGCAAAGCACCCGTCGCGGTCGATACCGATAATCTGCGTGTCGCTGGCGATGTGGGCGTTTCCGGTTCGAGCGTTGTAGTCCGTTCCCGAATAGATGTGCCCCTCGGCCGAGACGCGAAGTCCGACCTTGAAGCGGGTCACGGATGATCCAACTTCCTCGATCACGCCGACAAACTCGTGCCCGGTCACGATACCGACGGGGATGCGGCTGGCGGCCCATTCGTCCCATTGCCAGATATGTCGATCCGTGCCACAGATTCCAGCTTTGCGCACCCGAATCAGGACGTCACGAGGTCCGACTTTGGGCTTCGGGCGATTCGGGTCAAACTCGAGCCCTTCCCCAGCGTGGTGCTTGAAAAGTGCCTTCATGGTGGCAGCGGACGACGTGGGCATTGGCGCGGTTCCTTGTGAATCCTTGTTCCAGGGAGGAGATTGTGCCCGGCGCGGGGCTTGATTTCAATGCTTGGATATGAAGTGGTTGATGGTGGGCGGGGCGATTCCCGAACCGGGGGGTAACGGAATGGTCACGTAGAAGCAAGTCCATGCAATCTCGCGGGCGTGCCGATCGTACACTGTTGAGACGATGTCACGCGCTGCAACCAGCCTGAGTTCGTTCGTGTTTCTGGCGGCCAAGCCGACAGGGGGCCGTACGTTCGGGTTGCGTCAAGCCCGCAATGAGCGTGCACTGGCCGAGACACTGCGGCGCGACAAGCTGGTGCTTTTGCACACGTGGCAGATGCCGGGGTTCATGAGCCCCAAGCCTCGCATGAAGGCCAAGGATCACGCCGAGTTCAACACGCAGTTGTCCCAGTTGCTCAGCCGGGGTGTGCCTCTGATCGAGGCCCTTGAGGTTGCATCGACTGTGGTTTCGACATCGACCAGGCCGATGGTCGAGCGCATGCGCGACGAAGTGGCTGCGGGTTCAAGTTTCGCGGATGCCTGCCGCAAGGTTGGGGCATTCGACCGTGTCACAATTTCAGTGTATCGAGCAGCCGAGCGGAGCGGCGATCTTGCGGGCGCAGCTGAACAGTTGGCAACGAACATTCGCCGGCAGTTGCGCGTCGCGGGCAAAGCCGGAACGCTCATGATCTATCCCGCGATTGTCATGGCCATCAGCGTGCTTGCGGGCACGTTCATGCTCACGTTCATCGTGCCCAAGATCGGGACTGCGCTCCTCGAAGCCAATATCGAACTTCCGACATATACCCGGGTCGTGCTGTTCCTCGGGCTCCTGCTGCGCGACAACGCACTGATAGTTCTCGCCCTTCTGGCCGTCCTGGCGGTGCTGGCGTATCTGGCGCGGTCGGCGATTCTGGGTGTCATTGCCAAACTCATGCGTGTTCTGCCCGGCATTCGCGAAGTCGTGCTGACGCAGGAACTCTCGCGGTTTTTTACAGTGATGGCTGCCATGACGCGATCGGGCATCCCGCTTTCTGATGCTCTGGGCATCGCGGTCGAAGCGATTTCGCACCCCAAATTACGCGGCGACCTTTCGCACCTGCGCTCCAAACTCATCGAAGGCGGCGTGCTGCGGACGCTGATCGAGAAGGTCGAGACTCTTCCGCTTTCGACGCGCAGACTCCTGATCGCGGCCGATCGCGCGGGCGACCTTGAAAAGGCGTTCGACAGCCTGGCTGACGACATGGCCGATGCGCTTGATCGCAAGACGGAGCGCATGCTCAGTGCGCTCGAGCCATTGCTGATTGTGTTCATGTTCATCTTTATCGGATCGATCGTGATGTCGGTGATGTTGCCGATGATCCAGTTGACGGGGCAGGTGGCGTAGCAGGGCAAGGTTTTCCTTGGGAAAGGTATCAGACATGACCAGTGGAACATTCAGGCCGCACATGGCGGTATCGCGTCGCGGTTTTTCGCTGCTCGAGATTTCGCTCGTGGTGGTGCTTATCGGGCTGCTGACCGCCGGTGCTGCGGTCGCGCTGCTCGGGCGCAGCGAATCGGCCAAGATTCGCATCACCAAGACCACGATGAATACGCTCAGCGGGCAGATTGACAGTTACATCGCCGAGGGCAATGGCACGCCTCCGAGCGACTTGAACGTGCTTGTCCCGAAGTATGTCAAGCCGAGCATGCTCACCGATGCCTGGAAGCAACCGTTCTACTTCAACGCGCAAGGCACCGCTTCTGGGCAGCGTTACACACTCATGAGCTCTGGTCCCGATCGGCAGATGGGAACTCTTGACGACATTGACCTCTGGACGATGGACCTGACTTCGGATTGAGCCCAAGGGACGCCAGCATGGACGGCATTGTGCGACAATCTCGGCGCTCGGCTCCGCAACGACGCGGCGTCACGCTGCTCGAAACGGTGCTCGCCACCGTTCTGGTCGCGATGGTTGCCTCGACGCTTGTCAGCGGTCTCGGGTATGCGCACGCGAGTCATCAGCGGCAGGTCCAGCAACTCGGAGCCGCCGAAGTCGCTAATCGCATCATGCTCCAGTTTCTCGATGACAAGAAGACGTTGCCGAGCAGTTCGCTCGCCATCGCTTACGGCCAGGATCGCTTCTACTGGCGTGTCGAGGAGCAGAAGATCGAACTCCGCATCAGCAGCCGCGGGCAGGCATCCGAGTCTTCGCGCACGAGCGGTTTGCGGCTTGATCGCCTTCAGTTAATCACCGTGAATGTCTGGTATGAGCAGCAGCCCAACATCAATCCGGCGATCACGGGCGCACCCTCCGACTTCTCGCTCGTGCGCATTATGGACCCGGTCGCGATTCGCAATCCGGATTCGATCACGCGCCTGCTCAATAGCGATGATGGACGTGCGGATCTGCTTAACCGCTTCTCGACATTCCAGCAGGGGGGCCAATGATGCGCACTCCCGCTGGGCAACGAGCGTTCACCTTGCTCGAAACCGTGCTCGCTGTGACGATCGGCGGGATGGTCATCCTCTCAACGGTCGGGTTGTTCGCGCTTCTGAACCGAACCGATGCGGTGCTCGATCGGCAGTACACGCAGTCGCGCCAGCTTGGCACGCTTCAGATCGTGCTTCGACGCTCGTTCAACACGATGCTGATGTCCGGCGACAACACGACAGCCTTGAGCCCTCCGGCATCGCAGGGTGGCGAAATCGTCGGCAGCGGACAACTCGTCGAGTCGGACCTTCCGCCATGGGACGGCACCGGCGAACGCCCTCGCGTCATCATCGAAGCGGATCGGTCTGCTGAACTCACGTTCGCATCGACGTTTGTACAGCCCGGGTTTGGCGACCCGATGGGCGTGCCTCAGCGCATGGAACTGGTTCTCCCGCGGACGCCCGTGCCGGCTTCGATCCGTTTGCCCACGCAGAGCTGGCTTGTGCAGGGAATAAATGTCGAGCAGGAACTCGAGGTTTATGGCATCAGCGGCTCGATCCGGTGTGTTTTTGAATTGCGCCCGAACGGTTCACGCGAACTCATGCTTCGTGATGCGGGTATGACGCCGGCCGACGGCGAGCGCGTGGGACGCGAGCTCGAACCGGGCTGGACCTTGTGGTTCAGGCCTGTGTTTCCGGAGGAAGTGATCCGTGAAGGGCTCGGCGAGCCTCAGACGTCCGATGACATGCTCCGTGCCGCAGCCGAAGCCTATCCGATCATCCGCGGGGTCAAACGCGCCCGTTTCATCGCGTTCGACAATGGGTATCGCAAGGCGACATTCGCCGCCCGCACAGCGACCGACCTGCCTGCGTATGTTGAGATCGAAATCGAAACCTACTCAGGGTTGAACGTGAACTGGATGTTCGAGGTTGGCTGGCTCAATGGTCCCGACCCGACCGCGCCGCCTCCCGCTGAGAATGAGACGAACACCGCGAACGCTCCGGGTCAGGGAAACAACGCTGGCAACAATCAGAACGCGCCCGGCGGCGGACCTGGTGGCGGCGGACAGAACACCGGAGGCCGCGGCGGGACTCGACCCGATGCAGCACCGCAACGCCCCGGCACGCGACCGGGCGATACTCAACCGCAGCAAGGTTCGAGGCCCACACGCCCGGGAGGTGGGGGATGAGTAGGTGCCGTTCGCAACGCGGGTACGCCCTGCCATTGGTTTTCCTTTTGTCGATGGTTGTCGCATTCTCGCTGGCCATGGTCGTCGAGCGCAACGCGGCCAAGTCGAGAAATGTGCAGCGGCAGATCGAGTCGTACCGTTCGCATCACGCAGCCAAGGGCTTGCAGGAAGCCATATCCGCCTGGATCAGCACTCAAAATGCGCGGTCCGTCGCCGATTCGCTCGGCGAGAACGGGCACGCCATGGATATCACACTGCCCGATCGCAGCGTCGTCTCGGTCTTTCTGCGCGACGGCCAAGGCTCGATGCTCGAGCCTCAGGCTGCCGAATCGGCAGCGCTTGCCGATGCTCAGGCCCTCAAGCAGAGGCTGGATTTGCTCTGCCGGATCGACAAGCTAGAGATCAAGGATTACGTGCGTCCGCTCGGTCCATTTGCCATCAGCGTGAACTCAGCGCCGCAGGTCGTCCTTACGGCCGTCGCCGAGTTTCTGGTCGGGACGAACGCTGCACCGGAGTTTGTGGCAAAGATTCTTGACAAGCGTCAGCAGACTTCGGGGCGGCTGCAACGGACCGACCTGACCGCCATCGGTGCCGAGATGGGTCTGCCCAATGAGGTGCGCAATCGGATCAACAGCATTCTGTCGGTGCAGCCTGAACTGTGGTACGTCACGATCGAACTGCGCGGGGGCAGCGGGGTTTCAAGCCAGCGCGTGACCGCACGATATGGGGGTCTGGTCCCGATTCGAGCAAACACCGGCGCGACTGGCAGCAGTGCCTGGGAACAGCCCGGCGTGTTTCTCACGTGGGAAGACCTCGGCGTAGAGTACATCGATCCCGGAGGGAATTTGCCATGACCACAAGACTTTCTCGATCACAAGCCAAGCGGAACACCTTGCTCGCGCAGGCCGGTGCGGCTGTGCTGCTCGGCGGCGCGGTGGTTGTCGCTGCGGTCGGGCTCCCTTCGAGTTCATCGCCCGAGGTTGCACCAGTGTCGATCGAGCAGGTGATGGCCGAGCGGGCAGCCGAACGCCAGCGTGTTGACAGCCTCAAGGTTGTTGATGAAGAGCGCGAGCATCCGCGGGTCGCGATGTCGAGCATCGCCACGCGGCTGATGGTCCTGCACGATGTGCCCAAAGCGGTCGAGCCGCAGACTGAACCAGTCGAGGAGATTCCGACTTATGTCAGTGATGAGCCGGAAAAGGCCGAGATCAAGTTTCTCGGTTTCATCTCCGAGCCGACCCGCCGCGTGGCGCTTCTTTCGGTCAACGGGCAACAGCGGTTCGTGGCTCAGGGCGCGACAGCATCGTTCACGCTCGAAGGCTCGGCGCCGGTCAGAGTGAGCGTTGTGAGCATCGACGGCGACGAACTGGTGCTCGAGCGCCAGGGCGTACGCGAGACCTATCACAAGAGCCAGCGCGCCGGGCAAGTCGTGACCAAGATCGAAGGTCGAGCACCAACCGCAAGAACTCCCGAAAATCAGGCCGCCGCAGCGGCACGGTCTCAGGAGGAGGAAATCGAACGTCGCAGGCAAGAGGCCATGGAACGCCGACAACGCATGATCGACTCGAACCGTCGCGACGGCGAGCAGCGGCTGAACATCGATCCGGACCGTATGCAAAACCAGCGCAACTGATTGTCCACTCGCCCGCGAGTGGAACTGGAGATTCTAAGGAGTAGGCTCGATTGACCGCACCTGTCTGTTATCTTGCTCGATGCGATCGCGGCGGCCGAATGGTCGGGCTTCGTGTCATGGACCGTCACGATCAGGCGACTTGGCATTGCCCGGTCGATCAGATGCCTGCAGTCGAATCCGACGCGCGCGCGGCTGCCGAGTGGCTCGCCGATCGTCTGAGCCGCAATGGGAAGGCCATATCGCGACTCGTCGTCGACGTCGATGGCGGTGTGTGCTCATGGGTCACGACCAACGACACCAGTGACCAGGTCCTTCGCGCCCTGATTGAGCCTCGCTTCGACGAGGGCGAATCCACGCAGGCGAGTCGATTTCCGGATCTTCAGGGCGAGACAGCGCTCCAGCCGCTGCATGAGCGGGAGTCAGCAAGAAAACCGACCAAAAAATCGCAAAGCGAACCGCAAAGAACTCCAGTCGCCGCTCTACCGGTCGTGCCCGCGCGATTGCTGATCGATCATCTCGATCGGCTCGGCATCCGCGTGCACGCAGTCGAAGCGCTCTGGCAGGCCATCGCGCAGGCGTGGGATCCTTCGATGTCGGTCGGCCTCGGCGGCGAAAACGCACAACGCGTCATCGCCGAGACGCAACCCATCGTCGCTGTTGTTGTGCTCGATCCTGCAGGACGGCTGGTCTGGTCGTGGTCGCACGCGGGCACCTGGCTCGCCGGCGGATCATTGCGATTGCAGACACGCAAGCCCGACGAACTACCGACCGATTCCGGCCAAGCGACTTCTGCACAGCGGCCATTGGTAACAACCGCCGACATCGGGCGCCTCGGGACCGACTGGCTCGCGTGGTCGGTCCAGATCGGGTGTCTGCCGGCGCGCACGATCATCGTCGGCGATCCGGCTGTTGACCCGGCGGGCCTGAATGCACAAGGCATCGCACAAGCGCTCCTGCGCACCATCCCCGATGCCGCAATCGACTTTGTGCGGGAGTCTGACCCGCTCGGCGCGACGCTCTCGAAACTGGCCGATCGTGAATCAGCCCAGTCGCCCGGCATCGAGGAACTGACTAATCGCCCCGGGCGCTCGCACCGCGCGATGTATGTCTGGAGCACAGCGGCACTGCTCGGGGCAGCCGCACTTCTTGCAGTCGGCGCATGGAAGATCTGGAGCATGGCTTCCGACCGATCACAGGAAGCCCGCAGCATCGAGGGCCAGTATCTTGATCTTGTGAAGGATACGAACCTGCCGCTTCGCACCGCGCTGATCGACCTTGAACTTCAACTCTCGAAGTTGAAGCAATCGCGGGTTGATCTGTCAAGTGTGATTCAACCCCCCAGGCCAGTTTTGCAGGAACTCGAAGCCTTGTCGTTCGTCCTGGCCAGCAACGACATCACTCTGCGCGAACTGAGCGTCACAAGTGTGTCCGTTTCAATCAAAGCCGACGTTGCCGATACGCGCACGTTCGAAGAACTCTCTCAAGCCATTCGATCGGTTGCGGGTTCATCGATCACTGATTGGCGCACGAATCTGGTGCAGCGCGGCACGCGTGTCGAGTGCACGTTCACCGGCACCTGGCCGCCACGCGAAGGAGGAACGTGATGCCCGACCTTCGATCCATGACCGATGACGAGCGTTTCGAGTCGGCAATGGCTGCGACGACCTTCGAACGCCGCAACCGCCCTCGCCACCTGCTGCTGCTGCCATTGTTGCTCTTTCTCGCGGCTGCTATTGCGATCGTGGTCGCGCTCTACACACACGAGTCATCGCGCATCCGCGTCGGGCAGGAGCAGGCCCGTTACAAGCGTCTGGTGCAGGGGGTGGCCGATCTTCGCGATCTGCAAGGGGCGCAGAGTCAGGCCAGCGGCGGTGCCTACGAGCCCGTTCCGAACCTGCTCAGTCGCATGGAAGGCTTTGCGCGTGATGCCGGCCTGACACGCAGTCTGAGCATCCCCACGACGCGCGTTGATCGCAGCGAAGGCGCTCGTCGACTGAGTTACACCTATTCAAACATCACCGACCCTTCAATCAGTGCCTTGCTCGCCTGGGTCGAGATTTCGTGTGAGCAGGTGCCCGGCATGTTCGTCAACAGCATCACGCTCAAGCCCGCCAGTACGCAGGGCTGGACCGTTGATGTCACCTTTGCCCGATGGGAACGGGAGTCTTCATGAGTATTGTTCGTTTGGCTCGTCTTTCGTCCGCGTTCGTTCTGGTTGTTTGCGCCATGCTTGTGCCCGCCGGGTGCGGCAGTTCACCCAAGCGAGCAGCCAACACGTCGCAAGTGCCGCCCTCGCGCGGGCCGGAAGCCGACGCCATGATTGCTCGCGCCGACGTTCTGGCCGCTCGCGGTAACTCCGAAGGCGCAGCTTCCTTGTATCGTGAGGCTCTCTCAATCGCGCCCGACCGGTACATCGCGTGGAACAACCTTGGTGTCGAGCTGATGAACCTGGGCAACAACATCGATGCGGTTGCTGCGTTCAAGGTTGCTGCCGATCTTTCGCCGCGCGACCCGAGGCCACTGGCCAACGTCGGGCTTGTCTATCAGAACATCGGATGGGCACAGGACGCGCTCGAGTACTACGAACGCTCGCTCCAGCGCGACCCGGCCTTCCTCGACGCGCTGCGAGGCTGGGCTCTGGCCGAGGAGCACCTCAACTACGCCTCGCTCGAATCACTCGAACGAATCAAGCGCGCCACACTCATGGAGTCCGATCCGCAGTGGCGCGAGTTCTTCGAGCGGCGGCGCTTTCGCATTCAGGATCAACTCAACCGATCAAGCGAGTAACACGAGCCCAGAAAGTGCAACGTGGCGCACCGCGCCATGGCCTCAGTCCTCCTGTTGCAGCGTGGCGATCACGCCAAAGTCCTCCAGCGTCGTCGTGTCCTGCGACATCGTCGACTGACCGGCCGCGACCGATCGCAGCAGACGCCGCATGATCTTTCCACTGCGCGTCTTGGGCAAGGCTGCCGCGAAACGAATCTGGTCGGGCTTCGCGATCGCGCCGATTTCCTGTGCCACATGCTCGCGCAGTTCCGCCCGCAGCGCATCACTGGGCGTCTGTCCACCGCCAAGCGTCACAAACGCCGCAATGCCCGTTCCCTTGATCTCGTGAGGCATGCCGACGACCGCCGCTTCCACTACCGCCGGATGGCTGACCAGCGCCGATTCGACTTCCATTGTGCCGAGCCGGTGTCCCGAAACATTGATGACATCATCGACGCGCCCGAGGATCCAGAAATATCCGTCCTTGTCGCGGTGCGCTCCGTCGCCAGGGAAGTAGTACGGTGAAGCGCAGCGCTCAGGGTGCACCCCGTCCAGTTCAAACTTCGACCAATACGTCTGGATGTATCGCTCGCGGTCGCCGAAGACCCCGCGCAACATGCTCGGCCAGGGCCTGCGGATCGCCAGCAACCCTCCCGAGCCTAGAGGCTGCTCATGTCCGACTTCGTCCAGAATCGCCGCATCGATGCCAAAGAAAGGCAACGTGCACGACCCGGGCTTAGTCGGTGTCACGCCGGGCAGGGGCGTGATGAGATGTCCGCCCGTCTCGGTCTGCCACCATGTGTCAACGATCGGGCACTTCTCACGCCCGATCACGCGCCGATACCACATCCAGGCTTCCGGGTTGATCGGCTCGCCCACAGTCCCGAGCACCTGAAGCGAACTCAGATCGTGCTTGCCTGGATGTTCTTCGCCCCATTTCATGAACGCGCGAATAGCCGTCGGCGCGGTGTAGAACTGCGTGACTCGGTGCCTCTCGACCAGACCCCAGAACCGGTCCTCAGCCGGGAAGTTCGGCGCGCCCTCGTACATCAGAGTGGGCACTCGATTGGGCATGATGCCATAGACAATGTAACTGTGACCAGTCACCCAACCGATGTCGGCCGTACACCAGAAGACCTGTCCGTTTGAGCCCGACTCGCGCTTGGGTGTCTCAAGGCCCGGGATCAGATTGAAAACATACTTGCTCGTCAGAGCGGTGTAGACCATGTACCCGCCGGTTGTGTGCTCGATTCCCTTGGGTTTGCCTGTCGAGCCAGAGGTGTACAGCAGAAACAGAGCGTCCTCCGAGTCCATGTGCTCGCATGGGCACGCATCAGGTTGCGAAGCGACGATCTCATGCCACCAGTGGTCGCGGGCGGTCCATTGCACCGCGTTCTCGCAACGCCGCAACACCAGCACATGCTCGACACGATGCTCGCCCGACTCAAGTTTGGCGCACGCAGCATCGACGTTGTCCTTCAAGGGCACCAGCGTTCCGCGCCGATGCGCCCCGTCGCATGTGACGATGACCTTGCTCGAAGCATCCTGAACCCGGTCCACGATGGCCTGAGAACTGAATCCGCCAAAGATCACCGAATGCGGCGCACCAATGCGCGCGCACGCCAGACAGGTGATGGCCAGCTCAGGGACCATCCCCATATAGATCGTCACCACATCGCCCTTCTTCACCCCCAGCGATCGCAGGGCATTGGCTGCGCGCGAGACTTCACGCTGAAGCTCGGCATAGGTCAGGTGGCGAACCTCCGGGTCGCCGTCGCGCCAAGGCTCGCCTTCCCAGATGATGCCGATCTCATCGCCAAACCCAGCCTCAATATGCCGATCGACGCAGTTGTAGCAGATGTTGGTCTTGCCGCCGACAAACCATCGCGCGTCAGGCACGTTCCACTCGACCGTTGTGTGCCAGTCCTTGAACCAGTGCAAACTCCGGGCTGCGTCGCTCCAGAACCCATCCGGGTCATCCAGAGAACGCTGGTGCAGTGTGCGGTACTCGTCCATCGAAGAAATCAGCCAACGGGGCGTGCCGACATCTCCCGGGGCTGGCGGTTGAAACACCCTGTGCTCTTGCAACACCGATTCGATCCCGCTTGACCCGAGATGATCTGACACGCCGCGCTCCTTCCGCTCGATCGAGCAACCCAATCTGATTGATGGGTTCAAAAGATACTGTACTCGATGGCGCGGTGCGCGTGAGTCCGGGTACTCACGTTCGCTTGAACTGCTGTAACGGTTGGCTGTTGCTGGGGTTGCAGCACGGGTAAAAACCGGTGTCGACAAAAAATCGACGCCGGGCCGTGGCGCAGCCCGACGCCGGGTGGGTAGGTGGCTTGCGATAAACCCTGAGGGCTCTGTGCCCGACGCGGGACGGTTGGTCCCTGCTCAGACTTGCCCCCGGGCCGATGCCCCGTAAGGGCATCCCGTGACCGGTGATTCGCCAACTACCCCGAAATGTCGTGTCCGCGAACCGCTCACCCCAGAGGAGCAGATTCGTGGATGTCCCAGACCAAAGGCCTGTTCTGGATTGAAAGATACGCCAAATTCAGAAAGATGCCATGAATCTTGAAACACCGTCTGACTTTTCATCGGTCAAATGGTCCGAAAGTGAAGAGAGGCAATCCTGCATCGAGGCTAAAGTCCGGATATGGCTCCACTTCGTATCGGCGTCGTTCGGTATTTGAACACAGCCCCTCTGATCGAGGGCCTTGATGCAGCCGAAAATATCGAGCTCATCGCTGCGGTGCCAGCGCACATTGCAGGCATGGTACAGGAGAACAAAGTCCAGATTGGGCTGGTCTCCACCATCGACGTTGCCCGCTCTCTGACGCCCTTGACACTCATTCCGAAAGGGATTATCGGGTGTGATGGTCCGACGCTGACTGTACGGGTCTTTTCCATGTGTCCGCCGGAGAAGATCACAACACTGGCGATGGACACCGACAGCCACACCTCTGCCGCGCTGGCACAGATCATCCTCTGGCATCAGTACGGGTTGCGTCCGAGAACTGTCGAGTTCGACGCGCGCGAGCGCATGACCCACGGGTCAGACACAGGCGAGCTTTGGCCCGAGACCATGCTGCTGATTGGCGACAAGGTCGTGACTGACAGCCCGCCTGCGGTACGCTACCCATATCAGATCGACCTGGGGGAAGCCTGGAAAGAACTGACCGGGCTGCCGTTCGTCTACGCGATCTGGATGTGCCCGTCATCGATCGCAGGGACGCCTGCCGTGCGCACCGCAGCAGCCCTGCTCGAGCGTCAGCGCTTGCGCAACGAGCAAAGGCTGGACTGGATCGTCTCGACGCGGGCAGCCGAAAAGGGGTGGCCCGATGACCTTGCGCGACGGTACCTCGGTGAACGCCTGCGGTTTTCGTGCGGTCCGCGCGAGCGTGAAGCCATAGTCCGCTTTCTCGATGAGGCTACGCAGCTGGGGTTGGTTCCTGCGTGCAGTCCGGAGTGGTTCGATGCCGAGATTGGGATTGAATCCTGACGCTTCGCTGCGATGACGGGCCTAACCAAGGATTCCGGCCATGCCTCGCCTGCCGACCATTCATGAACCGGTACTGCGCGATTTGGCGCAAGAGTTGCGGTTCGCGCCGCGGCAGGCTCTGCTTCGGCATATCGAGCGTGCGGAACAACTCGCGGGCGTACTTGAGAGTGACCAGATCTATCCGCGCGAGTGGATTGTGTTTCGCGTAACCGGTTTTCGTCCGCACGACACATCGGGCCAGATGCCGCGAGGCAGGGACATATTGTCAAGCCTTTCGGCGTTTGTCGAATGCCTGTGCGAGACAGCGACGCTCGGCGAGAGCGAAGTGCCGCATGGCTCGCTCGGTCCAGAGCAGATGTGTCAACTGTGGGGCATGAGCCGGGCAACACTGGATCGCGCGCGAAGGCGCGGCCTTGTCGCACGTCGGGTCGTTGGCGAGCGTGGAACGCGCACGCTGATCTTCACGCCACAAGCCTGTGCTGCTTTTGCCCAGCGGGAAAAACCCGGGCCGCGACCGACCGCACACCGGATGAGCCCGACCGAGCGGAAGGCGATGATCCGGCGTGCCGGGCAGTACCACGCTCGACTCGGTCTCTCGCTCAATCAGGTGGCTGCGCGACTCGCGCCGCGATTCAACTTCAGCCACGAAGGGGTGCGGCGACTGCTTCAGCGCGAGTGTGCGGAAATCTTTGGTCAGGCAGGCCCTCCGTCGGCGCGTGAGCAGGAGTTCGCCTTTCGCGCCCTTCGCCGTGGCATCGAACCGGGGTTGATTGCGCAGCGTCTGGGCCGCCCGCGCACTGCGATTGTTCGGGCTGCCAACCAGCACAGGGCGCGAGCGCTTGCTCAGTGGAACCTTGACGGGCCGATGAGTGCGCAGTTCGAGCGCGAAGATGCCGATCAGATCTTTATGCCGCGCGACCGATCGGACACCGTTGCGGTACCCTTGATTCCGATTGATCTCCCTCGTTTCATCGAAGCGTGCCGGGCTTCGGTGACGCTTGAACGAGCGGCCGAGCACGCACAAGCGGCGGGCATGCACTTTTTGCGATGGCGTGCCCGGAGATTGATCGGCAAACTTGCAGCCATGAGTAACGCGCAGGCGGGAAAGATAGACGAAGCGGAGACAATGCTGCGAGAAGTTTCACAGATCAAGTCGGTACTGGCAGCATCGCAGCTTGGGTTGCTCCTGGCGACGGCCGAACGCCGAGTCGAAGGCCCGATTCAGACTTTGCCGGAAAAGAAGATTCAATGTCTCGTTGATGCGATGTTCGTCGCGTTGTGCGGCGCGATCGACGGGTTTGATCCATTTCATGGCGGTCGGCTGGCGGCTCGCACGGGCATGCTGATGGACCGGGAAGCTGCTGCCTACTTGCGGGCGCAGCACCCTGGGAAAGCGATCGAAGGGCGAGCGCGACGCACCCTAATTGCGCGCGATACCGATTCAATCGGCAGCCGTCTCGTGGATCCGTGGCAGGCAATGCTCGAAGCTGATCCACGCGTGGCAGTTGAGGCTGTCAATGGCACGTTTGACGGTGCCCAGATCCTCTGCCGACGTTTCGGGCTTGGAGGCCAGCGCCCGCGAACACTGGCCCAGATTGCGGTGCAACTCGGAACTCCCGTCATGCACGCAGCCCGCCTTGAGCGGTCTGCGGTGAGGCTTGCTCTGTCCAAGGCGAGATCGCGGATACGATGAACCATGTCGATGGCTCAGCAGGCTTCCATCATGCATGCGGAACTGATCGTGGGGATGGAAATCCACATTGAGCTCGCCACGCGCACCAAAATGTTCGCTCGCGCGGGCAACCCGGCGCACGAGGACTTTGCTGACGCCCAGCCCAACACGCTTATCGACCCGCTCGTGCTTGCTCTGCCTGGCGCGCTTCCGGTGATGAATCGTCAAGCCGTGGATTTGGCGATGCTTGTCGGGCTTGCGCTGCGGTGTTCGATCGCGACACATAGCCGATGGGATCGCAAGTCGTACACCTATCCCGACCTGCCCAAGGGGTATCAGATCAGCCAGTATCCGCTGCCGCTCTGTTTCGATGGCAGCGTCGATGTCGTGCCCGAGGACGAGCGCGGCGTGTGGGATCTCGAGCGCGGCACGCGCCGCATCGGCATCGAACGCGCACATCTCGAAGAAGACGCGGGCAAACTCCTGCACGAGGCCCCCGGCGGCGGGCGCATTGACTTCTCGATCGTCGATCTCAACCGCGCCGGCACACCTCTGCTCGAGGTTGTTACGCGCCCCGATTTTCGCTCGGCGGACGAAGCCGTCGGGTTTGCGCGACAACTGCGCATGATGTGTCGCTACCTTGGCGTGAGCGAGTGCGTGATGCAGCGCGGGCAGATTCGCTTCGAACCAAACATTAATATGCGATTGACACTCGAAGATGGGCGCATCGTTTCGTCACCGATTGTCGAGGTCAAGAATCTCAACTCGTTTCGTGCGGTGCGCGGAGCGATCGAGCACGAGGCGATCGAGCAGCCACGGCGCTGGCTGGCCGATGGTCGTGAGCATGGACAAGGCACAAAATCGACACGTGGATGGGACGATGCGCGAGGTGTGACTGTGCCTCAGCGCGAGAAGGAAGACGCTCACGATTACCGTTACTTCCCGGACCCCGATCTCGTGCCGGTGGAGGTTGATCGGGAGTGGCAGCTTCGTGTGGCTGCCCGTTTATGCGAAGCGCCGTCCGAGCGGTTTACGCGCTTCGTGCGGTCGTTCGAACTGACACCAAAGGAATCGCTCGCACTGATCGAGGAGCGTCAAACGTGCGAGTACTTCGAGCGGGCGGTCGATGACGCGGTTGAGGCGGGGCTCGACAGGGTGCGCGCAGCTCGAGGCGTGGCGAATCTGGTGCTTCAGGTTGGTGCGCGTCTGGCCAACGATCGATCGGTGCGGCTCGATCAACTTGGCGTAGCAACGTCGCAGGTTGCTGAGATTGTGAAGATGCGAACACAAGGCGAGATCAGTGCTGCCGCGGCAAACACGTTGTTCGAACAGTGTGCCGCGACAGACGCGAGACTCGCGAGTGTGCGCGAGGCTGCCAATACGCAGGGGTTGCTGATTGTGCGCGATGACGCGGCGATGGCTCGCTGGATCGAGGAGGTTCTTGTCGAACAGGCAGCCGCTGTCGATCAGATTCGCGCGGGCAAGACCCAGGCTGTCGGAAGGCTGATCGGCGAAGTCATGAAGCGTTCGAGCGGGCAGGCCGACGCTTCGGAAGTGCGAGCCGCGATTTTCAAGCGCCTCGGGGTGGATGCATGAGCCTGCTTGATCGCTACATCGCACGACAGTTTTTCATCAACGTCATCACGTTGCTGCTGATCCTGTTTTGTTTCATTGTTGCGATCGATGCCTCGATGAATGTGACAAAGTTCAGCAAGGTTGCAGATGTCCTGCTCGAAAGCCGAGGCCAGGGCGATGCCGGCTCGCTTACGCGCCTGGGTACGACGCTGTGGATCATTGCTGATCTCTGGTGGCCTCGCCTGTTGCAACTGTACAACTTTCTGATCGGCATGGTGATGGTTGGTGCCATGGGTTTCACATGCACGCAGTTCGTGCGTCACCGCGAGTTTGTCGCGATGCTTGCTGCGGGACAGAGCCTCATGCGAGTCGCCAGGCCTGTGGTCATTGTCGCACTCTGTTTCACAGTGGTGCAGGCGCTCAATCAGGAACTGGTCATCCCGCGCATCGCGCCTTTGCTGAGCCGCGATCACAAGGCTGCGGGTGCACGCGAAGTGGGCACAACGAGTCTCCCGCTGACACCCGATGGGAGCGGGCGTCTGTTTCAGGCCCGTGCGTTCGATGTCGATCGCGGCGAGCTTCACGATCTGTTCGTGCTCGAGTACAACGCGCAAGGCCAGCCCGAGCGTGCGATCCGGGCAACGCACGCTGTGTGGGATGGTCAGGCGTGGATTCTCGAAAGTGGGACTGTGGAGCCGCGACGCATGCAAGCCCCGCCACAACCGATCGAACGCCTGACGACCGGTCTCAGCCCCGAGCAGATTCGTTTGATGCGTTACGGTGCCTATCGGCATGCGATGAGTTTTCAGCAGGCAGGCAAGTTGCTCGAACGCAAGGACATGCTCGACGAGCGTGCGGCCGGCGACCTTCAGCGTGTCCGCTGGGGGCGGGTGTCGGTCTGGATCTCAAACCTGCTGACGCTTTCGATCGCGTTGCCGTTCTTCCTGACGCGCGAACCCCGAAGCATGATCCAACAATCGCTCAAGTGTGCACCCATCTCGATCTCGGCACTTGTCGGGGGGGTTCTCGGGGCGTCGGCCGCCATCCCCGGTATCCCCCCTGTCCTTGGCGTCTTTGTCCCTGTCATGATTCTGCTCCCCGCTTCCATCGCGGTGATGTCTACCGTACGGACATGATCCTCGCTGGGTCCAGGAGGTCCTATGGCTTCAGTCGTCTTCTACTTTCAGGTCCATCAGCCGCACCGTCTGCGACGGTACTCAATCTTCGATGTCGATCCGTTCTATTTTGACGACAAGGCCAACGGCGAGATCTGCCGCAAAGTAGCCGACAAGTGCTACCGCCCAACGACGAATCTCATACTCGATCTCGTTCGGCGGCACAAGGGCAACTTTCGGGTCAGTTACTCGATCACCGGCACAGTGCTCGATCAGCTCGAACGCTTCGCGCCCGATGTCATCAAGACCTTTCAGGAACTCGCCCGCACAGGCTGCTGCGAGTTTCTCGGCGAGACGTACTTTCACTCGCTCTCGTTTCTCTATTCCTTTCCCGAGTTTCAGAAGCAGGTCGAGATGCACACCGAGCGCATTGAAGCGCTCTTTGGCCAAACGCCTCGCGTTTTTCGCAACACGGAACTGATTTACTCGAATGAGCTCTCGGCCGCGCTGGCAGCCATGCGCGACAAGCACGGCAAGCCCCGCTGGCTCGGGGCGATCTGCGAAGGCACAGACCACCTGCTCGGCTTCCGCTCGCCGAATTATGTGTACGCACCTCCGGGCGGAGATTCGGGCCCAACACTCGGGCCGCGGTCGCGCCCCTTCGGCCTGCTGCTGAAGAACTATCGCCTCAGCGACGATATCGCCTTCCGCTTCAGCAATCGTGGATGGGCAGAGTGGCCCCTGACTGCTGAGAAGTTCGCCAAGTGGGTTCATCAGATCAATGGGAACGGATACCTTTGCAACCTGTTCATGGACTACGAGACCTTTGGTGAGCATCAGTGGGCCGACACAGGCATTTTCCAGTTTCTCGAACACCTCCCGCGCGCCATCTTCGACATCAAGCCCGGCGAGAACCACTTCAATACGCCCAGCGAAGCACTCGAACGCTTCGAACATGTCGGCGTGTACGACGTGCATGACTACATCTCGTGGGCCGACACCGAGCGCGACCTGACCGCCTGGCGTGGCAACGCCATGCAATGGAACGCCCTTGAAGAGACCTATCGCCTCGAACGGGAAGTCAAGTCCGCCTCGGCTCGCGCGCGTGAATCCGGCGATGCCGCTGCGATCGAAAACGCGTCGCACATCGAGAACGACTGGCGCAAACTCACCACCAGCGACCACTTCTACTACATGTGCACGAAATTCTGGGCCGATGGCGATGTGCACAAATACTTCAGTCCGTACGACTCGCCCTACGACGCGTACATCAATTTCATGAACGTGCTCGACAACATGCGCACGCGCATCGCCGAAGCCTGATCATTTCACTGGTTGCTCTTGTGGCGCATCTCCCAGGCTTTCCGAGGTTGCGTTCTCGGGGCCGGTCGAGACGATCCGGATACGCTTGACCCGCGTCGGCTCGGCGTCGAGCACGCTGACGAGCATCGTGCCGTGCGAGAACGACTCGCCAATTTCCGGGATGCGCCCGAGCGTTACCACCACGAAACCGCCGACTGTGTCGTAGTCGTCGTGTTCGGGCAGCTCGAGGCCCAGCGCTTCGAGTTCGTCGTTGGCGTCATCGATATCCATGCGCGCGTCGATCTCCGCCTGTCGCGACGCGAGGTCAACTTCAACGAGCGCTGGGCCGTCGTCTTGAGGCTCGTATTCGTCCTTGATGTCGCCGAAGATCTCTTCGACAATATCTTCAAACGTCACCAGCCCGCTCGTGCCGCCGTATTCATCAGCCACGATCGCGATGTGCACCTTGTTGCTCATCAAGTCCGCCAGCAGATCGCGCAGCGTTTTGGTTTCGGGCACAAACGTGGCAGGACGCAGAATCTCGCGCAGCGTGAAGCGTTCATCATTGTCAGATCCGTTCTCGACGATCCATCGCAGCAGATCCTTGATGTACAACACTCCGACGATGTGGTCGAGATTGTCTTCA
Source organism: Phycisphaeraceae bacterium (assembly GCA_019636795.1). Classification (NCBI taxonomy): domain Bacteria; kingdom Pseudomonadati; phylum Planctomycetota; class Phycisphaerae; order Phycisphaerales; family Phycisphaeraceae; species Phycisphaeraceae bacterium. The sequence goes on from JAHBWW010000001.1 coordinate 345,986, forward strand.
TACACCGGCACGCGGCTGTGCCCTGCCTTCTTTGCCAGTTGTTTCACAGACTCAAGTTCGTCGGTGTACTGAAGTGCGGTCATCTCGGTGCGAGGGGTCATGATCTGTTCGACGGTGGTCGAGCCGAACTCGACGACCGCTTCGATCATGTCGCGTGCAGATTCGTCGATCTTGCCTTCGCGCTCGCCTTCCTCGACCACGGACATCAGTTCGGCTTCAAGTTCTTCGACACCTGTCTGCCGCTCCTGCCCCGAGAGCCGCCGCACCACTTCCATGATAAACGTGAGCAGTGGCCGCACGGGCAGGAACATCACTCCGCAACCGCGCACCAGCCACGACCACGCGACGATCGAGCGTTCGGCAGCATGCTCTGCAACCGCGAGAGGAATCACGACGCTCACGATCCAGACAGCGAATCCGCCGATGATGATTCCGACGATGCGATCGAGCGTGGTCGGCGCGTCCATCGCGCGCGTCGTCGAGATCCAGAGCACCAGAAACACGACGACTGTCAGATTCAGCACCGCACGGGGAAAAGCCAGTGCCGCGAGGTGATAGTCCTCATCATTCAGAATCAATGCCACACGCCTGACCACGCGCGCCTTTCCCAGGCGCGCCGCTGACTGCTCGACACCTGACCGACTCGCCCGCGAGAGTGCGTACACCAGCGACGAGAACAGCCCGGACAGCGCCAGTGAGGCCAGCGCGATCCACAGGGCAACTTGACCGCTCAAATCGAGTCCCTTTCGATCGAGTCCGCAGTCGTCGACCCGGGCGCATACACCGCGCCTACGCCGATCGCTTCCAGCACTCGGTCTTCCTCTGCGTGCATCGCTCGGGCCGACGCTTCGTCATGATCGTCATACCCAAGACAATGCAACACGCCATGAATCACATACAGCAGGATCTCCTGCGCAGTCTCGTGCCCAAGCACCGCAGCCTGTCGCCTGGCTTCATCGACACACACAAGAATGTCGACATCCAGACCCATGCCAGGTTCGGTCATGTCAAAGGTCAGCACATCGGTCGGCCCGGGTTCATCCAGATAGCGCAGATGGGCCTGGGCCATCGCGGCGTCATCGAGCAGGCGCACGCGAACCTCGCCATACAGCGACATGGCCTTCTCGGCCAGCGAGGCCGACTGCCTGATCCAGTGTGAGGCCTGGTCATCGAGCAACCGATCCGGGTCCAAAAACTCAATGACCCCGGATCGGCACATTCGCTGAGGAGGCTCGTCAGAAGATTCGTCCATGGCTTTCCGTACTACTCCCAAACAAACGGATTGATTCCGCCTGTGTGTACTCTATCGAGTCCCGGGCCAAGAGCCAAGGGCAATCTGGAGGAACATCGGCCTCAAGGGCTAGGGAGGTCAATTCTCGCACGGGGAGTGTCGCTGTCGGGCAATTCCGCCCGGAATCGGACTACGGGCACCCATCGCTGAACATCTGCAGATACCGCAGAATGTCGAAAAAGTCCAGAATCCCATCACCATTGAAGTCGGCTCCAAGATCATGGGCCGAGTACAGCCCGAGCATCACCTCCACATCGAACACGTCGAGCACTCCATCGTCGTTCAGGTCCGGCGGGCATTCCCACGGTGCCGGATGGTACTCAAAGGCTCCCATGTCGATGATCGGGGGTTCTCCGATCCCTGTATCAGGAGTTGCGGGGTCATCGACAAACCTGGGTTGACCAGCGAGGTCAATCGTGATGCCCAACGGAAAGACCAAGTTGTTGCCAGCGTCGATCGCCGGAGAGCCAGTCATTGGTGCATAGGCTGCATCAAGCAGGGGATCGGCATCCAGATTGCCAGCACCCGGTGCACCGCCCTCGATGATCGTGTACGACACATTGACCTCGCCGTCCATATGGATGCGCACAATCTGGCCCGTGTTGTTGTGGATGATGCTGTTGCGAATGTTGAGCGTCGTTCCCGCCCCTCGCACAAAAAATATTCCCCAATCGCTTGGGAGGCCATTTTCATACCGAACAGTATTTCCGGTGAAGGTGGAATTGATCACATCGACAGTGGCACCCGACCTGACACTCATTGCGCCACCAACGCCAAAAAAGTCTTCATTCTTTTCATCTTCTTCGCCGCCGGAACTACTGTTGTTGAGGAACAGGCAGTTCGTGAAGCTTGCATGCCCTCCGCCCGCGTTCACTGCACCACCACCGCCACCGCTCAGATCATCAAAATCAAGAAACGCACGGTTATTTTGAAACAACGTATTCTGCACGGTGGTATTGGCGTTGGTGTACATGCCCGCACCTTGGGCTAAACCACTCATGTCGCGAAAAATGCATCTATCAACAAGATGTGTCCCGCCGACAAATGCAGCACCCTTGCCTCGAATCGTCGAAGTCACGGATGTGGAAGACGAGTGCCCTCCGCGATAAAAGACCGAATCGATGAGTTGGATCGCTCCTCCTCGCGCGTAGAGATGAACTCCGTATCCCAGGTCGAAAGAAACGAGAGCGTTGTCGTAGAACTGACAGTTCTCGAAAAGGACCTGGGAGTTCAGGCAGTTGACTGCTCCGCCATTCTCGCGTCGTGTCGTGTTCTCGCGAAAGACACAGTCTCGAAAAACAATCCCCGTGCTGTTCTGGATCAGGAAGGCACCACCTTCTCCCGCGGGTACGACACTGGTGTTCATGCCCGCAAAACCCTTCTCAAAAACTAAATCGACAAACGTGATCGGCTTGGTGTGCCCGACGAACGAGCCCGCTCGACGAGCAAAGGCTGAGGCGCCTTGAGGGTCGATGCGCACACCGGTTCGCCCCGGTGACGGCCTGATGGTCAGCGACTTGTTCTGAAAGTTCAGATCGCGATTACCATCGCCTCGAAACACATTGCTGTTGAGTTCGATGATGTCACCGTCGCTCGCAGCGTTGATAGCAGCCTGAATCGTCGGTTGATTCTGCGGGACAGTGATCGTGTCCGCATAGGCGGCCATTGCCACTACCATGATCACAATACATGACAGCTTTGACATGAAAGCCTCCTCTCTTTGCAGATCTACTGTCCAAAATAACAGATAACAAAGTCTGTTTATAGCAAAATGGAGAGATAATTCTGAAAATGCCCCAAACAAGGGGGCACTTCTCTTGGCGAGAGATTCAGCCGTAAAGGGCCTGAACGTGAGCCAAGTTGGCTCGGGAGTTACCCCCCGGAACTCGCCCCAACCGTCATCTTCACAGGCACATACGTCGGCTGCACCCGGGCGGTGAACTCATCGTGGAACTTGTTCATGATGGTTCGGACTGCCCAGTTGTTGCCGTCCGCCAGGCCGCAGATGGTTGTGCCGGGCATCGAGCCCATGCTGGTCGCGATTTCGAGTGCGAGGTCGAGGTCCCTGGTCTTGGCGTCACCGGTTTCGATGCGGCTGAGCAACTGATACAGCCACCCCGAGCCTTCGCGACATGGCGTGCATTGCCCACATGACTCGTGCTTGAAAAAGCGTGAGATGTTGCGCGCGACCGCGACCATGTCGGTGTCTTCGTCAAAGACGGTGGGGCAGGCGGTTCCCAGGCCGAGGACGTTGTGCTTGCGCCCGATGTCGAAGTCGAGTTCAGCATCGAACTGATCGGTGCCGAGAATCCCCATCGAAACGCCGCCAGGAATAGCCGCTTTGAATTTCTTGCCGCCGCGCATCCCACCGCAGTACTTCTCGACGATTGTGCGCAGCGGGATGCCGAGCTCGAACTCATACACACCGGGGCGTTCGACGTGCCCGCTGACACCCATGAGTTTTGTGCCGAAACTCGGAGGCCCGCCGACCGAACTCTCTACGCCTTGCTCAGCGAACCACTCAGGCCCGTGGTCGATGATGCTCGGCAGATGCGCGAGAGTTTCGACATTGTTGATGATCGTCGGGCGGCCAAACAGACCCTTGATCGCAGGGAAAGGCGGCTTGATTCGCGGCCATCCTCGATTACCCTCGATGGCTTCGAGCAGGCCGGTTTCTTCGCCGCAGATGTACGCGCCCGCGCCGCGATGGACATAGCAATCGGCCTGAAAGCGATCGCCACCAGTGTTGGCTTCAGAGTTGATCAGGCCTTTGGGGCCGAAGATCCCGTGTTCATAGGCTTCGCGCAGCGCGTTCTCGACGACGTGGGTCTGGTGGTGGTATTCGCCGCGGATGAAGACATACGCCTTGGTCAATCGGCACGCATACATGCAGATGGCAATGCCTTCGAGCATCAGGTGCGGGTCGAAGTCCATCAACAGGCGGTCCTTGAAGGTGCCCGGCTCGGATTCGTCGGCGTTGACCGCCAGGTAGCGGTTCTCGATGGGTTGCCCGGGTTCGATCTTTGGTAGAAAGGTCCATTTGAGCCCGGTCGGGAAGCCCGCACCTCCGCGGCCGCGCAGCATGGATTTCTTGACCACTTCGGTGACATCCTCAGGCTTCATGGTCAAGGCTTTGCGAAGCCCGACATACCCCCCCGTCTTGACGTATTCGTCATACGAGACGATGTGCCGATCCTTCACCTGGCCAAAGGGGGGGGTGGGGATGCGCTTGCAGAGGATGTGCGATTCGAGGGTGTTCTGATAGGTCTTCTTGGGCATATTCGGGCCTCTCCGGGAGGGGATGGTAGGGCCGAGCGCGGGCGTTGTCGGATCGATCATCGTCCGAAGCGCGTGGTCTCAAATGAGGCTCCGAAGTCCGGTGTTTTTCCATTCCCCGTGTGCCATGCGAGCACATCGTGCGACTTGGGTCCGGCCGCGATTTCGGCATGAATCGCCTTTGGATCGCGCGACCAGAATCCCGCCTCTCGTCGATCAAGGTCGTACATCGTGTACCCGCGAGCCGCAAGTTCGCTCAAAGTGTCAAGCCCTCGCCCATCTCGCTGGCTTTCCATCAGAACCGTGGGGCGGAATTGCTCGATAACCTTCGATCCGCCGCGAAGCACCGCGGCTTCGTGTCCTTCCACATCCATCTTGATCAATCCGATCGGATCGACCCACCCAAGATCGACATCATCAAGGCGCGTGATGGCGATGCTCTCTCGCACTAGACGTCGATCGGGCATGCGATGGGCAGCCTCGATGTCATCCGCCGCGACAAAGCCAGATCCATGCTCAGGCCTCGAGTCTGAACGAATCGGGACATACAGCAGCGCACTTCCCGCAGACTCGCCAAGAGCCGATGGGATCACCCGGACGTGCCTATGCAGCGCAGTCGCGGGTCGGATGATCGTGAGGTTGAATCTCAAGGGCTCAAAGGCCAGCACGCGATGGCCCCTGTGCGCAAGCTCGATCGCAAAGCGCCCGTGATTGGCTCCGATGTCCAGACACCCACACCCGGGCGCAAGAAACGGACGAAGAAACTGAATTTCAGGCCTGAACTTTGGATGTAGCGCTACGCGCCAGATCTGGCGCACGCGCTCTATCCCAGTCCGCCAGCAAAACGGGTAACGATCGAGGATCTGCCGGCTCGAAAGGTGCGGGTTGCTCGTCGGCGTCACGCTCATCGAGCGACCCATGGAGGCAGGCTGCCGCGATACCGCCGCTCCCCGGGTGCCTGCGGAATCCCGCCCTGTCCGCGAGCTTCTTCATCGAGGTTGATGTCCTCGCGGCTCATCATCAGGTTTGAGCCCGAGCCCCGCACACGCAGGATGAACGGTGCGGGCGGCTCAAGTTGAATCCAGTACGGGTCGTCCGAGTCGCCTATCGCGGGCACAATGCGAATCACCACCGCGCCGTCCTTGCCGGGTTCCTTGCGATTGAAGGCGAATGTAGTATCACCACCAGCTGCAACGATGCGCTCGCTCTTGGCCCATTCGATCGAGGACGCGCCCGGATCAACATCCGACGCCAGCCACGCATTGACACGCAGTTCAGTGGTTGAACTGTTCATGATGCTGACATTGGTGGTGGTGCGCCTGCCGCAACCGATCGGTATCAGCATGCACAAGAGCCCGAGAGAAACAGCGAAGCGCAACGTCTGAATGGTCATGGCTCATGGTCTCCTGCGAAGTAAGCGTCCTTGGGAATCTCGATTTCCTCGATGGTGGTTCGACGCAGCGTGACGGGGCCTGCGGATGTTTTGATTTGACTTTCCTCGACCTCTCGCGAGACTTCGCGCCGGCTGGGATCCGAACGGGCTCCAGCCACGATGTGCCCGAAGAACCTCCCCAGGTTGCGCATCAGTCCAGACTGGCGATCAGAAGTACCCATTGCTCAGAGTGTATCGGACTTTTGGCCCCTGGCGCTGCGCCGCTGGCGAGCGACCCAAAACCACCATCGCTCACTGTCTCCGCGAATTCCTGATGATAGTCCTTTGAGCAGCACCCCAAATCCGGTACAGTTGTTGCAACGAAGTCTCATCATGGAGCGTGTACATGTTCAGGCGAGTATGTCTCGGAGCGTCGATTGTGCTCACGGCGGGCCATGCCTCCGCGACATGGTCCATCCTCATCGTCGACACCCGAACCGGTGAAATCGGTCTTGCCTCCGCCACATGCCTTACCAACACCGATCTCCTGCAACTCACACCTGTCATGCTCGGGGGCGTCGGAGGCGCGACCGCGCAGTCCTTTGGCGACACAACCGGCCAGAACCGCACCTTCATCCGCGATCGCTTGCTCGAAGGCGTCGCGCCTGCCGACATTCTGCCATTGCTCGACGCGTTCGACTCCGGACACCAGACCCGGCAGTACGGCCTGATCGATGTGAACGGCGGCGTGGCAACCTTCAGTGGCACCGGCGCGGGAGCCTGGGCCGGCGGCGTGACCGGCAAAATAGGCGACTATGTCTACGCCGTACAAGGCAATGTCCTGACCGGAAGCCCCGTCGTCATGGAAGCAGAACACGCCATCATCACCACTTCCGGTGACCTGCCCGACAAACTCATGGCCTCGATGCAGGCCGCACGCGCAATGGGCGGCGACGGACGCTGCTCATGCGTCAGCAACAACCCCACCGGGTGCGGCTCACCCCCGCCTGCCCCATTCAAGAGTGCCGACATCGGCTACATGATCATCGCCCGCGCAGGCGACTTCAACGCATCAAATGGCGTCTATGGAATCGGCGGCGAGCCCGTAGCGATCACCGTCTCAGACTTCGACCACGACGGCAAGCCCGATGTCATCGCGACCCGCTTCGATGGCGTCATTCATCTTTTCCAGAACACCACCGCGGCAGGCTCGCCCTTCACAACACTTGCGCCAGCCGGCACTCTCAACGGACCAGCCCAGCCCATCGGGCTTGCGCTCCACGATGTTGATGGCGATGGTCTCGACGATCTGCTCGCGGGCGCAGGCTTGCTTGGTGCCGTGCGTGTGTTCGTAGGGCTGCCGGGCGGCGGCTTCGCGTTCAGTCAGGATGCGCCAACCGGAATCACCGGGACTGGTGTCGATATCAAGGTTGGGTTGGGAGGCGTGCTCATGCTGACCAACACCACGCTCGGCGTACTTGATCCGGCTCACGGGTGGTCGCTCGACGCTTCGCTTGCCGTAGGACCGGGTGCCGTGCGCGTAGCGCCTGACCCCGGCGATGACGCAAGGGCATTTGTTGCGACTTCTGCGGGGCAGGTGCATCAGGTGCGCCGCGACAAGGGCACCCTCACTATCGAACAGACGCTCTCGATCGGGTGGAACTTGATCGCGATTTCAGCTGGAGATGTCAATGCGGATGGTCGGACGGACCTGCTTGTAGTCGCCGACACCAACAGGTCGGCAGCCTTGCTGATCGATGACGGGCAAGGTGGGTTCACGCGGCAGGATTTTGCCCTTGAAGTGCCTGGGCGTGCGGCGATGATGGCTGATTTCGATGGCGATGGTTTTGTAGATCCGGCTGTCATCTCGCACGGATTTGCTACGCTCTTCATCATTCGCAACCACGACAACACGACATACACACTCGAAGATCCCAGATACGTCACGCGGTCCACACGCCATGCTGTCGCTGTCGATATGAATGGTGACGGTCTGCCCGAAGTTGTTTCCGGCGGGTTCAACTCGCGTGCTGTAGTCATCGCCGACAACTTCGATGGGCGCTTCGCAGAGGACCTCGGTGCTGCGGGCGGCAACTACTTCATGCACTTTAACGTCCCCAACGCACGGCGCACCGATCCCGATCCGGTCGATCAACTGCAGGACCGCTTCGACCTGTGGCGAGCAGACCTGATCGGCCGACCTGACGCAATCGAGTCCCACGCGGTGCTCAATGTCCTCGCTGTGCCCATCGGCAGTACGCGAACCGTCACGATGACGATCACGCTCCTTGATTGGACCGGAGCCCGCGTGACGAACAATGGTGTATCGATCACCGTTGCACACGAGCCGGACTCTGCGGGGGTCAGCGAGATCGGCGCAGTCGTGGCCGTCGGCGATGGCGTATACTGCGTCACCCTTGCTGCGGGCGATACAGCGGGACGCGATCGATTTCGCATTACGGCCGACGACGGCGTTCGGCCAGTCGTGCTTATGCCCAGCCCCACGCTGCGGACGGTGGACGCTATTGGCGACTTCGACGGCGATGGCGTCGTCTCGTTCTTTGATGTGCAGGCCTTCCTGCAAGCATTCAGCGCGCACCTTCCAATCGCCGACCTCAACAGCGACGGCAAGTTCGATATCGCCGACGTGCAGATTTTTCTCGATATTCTCTCGCAGTGAGCCCGCCAGACAGCCCGCGGCCTCAACTGGCGGCAGTTATCCCGCGTGTACGCACCGGTCGCGGGCCCACGCTCGGAGCTTGGTTACTTTCTCTGCCATGGTTACGGACAGAGGCGGACTTTTGGCAGCCGATGCGGCAAGCAGTTCTGTCGTCAGTTCGACCTTGTTTGCAAATGAACTGTGCATCGCGCTGATGACTGCTTGTTCGATTTCTGCGCCGCTGTAGCCCTCGGTCGCGCGAGCCAGAAAATCGAGATCGTACTGCTCAGCCTTGCGTCCGCGGCGATTGAGGTGCACCGCGAAAATGCGCTCGCGTGCCGCATGCATTGGCAGGTCCACAAAAAAGATTTCGTCAAATCTTCCTTTGCGCAACAGTTCTGGCGGGAGCGCATCGATGTTGTTTGCAGTTGCGACCACGAACACCGGTGCGATGTGATCCTGCATCCATGTCAGCAGCGTGCCAAACATGCGCTGGCTCAGCCCGCCATCGGTCGAATGGGCTGCTGCCGATGCAAACGCTTTCTCGATCTCATCGATCCAGAGCACGACTGGCGCCACAGCCTCGGCCTGCTGAAGTGCCGCCCGAAGCCTGCGCTCCGATTCACCAACATAGCGGTCATAAAGCGAGCCGGGGTCCATGCGCAGGAGCGGCCTGTGCCATGCCGTCGCGATCGCCTTGGCGCACAGACTCTTGCCCGCGCCCTGCACCCCGAGCATCAGCACGCCGCGCGGCGGAGTCAGTCCAAACTCCGCTGCATCCTCCGAGAACGAGTTTTCACGCTCGCGCAGCCATTGTTTGAGCACATCAAGCCCGCCGACTTCGTCGAGCGACGCGGGCGATTCGACAAACTCGAGCAGCCCCCCACGCGACATCAGCCTCCTCTTGCTTGCCAGAATCTGGTTCAGATCCGCAGCGTCGAAGCGCCGATCCTCACTCACGACATCGCGCACGATCTGCTCAACATGCCTACGCGTCAAGCCGCACAGATTCTTCACGATGGTCTGGTACTGACGTGTTGTCAGTTCGATCTTGATCGGGTTGCGCCGATGGAGCGTCTTGAGCGTTTGTCGGATTGTCGCTTCGATGTCTTCAGCCGAGGGCAGACGCAACTCGAACGGGGTGACATGAGCGTTGATCACATCAGGGAATCCGTCGTGATGATCGATCAAGACGATGTGCGCATTCGTTCGGCCCGCAGCCGCGATCAGATCGCGCAGCGCACGCAGCGCGTGCGGGTCCGACAGATGCCCAGCCATATCGAAAAGCACGACAATGCACGGCAGGTCCCGCTTGCTCAGCCAGAACATCGCGGCGCTCGGATTGGTCGTCTCGGGGATCGGCTGTTCGTCGGGCGCGAGCGGATTGTGGACGCCCTTGAGAAGTGTCCATTCCCAGACGTACTCCCCCGTGGCGCGAGCGTGCTCGAGCACGAGTTCGCGGGCGTCGCACTCTTCCGATGTGATGATCGAGATCGCAGGATGGCCCGACTTGAACAGCGATCGGAGCCGGGCAAGATCACCCGTCGGGCTATGGGGAGGTTCGCTCACGGCGACATGATAGCGAAATGACCGACGGCTCCCTCCACATTCTCGAATCTTCGCCAGCAAATCAGATTCCGCCGAACGAAATAACAAGGACCGGGAACCGATTTACCTCAGATGCGTATCGCGTGTTGTCCGGCGATAACGCCATGTCGGCATACTTCACGGATCGTTTCGATCCTTGCCGGGTTGTCAGGAATTTGATTGTTCGTGACCTTGCCTCGGCAGGGTGTAGCTTCTGTATCGACCACGATGAGTGAGCGAGGCGACACAAACCGGTCGCTCGGGCATTTCGGAGGGGATTGCCCGAGTGGCCGTGTCGCCTTGTGGAGCGGAACACCTCGTCTGCCGATTGAAAAGCGGGCATGACCATGTACACCACCCTGTTTACGGGATTTCGCTCCATCCGTTCCCGCCGTATCGGACGTCTGACCGGATTTTTGGTTCTCTGCGGCCTGGCGGCAGCGGTGTCGAGCGGACCGACGCGCGAGCAACCTTCGACCCAGGTGGCACAGGCCGAGATATTCTCGACGGTGCCCATCCCGGGCCGCATCGGACGGGTAATGGTTGAAAACCCCCAAATGTCGCGTTCCAGGGCGATGGTCGTCAATCCTGGGGTGCCAGGGGTTGATGCGTCGGCATCCTTTGATATCGCAGCCCGGGTGATCGTTGATGGAGACCTTGCCGAAGTTGCTCGTGCAGCCGGGCGCGGCGCGAAGGTTGTACCTGCGCCAACACCAGGTTTTGTGTATGTCGAAACTCGGACAGTCGCGGAGGCGGTCGCGCTCGCAGGCCGGCTGATGAATCATCCACGTCTTGGGTCGGTCGAGTTAGACGTTGAGCAGCCTCGAGCAGAGCGCCTGCCGACGGACCCGTTCTTTCCCGGGCAGTGGAACTTACGCAACCTTGCCAATCCGCTGGCCGATGTCCGTGCGGTGGGGGCTTGGGATGCGGGATACACCGGAGCCGGGGTTGTGGTGGGAGTGATCGAACTCAGTTGGCAGACGGATCACACCGATCTGGCAGCAAATTTTGTCGCTGCGGCATCGATGCCACCGAGTGTCGTGACGGCGCATGCCACGAGTGTTGCGGGAATCATCGCAGCCGATGACAACGGAATCGGGGGCGTCGGCATCGCGTACAACGCGGGATTGTCCCGTTTGATCTATGGCTTGGCGTCGCAGAACGCCGACGCGTTTCTGTTCCGAAACGACCTCAACGACATCAAGAACAACTCGTGGGGCCCGCTCGACAACGGGCGCATCCACAAGATCGCTGCGATCGAGGCCGCAGCGCTGCAAGAAGCCGCCAGAACCGGGCGCGGCGGACTCGGCGAAGTCATGGTCTGGGCTGCGGGCAATGGCGGCCTGAGCGATCGCGTGGATTACGACCCCTATGCGTCGAGCAGGTTTACGCTGGCCATCGGGGCCATTGGCGATCAGAATCTGCGAGCCAACTATAACGAACTCGGCTCATCGATGCTCGCCGTTGCGCATTCAAGCGGCAATGTGCGCAATGTGTTCTCGACGACAAGTTCGTTCGGCTATACGACGACGTTTGGCGGCACGAGCGCCTCGGCACCGCTCGCAGCGGGCGCGATCGCCCTGATGCTCGAAGCCAATCCCATGCTTTCGTGGCGTGATGTGCAGCACATCATCATCAACACCGCACGGCGCATCGACGAGCCGGATGAAACCTGGATCCGCAATGGCGCGGGGCGATGGGTCAGCGAAAACTACGGCTACGGCGCAATCGATGCTCACGCAGCAGTCCTGGCAGCCGAGCAATGGCAGAGCGTCGGCCCCGAAGTCGTTTCGGACAGCGGGATCGCGACAGTCAATCAGGCGATCCCCGACCTGAATTTCACGGGGCTTTCCATCGATGTCGTTCTCGATCGGCTCATTCGCATCGAATCGGTCGAACTGATTCTGAACATCGATTCGACACGCATCGGCGATCTGCACATCGAACTGCTCAGCCCGTCGGGCACGCTGAGCGTCTTTGCGACCTCGCGCAACGATCCGACGAGCGACCTGGTCGATCACGTGTTCACAACGCTACGGTCGTGGGATGAATCGTCTGCGGGAACATGGACCATTCGCATCTCCGACCAGCGAGAGAACATCCAATCGACATGGATCGATGCGCGCGTCAAGGCATACGGGACGCAATGGGCCAGCGAATGCCGGCCCGACCTCACTGGCGACGGCACTCTGACCATCCACGACGTGCAGGCATTCCTCAACGCGTACCACACACAGGATCCGGTAGCCGACTTTACTGGAGACGAGATCGTCAACTTCTTCGACCTGCTGGCCTACCTCAACCTGTTCTCGCTCGGCTGCCCCTGAGCCAGTGTCCGGCGCGTTGCGCGCCGAGTGCGTAATCTTTGGCCGATGAATGAGGTTGCAACACGAGCGCCGTCCTCGCGCGTCATGATGGTCCTGCGCGACATCAAACTGGCGCATTCGGTTTTTGCACTCCCCTTTGCGGTGTTGTCGGCGTTTCTGGCGCGCGATGCCGAAGATCCAACCAGCAAGTTTGCCATGCAACTGGTGCTGGTGGTCTGGTGCATGATTGCTGCCAGAACCTTCGCGATGGTCGTCAATCGCGTTGCGGACATTCGATGGGATGCAGCCAATCCGCGTACAGCCCGTCGTGCGTTCGCGGTCGGGGTGCTCTCGAAGCGCGATGGCGTCGTCGCGCTCCTGATCTGCGGGGCGCTGTTCGTTGCAGGTGCAGCGGGGTTTGGCGTGCTGTTCTCAAACTGGTGGCCCGCGATGCTCGCCATGCCCGTGCTGGGCTGGGTTGCCCTCTACTCATTCACCAAGAGATTCACGATTCTCTGTCATCTCTTCCTCGGGGGGGCGCTGGCAGCCTCGCCGATTGCAGCGGCTCTTGCGGTCAGGCCAGAATCGCTCGTGGAAATAGCTGCGGTCTGGTGGTTCGCGGGCATGGTGGCGTTCTGGGTCGCCGGATTCGATGTCATCTACGCACTCCAGGATCTTGACTTCGATCGCAGCGCGAAACTGCACAGCGTGCCAGCGCGGTTTGGCGTCAGCGGAGCAGCATGGATCAGTCGCGGGCTGCACGCACTCGCCTTCGCATGTCTCGTCATGGCGTGGCAGGCCGACGACAGATTGGAGTTGCTCACTGCAGCCGCAGTAGCGTTGATTGGAGTGCTGCTCATCGCCGAGCATGTGGTGCTGCATCGACGCGGGAAGGCGGGTCTGGAAATGGCATTCTTCACGATCAACGGTATTGTCAGTTGCGTACTTGGCGTGCTGGGGTCGATCGATCTGATGGTGTGAGGCCTCGCAGGATCAATCGAGCGGCAGCTGATAGAGCGACCGCACGCGGGCCGCGCTGAGCACCTGCTCAAGAAACTCGGCCTCGCCCGCTACGCCCGCTCCCGTCACAACGATGTCGCCAGCCGTTGTGGTACTGACCATGAAAGTTTTTTCCAGTGCCGTCCAGACGCCGCCGACTGTCGTGCTCTGAGTTTGCAGATTCCCGCTGCTGGCACCTTGTGTCACGCGCGAAAAACTCCGCCTGACAATGTGCACCTCGGGGCGATCTTTGAAAGTAGCGTATTCGCGCTTGGGGGTCGCGAAGGGCGGCTTTGCATTGATCTCGAGACCCGAGTCCACATCGGTCACGAGCGTGGGCGTCGTGTTGGTCGGGTCGTATTCCGCGATGCCGTTGCGCACGAGGTAGAGGTACATGATGTCGCCATCCCAGCGCGTGATGGCCGTCGTTCCGATTGAGCCGGCTTCGATGTTGCGCACCCAGATCAGAGGCCAGCGAAAGGTGATGAATGCCCATCCGGAGTTGACAGTCAACGCCGGGCCATTGAGATCCGGATCGCTGGCCGGCTCGGCGCCACCTGAAGGAGGAAGAGGCGCAGGAGAGCCACCGGTTTCGATAGGCTGCGGCACAGGTACGAAACTGTGCTTGACGAGCTTGATGGTTGTCGAGCCGGCATCTTCAAGCCCGACAAGCATGTGAAAATCCTGTGTTGGAGCGCCACTCCCAGCCGTAAGCTGGTACACCACGTTGACGTGTGAGTAGGAAAGCCCCGATTGACTGGATTGATATGTCAGTGACTTGTCGGGCGAAGACGCAAACTTGTTGAACGTCACAACCTGTGGTTGTGTCAGGTCACCAGCACTGGTCAGATTCAGCGGCGTAGCACTGCATCCCGGAAGCGTGACCGCGGTGCATGCAACCACAACAGCGGTTGTGCGATGAGTGCTGATGGTCCTTCGTTGAGTGTGGTCTGACATGGATACTCCACGCTAGTTGTGCCCGATACGGCATACGCCGATATTCACGCGCTCGCATCAGGGAACATCATACAAGCCTTGCAGGTATGCACAGTTGAGCACTTTACCTAGGAAACGCTCTTGTTCGCTGTGATTGGTTCCGACGATGATGGATCCGTCCTTGCGGACGATGGTCAGGGGCAGTTCCTGAGTGGACTTGCCGTCAACCGTAAACGACACCGGCGTGGTTTGCGTCACATGACCGTGCTCGTCCCGCTCGAGGGTATAGGAGCGCAGTACGGCCTTGGCATCCTTTGGCACCTGCAGGCACACACTTCCTTCTATACCAACAACACGAATGAGCAAGCGCGCTGCCTCGGGGCATGAGCCGGGCCTGGTAATCGGGTCAGGATTCGCGCGGTCCTTGGAGTTTGTAATGAGGTAGAGGTCGACGCGGTTCTGAGTGGTCTGCATGACAGAGGTTGTGCCGATCGACCCCGCCTGCACGGACTCCATCCAGATCAGAGGCCAGTGAAACGTGACAAATGCCCATCCGCTGTTGACGCTCAGCCCGGGGGCATCCGGATACTGAATGCTCGGAGTGCTGTCGACAGTGTTGCGTGTGGTCAGTTCGACCTGGCTCGCCTGACCTGCCGAGCCATAGAGAATTTCGAAGTCGCGAGCCTTGGAAGTCGCGGTGGTGTAGTTCACACGCTGGCGAAAGTCGCTGCTTGTTGAAGTCGAAGGAAGGGGTTTGTTGCCGATAGCAGGCGTCCACGCGATCGGCGCTTGTGTGGCGACTGTGCAGACGGTCGCAATTGCAGCGTCGGCTTGAACCGTTTCGGAGATGTCTGTCGAAGCGGGACCGGCGAGCACACCAGCGATCAGAAGCCAGAGCAACATGAAGAGTCTCCCAATACCCGGCAGTAGCACAAGAATGAAGACGATTGTTAGGTCGGTCGAGTCAGGTTTCGAGTCTCGGGGGGATCAAAACTGCAAACAGTCCTGCAATCCACATTGCAAACAACCCCAGCAGCGGCACGAACAGCATGGACTCCATCCGTAGCAACACAACACTCAAAAGTATGGTTGCGGCTGTCAAGAAGCACAGAAAACCAACCGAGATAACGCGTTTGCGGAAGAACGGGATCGGGAGCACAATCGCGCCAAGCGCTGCGCCGATCAGGACTTGCTGCATGGCCCAGCGCTCGCCCGGACCGCGCACGGTTGTGCCGCCCAGCGCTTGATCCAGCCAGCACGCCCACAGGTACCCCTTGTGAAACGTGCGCCCGGCCGGGTCCACGTCTTCGTCCATCCCCGGCCGCAGGTCAATGACGACAACCGCCTTATCGCGAACGCGCCGGCGAAGATCCTCGATCGGCATGCGCAAGGCGTCCACCATATCAGTCGTAAAGGGCTCGGACTCATCGAATGCTGCCGCGGGCATGCTGAAGGCCGATGATGCAACCGGGTCACCCGCCTTGATGCCGAAGATCGGGTCAAAGATCGGGATCGGACCAATCTCGGTTGCGGGCAGGAGGTCAAAACCGCCTGCGAGTTGTCGGCGTCCGACGCCTCCCGCGTCTTCGCGATAGTTCAGCCTCACAAACCCGTCATCGAGCGTTGCCTCGTAGTCGAGTCCCGGGTGCCGCGTGGCTGCAAACGCCGCGACGCCGAAACTGATGTACGTGTCCTTCGTCTCCTGCGAATAGACCCCCAGCCGAACCGCAAACCCGGACGACTGCCTTCCCGGCGAAACAACGATCGCGCCTGCTCGCGCCACACGGGCATACTCCGCGCAAAATCCCGGATTCTCCGCCGTTCCAGGATGGAAACTGCGCTTCCCGACCACCGTGCTGATCCCTTGGGCCGAGAGTCGCTCGATCGAGCTGAGCAGTGGGGCGTCGTATTCCGGGGCGCAATTGAGAAAGACAAAATCTATCGCAACACTGCGCACCGAGCACTCCGCCAGACGATCAAGCAGAGCGGCGTGCGCAGGTCTGACGCTCTGGATTGCTGCGGGATTGATCGGTGCCAGACCCAGCGCCGGTGCTTCGCGCGCCAGCGCCTCGATATCACGCAGCCCGATGACGGCGACATGACGCGGCACATGCGAGTCTTCCCCGGCGACGCGCGTGATGAATCCCGTGTACCGACCAGCAAGCCCCGACTTGTGATACCAGATCGACGGGCCAAAAATCATGGCGATGATAATCGCCAGCACCCAGATTCCTACCGCAGTCAGCCACGGGCCACGCTCGCGAGCCAGCGCGAGCTCTTTCTTCCAGACGTACAGCACGCTGTCGCCGCGCGCCCAGATCGGGCGCCCCGCCAGGTAATTCTCCAGATCCTCCGCGACTTTGAGCGCTGTCGGGAATCGTCTGGACCGTTCCTTCGACAGCATCCGCAGAATGATTGTCTCAAGATCCCGAGAGAGTGACCCGGTGTGGGTTGAAGGCTGAGCCGGATCTCGATCCTGAATGATCTGCAACGCCTCGATCGGTGTCACGCCATCGATGCGATACGGCATGCGCCCGCACACCAGCTCATACAGCACGACCCCGAGCGAATAGATGTCTGAGCGATGATCGATCGACGCCGAGTCGCGCGACTGTTCGGGCGACATGTACTTGATCGTTCCGATCACCTGCCCGCTTAGCGTGTGCCCCGCTTCAATCGTCGATTCCGGGTTGAATGTCTTGGCAACGCCGAAATCAATAATCTTCGGGTTGCCCTCCGGGTCGATGAGAATGTTGCTCGGCTTGAGATCGCGATGGATGATCCTGTGTTCGTGCGCATGGTGCACGCCACGGCAGACCTTCGCAAACAGTTCGATTCGCTCGCGCGTGCTCAGATTGTTCTTGCGAGCGTAACTCGTGATCGTCTCGGCTTCGGGCACGTACTCCATCGCGATGTACGGCACATCGGTGCCGCCGATAGATTCAGTCCCCGCGTCATAGACCGTCGCAATGGTCGGGTGACGCAACTGGCTGAGCAACTGCGATTCACGCCGAAAGCGCGCAAGCCCGCTCTCGCTTGCGAGATCGTGCCTGAGCAGTTTCAACGCGACAACGCCCGTTGTCTCAATATGCCTCGCGCGATAGACCACACCCATTCCGCCCGCAGCAATCCGCTCTTCAAGCGCATAGCGGCCGATGCGCTGCGGCATCGGCGCAACCAGCGGCACCGACGGTTCAGAGGTCGGTTGTGTCGCGGTCGTTTCCTGTGCCTGGGTTTTTGAGTGGTCAGACATGGCATCCATCCAGACCCCGGTGCGATTTCACGAGTTTGAGCAGTTCTCCTCTCGCAGACTCCATCTGTTCTCGCGGCCCGCACCAGTTGACATGACCGAGCTTCCGACCCGCCCGGGGCGACTTGCCATACAAATGTGTGTGCCACCCCTGAGCACCGAGCAGCTGCTCAAGCGGCGGCACCGAGCCAATGAGATTGACCATGCACGCCGCAGACATCGATCCAGTCAGAGGCAATGGCTCGCCGACAGGCAGCCCGAGCACCGCCCGTACATGATTCTCAAACTGACATGCGCCCAGGCTGTTCATTGTCCAGTGTCCCGAGTTGTGCACGCGCGGGGCCATCTCGTTCGCGATCAGTTTGCCATTCACCTCAAACAGTTCTACCGCCAGCACTCCAATGTAGTTGCTCCGATCGAGCATCGCGCACAACGCAGACTGTGCACGATCGAGCTCCCGGCTGTTGATACCGATCGCTGGCACGCAACTCGTCAGCAGAATTCCGTTCTGATGCACATTTTCCGTCGGGGGATAGTGCACTGCACGCCCGCTTCCGTCCCTTACAGCAAGAAGCGAAATCTCGCGATTGAAACTCACGCCTCGATCCAGGATCACCGGCACCGCACCGAGCGCTTCCCACGCACCCTCGATGTCGCGAGCATGACGGATCCAGAACTGCCCTTTTCCGTCGTACCCCAGACGCCGGGCCTTGAGAACGCTCGGCAAGCCCAATTCCGCACAAGCCCCTTCCAGTTCGGCACGTGAGGCGATCAGTCGCGATTCGGGCACCTCAAATCCCGCAGCACAAAGCACATCACGTTCCATCGCCCGGTCCTGACACGCGACGACGGCTCCGGGGTTCGGATTCATCGGCACCGATCTGCTCACAAACTGCATCGCGGCGATGGGCACATTCTCAAACTCGATCGTCGCAGCCGTAAGTCCATCACAGAAGCGAGCAAGCGCCTCCGTGTCGTCGAATGAGCCTGTGACAAGCTCAGCCACCTGCCCGCCGCATGCTTCGGGGTCAGGGTCGAACAGCCGCGTGCGCACGCCCAGCCTTGCCGCTGCAAGTGCCAGCATGCGCCCTAACTGCCCGCCACCGAGTACCCCGAGCACCATCTGACTCATGGCTGCTCCTGTGGGTTGCTTGCGTCGAGCACGCGTTGCGTCTGCTCGGCGCGAAACGCCTCGATCCGCGCTCGAACTTCAGGCTGCGACAGAGCCACGATCTTCGCTGCCAGAATCCCCGCGTTCGCAGCCCCGGCCTTTCCGATCGCCAGCGTCCCGACCGGCACCCCCGCAGGCATCTGCACAATCGATAACAACGAATCCAGGCCCTTGAGTACCGCACTCTCGACCGGTACCCCGAGCACTGGCAGCGTCGTCTTCGCTGCAACCATGCCCGGCAAGTGCGCCGCCCCGCCCGCGCCAGCGATGATGACCATCAAACCGCGCGCTTCAGCCGACGCGGCATACTCAAACATCGCATCCGGCGTGCGGTGAGCACTGACAACGCGAGCCTCATAAGGCACTCCGAGACGATCAAGCATCGCCGCGGCTTCGGACATCGTCTGCCAATCCGATCGCGACCCCATGATCAACCCGACTCGTGCAGTCACGGCAACCCCCTTGCACTCGTTATCGCGCCAATGGTCATCAGAAGATGGCAAACATTCCACAATGAGGTCTCGCCATCTTCCAGGAATTTTGAGTCCAATTTTGACGCGGGTCGAGGGCGGGGCGCTCCGGCCTCGGCATCGCTCAGAGTCTAGCCCGCAAGCTCACTCGCGCCCCAACCTGAGACCATCACACACTTTGAGTTCGTCGACCCGCTTGAATCCGCCCATTCTTCTCGAATGCCCCATCCGTATCCGCAATTCCGGTTTTTCACGAATCGGAAAGTCCTTGACACTCAACACTTGCACCATTCCTCACAAGTTGCAAAGATAATGCATCGTGCCTGACGACCGCGTCACAACGGTAGTCTTTTGTCTGCGAAATGTGGATCGAGCAACCTTGGACTGGTTCTACACCCTCGCAGCCTCGAGACCCGATCTCGACATCCGCGCCTGCGGGTGCCTGAGTTGCTGTTCGACCTGTGTCGACACACCCTTCCTCCACATCGATGGCGTCGAAGTCGAAGGCGATTCGCATCAACAGATCATCGCCGACAAAACGCCGGAACCGCCAACGTCGTAATTCAATCACTTCGTTCCCGAAAGTTTGCGCACTGTGAAGTCAAAGTTGCGCACCATGTTGGCCATGATGCCAGCCACGATTGCCACATAGATCCCCGAACCCGCAATCGATCCAATGAACAACCCGATGCGAGCGTTGGTCAGCCCGCCACTCGAAGTTACAGTTTCTGCAAGCGCCTCCGCCGGATTGAGCAGCGCGTAGACCAGCGTCAGTGGTGTGATCGCGGCCAGTGCGGGCCCGACGAAGATGATCGATGTCCCGGATTGCCACCCACACAGCCCAAGGGTGCCGCCCACCACGCCAACGATGCCCACGGTTGCGATGACGCTCGATATGGTCCCCTTGCTGCGCAGCGACCATTGAAGCCCAACCATCACACAGAACGCGGTAAATGTGAGCATGATCGGGGCAGCGATAAGACCGGCCTCGGGCAACAGCACCGGCGCAGTGAGCCCCGCGCCCGGCCGACCAACGATCGGGATATCCACGCCTCCGCTGCGTCCAAACCCGTCGAACAGCACATACAGCCCCGCGAGCAGCAGCGTTCCGATCGGAACCAGAAGCATGGGCAGCAGATAGGCAATCAGGCCTCGTAGTTTGCCGCGCAGGTAGTCGCGAGGCGTGATGGGCGTCGTGAGCAGAAGATCAAGTGTGCCATCCTCGCGCTCGCGTGTGATGGCCGTTGCTGCCATGTTGATGCCCACCAGCGTGACCACCGCGACCTCGCCCCAGATCGTCGAGATCAGCGCCAATTGAAAGGTCGTTTGCGTCAATGATCCGGTGTGAAACAGCACAATCAACAGCATGCCGAACACGCCGCCCAGAGCCAGAAACGACCATCGCGCCAGAATGCGACCGAAGGTCGCATTGCGAGCCAGCGCCTCGCGCCACGCGATCGGATTGTGCCACACCGTGCGCGGCGGACGATGCTCAGCGTGTTTGCCCCCCAGCCCCATCACCTTGCGATACCACGGAATCCCCGCACGCGACGAGGTCAACTGCCCCAGTCCGCCCAGCCGCACTGTGACGGTGCTCGCAGCAATCAGCAACACACTCAGCCCGCCACTGAAAGTACACCACGCCACAACAGGTCTTTCCAGCACAAAAGCGGTCAACCCCGTGAGCGAACCGGCCTCGGCACTCGGGTAACTCGATGGATTGAGCACCGCGTGCAACGCCAGAAACGGATTGAACGCAGTCATCCAGGTCACGCCGCGACCACTTGCCCCCGCACCAAGACCCGCACCACGCAGCCAAAGGTCGATGGCCGCCGTTGTCGCGATATAACTCACGACCGCGATATAAAACGTGAAAACCGCACGCTTGCCTACCAGTCGACTGACCGAAAGACCGATCGCCGACGTCCCCACCAGCAGCGACGCACAGCCCGCGATCAGATAACTGATGAAAATCGATCGCCCCGGCACCCCCCCAAAGTACTGCGTCATCGCGAACAACGGCAGCGACGCCATCAGAAGCGCGAGCACAAAGAACAAGCGACCGAACAAGTTACCCAGCACAACCTGCAACTGACTCAACGGCGTGGTGAGCATGATGTCCCACGTACGCGAGTCCGATTCCTGTGCGATCGCGCCCGCCATGAACACCGGCGCAATCACGCAGATCAGCCCGATCTGAAGGTACGCGATCCATGTAAAACTGCTGGCCCCCGCACGCGCCAGTTCCCGGTAGTTGAGCGTGCCCGAACTGGTCTGGAGCAGGAGCAGCCACAACAACACAAGAATCAGCACCGCCAGATACGCCGCTCGCACATACATGTGCTTCTTGCGCCGCGATCCGTTCTGCACGAGTCGTACCGTGATCGGATTGGTCGGCCCGAGTGTCAGAATCCATCGCAACAGTGCCGGCATGATCAGATGCTACTCAGTTCGCAGCACGTGTGATCGGCAGGTACCATCCATTCGCATGGACTCGTCCGAGCCATCGAGGATGTCCGATGAAGCACTCGCCCGCGCGGTCGCACTCGGCCAGCGCGATGCAGCCGCCGAACTTGTCAAACGATATCAGCATCGAGTGTTCGGTATCTGTATGAATCTGGTCGGGCCCGCGCGGGCTGCCGATTTGACTCAGGACGCCCTGCTTCGCATTCTCACCCACATCGAGGGGTTCTCGGGCCTCAGTGAACTCAGCACATGGATCTACCGCGTCACGACCAATACCTGCCTCTCGCACCTCAGGCGGGAGCGCCGTTCCCCAGTACAGACCGGACCACTGCACGACACCACCACCTCTGGACGGGAACTTTCGTCAGCCGTTGGCATCGAACAAACCGAGCAGACCGCGACCTTGATGCGCGCCCTGCTTTCGCTTCCCGACGAACATCGGGCGATTCTCGTTCTCCGCGATGTTCGCGGCTTGGAGTACGAACAGTTGTCGGAAGTGCTGGAAATACCCCTCGGAACCGTCCGGAGCCGCCTCTTTCGTGCCCGGCGCGCGTTGCGACACGCTTTTGAAATCGGCCAAGCTACAGGCGATGAGAACTCATGAGCGATTTGCCCCAAGAAATTTTCTCACCTGCCGACGAAGAAGTGCTGTTGGCAATGATCGAGGGCGGCCCGGTTGACCAGGCGCGAGCCGAAGCCTTGCTGCAGCGGTTTCCTGCCGTTCAGCATGAAATCGACGCCATGCGGGCCGATCGGGTTCAGTTAGGTTCGCAAAGTGTTGCCTTGGCCCCTGATTGGGTTGGGGCCGAAGTGGTGCGTCGCTATGAGTCTGTGGGCGAGACGTTGCAACTTCGTCGTATGGATGCACCGCCTCGGTCTGCGCGCGCGTGGCAGTGGACGCCTGCTCAGGGGCGCGCGCTTGCCGCCGCCGCCGCACTGGCAATCCTGGCAGGTGTCATCGCCATTGCATACACGAATCGCCCATTTCCGAAAAGTTCGCTCTATCCGCTGGCCGATGGCACGCACGCTTCCGCGCCTCCGACCGAGCCCGACTTGATCGACATTCCCGCATTCGCGCACAACGACACGCACTCGGATGGCGCGATGCAGCTGGTCGCGATGGTCGAGCAGCATTGGCTCGAATCGAACACACGACCCGAGCCTTCTCTTGCAGAAGCTGTCAGGTTGATGGCTCAGGGGAGGCTTGTCATTCGAGCCCTGGCCAGCTCGCCCGGCGTTGCCTCGGCCGCATCAGACGCTCTTGACAAGGACGTGCCAAGTGAGAGTAAAGCCTGGACTCTGGCGGGCCGGGTGTCCACAGACATCGAACAGGCACTCGCGCGGCCCAGCACCTCAGGGCCTGTCTTTGCGATGAACAGCCGGACCCAGCAACAGGTCGAGATCCCCATGCCCCATCTGCACGCATCGTGGGCAGTGCGCGTCAATCAGGATGCAACCGCGATAGCGTCCGTCCTGCACGCGTTGCGCGGGCAGGGCCTGCTGGTCCGCCTCGAAGAATCGACCGAGCCGGTCCCGCTCATGTCACTCGATGGCGCGGTCTGGTGGGACAGCCCCACATCAACCTGGACACCAAGCCCGATGGTGCCGATCGTCGTTGAAGCGATTGATCGCTAGAGCAAACGTCCTCAACCGTGCATTCGTGCGGGTGAACGGGTCTTTCCGTTCGATCATGGTCTTCACGCTCCGGCGCGGAACTCGCTGGCTGCCAGTTTTCGCGATGCAGCCGCGGCATACGCGCGCTTGACGACGGGAAGAAGACATCCCATGACAACCGTCAGGATGAAACCAATAAGCATGAACGGGTACACGACATACATAGGCTGGCCCATGACGATGGCCACGATGCCAAAAATGAGCAAGGCGACTCCTATCCCGATGCCGGTGTAGAACATGCCCAGCACGAAACCTTTGGCTTTGCCGCGCTGCGCCAGCGGGCCGCCGAGCCCGCCTCCGATGCCGCCGAATCCGCTCCCGAGCACCGCTCCGAGAATGCCGCCGATCATCCCGGCTTCCTGTTGCGTCAACCACGGTTCGATCATGACACACCTCCATTGTCCATGGCGCTGCCGGCTCGCTCGGACAGGTCGAGCACGCGCCGCGCCGACTCGACCGAGATTCCGCCTCGGTCGATCAGTTCCGCCAGATACTCGCGCAGCGGATCGGGCTTGCGACCCGCGATGAGCCCCCTCAAACGCTCAATCACCTTGTCGAGCCTTGCCCGGATCGTGGGGTAACTGACGCTATAGACCTCCGCCAACCCCTTGAGCGACCCGGACTGCAAGACCAGTTCCTGCACCAGTGCAAGGTCCTCGGGCGGGAGGTTCAGGAGGGGCAGTTGTGGTGGATTGGGGGGCTGGTTCACTTTCGATTCTTTCAACAACACTTTCACATTGTACAACAAGTCTTGTGATTTATCAAGTCTAATTTTCATTTTTCTCATACAAGGCTGGTAAAGTCGTAAATCCCCCGGTTTTGCTGGTCAGACCGTTCTCGTGATGTACCTTCACCTTCGTAGCCGACCCGTTCGGCATTCGGGAGGTGGATATGCGATTTAGGTTTGAGCGAAACAGTGGATTCTTCGGGCGTGTCGCGGTTGCGGCATCGGTCGCGGCTATCGGTGTGCTCGCGCTGTCGGCCTCACCCGCAGCAGCCGGTCCGACGCCGGATTACGGGATCGATTTCGTCGTCATCGGCGATCCGGGCAATCGGCACGTCAACTTCGACGAGGGCCGACGGTTCTATCCGCCGTTTGCGCCTGAGGATTTCAGGGTCGGCACCGTCAACTACAAGTACCGCATGTCGCGCACCGAGGTCACCGTCGGGCAGTGGCTCGAGTTTGTCAACGCCTATCGGCCGTACTACGACGGCCCGACGAACTGGAGCGAGTTTACGAGCAACTGGATCGTCTACGACGCGGGGCTTGGCCGCTACCGCGCTATCGCGGGGGCCGAGAACTTCGCGGCCAACATGGGCTGGCGCTACGCGGCCCGCTTCTGCAACTGGCTGCACAACGGCAAAGTCGGCGAGCAGTGGGCTTTCGAGAACGGGGCCTACGACGCGAGCACCTTCGGTCGCGACGACAATGGCAACTACACTGAACAACGCGAACGCAACGCCGGCGCGAAGTTCTGGATCCCGAGCTTTGATGAATGGATCAAGGCGATGCACTGGGATCCGAACAAGGATGATGGCGAGGGCGGGTACTGGCGCTATCCGACGTCGAGCGATGACATGCCCATCGCAGGCCCGCCTGGCAGCGGCGACACGAACACACAGACAGGCATGATGTATGACGTGGGCTCCTACCCGCATGTGACAAGCCCGTGGGGACTGCTCGATGGATCAGGGGGCGTGTCTGAATGGAACGAGACGGTCGCAACCGAAAGCGGATGGCGGTTTGTCAAGGGCACGGGCGCAAACCTCGGACAGCCATTTGATCTGATCGATCGGTTCAATGGTCTCGGTCCGACTTCTTCTTTTCCCGGGCTGCGATTGGCTGGCATCATTCCGTCACCTGGGAGCACGATCGGGGTGGTCGTGGGGATGTTGACGATTCATCGCCGTCGTCGGCGATGAATGGATCGGTAGCGTGTTTGCAGGAAAGGAGCCATGAATGCTTAGAGTCATGATGTCATTGCTCTTTGTCGCGGCCGTGCTCTGCGTGACTGCTTCGGCTCAGACGAGCCCCTTCGACGTGACGGGAAACGCCGACACCATCACGCCCACCGCAACACATGTCAGCGGTGACACCTGGGATCTGGACATCGTGGTGCGACACTCCGGCTCACAGGCGAACGTTGACATCCTGGTCAACAAGGCCAGTGGCAACCGTCCGTCAATTCGTCATCTCACCTTCGACATCGAACCGGATACCGCAGTCGATCAACTGACCGTGACGGTCAATATTCTGGGGCCTACCAACGAACTGGACAACCTGCACTCGCTGGGATCCATGACCTTTGATCCGCCTGTGTTCGAGGACTGCGAGGTTCCGTGTGGGCCCGACCGCCGCATCATCATCGATGAAATGTGGGTCTTCGGCTCGGTCGGCGACATTGAATGCCACGGCATCGGTTCACTGCGCATCGGCGGGGACCTGACGGGTCATTTGCATGTGATGTCATCGGGCACAAGTTACGCTCAGGGGTTCATCATTGAATACGTTGACCTGATCCGCATCGAAGGCGATCTCACCGGATCAATCGCGGTGGTGAACGCGGTGGCGAGAATCGGCGCGATCGAAGTGGTTGGCGACATCGGCTCTGCCATGAGCCCCGTTAATCTCTCGCTGGCGTATCCTGCAGGTGTCATCGGTAATGTCTAATGCACGAACTTCTTCGGCGAACTGTTTGGCGGGTTGTCGCTGCGTCGATTTGAAATGTCCGGGACATTTGACGGCACCTTCAGTGTCGTGTCGATCGGCGTGCATACTTCCGGCATCGGCGTCAATGAGCCCGGATTCTTCATTGGCGAAGGGGATCTGAGTGGCGATGTTGCCATCAACTGGTTCCTTGAAGGGGAAATTTCCATACCTGGCGATGTCCCGGATGGTTCTGCTATTTGGCTTACCAGGCTTCCGGTTGATGGGACGATTTTAATCGGTGGACAACTGGATGGTCTCATCTATGTCAGCCACCCCGATGAAGAGCGTGAGTTTGCCGGCCAGATCATCATCAACTCAAACGCTGTGTCGGACCCCGACCGTGAGATGTGGGTGGGCGAGGTCAAAATATGGGATCCGATCGAAGAGGAACTGCTCACGCTCAGTCCTCAGGAATCTCAACCTGATCTGGCTCCGAAATATAATCGAACGTCTGTGCAGTTCGGCGGCGGTGCGATCGGGCTGGTGCCGTTCGACTTCCACCCGATCGACAGCCTTCCGCATCATAACTCAGTGGTCACCGGACCCGAGCCCGAAACAGTCATCATCCACCACTACGGCCCCATCATTGAAGATGACGATGAGGATCCGGACACGTACCCGGTGCGGGTGTACCAGTCGCCGGTGCAACTGCCGTGCTGCACGTACACGCATCATCGCGACATCCCGGTGTGCAACACTGCGATCTGGACGGACGTGACGGACGGATTTCTCATCAGCGTCTCGGGCCGCGAGGTCACCATCGAGAGCGACGCCAATACCTTCCATCGCGGGTATGTGTATCAGTTCGTGCCCGAAGCGTTGCTCTGCGACAAGGTGCCGGGCAATCCGCAGGTCGCGTGGCACTCGAACTGGGCCGGCACGCGAACGGGCACGACGCACACCTGCACCTCGCTGCCATACAGCAACGGCTACGGCTTCGTCATCCCGACCGCAATGGACCTGAATTTCAACCTGATGCACGACACCGGCGCTCTCGAACTCTGGCTGCTCGATCCGGTCGATGTCAACGACGACGACGTGATCGACTTCCTCGACGCAGCCGCCATTATCGACGCGATCGCAGAGCAGGAGTAGGCAGCGTACCATTCTCCATGCCGACGTATGTGTACGAAGTTCTCGACAAGAAGGGCGACGGAACGGGCGAGTTCTTCGAAGTCGTTCAGCCGATCACCGATGATGCGCTGACCAAGCACCCCGAGAGCGGGCAGCCTGTCCGTCGTGTGCCTCAGGCGTTCAATATTGCGGGCAAGTGGTCGGACATGAAGTCCAAGAGCATGCTGAGCAACAAGAACCTTGAGCAACTCGGATTCACGAAGTATGAGAAGCGCGGCGACGGGTATATGGAGCGTGTTGCGGGCAAAGAGGGGCCGCCTTCGATCTCGGCCGATTGACTCGGTCGATTGAACAGCGGTCAGCCAAGCAACAGTTTTTCGAGCGCAAGCCCGAGGCGGGCGGGGTCGAGTTCGTAGGCCATGCTTTGGGCCTGCGTGCGGGCTTCCTGCTGCCAGCTTTGGCTTGAGGATTGCGTGAGCGTGCGGCTCCAGGCTTCGATGGTCGGCTCGTTGAGCACGATGCCCACGCCGGGATAGCGACGAACAAGCTCGGCACCTCCGGCTGCGTGGGTCGTGAGGATCGGTGTGTGCATGGCCAGAGCGTCGGCGATGAACCGCCCGGTCGATGATTCGCTGCGATGCGTGGACCATGCTGCGGCGACATCGGCAGCTGCAAAGAAGAGTTCGGGTCGTTCGGTCTGCCCGAGCATGCGGACGGTATCGGCCACGCCTCGGGCGCGCAGTGTGCGGTCGATCAGGGCGGCTTTGCGTCCGACGATGAGCAGCACGCCGGGGTGGGCGTGAGTGAAGTGGCGCCAGCCATCGAGAAAGGCGTGCAACCCCGGGCGGTCGGTGTGGGTGCAGCTGATCGCGACGACCAGGGCGTTTGGTGCGATGCCCAGAGTGCTGCGGATGTGTGCACGGGCGTCGGGCGCGATCGACTTGGGATCGAGGGCGCTGGTGAATCCGAGAGGGTGCGCGATGGGGTCTGCGAGGCATCCGAGGCGGGCGAGGCGCGCGTGGGTCTGCTTGCCGATGGTGCGGGCCTTGTGTTGCGCGAGCGCGAGTGGCGGCACCCACAGGCGGTGAAGAATTTCCATGGCGAGCGTGGCCGGATTGCGCAGATTCGTGAGCCAGACGATTTCGTCGCGCCACGAACTGTCAAGCGGACACCACACCGTGCCGGGCACGAGCGAACTGAGCGAGATGGAGGGCTGTGCGACATGCTTGAGCGCCCAGCGTTGAAAGCGCATCGGGTGACGTTCGAGACGTTTGCGGTGCGGAGCGCGGACAGTGGCATCATCGGCCCCGACGAGATCGGCGTCGGCCAGACAGTCGGCCACGATGCGGACGTGGTGTCCACGATCGCGCAGGGCCTGCGTGATGATGTGCGCCCATGGGCCGGGCTGTTGCCAGCGGATTCGTCCAGCGTATTCAATGACCAGTGTGATGTTCACGCGCGCGCTCGCGGCGGCATGTAGGCCGGGCAGAGGGCAAGCAGGACGCCCAGCAACGCGCCTGTGCGCGAACTGAGATGAATGGTGTCGAATGCACAGACGAGCACAAGCCCGAGCAGCGCGCATGCCGGCCCGGCAGCGTATGTGCCGCGCGATTCGGGCGGGACAGAATGCCACGCTGCCCAGCCGATGCACGCGACAAGGAGCAGGGCAAGCGTGATGGCGACAAGCCCGCCGGTGGCTGCGACATGGATCGGGGTCGAGTGGGCCGAGTCGTGGATGGAATACTTGTCTGGATCGAGGCCTTGGTGTTCGATTTCGTTCATGACCCATGTGCGATAGCCACCCGCGCCGACGCCTTCGATCGGATGCGCAGCGAAGGCACGCAGTCCCCAGACTCCCATCGCGATGCGTGCCCCGGTGGGCGAAGTGAACTCGTCGCGATCAAGGGCTCCGCGAATCTCGTCGCGGGCTTCGATGACGCGGCTGGTGATCGGGCCACGCAGCGCAAGGCCTGCGACAAGGGCGAGCAGGCCGAGGAACACACACACGCCGATGATGCGTCGAGGTTGAGTGCGCAGCTCTGAACCCAGAGCAAGCGCGAGGGTGATGATGATGAGCAAGGCCGATGCGATCCATCCGCCGCGCGAGCCGGTCGCGAGTAGGCCCAGGGCGGTCAGCAGCGCGAGCGAGCATCCGATCAGGCGTGTGCGCCCGCGCCCGAGAAAGGCAGCGGGGAGGTGAAGCCCGAGCGCAGCGGTCAGCAGCGAGCCAGCGGTGGCGGCTCCCCACCATCCCGGAAAGCGATTGGGCATGTGGGTAAATGGCAGCCACGCGCTTCCCTGGAAAATCACTTCGACGAACTGCATGAGGTTGCCCAGCAGAAAGCCGGTACACAAAGCTGCAATCAGGAGCCGTCGCGATTCGATGATCGGCCACAGGGCCGGGATCAGCAACGCGAAGCGAAGATCCGAGAGTTCGAGCAGCCCCGTCTGGGGATCAGGCGACCACGCGAGTGAAATCGCCAGCCACGCTGCCCACGCCAGAAGCATCAGAAACACCGGCTGTCCCACCGAATGAATCACCATGCGGCGCGTCCACATCAGCCGAAGCACGAAATACCCGAGGAGAACCCAGAAGGAGATTTCGACAATGCTCATCGGCCCGGCGATGCCCGCAACGCAGACAGCTGCGATCAAGGCGTGAATACGCAATCGCCGGGGTGCACTCTCGCGCTGTTCGTCGAACAACCGGTCGATATTGCTGCGACCGATCCAAGGTCCGCTGAAGAACGTCGCCAGACGGGTGATAGGGTTATGGGCGGGAATATGATTCGATTGGCTCACGCTTTTTTGACTCTATCTGGCGTTCGGGGTCAACCTGTGCGGAATGGAGAAGGTATCAAGCCGAGAAAGAACGTGTACGAATGCTCGGAACTCGGGTGTCACTGGATCGTATCTTGTTCGGATTACGAACATTTTGGGGTGACTTGGGGTTAGAGATTTCGTAACCTTGTAGGTTGATCGGGTGTTTGCATGACGGGCCGAGACGTACAGGCGGAGGCAGATGATGCACGAAGTTCAAAAAGTTCTCAATGCTGCGTCGCTGCGACTGATGGTCGTTGAGGTGCTGCGCACAGGGACGGTGCTGCTGAGTGTTTCGCTCGCGGCGCTGTTCCTGATCAAGGTTGTCGAGAAGCTCACGCCGATCGATTTCCCCTGGGCTCAGTTGTTTATTGGAGCCGCAGCGTTCACAGTGGTGGGGGCGCTGGTGTGGGCGTATGCGCGTCGTGCGCGAGGCGTAGACCTTGCGCGTGTGGTCGATGAGCGTGCGGGATTGCGTGAGTCGCTGAGCACCGCGCTGTGTGTCGCGCGGGCTGATGACCCGTGGTCGAAGGCGGTGGTCGAGACAGCTCGCGATCGCGCCAGGCGCGTTGTGGTTCGCGACGCGGTGCCGATCCAGGCGCCTCGGCTGTGGCAGGTTCCGATTGTGGCAGCCCTGGCGCTGGCCAGCATGTGGTTCGTGGGTCGGCATGATCTGACTGGTTATCTGGCCAAGAAGGAACAGGAAGAAGCGATCCGTGACGAGATCCGCCAGGTGATGTCGGAGGTGCAGGTCGATCAGGAGAAGCTCGACGAACTGCTGCGCAAGGCCGGTATCGAGGATGGCACAGGCGACGAGGCCCCACAGGCCGAGCCGCAGCGACCCGAGCCCAGGAGCGTCGATGAGATTCGCCGCGAGGCCCTTCGCAATCTGACCAAAATGAGCGAGCAGATTCAGGCCAAGCAGGACGGCGAACAGGCCCGAACGCTTGCAGCGATCGAACGCAACCTCGAACAACTCAAAGCCCCGGGTCCGGGCCCGATGACAGAGTTCGCCCGAAGCCTGGCCCGCGGCAACTATGCCGACGCGCAGGCCAAACTGGACGAGATGGCTGAGAAGCTTGCAACCGGGCAGATGAACGAAGCAGAAAAGGAAGCTGCTCAGGAGCAACTTGCCAATCTCAAGGAACAACTCGATCAGTTGGCGCAGAACACCGACAAGATCGAACAGGCGTTGCGACAGGCGGGCATGACGGCGGAGCAGGCTTCGAAACTGGCACAGGCAGCGTCCGATCCGCAGGCGATGAAGGACGCGCTCGAACAGTTGCAGAATCTGAGCGAGCAGCAGAAGCAGCAGTTGATGGACATGGCGCAGGCGCAATGCGAAGCTGGCGAAGCGTGCCAGGGCATGGCGGGCGCGATAGGTCAGATGGCCCAAGCCATGAGCGAATCGAACAGTTCGGGTGCCATGTCCGAAGCGATGGATTCCATGAGCCAGCAACTCAGCCAGATGGAGATGGCTCAGCAGGAGATGCAGAACCTTCAGAATGCGATGGCTGAGTGCAACTCACAGATGCAGAAACTCGGTGAGTGCATGAGCGATGGCTCATCAGGTCAGTGCTTCGGCGACGGCGCAGGCACGCAAGGCCAATGGGCGGCTGGCGATTCCTCGCTTTCGCAAGGCTCCGGCTCGGGCGGGCCTGGGCAGGGACAGGGCGGCAGCATGGATGAGGAACGAACTGACTTCATGCTTCAGCGCGAAAAAGTGCAGGTCGCCAATCAGGGCGGACCGATCATCGGAGAAACGATCATCTACGGCGCTCAGGTTCGCGGCGAATCGAAGGCTTCATTCCAGGAGACCGTCGCGCAGGCGCGGGCTCAGAGTTCAGAAGCGATCGAGTCCAAGGCCGTTCCCAAGCAATACGAGACGGCAATCCAGCACTACTTCGGACGTCTCGAAGCCGTCGCTCGCACACAACGTGCACAGCCAGCCGAGACCAAAGAACCCGAGTCAAAGTGATCCGTTGACGACTTGTGTGCAATGTTCGATCGCTGCACAGTGTTCCGATATACTCCACGTGATGAAGCATTTCATACTCGCGATGATGTTGGCTGCCTGGCTTGGCGGCTGTTCCAAGTCTCCGCAGTCGCCCGACAACAGTCAGGACGGTGCATCGCAGTCGCGCGAAGTCGTGCTCTACAGCAGTGTCGACGACTTTCTGCTCAACGAAATCGTTGATCTGTATCGGAAGGAAACCGGCGTTCGCCTGCGACTGGTGGGCGACACCGAAGCCACCAAGACCACGGGTCTGGTCCAGCGCATCATCGCAGAGCGCGCCCAGCCGCGTGCTGATGTGTGGTGGTCGAGCGAACCCTTCGGCACAATTCAACTCGACCGCGAAGGATTGCTCGAACCCTACACAAGCCAAAGTGCCGAAGCCTCGATCGATGGTGGATGGCCGACATCGTTGCGTACCGAATCGTGGTATGGCTTTGCCCCGCGTGCGCGCGTCATCGCGTACGCGCCGGACCGTGTTCAAAACATCCCGGCCACGCCGCTCGAACTGGTCGATCCGCAATTCAAGGGGCGCGTCGGCATCGCTCGCCCGCAGTTCGGCACCACACGCGGGCATATGGGCGTGCTGCTCGATCACTGGGGCGAAGAAGGCTTGCGCACCTGGCTCGTTGCGTTGCAGGTCAATGGCGTGCGCCTCTACGATGGCAACGCGTCAGTCATCCGCGCGATCCGGCAGGGCGAAATCGATATCTGCATGACCGACACCGACGACGTCTGGGTCGGTCAGGAAAACGGCTGGAACATCGAACTGATCTACGAACCCATCGGCGTCGGACAGGGAGCGCTCAAGTCCACTGGGTCCGTCGTCATGCCCAATACGATCGCGCTCGTGCGCGGCGGGCCGAATCCCGATGCCGGTCGCCGACTGATCGATTTTCTGCTCAGTCCGCGCGTCGAGCGGCTGATGGCCGAGAGCGCGTCTCGCAACATTCCCGTTCACCCGAGCCTGGCAGCCGAGTTTGCCGAACTGATGGTGCCGCAGGCTCCGGATCTTGACCTGGATCAGGCAGCAACGCTCGTGCCTCAAGCCTTGGCAATCTGCGAAGAAGTGCTGATCGGGGGGTGAATCTCGTTGTCCTAGAATCGTCGCTATGAGCACCTGTGCGACCGACAAAGTGGATCTTGGGCTGATTCGTTCGATCATCAATCAGGAACTTGCCGGGCTCGTGGCCTTTCGCCGCGACCTGCACGCGCATCCGGAACTCGGCTTCGATGAGCATCGCACAAGCCGTGCGGTCGCTGACCAACTCGCTGCCCTCGGCATCGAGCACAAGGCCGGCCTCGCGGGTGGAACAGGTGTGCTGGCGTATCTGCCGCCTTCCAGCAGCAGCACGCAGCGATCCGTCGGGCTTCGCGCCGATATGGACGCCCTGCCCATCGAAGAAGAAACCGGCCTGCCGCACTCCTCGACTCGCCCCGGTGTCATGCACGCCTGCGGGCACGACGGACATACAGCAATTCTCCTCGGTACTGCCCGCGTTCTCAGCCGCCTCACTACACGCCCGAATCCCGTCACCTTCGTCTTTCAGCCTGCAGAAGAGGGCGGCGCGGGCGGCGACAAGATGTGCAAAGATGGCTGCCTCAAAGGATCTAGCGGCGGCGGGCTCGGCGTCCCTGTCGGTCGCATGTTCGGTTTGCACGGTTGGCCACAGATGCCAGCGGGTGTCATTGCCACCAAGCCAGGGCCTCTGCTCGCGTCAACTGACGAGTTCACCGTGATCGTCGAGGGCGTTCAGGCCCACGGCGCGTATCCGCACCTTGGGGCCGATCCGATTCTGGCAGCCTCGCATATCGTGACCGCGCTGCAGATGATCGCGTCGCGCAATGTCTCGCCGCTCGATTCGGTTGTCGTCACAGTCGGCATTTTCCACGCGGGCACCGCCAACAACGTGATTCCCGCGCGCGTTCGCCTCGTCGGCACAGTCCGCACGCTCAAGCCCGAGACACGCATCTTCGCAAAGAAGCGACTCTTCGAGATCATCGAGCACACCGCCAAGGCCCACAACTGCAAAGCCGACGTTCGGTGGGAAGAAGGCTACCCGGTGACACGCAATGACCCTGTGCTTGCCGATCACGTGCTGGCCGTCGCACGCGAGGCGTTCGGCGTCGATCGCGTTCAGGTTGTGCACGAGCCTTCGATGGGCGGAGAAGACTTCTCGTTCTATGGCCTCGAAGTCCCAGCGTGCTTCTATCTCCTGGGCCTGTGCCCGCCGGGGTCTGACCCACGGCTCATCCCTCAACTGCACCAGCCCGGGTTTGACTTCAACGACGACACCCTGCCGACAGCCATCGAGATGATGTGCCGCCTCGCGCTTGCACCAGATCCGGCGACTTGCTAACCGCCCGCCGATCTGTCATGATGTGAGCGATGGGCCATCACGCCCGCAGCGTCGAAAGGAAGACATCATGCGCATCGTCCTGGCAGCGATTCTCGGCGGCATCGCGCTCTTCATGTGGGGGTTTGTCTATTGGGTCGTCATCTCTCCGAATTTCTCGGCCATCAGTTCAATGAGCGTCGATCGCGAGCGCGCCATCACTGCCTCGCTCAACGAAAACATGCCGGCCGACGGCGTGTACTTCTTCCCCGGATTTGAAGACCACGGCAAGGCGGTCTCAGAAGAGGATAAAAAGCGCCTGGATGAAGAGTGGAGGGTCCGCCATCAGGAAGGCCCCATCGGGATGATCGTCTACCGTCGCGCAGGCTCCGAGCCTCAGCAACCGGGCCAGTTCCTCGGAGGGTTTCTCATCAATATCGCCAGCGCGTTCTTCGTCGCCTGCCTGATCGCGATCAGCGGTGCTGCTGGGTTTGTGCGGCGTTTCGCGATGGTCTTGTTCTTCGGTCTTGCAGCCTCCTTCGCAACACATGGACTTCAATGGAACTGGTTCCGATTCCCCACTCCTTACACCATCTTCCAGATGATCGATGTCATCGGAGGCTGGACAGTCGCAGGCGTGGTCATTGGTGCGATTGCCGGTCATGGCACGCACACATCCAGGCCTGTCGCTGCGCCTGTGCACCCCACGGAATAAGATCATGCGTGCCTGATGATCCAGATCCGTATCGACCCGGCGACCTGGACGCGGAGGGGTTTCTCCCCGCCGACGCGCCGCCGCCCTGGGGCACGGAATCCCGCGATGAGCGACTGCTCCGGCTC
This sequence comes from Phycisphaeraceae bacterium, assembly GCA_019636795.1. NCBI lineage: Bacteria > Pseudomonadati > Planctomycetota > Phycisphaerae > Phycisphaerales > Phycisphaeraceae > Phycisphaeraceae bacterium. The sequence continues at coordinate 381,237 of JAHBWW010000001.1, forward strand.
AACCGTGCCGCACGCAACCTCCCGCCAGCGCCGGGCGTGTATCTGATGAAGGACGCTACGGGCGTTGTCATTTACATCGGCAAAGCAACACGCCTCTGCGATCGCGTTTCGAGTTACTTTCTTCAATCGACCGAGCTCGGCCCGCGCAAAAACCCCATGCTCGACACGGTTCACTCGTTCGATACTCTCATCTGCGAAACCGAGTGGGAAGCCCTGCTCGCCGAAAGTCGCCTGATCAAAGACGTCAAACCGAAGTTCAACGAACGGCAGACCGACGATAAGACATTCCCGTATCTCGTCGTCACGCAACGAGAGGATTTTCCGCGAGTCTTCATCACGCGCAACCCCGCCGGCATCGACGACAAAACCGGCGCGCAACTGCCCGAGTTCAAGGGAGCGCGCGTCTTTGGTCCATTTACAAATTCTCAGGCCTTGCGCGAGGCCATTCATTACTTGCAGCAGGTCTTCAAATTTCGTACATGCTCGCTCGACATCAAGGCGGGCGACCCAAAGAACCACTTCTTTCGCCCTTGCCTGCTGCACGCCATCGGGCAGTGTACAGCGCCATGCAACGATTCAATATCGCCCGATGCCTATGGCGCAGACATCGACCGCTTCATCCGCTTCCTCGGCTCGCGACGCAGCGTCATGCTCCGCGAGTTGCGACAGGAAATGACCGATGCAGCCGCGACAATGAACTATGAAAAGGCCGCCACCTTGCGCGATCAGATCTCGGCAATCGAAAAACTCGATCAACGCGCCAGTCTCAACGATCAATGGCAGCCCGAAGCCGAAATCGGCTACATCGAGCCCGAAAAGGCACTCCGAAGCCTCGCCAAAACCCTCGCCCTCGATCGCCCCATCCGCTGCATCGAGGGCATCGACATCGCCCACCTGCAGGGCGGCGAAACCGTCGGAAGCAAAGTATGTTTCATCGACGCCCGCCCGTTCCGCGATCAGTACCGCCGCTATCGCATCCGCAGCGTCGAAGGCGGCAACGACGACTACGCCAGCATCCGCGAGGTCGTCAGCCGCCGCTATCGCGAAGCCGGCGCAGGCCACGAACTCTACCCCGATCTCATTCTCATCGACGGCGGCCTCGGTCAGTTGCACGCCGCACTCGAAGCGTTTGCAACATTGCAAATCCCACCGCCGATGGTCATCAGCCTCGCCAAGAAAGAAGAACTGATTTACACACAGCAGCGCTCCGCCCCGATCCGCCTCGGCCGCAACAACCCGGGCCTGAGGTTGTGCCAGCAGATCCGCGACGAAGCCCACCGCTTCGCCCAGCACTACCACCACATTCTCAGACGGAAGAAGTCGCTGGAAGAGTGACGGCCACACGAGACACCCAAAGAGGGGGTATTACTAAAATTTTCTTCTTCTTCTTCTTGGTTGCAGGGGGGCGTATGACTCGTTAGACTTTCAAACATGGCCATGCGGCACCGCATTCTACTCGGGGTGTGTTTTCTGACACTTGGGCTCTCTGCGCAGACGGCGAACGGCGAGGATGTCGGGTCTCGCGAGTGGTTTGAACGCGCTCGGAAGCAAGCGATGCAAATCGAACGACCGTTCAACGATGGGACATTCATAAGTTTACGAAGGACCGTTGGTGCCAAAGGCAATGAACAAACGCTTCGCAGGTTGAGGGCCGAAGTGGCCGGTAAGCCCGAGCATCCCCTCTGGCAGGAACTCAACACACTTGAGCGCACACTTTCCAAAGGTCCCGACACCACCGATAGTCTTTACTGGTTTTTCAACAAGGACCATTGGCGTGTATCACAGGACGAAGGGTGGAGAAGCACTTCGCCTTGGGTTGATACGGTGTTGCGAGGGCGCGACGCATGGCGGTTAGTTCCGCAAACCCTGACCGTTGGTCGTGCGGGGAGCAATACATTGCCGCCCCAAAGCAACCCCGCAGGCCCCATCGAAACATATGTACGAATTCTGCTGACATGTGGCATTGGCGGCTCCCCAGATCGCGCTGTAGACGATGTACGCCGCGATGGCGACCGATGGGTTGCTCGATTGGCAAATCAATCCAGAACGGAGATTTCAGAGTTGACGGGCCGCATTGAAGAAGGCGAACTCGTTGTTGAAACCGTTGTGACGCTTAAGCACTCAGATGCGAAGTGGATTGGCTACACCTATTCCTTCGTGCCGGATAGCGATCGTCTCCTTCCCAGATTGATCGAGGGTATTCGGCCATCAAAAGGGTTGCGTATTTCTGGTCAGGTTGAACATGTGTCGCCCGCCACGATCGAGTTAATCGAGTTGCGAGACTTACACCCCGAAGAATCGATCACGACACATTTGCGCACCCCGAGTCTCGAAGCCGGGGATTCAGTTCGTAGTTTGAATCAACTGACGGGAATCATCGATCACAACTCCGGGACGGTGAATTCAGTCACCGATGGATTGGTGCTTCCCAACGAGGTACTTCGGCTCTCGCCATCGGCGGGCCAAAGCCGGTGGGTATCTCTCGTTCAGAATAGTCTAGTTGTCGTTGTTCTTGGTGCGATCGTGGCACTGATCCTCAAAGTCCGAAAAAAAGGCAGTTCTCGAGGAGTAAACCATGCTTGAGCGGAATTGTGTAACCTTGGCGCTGGCAGGGATGTTAGTGACCGTTGCATCAGCACAGATGCTTCCCTGCTGGGGGACAGTCAATACGGGGACGGAAGCCTGCAACTTTTGGCAGTGGCCGTCGGGATTGTGTGATGTGACGTATAACATCTCGATGCAATTGTATCGGGCCGACCCGGCTTCTATGGGCTTCAAGGAGCCGGTTGTACATTACGCCGAGTGCTCTGGGACCTACTACACCCGTGATGGGGAAAATGAGTGTACTGTGGCAAATCCGTTCTTTTGGCAGACTACAGGCACTCAGGGTGGTAACGGAGGCTGCCCATCACCTCCGGGCGGCGGCAATTGAGCATGGCGGAGGCGCCGGGCAAGCACTGGCAGTCAGCGCTTGGATTTGCATGTTGTGCGGTCGGCATGATGACCATCGGTGCCGCAGGAATTCTCAAAATTTTGGATCTCGAACAATTTGAGGTCACCCTTCGCGAGCATTGGGGATTTCCCATTTGGGCGCGTGTCATTATCGCGACAAGCCTTCCTCCCTTTGAGGTCGCCTTGGCAGTTCTCTGGCTGGCTGGCGTGCGAAGGCACCTTCAAGAGTTCCTGGGCCTTGGGTTGCTTGTCGTGCTGACAGCGGCATTTTGCTGGTTGTGGTTGCAGGGTCGTCCCCCACAGTGTGCTTGCTTCGGTCGGATCCGAGCATACGCACAGATGCAAAACGATGCTGCCTGGGTGGTTGTACGCAACGGCCTTCTTGTATTCATACTTACTTTGGGAATGCTCCTTCGCTGTGGCAGTGGCTGTAATCGTCGCCAGCGGCCCGGGCCTCCCGCAGTGTGTGGGCTCCACATCTCGCGCTGGGGTGTCACTGCTTGAAATGATCGTCGTTATTGCTGTAACCGCGATCCTCGCATTGCTTGTGCTGCCGGTCCTCGCAAGGGCTCGGCTTGCCGCTCAGGATGTTGTCTCCGTTTCCAATCTTCGAACTCACGCGCAAATTTTCATGGCATATGCAGGGGACTGGCAGGATTACTTTCCGTATATCACGCGCCCGGACGCAACGACTTCGATCATACGTGGATGTGGCGGCTGGGGATACTCGTCGTATTTCGGGGCCGCCGTTGTATGGCCTATTCCATTGGCCGATGCCTATTACGATGGAGCATGCACAGGGGCTGTGTTCCACCATCCTGCGTACCGAGGCGATGGTTTCAATAACTACATGCTCTCGACCTCAACGCTCGCAGAGCCTGCGTACTGGGATCTGACCACCCGTACCGGGCCGAATCAGTGGGCACCACAGCGACTGCCCAAGGTCCAATTTCCCGCCGCCAAGGCCATTCTGGTCGAGATTCATCCTGTCCATGACATGCCATACCAGTCGCATAGGCAAACGGAGGGCATGCCACCTGTCGGCATGGCCGCAGTCGATGGCTCGGTCGGCCGGTGGAAGCGAGAAGACCTCATTCCCGGCGTGACCAGCGGTGAGGGAATCTACGACGGCATCTACCTCGGCCAAGGTGTCTTCGGCATGCACACCATCAACGGCGTCCTCGGGCGCGACATCAACCGCTAAGACCTTCGCGCCAACCCCTCTTCACCCCGTCCCATACAACCGATCGCCCGCATCTCCCAGTCCCGGCAGAATGAACCCGCGCTCGTCGAGCCTTTCATCCAGAGCCGCGGTATAGATCCGCACATCCGGATCGATCGCCAGCAGCCGCGCCACGCCTTCGGGCGCCGCAACCAGACAAATCATCCGCAGATCGCGCGCCCCAGCCTTGCGCAGCATCTCGATCGCCGACGCTGCCGATCCGCCCGTCGCCAGCATCGGATCGACCAGCACCACCGGCCCCGCGTCCAGATCGCTGGGCAACTTGTTCAGATAGGCCTTGGGTTCGAGCGTTCGCTCATCGCGAGCCAGCCCCAGATGCCCGACCCTCGCTTCAGGCATCACCTCCAGCACACCGTGCGCCATCCCAAGCCCCGCCCGCAGCACCGGCACAACCGTGATCGTCTGCGCCAGCCGCCGCCCCGTTGTCTGCTGCATCGGCGTCTCAACGACGACGTCCACCACTTCAAACGACCGTGTCACCTCATAGACCATCAGCCCGGCAATCTGAGCGAGCAACGCCCGGAAGGCTCGAAAACTGGTGGTCTTGTCGCGCATCCACGTCAGCTTGTGCTGAATCAGCGGGTGCTCGAAGACAATAAGGTTGGGAAAGACAGGATTGTGTGCCGCCATGCCCTCGATTCTAATACACTGGCGCTCCCCGCGTACGGAGACGAATCATGCCTGCCCTGGATCAGCCGACCCTCGACCGCCTCGCACTCGAAGCCGCCCTTGCCCAGGCCCTCAAATCCCGCGATGAAGGCGGCATCCCCATCGGAGCCGCTCTGCTCGATCCGCACGGGACCGTCCTCGCCCTGGGCCACAACCAGCGCGTCCAGCACAGCGACCCCACCGCACACGCCGAAATGGTCTGCATCCGTAGCGCCGGCCGACGCCGCGACTGGCACACCCTGACCATGGCAACCACCCTCAGCCCGTGCGCCATGTGTTCCGGATGTGCCGTCCTTCACCGCATCCCACGCATCGTCATCGGCGAAAGCAAAACATTCGTCGGGCGCGAAGACTGGCTCGAACAGGCCGGAACACAACTGATCCGCCTGAACGATCCCCGCTGCATCGCCCTCATGGAGCGGTTCATCGCCGATCATCCGGACCTCTGGAACGAAGACATCGCCATCCCTCCCGGGCGTGGCGATGTCTGAGTGCGGGTGACAGGAATCGAACCTGCAAAGCCTTTCGGCCACGGGAACCTAAATCCCGCGCGTCTGCCAGTTCCGCCACACCCGCATCCTGACACCGAACTTTATGCGGCCGATTCCGCGTAGTTTGGGCAGCGAAGCCTCGCTTCGCCGATACCATCACTGTTGGAGGTGCTTATGCGCAAACGCGATGCTCTCGGTCTCAGCCTCGGCCCGGTCTTTCTTCGCCTCATCCTCGCCATCACGTTCATCTGGGCTGGTGCAGGCAAGTTCCTGATGGAAATCCCCGTTTCCCCACCGCCCCCCGCGCAGGTACAAAATACCCCGAACGGCGAAACCCCCGACGCCGGCACGAGCAACAGCACTGCGCCGACCGAAGCGAGTCCCACAACCCAAAAGGCATACCACGCCATCGCCGGCCTCATCACTCACGCTGCCAATCCCGGCTTTGATTCCAATGGCGATGAACTTCGCCCAATCTGGCCCGCCCAACTCGCCCAAGGTCATTGGCCCAATACTCTCGCACTCACTGCCTCGCTCTCCGAACTCATTGCCGGATTCCTGATCCTCATCGGCTTGTTCACACGCTTCAGCAGCTTGGTCACTCTCGGCGTCATGGCAGTCGCCATCTGGCTCACGCAAATCGGGCCCGCAATACAAACTGGAGACGCACTCCTTGGCTTCCTCCCCAACCGCGGGGCGTTCGATCTCGATGCCGCTGGCATGTCTGTCTGGTTCACCCTCCTGTGGCAATTCTCGCTGCTCTGCATATCGGCCGCATTGATGTTCCTCGGTGCTGGCACGCTCAGCCTCGATCGACTTGTCTTCGGCGGGCCTTCACGCGCCACTCGATCCAAGTCGCGTGAGACCAAGGAGTCCACCACTTGAACACGTCGCGGTCGTTCATGTCACGCTTGTTCGTGCCGTCGGCCGCGTCGATCGTTGTTCACGCCCTCCTGCTCGCCATCATCCTCGCCGCCACCATCACCGTCACAAGGCGTGAAAACCCGCGACCCACCCTGACAGATGTCGTGATCGCTGCCGCACCGCCCCCAGCCGCTCTCCCCGACACCAGCGTCGAGCCCCAACCTCGCAACGCTGTCCCGACAGCCGGTGCCTCTACGCTCGCCCTGCCAACCGAGCCGCTTGCGAGCTTCGCTCACGCTGCCGATCTTTCCAATGCGCCCGCGCCTTTGGTGCCATCCGCATCGCGAGCCTTGCTCGATGCCTCGGTCGATCAGCCTCAACACGCGGTTTCCTTCGCAGGTCTTTCTGGCAAGGCAGCCCAGCGCGTCGTCTACGTCGTTGACGCCTCCGGAGGAATGGTCTCCAGTTTCGCATTCATCCGCGCCAAGCTCGCCCATTCGATCGCAGGTCTCAGTCCCACTCAGCACTTCCAGATTCTCATCACCCGCCAGCAGGCTTCGACCGAAACCGTCGTACGTTTCCAGCATCCTGAACCTTCTCGCGACGATCTCGTGCGCGCCTTGCCCGCCAATCGCAACGCCGCAATCTCGTGGCTCAAGAGCCTCATCGTCGGCGGAAAGTCCGACCCTCTCGAAGGGCTCAAAGCCGCCCTCGCACTCGAACCCGCGCCCGACCTGGTTTTCTTCCTCTCACGCGGATTCATTCGAGCAAACGCCGATTCGGCCTGGAGCCTCGAGACCGTGCTCGCCGAACTCGACCGCCTGAACCCGCGCAGTCGCCGCACTGGCCAGCGGCCCGTCGTCATCAAGACCATCCAGTTCCTCGACGACGACCCCACAGGCCTCATGCAGGCCATTGCCGACGTTCACGGCGACGGCCTGGGTTCCTTCCGCGTCCTGACCATCGACGATCTGGCCGATCAGGGCGCACAGGACGACGCCATCGCGGCCGAACGCGACTCGCGCCTCGATGCAGCCTTGCGCGACGTGCGAGCGATCCTCGTCGCGGTCGAAACCGACGCGCGGCACCTTGCTTGTGGCCTTCCCCTTCAGATCGAGCGCGAGCGCGTCGCCGAAGCCGTGCGCGATGCCGAACGCCTGCTTGGCCCGCGAATCGGCGATCTCATGACACCCGATGCTCCGCTGCGGGCGCGCGTCGCCTCGCTTCGTGCACTGATCGAAGATGACAGCGTGATGAATGATCGCGCCACTGCCCTGCTCGACGAACTCTTTCTCGTTGATGCCGACGCCGATGCAGCCCGGCGCATTGCGCTCCTGATCGCACTGGCTCGTAGCGGACGCTTCGACGACGCACAACACATCGCCGCATCGCTCGAATCGGATATCGCCTTGCTCTCGCTTCCCGATCGACTCGCGGGCGAACTCGCGCTGGCGTGCGCTCGCTTCGGCCTGTCCTTGTCCCTGCGACCCGGCGCCGCGTGGCGGTCTCTGCTCATCGAAGCCCGCGCCGCCCACGTCTGGTCTCTTGGGCAAAGCGACGCTTTCGAGTCCCTGCTCGCCTTTGCTACCCAGGAACCAGCCCATCAGCGCGACATCTGGGCTCGTGTCGATGCCGCAACCACCAATGTTCCAAGCGATCGACTCTCCAGCGAGGTCTTGTTCGCTCGGGCGATGCTCCGAGCCAGCCATGTGCCTGAGGACGCCGTCGAACTCCTGCTCATGCTGGCCGAGCGCGAGCCAGGTTCGGGCCGTTCGTGCGATGCGTTCTGGGAAGCCTCGGTCCTGCTCCAGTCGATCGATCGCGCGTTGGCTGCCGATGTTCTCGAACGCTTCACCCAGGCTTGTGCCGATGATGAGCGCACAGCGCCAGCGCTTCGGGCCGCTGTCGCGTGGACCTCCGAAGGCAACGATGCCGTCCTCGCACGTCGACTGCGAGCAGCCCTCAATCACCTGCCGACTGATCCACTCGCCGATGTCTGGCGCACACGATGCGCAGCCCTCGTCAACCCGCCCGAAGCCTGGCCTCTGCTCGAAACAATCGCTCCACGCTCTCCCGTCGCGCCGGTCGCGATGGAACTGGCCCTAAAAATTGTGCAAACCGAAGATGACGCTGCTGCGCTCGATCGTGCCCTTCGACTCGCCGAACGATTCGAGAGCGAGCACGCGTTACCACTGCGCGTGCGCCTCGTCAAGGCGATGCTCGCTGCTCACGACTCAACCGCCCTCGCTCACGCACGCCGGCTCGATCTGGCCCATCCCACCCACCTCCTGCTCCTCGCCCGGGCCTGCCTCATGACCGATCGTGCCGACGAAGCCCTCGAACACCTCGACCACCTCACACGCCTCGCGCCCACCCGCTCACCCGAATGGTGGGAGTCGTGGACGCTCCTGCTTGAAACCCTCGACGAGCGCACAGCCGGAGCCCAAGCCGACCTCATCCAGGCACACCTCTACCGCCTCACGCTGATCGATCCCCAACTCGGCGGCCCTCCGTGGAAGAACCGGCTCGACGCGATCCGCACTTCCACACCCGGCTACACTGGCAAGCCGTGACGTTTCACACGCCCACCATCGCGTCTCTCATTCCGCATTTACGCGGGCGTTTCATTGTCCTCGACGGCCCCGACGGTTCGGGCAAAACAACGCAGTTTCGTCGTCTCGTCAGCGAGGTCCGCAAGGCCGGCCTCCAACTGTGCGAAGTACGCGAGCCAGGCGGCACAACCATCGGCGAACACATCCGCCAGGTTCTGCTCAGCCACCACGACGAACCCATGAGCACCCGTTGCGAGATGCTCCTCTACATGGCCAGCCGTGCCCAACTCGTTGAACGTCGCATCGCCCCCGCTCTCGCTGCAGGTCATCTCGTCCTCGCCGATCGCTTCGTCAGCTCCACCATCGCCTATCAGGGCTACGCCGGAGGCCTGCCAATTTCGGAAATCCATCAGGCAGCCGCCATCGCAACCGGAGGCCTGACCCCCAATCTGGTCGTCATCTTCGATGTCGACGAAGATACGGCTGCGACAAGGCTCAATCCGCTTCTCGACCGCATGGAAGCAAAGGGCCGAGCGTTCCACGCGCTCGTCCGCCAAGGCTACCTCACCGAAGCTCGCAACCATCCCGATCAATACGCCGTCATCGATGCCTCGCCCGCCGAAGAAATAGTCTGGTCCAGCCTCCTGCATCTGTTTGCAGACAGGCTCGGAGCAACCTCACCATGATCTTCCTGCTCGGCATCGCTGTCGGCTTCATGTGCGGGTCCATCCCGTTCGGGCTCATCATCGCACGCTCGAAGGGTATCGACCTGCGCGCACACGGCTCGGGCAATATCGGGGCGACCAACGTCGGCCGCGTTTTCGGGCTCAAAGGCTTCATCGTCTGCTTCCTCCTCGACATGTCCAAAGGATTTGTGCCCACGCTCGCCTTTGGGATGCTCTCGGGTCTCCTCGGTTCACTCCTCATGCCCAACGCCCAGGCGATTGGACTCATGGCCGTCGCGGCTGCCCCAGTGCTCGGGCACATGTACTCCCCCTTTGCCGGGTTCAAGGGCGGCAAAGGAGTCGCCACAGCTGTCGGCTCCCTTATGGCTGTTTTCCCGGCAATGACAATCCCCGCAGTAGGGGGTTTGATCGTGTTCATTCTGGTCCTCGCCCTCTGGCGCATGGTCAGTGCAGCCTCCTGCGCTGCTGCCGCCTCCATTCCCCTTTGGGTCTGGTTCGAGTTCTCAGTCGCCCAGCGACAAGGGTTTATCGCCAGCTGGGTTCGCGACGGGTGGCCATTCATCGCGACCGGGGTCGCACTGGCAGCCCTCGTTATCTGGCGCCACCGGACCAACCTGGCCCGCGTCATGGCCGGCACAGAACCCCGCCTCGGACGTTCCAAAACCCCATGAGCGCACCTTTCGCCGGTCCGCGCGCGCACACACACAGCAATTCAATCGGACCTTCGCAACCGCCGATATCCACCTCGACGACTTGTTCATATCCGGCACGGACGCCAAAGACCGCACAATCGGACCGCATCGGCATCTCCGATCGGATACCCGAGTGAGCAACGCACCGTGTCGGGACGACAAGAGAGATGATCTCTTACCGCGGGAGGCCGACCATGCGTTATCCGAGGCTGACAGAAACAGGCAACGAAACGGACGCACCAGCCACATATCGGTTCCCACGATCTGCTCCGGGTCGAGGGGCAGCCGGGAGGGATCGAACCCCCCACCAGGCCGAGTCGGCAGTCGAACGAGTCCAGCAATGTCTCGATCGGCTCGACGCCATGATGGACACCCTGCCCTTTGAGCGATTCGATTCGGACGACGAAGGCCCTCGGGCAGCGTGAACTGGAACTGACAAAACATGAAACGGGTCGACCTTCAGAGGCCGACCCGTTGTTTCATTGGTGGACGCTCGAATCCCCTGCCCGATCAGGCGCGGCGCCGACGTGCCAGCCCGGCAAGGCCCAGCCCGAGAACGGCAAGAGCTCCCGGGGCAGGAATGAGGGTGACGTTGTCAAGCCATAAGTCACTGCTGCTGCCAGAGTTCGCGTTTCCGAAGCGGACCCAGACATTGCGACCAATTTCGTCGCTGCCGTCATCAACAGTGTGTGAGACGCCCGCGGTCTGGATCCACATGCCCAGCCCAGTCAGTTCGTATGTCTCGACCGCGAGGCGGATGAAGTTACCCAGGCCGTCGTCGTACCCGATCTCATAGCTGACGACGCCGGTGTCGTTACCGCCACCAGTTGCCCAGCTTGAAAACGTGTAGGTGTTCCCAGCCTGATAAATCAGGTTCGAGACCTGCCCCATGGTTTCCGCGGCTCCACCAGAGTAGAAGGCGAAGTACAGCCCGAGGCTGGCGTTGCCCGGGCGAGCAAACGAAGCGTGGTCGGCCCACCCTCCATTGGGGGTCCAGAAGTCCGGCCTCCCAAACATATTGGTCGTGTTGTTCTCGAAGTCGGCATTCTGGAGTTGGGCAACAGCGCCACCCGCAGCCAACACCATCACACAGGACATCACTAATTTCCGCATATTCGCACCTCCAAATGGTTTAAACCTGACCCCACGTCCGGCACATTGAAACCTACAACCGGATCGCCGATGTGCCAGTCGTTCCGGAGAAAAATGAGCAAACCATGCTCGAACAACCATTATCGGACTACTTTTGCAGCCCGTACAGACATCTCCAGCATCTGGACTGAACACTGTCCGCCAGTGTCTTTGGCATACGCTTGAGCCATGAGCGGTACATGCATGGTGGGCGACATTCGGATCGGGGCAGGCCGGCCTCTGGCGATCATTGCGGGCCCTTGCACGCTCGAATCACTCGAGCTCGGGCTCGAAGTCGGTCGCGCGATCCGCGACGCATGTGCCCAGGCAGGCCTGCCATACATCTTCAAGGCGTCCTTCGACAAGGCCAACCGCACAAGCATCACTTCGAAACGAGGGCCCGGGATCAAGGAGGGCCTTGAGAGCCTCGCCGCAATCCGCGAAAACCTCGGCGTGCCCATCACAACCGATTTGCACGCGCCCGAACAGGCTGATGTCGTGGCATCAGTGGTGGACCTGTTGCAGATCCCTGCCTTCCTCTGCCGCCAGACCGACTTGCTGGCTGCGGCTGGCGAGGCGGCTGCTCGACACGCTCGTGCTGTCAACGTCAAGAAAGGCCAGTTCCTTTCGCCGCGCGAAATGGCCGGACCCGTTCGCAAACTTCACGAAGCCGGGTGCGACAACGTCATGCTCACCGAGCGTGGCACCTTCTTCGGGTATCACCGCCTCATCAACGATTTTCTTGGCGTCGGCGATCTGATGGAACTCGACTGTTCCGCATTCGGGCGTTCAAGCCAGCCTCCGGTGTGCTTTGATGTCACACACTCGACTCAGTTGCCGGGCTCGGGCGAACAAACCGGCGGTAGACCCGAGCGAGCACCCTTGCTGGCCAGAGCCGCTGTCGCTGCGGGAGTGCACGCACTCTTCCTTGAGGCTCATCCCGAACCGAGCCAGGCTGCGAGTGACGGCGCAACACAACTGCCGATCGATGCCGCAATCGCGATCATCCGCCAGGCCGCTCAGATACGCTCGGCCCTTGCGTAACACAAGCGGTTCCTCACCCTGTCACGAGTGGATCGAGACGCAACCGCACGCGTTGAAATCGGGTACATTCGGTTGTGCACCATCGCACAGAGGCGGGTCATGCTGAAGAAGCACTCACGTTTGCCAGACTCCGCCAGCCACGCATGCCCGCGCTGCAACTACGACCAGAGTGGCCTGATCGCCACATGGGCTGACACGTGCCCGCTTCAAGGCCTGTGCAGCGAATGCGGCTACACCTTTGCATGGTCCGACGTGATGAATCCGAAACGCCGCATCCTGAGGGGGTTTTTCGAACATGCTTCGGGCAAGTGGGGCTCCTGGGTTGCTGCCTTTCGAACTCTGCTCTGGACGCTGTGGCCCGGATGGTTCTGGTCGAAGGTCAAGATGCACCACGAGCCCCGGTTGAAAATGCTCTGGTGGCTCCCAGTCTGGTTCATTACGCTCTGGGCACTGGTGTGTGCGGTGCGTCTGGCCACGGCTCTGGTCTGGGCATCACAAGGCATGCTCAGCGGAGTCGCGCTCAAGGCGGAGATCATCAACGCATTCATCCATCCGGTCGCCGACTGCTACGGGCAGCGACTCGCGGGTCAATCACGCCTGAGTCTGGATTTCTGGGTCACCGACTGGAGCCCGGGATTGCTGGGTCTCATGAGCCAGTCACTCCTCTTTCCTGTGCTCTTGCTGGTGCTGCCCGAGACCCGACGACGCGCCAAGGTTCGTCCCATTCATATCGTCCGCGCGACGGTCTATGGGCATGCGTGGATCGTGTGCATCCCGATCATCCATCTGGCCATGGCGACCGAGGCTCTCGTTGGTGCTGCGACGGTCTCGTGGCCGTACCGGATCTACGAGTTCATCGCGGACTACTACCCCTTCATCATTCTGCTGGTCGCAGTTTGGATCGGCATCTGGTGGTGGATGGTGCTCAGGCGATGTTTCAATGTGGCCCAACCCGTGTTTCACTGGTTCGTGCTGATGGTGCCCGCAGTGCTGCTGGTCATGATCTCCATGTTGTTCGACAGTACTTTCATCTGGCAATACATCAAGTGATACAGGCCGGCCGATCATGGAGTCCCTTGCTGCACCATCGGCGTACTGATGTCACGCCCCATCGCCGCCTGAATGCGGGCCGAAAGCCGCTCGGCGAGCTTGTCATCGCGTTTGACAGGCTGAGCGAAACGTCCCGGCGAGCCTTGCGATTGCGCGATCGGATCGCGCGAGAATGAACTCCGGCTGATCGTCTCCGTTTCAATCTTCCACCCCGAAGTACGAATCCGGTAAATCACGACATCCACCCGAGCTGCAATGGGCTCAGTTGTAAGGCGAAGATCCGCATCCGGATTATCGCTGGCGAACGTGATCGTCACCGATCGATGCTGCTGATTGAGCAGGTCCGACGTTTCCTGCCCCAGCGTTGATTGCTCGCCGTCCCAGGGTGTCGCGAAACCGGCAGTGGGCTTGAGAAGCGTTGTGATGATTCCGGCCTCGGCATCGACGCGATCAATCTCGAACCCCGCATCACGCAGAACACTTCGCGAAGCGCCAATCGCGCTCTCGTACGCATCAGCGTCAAGAACAAAGACCACACCCGCCCGCGGCCCCGCGCACCCCTGCATCAGCAAGACAACCACTCCCAGCATCGCAAGGGCAAATTTCATCACGGGTTCTCCTCCGCATTGGTTCCATGGTGTTCGATCGCGCGGATGTGATGCCGCCCCATCGTCACGTCGCTCAGCACCGTCCGGAGCGGCGGCAGCGTGTTCCATTCGATGACCACCCGCTCGGCACGAGTCGCGCGACCAATCCCAAAATGCAACTCGAAGGCGTGCTGTTTGCCGGCATGTCCGCCTATGCCGATGAGTTGACGCACCTGCCTCACAACAGTCCCCGATCCATCAGGATCCGCCTCGACACTCACCATCGCGCCGAGCGCATCACCAGCAATCGCCAGATCCGAATGACCCTCCAGCGTCAGCATCAGCGAGTTTCCGCTGTTGCGCTCGATGGCCTGATTCAAGTAGACCTTCAGCCTCGGCTCACGCCCCGCCTTCTTGGCCTCCGGATACCGATTGAACGACTGCCCAACCACGATATCGAGGTCTCCGTCCAGATCGAGATCACCGATCGCGATCTGCTGGCTGCCGTCGTGATCGATCCCCGACCAATCCGTCACATCCACGAACGAGCCGTCATGTTGCTGCCTGAAGGCACGCAGCCTCTGATTGTCAGGATAATCGCCCGACGAAATCAGCAGGTCCAGCCGCCCGTCGTGATCAAAGTCCGCGAGTTCGCAGAACAAGTCGCCCTGATTCCAGTTGAGCACGCCGATATCTTTCGGCACGCGATCGGCATTCAAGTTACGGTCCGTCCAAAAAGTCGGCCCTTCGCGCCCGGGGGATGTCAGCACAAACCGCGAACGATCCGAACTCTCGCCCGCCCAGCCGTGTGTGATCTCGGCAAGAAAAAAGTCGAACGATCCATCCGCATTGACGTCCCCGATCGCTGCGTCGAATGTGTTGCCGTGCGACCGAAAGAATTTTTCATCCGGGCGATCGAACCTCGCATCGGTTTTCGCGCGTTCCTTGAGCCACAGCGGGTATCGGCCATGCGTGATCGCATCGCCCGCAAGTTCGGTTGCCGCCGCCGCATCAACGAATCGCTCGTCGATGACGGTCCAGAGTCGATTGGCTCGCCTCCCATAGTTGAGTTCCAGCAGAGCAGGCTGAGGCCGATCGTGCGCAAGCGAGCGCAGCATCATCACACCATATGTTGGCCGCCCGGCCGCATCATCCTCTTCGTTGAACCGGGCCTCATCCTCTGGGAGCGCGACCCGCTCGAAGGTGATGTCCTCTCCGCGTCGTGGACGCTGGATCAACAGATCATTGGCAAACGCCTCGACGTTTTCGCCGTAAGCCGAATACCAGTTGCCCAAGTACACATCGAGCAAGCCATCGGCATTGAAGTCGCCAACCGCCACCGCGCTCGTTGTGCGTAACTCTGCCTCAATCGTTCTGGGCGGCTCGAACGAACCATCGCCGCGACCCTTCGACCACGACATCGGCAACATCAGGTCCGTCGTTCGCGTGACATGCCGAGTCACGAGCGCGTCTGCCAGTCCATCTCCGTCCAGATCCGCAAAAACGACACAATCGCCGGGGCCGATTTCCGGCAACCCCGTCTCTGCAACGCGCACGAATGTCGGCGTGCCGTCTTCATCTGCAAGGTTCAGAAAAATCGTTCTCCCGCCGACAATCAGGTCGGGCCTCCGATCGCCGTTCACGTCGGCCAGCACCACGCGCGTCGCGGCGATCGCGCCAAGCCCGAGTCGTTCGGTGGCATCGACAAACTGGATCTGCGCTGAGGCGAGCATCGCGCCAGCAGCAACGAGCAGGATCGACATGCCCCAAGCGTACACGGACCCACGACGATTCGCTCGCAGCGGGCAAGCATAAAAAAGGGAACGGTCCTTTCGAACCGTTCCCGAGTCAAGCAAAGCGGAAAAATCCCATTGATTCTTACGGACAGCCCTTGCTGTAGGCCGTCAGGAATGCCTGCACGTCGGCGATATCATGCACGCCAAATGGTGCAGCGATGTCGGCTTCAGCGCTTTGCTGGCTGAACGCCCTGAGGAACGACTGAAGATCGAAGAAATCGAGCCTGCGGTATGGAGCCGCGAAGTCGGCCGGGCATGACACGCGACCATTGAACAGCATGTTCGCATAGTTAAAGGCGCGAGGCCCGATGCGGCTTCCCATCCACCGGCCCGGCAAGTCATCGATCGCCGGGTGAATGCCGCCCCAGATTCGCGACAGCGAGCACTGGTCCGACGCATCGCGATACTTGGCCCATTGCAGCGTCACATCAACGCTGGGACCGAACTCGTGAATCAGCGAACCGTTGGCCTCATAGTGGAACTCGCCCATCCCGCCAGGGAAGAACTCATTGCCCGTGATCAACGTCATCGTTTCAGCACTCGCACGGCTGAACGTGCTGTGGCCCGAAACGTAACCCGCGAACGGCGGCGTCACGAATGTCGCACGCTGATACGACCACCAGTTCCCGGCCAGAATCCAGCCCACGCCTGCTGCGTCGGTCGTCGGATCGGACAGGTAAGGAGGTCCACGCCATGCAAGGATTGCAATCTTGCCCTCTTCGCCGAAGAGGTGTTCGTGCTTCTCTCCAAACGCGGTCGTTTCGGACGTGATGACCTCAACAAAGCCGGGGTGCAGCGTGATGCCATCCGGGTGGAATGAAGCCTGATTCGGATCGGAGCACTGGCCGCGATCCGCCAAGGCCCGAATCGCAGAGATCGGCCTGATGTAGTCGTAGTACCCCTTAAGCCCCCATGCCGACACCGCGACGTCATGCACCGTCCCACCCAGCGCCATGTATGACTTCACGTCATATTCCAGCGCATCCATGATCGGCCCGGTGCCACCAAACCGACGCTCGTGCTGCGGATGGTCCACCACATAGTTGAAGATGTCGTACCAGTGCCCCGGAGGAGTATGCGACTGTGGACCGTCGGCCCAGAACTCCGCCAGCACACGCGTGTAGTCGCCACGAGGGACAATCTGAGGCTCGTAAGGCAGCCCCGTCGCCGGGTTCAGGGCATGGCCGTTAACGCTTCCTTCTTCACCGGTGTACATGTCGTACCACGACGGATACAGCGTGAAATCCAGAAGGTCTGCGGGATAGATCGCGTCGCCGATTCTGCCCGGAGACACATCCCACATCACGCCGTCGTTCGGATCGAGATGGCTGCTCCATGTCGACACCATCTCAAAACCCCAACGGTACACGTGGTCATTGGCGCCACCGTACTGAGGTGGTGTGCCAGGATCATGGAACAATGGCCAATCGTGCCCATCGCGCTGCGCCAGGACCATGTCCGACTCGTGCAGCGCAAACGCATCAACATTGCCCCACTCGGGGCTCAGGAACGGCGGGAAGCCGCCGATGATCACGTTCCCGCCCTGGTCCACGAAGAAATCGAGTGCCAGAGGCTGCCACCGATTCATGTCCACGAGATCCGGGTTGCCCTCGAGCGCCACCACCAGCGGCGGATTGATCGGGGCATAGTACTGATTGGCGTACCCCGCACCTTCGTTCGACCCGTCCGTCAATCCCCATGCGATGATCGTCGCTGCCACGCGGTTGCCCAGCGCAGCTGGCGTATCACCTTCGGTCGAAGTGAAATCGATGTCGTACCCGAGAGTGTTCATCAGGTTGTCGAAATACGCCCGGGACGCATTGCCCCCCGGCGACGTCGCAAAACGATGCCGCAGCAGGCGATACATCGCGTAACTGATCGCTTCACTCCGGGCAGCCCCAACATCGGCCGCGGTGGCGCGTTCGTGATGCTTGAACTGATCGGCGATTGTGTCGTACGCAGCCCACACGTCATACATCGCCACCGACGTATGGAACAGGTTGCGCGCGTGAATCGTCGGGCGGGCAAAGTCACGCTCGATCGCATACAGCAACGCCTCGTTCCACATGCGGGCGGTGCTGTGATTCGAGCTGCGCTCCACCCGATTGCCCAGCGCGTCCCGGTAGACCCATTCACCCTGCCCACAGGCAACTGGTGCTCCGCACGCAAGTGCGACGAGGGCCGCACTCGCCCCCGGGCCCCACTTCCCAAAACGACGACTCCACGTAGACATATTTGTACCCCATTCTTCCTGTGTGTGTCTTCACCAAAGGATCGAGTGATCCTCGCTTCCAGAACCGGAGTCTACTCGGAGGTTCCCCAAACACAAAGAGTTTTTTTCAAATTGTGCGACACCTCGTCGCACGCTCGCGCAAGTTCATGACGGTTCACAAAGTGTTCGTATAAAACCCGCCAGCCCCCCGCCCGGGATGGAACCCGCCAATCAGAGAATCCGCTTGGAACGGGGGAAACTGCCAAGCACGATCAGTTCGCGGCAGTGCTGGCTCGCCTCCGCCAGGGCCTCGGCCACCACCGGGTCGTCCTGATGCCCCTGCGCATCCACAAAGAACGTGTACTGCCAGTTGTCACGACCGCTCGGACGCTTGTCAATATGGGTCAGGTTGATCTTTGCACGGTCAAACACGCTCAGTACCGACACCAGCGCCCCAGGCTTGTCGATGGTGTTGAACATGACGCTCGTTTTGTCATCGCCCGAACGTTTGGCCCGCTGCTGGCTCAGGATATAGAACCGCGTAATGTTGTTCGGATTGTCCTCGATCTCTTCAAAAAGCACGTTGAGCCCATACAACTGCCCCGCCAGAGTCGAGCCCACCGCCGCCGAACCCGGGGGGGCCCCCATGATCGCATCACTTCGATTCTCGTCCACCGCCGTTTGCGCCGCACGGCTCGAACTCGGAGCCGCGATCAGTTCAGCAGCCGGAAACTGCGTCGCCAGCCACATCCGGCACTGTTCCAGCACTTCCGGCTTGGAGTGAATCCTGCGAATCTGGCTCGGCTCACAGTTGGCCAGCAACGCATGGTGAATCGCGATCTGCACTTCCGCGTACACATAAACATGCCCCGCATGCTCCTGCAGAGCGGTCATCGTTTCCGTAATGCCTCCGCCGGTCGAGTTCTCAATCGGCACCAGCCCATAGTTCACATGCCCACGCCGCACCTCCGTCACCACACCCGCGATCGTGTGCAGATCTTCGGGCGAGACCGTTGAGCCAAACTGCTTGATCGCAGCAATGTGCGAGTACGACCCCGGAGGCCCAAGGTACCCGATGCGCAGCGGATGCTCCAGCGCAAACGACCCGCTCATGAGTTCACGAAACACCCCCTCAATCGTCCGATCCGAAAGCGGGCCCGCATTGGCATCGAGAGCACGCTGAAGTACCTCCGCTTCGCGGTGGGGGGCGTAGATCGGCGTCCCCGAACGCTGCTTGGCTTTGCCGACTTCCACAACCAGACCAGCACGCTCATTGAGCAGCGCAACCAGTTTCGCATCAAGTTGGTCGATACGCTGACGAAGGTCGTTGAGCGCTCGGGTCTGGTCGGGGGTTTCCGAAGCCGACAAACTCCCCCCGGGCACCTCGACCTTGTCCAGGTGGTTCGGCGACTTTGATCGGGGTGTCGGTTTACGGGCCATGCTCTGGTTCCTTGGTGTCCGTCGTCGAACACACCTGTTCCGGGATTCGTCTGCTATCGTTAGAGGCTCATCGTTGCCCTGGGCCACATTTCATCGAGCAATCCGACCCCCACGCTTCCGAAAGATTATCGTATGAACCCCGATCCCTCAGGATTTCTCCAGCAGATCTCCTCGTTCGACCCCGCAACGAGTCAGGTGCCCGTCCTCGGCCTGATCGTTCTCGGGCTGGCGTGCGGGGTCATTCTGTGGCTGTTCGGGCACAAAGTTCTTGGCCCGGTCGTCTTCATCCTTGGCGGGGCGATTGGTGCCGCTGCTGGCATCATCGCGCCTCAACATCTCGAAATCACCACCATCGCCGGCTATCCAGCGTCGCTGATCGGGCTCGTGCTCGGCGCGATTCTCGGCGCACTCTTGGCCGGAGCGCTCTATCGCACCGCAATCACCCTCGGGTCCGGGTTGGTCTTTGCTGTGGCCGGATTGATTACAGGTTTGGCAACACTCGGGCCGGCCGGCGAACCATCTGCCGCAGAGCTTCCGCCAGCAGTACCAGTCGTTGACACGACCATCGTGCAAAACACGACTTCGGACCAGGCGGTTCCGCCCACCGAGTCAAGCCTCATTACCGCAACCGAGCGAGCCACCACCTTTGTGAGCGCGAGCATGGGTGATGTCAGGCAGCGATGGGACGCGCTCGACGAAGGCGGGCGACTTCGCGTCGCAGCGATGACCTTCGGCGGGCTCACACTCGGCCTGCTCATCGGGCTTATCGCGCATCAGCGCGCCAGCGCCGTCGTGACAGCGTCGCTCGGGTCCGGCGTCTCGCTCTACAGCCTCGCATGGTTGGGCACACAATCGCCAATGCCATGGACCGACGTTGTCGCGGGTTTCGGGCCACGAGAGTGGGTCATCGCGTGGGGTGCAGCCGCCATCATCGGCATCATCTTCCAAGGCCTATTCATCAAGCCTCGCGCCGCGCCGCGCCCCGCTCCTTCACCCAAGCCCGAAGAGTGATGCTTCAGCCCTTGCTGACGAGGCGGTCATACTCGACAAGCCCGTCACGCAGACGAATGACGCGCTTGCACCGTTCCGCCACATCGTCGTCGTGCGTGACCATGAGAATGGTCATGCCTTCGTCGTGCAGGCGTTCGAAGAGTTGCAGAATCGCTTCGCCGGTCTTCGAGTCGAGGTTTCCTGTGGGTTCGTCGGCCATCAGCACAACCGGGCGAGTCACAAGTGCCCGCGCGATGGCCACGCGCTGCTGCTGTCCGCCCGAAAGTTCGCGCGGCTTGTGCCCGAGCCGATCGCCCAGACCGACCGCGTCGAGCGATTCAATCGCTCTCGCAAGCCTCTCGCGCTTGGGAACATCCTGATAAAACAACGGCACCGAAACATTCTCTTCGACCGTCAACTGTGGAATCAGGTTGAACGCCTGAAACACGAATCCAATTTTCACGCCACGAAAACGCGAAAGATCCTCGTCGGACAGTTCCGACGCGGGCACGCCATCGAGCAGATACGTGCCCTCCGATGGGCGGTCAAGACACCCGAGAATGTTCATCAGCGTTGACTTGCCCGAGCCCGATGAGCCCATGATCGCGACGTATTCGCCCGAACCGATCACGATGTCCAGGCCTCGCAGCGCCTCGACCATGATCGTGCCGTCAGGCTTGTAGTATGTCTTGCGAACATTGCGCAACTCCGCAACGGGATGCTCGCCACCCTTCGTCGGCTTGACCGGTGTTGTCGCAATCGCACTCATAGGACCACTCTAGGGAGCATCGAAACGCTACGCAGTCGCCGGATGCACGCTCGCATCGGCCAGCAGATGCCCTTTGAGCGTTTCGATGTCCAGTTGATGAGACATGCTTTGGCCGGTTCGCGTATCGAGCCAGTTGAGCACCTCGGCCAGCAGCACACGCCCCGGATCATCGTGCAGGTCGCACGAGCAGATCGCCAGCACTCCTTGCCCCACGCGCGTCGCGCTGAGCATGTCGATCTCGCGGATCTTGTCGGCCATGTCGTGCGTGTAGAGAAGCCTGATGAAAGGCTCGAAGGCGTCCACAAGCCCCAGGTCGCTCACACACACGCCGCGAGTCCAAAGACGCATCAGATCGTACTCGAGCAGATCCTCGATCCACTCGCGGCCGAAACGCGCCAGCGGCCCAACCGGGCGGATCCAGGGCACCTGCCCAAACCCCGTGACCGTCGTCGTCGGAAGGCTCCCTCGTGCCTTGGAAGGAAGATGCAGTACGCGCGCCCCCGCCTCGAGCGCTTCAAGAATCTCCGGCGTCAATCGATGCGTCACGATCAGCGCTTCGGCTGCAACCTCAGTTGATGCCAAGTCAAACCCCGGCGCATGTGGCAGTAGCGCCTGCGGGTCCGGCTGGCGCGGCGACCAAGTGGCGACGGGCAGCCCCCACCCCGAAGAGTACTTGCGCTCTTCAAACCCGAACGCGATTTCTTCATCCTCGAACGGCACACCGCGCAGAATCGAAACGTGTGGCAACGCCGCCACACGAGGAAGTGCCCAGAGCGTCCAGGTGTTGCGCACACCACCGATCGACGCCTGGATCGGCACCGGCGTCGGACGATCAACAACAGGCAGTTCGATCGACAGTGCGAAAAACGGGCTTTGGCCAGGTGCCGCACAAACCCGGAGCGACTGCTCGGCCTCTTGTGTTGTGAGCGTGCGCACCACAATGTCGCCTTCGATCGTCGCAGTCGAGAAGTTCGACAGGCCGATCTCGGCATGCACGCTTGAACCTCCCGCAAACCCAGAGCGATACTCGGGCGCCAAAATCAGCAGCACCGCATCGCCCATGAACGCGCGCACATCGTCGAAGTCGAATCGCCACCTGCCAAAGTCGTCGAGAAACCCGCAAGGACAGATCGCCACATCGCGGATGCTGTTGGCCACCATCCCGGAGTGCTGCGGGTTCATGCGGAAGAGTTCGGTCTGGAATTTGCGCAAGGCCAGGTTGCTGCGATCGCTCACCGCGACCAGGCCTCGCGCTGCGCCTTCGCCATCGAGCGCGTTGACGCGCTGCTCGAGGGCGCGGGCCTTGTCGAGCGCCGGGGGCATCCACCACGGCGAGTCGCCGATCGCGTCATATCGCGCAACATCGGGCCATCCCACCCCAAGCACACTCTCGCCCATGACGATCGGCTTGGCGGGGCGCGCCTCGAGCGCGGCATCGAGGTCGCGCAGATAAAACGCCCAGCGCCCCGACCCTTCGTACGTGTGCTCGTCATACAGATCCGTCTTCTCCAGGTCGGTCCACGCGAGGAACGCGGTCTGAATCTGAATGAGTCGATCCGACAATTGTCGCTGTGCTTCAGCCCACCACCATGTCGCAAGTTTCGGATTGAACGCTTCGTGCTCGCACGCGCCGCTGACGATCGCCACCGAAGGATGGTTGCGGTCCATTCTGAAGAACTCTTCAAACTGTTCCTTGTACTCCTCGATGCGCTCATCGCTCATGTCGCTTTTCCAGACGGGGTGTTCCTGCCAGATCAGGATGCCCATCTCGTCAGCAAGGTCATAAAACGCCCGCGGCGGATACCACATGCAGATGCAGATGCAGTTGAATCCCATGCTGCGCAGAGCGCCAAAACGCTCGCGAAGTTCGGCTTCGGTCGGGGCTGGCGAGATCCGGTGCGGCTCATGCCCCCAGTCGAGAATTCCGCTGATGAAGATCGGCGAGTCGTTGAGCAGAATCTGCTTGCCATCATCCGAGACATGCACACGCCGAAATCCGAAGCGCTCGCGGATCGTGTGTGAGGGAGCGCTGTCCATCAACGAGACGACGGCTGCATACAGCGTCGGCGTGTCGGGCGACCACTTCTGTGGATTCTCGACCTTTATCACGACTGACGCTGTGTTTGTGCCCGCAGTGATGGGCGCATCACCATTGCCGATGGGGTTGCCGTGCGGGTCGAGCAGCGTCACGCTGAGCGTCCCACCCGTGTGGTCAGTGGTCGCAAGTTCGCAGTGAATGCTCACCATATCGCCATCGGTCGAGATCCACGCGCCGTTGGGTCTCACGCACATCGAACGGGTGCGCACGAGCGAGACATCCTGCCAGAGACCCGCGTGCTGAGCACTGAGCACATCGTGAAACCCCTTGGTGATGTGGCCCGACTGCTGAGGGTGCCCGTTGACTTCGCGCACAGGCCCCGGGCGGAGGCGATCCACCGTCACCTCGATCTCCAGCCTCGATGCCGCCTGACTTGTGATCTCGAACTGAAACGGAATCCAGTCCCCGACGTGCGAACCGACGTCCTGGCCATTGACGCGCACGCTGACAGAAGTAGCGACAGCCTCGAACCGCAGCCAAAGCCGCTCACCTGGTTGCAGCGGCTCGGTGTCAACACTCTTCCGATAGGTCACGACGTCCACGCCCGGGGTATCCGGATAGACCCATTGCCACGCATCAGGAACAGGCGCACTGCGCGCAGGCAGGTCGGCGTCAGGCTTGAGTTCCCAGAGTCCAGCGAGCGAAGTTGTTGTCATGCCCGGATTATGGCCTCAATCTCGTGCCCGGCATCACGCACACGTCAAGGCAATCACCCCGAAACAACGATCAATCCCGCGAGCCACACCACAACCATCGCATACGCGCCAGCCGCGATGTCATCAAGCAGCACGCCCCAGCCTGAAGGAAGCCTCTGAAGTGAGTTGGCTGGTTCAACTTTGGCGATGTCAAAGAGTCGAAACGCGAAGAACGACACGCCGAGCAAAAACAGCACCGCTTGCGGGCTCTGCGCGTGGGCCGAGATAAGCATCAGAGGCAGGCACTGGCCAGCGGTTTCGTCCGCCACAACTTCCGACGGATCACTCCCCCATCGCGCTTCAGCCTCGTCCCCACGAATGATGCACGCCGCACTGAACACCACCAAAATGAGGGAAAGCAACCCAAAATACACAATCGGCATCGCACCCGGGCCCGCCCCGAGCGCGATGAGCGCGCCAGCCACCACAACCGGGGGAAGAGATCCCCACGTCCCGCTCGCGGGTCGCATGTGACCCAGCCCGAAAGTAGTGATAAGGCGCCACGACAAACCTGGATACTTGTTCATGGGACTTTGTTTCCCAATTTGCCAGACGATCGGATCGCGCGGCTTACATATGGAATGCCTGACCACACAGTCACCGCAAGAGTAATCCAGACCAAGCCAAGAATGAAGGTTCGCGCTGTCGAGCCGGGGAGAGCGGGGAAGAACGCGAGGATGAGGAAGATCGCCGGGATCGCGGCACACTGGAGGATCATTTTCCATTTTCCCGCCCTGTTTGCGGAAAAATCGACACCCGCCGCCTCATATACCCCCCTGATCGTGGTGACGAGAAGTTCACGGGCGAGAATGACAATGGCGATCCACGGCGTAACACCGGAAATGGTGACGCCTTGGGCGGTGTGAAAATCATGTCCGGCAAGGCAGATGAACGAGCCGAGGATGAGGATCTTGTCGGCAAATGGGTCCATGACTCGGCCCAGAGGCGAGACGACATGCCATCGGCGTGCGAAGTAGCCATCAAGCGCATCGGTGAGGGCGGCTATAGAGAAGATACCGGTGGCCAGAAACAGCCATCGGGCGTCGTGCGTGAGTCCCGCCAATGCGTCGGGGGGGCCGATGGCGAGGGTGATGATCGCAAAGAGGGCGGCTGCGAGCGCGACGCGCAC
Organism: Phycisphaeraceae bacterium; assembly: GCA_019636795.1. Lineage (NCBI taxonomy): Bacteria > Pseudomonadati > Planctomycetota > Phycisphaerae > Phycisphaerales > Phycisphaeraceae > Phycisphaeraceae bacterium. The sequence continues at coordinate 406,327 of JAHBWW010000001.1, forward strand.
AAGGGTGAGCGCGTTGGGGAGGTGGGTCTTCCACGCGGGCAGGCGGGTTGTCGCAGGGTCGGGCATTGCGTGCGGATGCTAGCAAAGTGGCACAGGGCAGGGCGCGTTGGGCTAGGCGCGGTTGAAGGATGGCGCGAGTGGCTCTATCCTCTCGCCCCACTGTGCAGAAGTGTTCTGCCCGGTGTTCGGCGAGAGGATCCGATACACTCCCGCCTGACACGACTTTCGAGGACCGGATCCGACTGTGAACGAGTTTTTGCTCCCGATTCTGCTGTATGGGGCGTGTGCCGCCGGGGCTGTGGGGGTGGCGCTCGCGTTGCCGCGTCGTCAGCCGGGGCTTTCGCTGATCGGTGCGCTGGTCGCGCTGGGTGGCGGCGGGCTCGGGCTGTTGATGTTGTTCCTGGCAGCCGGGGACGTGGTTCGACTGCCGAATCTTTTTTTCTATGTCTTCGCGCTGCTGAGTGTGGGCAGTGCGGTGCGGATGATCACGCATCCGAGGCCGGTCTATTCGGCGTTGTATTTCATTCTGACCGTGATCGCCTCGGCAGGGCTCTTTGTCCTTCTGTCGGCCGAGTTCATGGCTTTTGCACTCATCATCATCTACGCGGGTGCGATTCTGATCACATACCTGTTCGTCATCATGCTGGCGACACAGGCCCCGACCGAGGGTGACACGGATCGTCTCGAGGGGTACGACGCAGTGGCGCGCGAACCGATCTGGGCGGCTGCGGTCGGGTTCGTCCTTCTGGCGGCGCTCACGACGATGCTGTTCCGAGGCGTGGATCAACTTCCCGCGCCTCGACTTGCGGGTGCGGATCGTGCCCTGATCGCGGACATGCCGCGAAAGCTCGAGCGCAACCTGCGCGAAGCCGGCGTGATCGAGAAGGGGCAGACGCTGGTGGTCGAAGGCGGGCGCGCCCAGTTTGATCCGGCGAGCGGGCAGGTGATGACATCGGCAGGGCCCAGGCAGGTGCCCGAAGACCTGCGGGCGTCGAACATCGAACAACTCGGGTTCAATCTTCTGGCCGACCATCCGATGACGCTTGAGATCGCGGGCGTGATCCTGCTGATGGCAATGCTGGGCGCGACCGTGCTGGCGCGCAAGCAGGTGGATCTGGAAGAGGAAGCCAAGGCCCGGCAGGCCCGCAGACTGGCGCTGGGAGAGGGGCGTGATGATGCTTGAGCTCTTCGCGCAAGCCGGATATCCGGCCCAGATGGACGAGATCACGCTGGCGCACTACGTCTTGCTGTCGGCGGCGATGTTCGTGATCGGAGTCATCGGGTTTATCACGCGGCGGAACATGATCATCATGTTCCTGTGTACCGAACTGATGTTTCAGGCGGCCGGCCTGGCACTGATCGCCTACGGCCGATACCACCTGAACTTTGACGGGCAGACGTTCGTGATCTTTGTGCTGACCGTGGCTGCAGCAGAGGCCGCGATGGCGCTGGCTCTGGTGGTGCTGCTGTTCAGGAAGCGTGAATCGCTGAACGCGGATGAGTGGAGTGAACTTCACGGCTGAATGCTGTGCGGGAGTGATGGGTGCCAGGATTCAATGACATGGCGATGACTCTCGGGGCTGCGGATGTTGCAGCAGCAGGCAGTGCGCCGGCGTGGGTGATGCTGATCCCCGCAATGCCGATGCTCGGCGTCATCCTCTGCACGCTCATGGCGATCATGGGGGTGCGGTCAAAGCTCCCGGCGTTTGCGACGGTCGCGTGTCTCGCGGTGTCGTTTGTGCTGACGGTGGCCATGTTCGCCGGGCACGAGGGACACGGGCCGACGGTCGTGCACGCGTGGGACTGGATCAGCATCGCCTGGGGCAATGAGCCCGGGCAGCAGTTCACGTCGTCGTTCGGGTTCTACGTCGACAAGTTGACGATCCTGTGGATGCTGTTCGTGACGGGGCTTGCGACGTTGATCGCCTTGTACGCCAGCGAATACATGAGCCACGATGTGGGCGCTGGGTACTGCCGATTCTTCGCAGCGTTCAACCTGTTCGTGTTCTCGATGGCGTGCCTCGTGATGGGTGCAAACCTCGTCATGCTCTACCTCGGGTGGGAGGGCGTCGGGCTGTGTTCATACCTGCTGATCGGGTACTTCTACAAAAAACCCTCCGCAGTGGCGGCTGCCAAGAAGGCGTTCATCGTCAATCGCGTGGGCGACCTCGGGCTGGCGCTCGGGCTGTATCTGACTTTCGTGCACTTTGGAACAATCGAGTACGCGAACCTCTTTGCCAGCGACAAACTGGCGCACTATCTGGCTCTGGCGCGCGAGGGCAACTTCGATCAGATTCCGATGACCGCGCAGTGGATCGCCCTGCTGCTCATGGTCGGCGCATTTGGTAAGAGTGCCCAGCTGCCGCTGTATGTCTGGTTGCCCGACGCGATGGAAGGCCCGACGCCGGTGTCGGCCCTCATTCACGCAGCCACGATGGTCACGGCGGGCGTGTATCTGATCGCACGGGCGTATCCGCTGTTCGTGGCCAGCGAGTTCGCGCTGCCGATCGTGGCGTGGGTCGGTGCTCTGACAGCCTTGCTCGCAGCGACCATCGGCATGGCGCAGTTCGACATCAAACGCATCATGGCGTATTCGACCGTGTCGCAACTCGGGTACATGTTCGCAGGCCTCGGCGTCATGTCCAGCGTCGGGGCAGCGTTCCATGTGCTGACTCACGCATTTTTCAAGGCCCTGCTCTTCCTGGCGTGCGGTGCGGTGATGCACGGGTTTGCGGGCCAACTCGACTTGCGCAAACTCAGCGGCGTGTCGAAGATGAAAGGTTGGGGAATCGTCTCGATCGGCATGCTCATCGGGTGCCTGAATCTCTCTGGCTTCCCGCTTACAGCCGGGTTCTTCAGCAAGGACATGATCCTGGCAGAAAGCTTCGTCACGCCGGGGTTCGGGCTCTTGGGCTGGATCCTGCTGCTGACAGCGGGGCTCACGGCGTACTACACCTTCCGCGTGTTTTTCCGTGTGTTTCTTGGCCCGGTTGAATATGAGCCGGGCGATGAAGTGCACGCTCACGACGATCATGGGCATGACGGACACGACGGACACGGCGACCACGGTTCGCATACCGCTGCACATGTCGCGCACGCAGGGCACGCAGAGGCCGGCGATCAAGATCATCACGGCCAGTTCCACCCACACGCGCCGGGTTGGGCGATCAACCTCGTGCTGGCGACGCTGGCGGGGCTTTCGATCGTGGCTGCGGGGCTGTACTTCATCGGCGATCATGGCTGGGTCTCGGGCATGATTCACGATTCGACCGCGCACGTTGATCTCGGGCATGAGGGCGATCACGCGCACGGGTCGGCAGCACTGCTCGGGCTTGATCCGCACAAGGCGATGTACTTCATCTCGGCAGGCATCGGGCTGATCGGGATTGCGATTGCCTATCTGCTTCACTTGCGCGGGCGCACTTCGGCGGGCTTTGCGCCCGGGGCCGAGACCGCAAAGAAGGCCGTGGGCAGAGTGCAGGTCTGGGCTGAGAACAAGTGGTACGTCGATGAGTTCTATGACCTCATCGTCCGCAGACCTCTGCTGCTGTTCTCGCAGATCTTCAGGTACGTTGACATGTTGCTGGTCGATGGCCTGGTGAATGTGGCCGGATGGTTGCCTTCGGCTTTGGGCGGCAGGCTGCGCCGCGGGCAGACGGGCGTGTTGCAGAGTTATGCCGGGAGCATGGCGGGCGGGCTGGCGCTGTTCGTCGTGATTGTCCTCTTGATCGTGAGCAGGCAGGGATAAATGGCGCGACCACTGAATCATTCTGGGTTAGGTGCGGGGGTGTGGGCATGAACAGCGTGCTGATTCCTGCTGCGCTGCTTGTGCCCCTGATCTTCGCAGCGATGGTCGCGTGGATGCCCGCTGCCAAAGCCCGCAGCACTGCGCTCCTGGGCACGCTGGTCGCCGTCGTGCCGGTCCTCATGATGCTCTTTTCGTTCAACTATGCCAGTGCAGCATCCTTCCAGTTCGCCGGGCGCGTGGATTGGCTGCCGGCCTTCGGGCTGTCGCTCTCGGTCGGGGTCGATTCGATTTCTCTCCTGCTCATCGCCCTCACTGCTTTGCTCGGGCCTTTGTGTGTGCTCGGGTCGTGGACAGCAATCGTCGAACGCCAGCGCATGTTCTATGTCTGGCTTCTGGTGCTTCAGACAGCCATGATCGGGGTGTTCTGCGCCCGCGACCTGGTTGTCTTCTACATCTGTTTCGAGTTCACGCTGCTGCCGATGTTCATTCTGATCGGTGTGTTCGGCTCGACCAATCGCAAGGTCGCGTCGATCAAGTTCTTTCTGTACACCTTTACCGGTTCGCTGATTGCCCTTGCAGGTCTTGTCTATGTTGCGTTTCATGCCTCGCAGCACTACGGCGTCTGGACGCTTGACATCGGCGAACTGGCGGTTGCTGCACAGACCATGAGCCCGCGGGCACAAGGGTGGGTGCTGGCGGCGATGCTGGCGGGGTTTGCGGTCAAGGTTCCACTCTTCCCGGTTCACACTTGGCTTCCCCTGGCGCACACCGAAGCGCCGACCGCCGGGTCAGTCATCCTGGCGGGCGTGCTGCTCAAACTCGGGACGTACGGAATCTATCGTTTCGTGCTCGGATTCGTGCCTCTGGCGGTCATGGAGTACGCCCCGATGCTCGCGATGCTGAGCATTGTCGGCATCATCTACGCGGGACTGATCTGCTGGGTGCAGACCGACGTCAAGAAACTCGTTGCGTATTCATCGGTCAGTCACCTCGGGTTCTGTGTCCTCGGGCTCGTGGCGGTGAATGCCATGGGCGTTTCAGGAAGCGTGCTGTACATGATCAGCCACGGCCTGAGCACGGGGGCGCTCTTCCTCCTGATCGGATTCATGTATGAACGCTATCACACGCGCGACATGGGCCAGATCGGCGGGCTTGCTGCCAAGATGCCGGTATGGTCGACGTTCATGGTGTTCTTCGTCATGGCTTCGGTCGGCTTGCCGGGCTTGAACGGGTTCGTCAGCGAGTTCCTCTGTCTGATCGGGACGTTCCAGTCATCGTCGGCGCTCGCAGCGACCGAACCGGGCGCGACGAGCGGTTCGCTCGGGCCTTGGTTTGCAGTCGCAGCCGGGTTTGGCATGGTCGTCGGTGCCATCTATCTGCTCTACATGGTCGGGCGGGTTGTCTTTGGGCCATTGATCGAACCTGCGGATCATCATGACGGCCACGGCCCGCTGCCTCGTGACTTGTGCCCGCGCGAGATCGTGGCGCTGCTGCCGCTGGCGTTGGGGTGTCTCGTGTTCGGGTTGTATCCCAAGCCACTGCTGAGTGCGATCGAGCAGCCGGTGAACATCTCGATCCAGAACTACCAGTTCGACGCGAGTCCCCGGTCAATGATTGACGCTGGCGTGGTCTCGCGGACCGAACAGTTGGCGGAGGTGAAGCCGTGATCGACAGACTCGCGCTTCTTTGGCCTGAACTGTCGCTGTTCCTGACAACGTGCGTCGTGATGGTGCTCGGGCTCAGCCCGGCAGCCGAAGTGCGCCGCATGTGTTCGTTCGTGTGCGCGGTGGGGCTGATCGTGGCAGCAGGGCTCGCGGCCAACGCGCCCAGCGATCCATACGCCGTCCTTCCCAACCTGATGCCGTTCGCCAAGGTGGTCATCGCAGCGGTGGGGCTGCTGCTCCTGCTGCTGTTGGCAGGCACAGTCGATCGCGACTACGAGGCGTCGATCAAGACGGGAGCCGAGAAGTTCAACCCGCTGAGATCGAATCGGGCAGAGTTCTACTCATTCTTCATGTTCAGCCTGACGGGGCTGATGCTGTGCACGAGTGCCGAAAGCCTGATCTGGCTGTTTCTGGCGCTCGAGCTGACGAGCCTCCCGACATACGTAATGGTGACCATTTCGACACGCGGCACACGCAGTCACGAGGCTGGAGTCAAATACTTCTTCCTCGGCGCGCTGGGGGCCGCATTCTTCCTCTACGGCTTCGCGCTCATCTTCGGCGGGTCGGGCGCGACGCACTTCATCGACATCGCGCACGTCGTCGCACGCGATGGCATGAATCCGACACTCACACTTGGCGTTCTGATCTCGATCGTCGGCATCGCATTCAAGATTGCCGCAGTGCCGATGCATTTCTACACGCCTGACGTGTATCAGGGCGCATCCTCCTCGGTGTCGGCCATGCTGGCCTTCGTGCCCAAGATGGCCGGGTTCGTCGCCATCATGATGCTGTGTGCCGCCATCGGCTGGAACTTTGGCGACCGCGGCAGCGCACTGCCCGAACCCATCCGCGACCTCCTCTGGATCATGGCTGCACTCACCATGACCGTCGGCAACACCCTCGCCCTGCGGCAGCGATCGATCAAACGCATCCTGGCGTATTCATCCATCGCGCACTCGGGATACATGCTCGTCGGCATCATCGCCGGGCCGGGCAGCGAATCGGGCGTCTTCACGACCAATGGCCTCGCCGCTGTCCTGTTCTACCTGCTGTGCTACGGCTTCATGAACGTGGGCACCTTCGCGGTGCTCGCGTCGATCCGCCGTGCCGATGGCCGCGAAGCCGACGACATCGACGACATTCGCGGGTTGTGCTGGACTCATCCTGTGCTCGGCTGGAGCATGGTCTTGTGCAGCCTGAGCCTGCTGGGCATGCCACCGCTGCTCGGGTTCGTGGGCAAACTTGGCTTGTTCACGTCCGCGATCAGTGCTGGCGAAATCGCGCTCGTGGTGGTGCTGGGCATCAACTCGGCCATCGCTGCCTGCTACTACCTGAGGCTGATTGTGACGCCCTACCTCGAAAAGCCAAACACAAACGATCGGCAGAAAGTCGAATCGGCCGGCATCATCACACGGCCCATCGTCGCGGCAATCTCGGCAGCCTCCGTCGTGGCGCTGATGCTTGTGGCGCAACCTCTGCTCGAGGAGTCCGCCCAGGCTGGTGCTGTCAGGGGGCCGACACCCGCCAGCCAGGCCGCAACGACACCCGTTGAAGCCATCGTTCTTCCCGAGTCCTGAAACGCTCCGGCGGCCATGAAATGGCAGAATTCGCGTCGCGAGCGGCCTTCCGCGCGAGCCGTTGCCCCTCTACCATATCGACCTGCCTCATCCTGTGCAGTTTTTGGGAGACCCGCCGATGTCCGAGTTGTTTCACTGGGAGCCTCAGCCCCGCGCGTTCGCCCTCGTCAAGCAGCTCGTCGCCGAGTTCCTCTCGCGCTGTTCACGCTCGCGCACGCTGGCCGAGCGCATGCACAGCCAGACCGCAACCCGCTTCATCGACTGGATCGACTTCATTCGCGTCCCCGAGACCGAAGAGATGATCGAGCAACTCACCTCAGTCGGCTTTTCACATCATCCCGCCCCCGGCGCGAGCCAGCGCTACATCCATACCGGCGGCGTGTTCCCCGCCATCGTCCTCGGCGACGGCCAACTCATGCGCATCGGCATCAAAGTCGATTGGGTCAGCGACTTCCTCGCAGCCTGGGGCGTGCCGAACGATTCGCCGATCACCGGCGAACCTCTCACCGAACTGCGCCGGGCCGTCGCCTTCCGCGGCGACAACACCGAACTCGTCGTCGTCGAACGCCACGGTTCCATCGGCCTGATCGAAAAACAGGCCGACCCGCGGCGATCAGTCGCAGCCCTGCGCCACATGGAGACTTTCCGCAGGCGTCGCCGCGACTGGCCTAACGATGATCAGGGCTTCACCCATGTGCACGCTCTGGTCGATGCCGCCATCGACGAACTGAGCACCGGCGGACACACTGGCGTCGACTTTGTGTGCGATCTGTTCTTCCGGGCCGAACGCGATTTCTGGGAACGCCGCAACACCGCCGCACGCTGGCAGAAAGCCCGACAGGATCACCTCGGTCTGGGCTGGGCTAACCACGACCACCACACCTTCCGCTGCTCGCGCGCACACTTCACGAGCCTCATCGCGCTGCTCGAAAAACTCGGGTTCAAGTGCCGCGAACGGTTCTACGCCGGCCACGAAGCCGGGTGGGGCGCACAAGTGCTCGAACAACCCGTCACCGGCTTCGTCGTCTTTGCCGATGTCGATCTCTCGCCCGATGAACTCGCTGGCGACTTTGCACACACGCCCCTCTCTCCACGCGCCGAACTGGGCACCATCGGCCTCTGGACCGCGCTCCATGGCGAGAGCGTGCTCCAGGCCGGCATGCACCACCTCGAATGTCAGTTCGACTACGACGCCCTCACAACCCAGCTCCAGTCCGGCGGGCTCAAGGTCATGGATCCCTTCACCAACATGACCTACCTGCGTCAAGCCTTCACCGAGGGCGAACGTTGGCCCGTCAGCGAACGCCGCATCAAGCGACTGCTCGACGCGGGACAGATCACGTCCGCAGATGCCGATCGCTTCCGCGCCAATGGTGCCGTCGGCTCGCACCTCGAAAACCTCGAACGCAACGATGGATACAAAGGCTTCAACCAGAAGGGCGTCAGCGACATCATCAATCGCACCGACGCAAGGCTCGTGACCTACGAAGCATTGGCCTGAGGCCAAGCGCGCCGGCAACCCCGATTTTTTTAAGGCGCAAGTCCACTGTCGCGCGCCGGATTGCGGCTATACGCTGCCATGCCCCCGAGCACCGCACCAATGCCATTGCACACAAGATCCCATCCGGTGTTGACATATCCCCCGACGCCGTGATCTTCGACGAAGAGAGTCACCGCAAACTCCAGCACCTCATTCACCGCGCCCAGCCCCATGCTCATCAGCGCGACACCGAAGCACACGCCAGCGGAAAGTACCGCACGTTTGCCGCGCCCAAAAGCCGCCGCCAGCGATTCCGCGCACGCCAGCGCCGCAACGAAAAACCCGAAAACATGCACGAACTGGTCGTACCTCGGCACCCAAGACACCAGCCTCAGGGCATAGAGCACGTTCTTGTCGCCGTCAGTGAGCGCGTCGGGAATCTTGACCGTGCCCCCAGCCATATGCAACAGGCCCCAGGTCGCAAGCAGCCAGAGCGTCAGCCGCGTGAAGCGCACACGCGAGTCAACAAAAAGTATGAACCCGATGAACACGCCCATCACGATCGTATAGAACACGAACTCGAGATTGCCTTGCCAACCCGCGACAATCCCCAGCCCGAGCGTGTACAAAGCAACGAACGCAGTCAAACGAGGCTTGGTCGCAATGGTGCGCGGAACAGTGCGCGGAATGCCCATGTACGTGTATCGGCTTGATCGCTCGCGCCGGTCGAGCCCAACCGCTGCCAAGCCGCTACCCCTACCGCAATCCCGTCGAGCCGAACCCGCCCGAGCCGCGATCGGTCGCATCGAGTTCCTCAACTTCAACAATCGTCACGCTCACAACGGGCGCGATGACCAGTTGCGCGATACGGTCGCCGTGATGCACCGTGTAAGACTCACGTCCGAGATTGATCAAAGCCACAAACATCTCGCCGCGGTAGTCAGCATCAACCGTCCCAGGAGCGTTGGGCAGGGTGATCCCGTGCTTGGTCGCCAGGCCCGACCGAGGCCGAACCTGCCCCTCATAACCCGCCGCAATCGCCACTGAAAACCCAAGCGGAATCTTCACGATCTCGCCCGGCGCAATGGTGACACAATCGGCATCATGTTCACCTCGCGGCAGGCACGCGACCAGATCCAGTCCCGCCGCCAGCGCCGAATGAGCGCGTGGCAGGGTCGAGCGAGGGTCAAGACGGCGTACGCGAAGTTGTGTGGTGTCGGGCATGCGCCCGAATCTTATGAGACCGAAGGCGCCGGACGCTCAATGTCGCCCAGCATCGCCAGATCTTCTTCATCCAGTTCGTCGCGCAACTGATCCAGCACCCGGTTGAACGAGTCAATCAGCCTCTGCGTGCTCGCAATGGCGTTATCCATCGAACTGGCGCCCGTGACCTTCTTGAGCAGGTCCGTCTGGTTCAGACGAGTCAGGTTCTCTTCAGACCGCGTCTTGGCCTGGCGCAGGGCGTCGAGCAGTTTCAGGGCCCGGTCACGCTGGGTCTGGGTTTCGACCATCATCTTTGATCTCTGTGTCATGGTCATGCACTCGTCCTCCACGCATTGTGGTCGGACGAGCAGGGGGGCTTGGTCGAGCACTGGGCACTCGCCTCGTGCATTCCTGATTCTCACGATGGTTGTCACCGAATCAAGTTCGCCAGGCCGTTTGATCGACACGGGCGACCAAATCCGTATGAAGTGTACAGCCGTAACTCTTGTTGTGACAACAGGAAAGCCCCTATTGCCGCCATACGCACTATTTCGGACTCTCAGGCCGACGATTCCGACAATCACGCCGATTATGCCGCAGCACGCGTCCTCGTCAGGTGCGGGATGAACCGCGCAATTGCAGTCACCACCTCGCGACTGTCACCCGACCGCCTCGCCCGCCCAAGGTGTTCGACCATCGCCGCCAGCATCGCCGGGTCCGGAGCCCGAGCGTCCGCTAGCGCGAAAATACCGGTATGACTGGTCCGCCGAAGCCCCTCTTCGTGGTATGACAATTCCTCATGAATCTTCTCGCCTGGACGGGCACCCGTGAACGTGATTGCGATCTCGTCCCACGCTCGATCCGAATTCGCGTCCGTTTGTACGACAGGCCTGAACCCGTGTGCCGCAATGAACCGCTGCGCGAGATCGACAATCGGGATCGGTTTGCCCATGTCCAGAACAAAGACCTCCGCCTCATCAGCCCTTCCAAGACTCGCCGCGTGCACCACCAGCCCCGCTGCCTCCGGGATCGTCATGAAATACCGCGTCATGCGCTCGTCCGTCACCGTCACAGGACCACCCTCAGCGATCTGCGACTCCCAGATCGGAAGCACGCTGCACGCCGAACCGAGCACATTTCCAAAGCGGACCATGCTCAACCGCGTCCGCATCGAGCCGCCATGCGCCAGCCCCTGAATGTACATCTCCGCGAGGCGCTTGGTCGCGCCCATCACCGAAGACGGATTCACCGCCTTATCGGATGAGATCAGCACGAACCGCTCAACCCCGTGTGCCACCGCCGCATCCGCGATCGAGCGTGTCCCGAAAAAGTTGTTGATCAGTGCGTGGGCTGGATGATCTTCCATCAGAGGCACGTGCTTATGGGCCGCTGCGTGAAAGATCAGATCGGGCCTGGTCTCGCCCACCAGCCGAAGCGTTGCCGCCTCATCCACGACATCATGCATGATCGCCAGCCGCGAAACTTTCGCACGCCCGCGCCCCAGCGATCGGTCAATCTCGAACAGCGCATTCTCGGATCGATCGACCAGCACCAGCTGGGCCAGGTCAAACGAAGCGCACAGACGCGCAATTTCCGACCCGATCGACCCTCCCGCTCCAGTGATTAGCACCCGCGCATTGCGCAGGAGCCTCGACAACTGCTCACGCTCGACCCGGTGAGGCTCGCGCGACACCAGCGACGCCAGATCGATCGCCTGCCCGAGCCGAGCCCGCACCAGCATCGGCTCGCGGGCCATCAGTTCGGTCAGCATCGGCACCACCCGCACCCGCACGCCCGCCCGCCCAAGCCTCTGCCTCACACGCGACTCCACCCCCGCCAGAGCCCCAGGCAGCGACACCACCGCAAGATCAATCGCGTGCGCACGACAGATCTCCGCAATCTCAGCCTCATCTCCCAGATTCAACACCACCGGCTCACAGCCCTCATCCTCTGCCGGATTCACATGCACCGCACCAATGACCACAGGTGGACAATCCAGCAGGTCCAGCTGCCGCCGGGCCAAAGCCACGCTGGCAGGAGTCCCGACAAGCAGGCATCGTTCTGAAGTGTTCTTGGTCACGAAGCGGGTATCGGTCCATCGCCGCCCCGGTCGGCAAGTCACGGGCAGGTGCGGTACAGTGTCGGCATGATCTGCGCGATCGAAGGCGAACTCCTCCATGTCCGCGACAGCGTCGCCACCCTCAGGCCCGCCGGTTCGGGGCTGACCTATGAAATCCTCCTGCCTGTCTACATCATCGAACGCCTCTCCTCCCAGATCGGACAGACCATCCGCCTCGATCTGCGGCATTACTTCGAAGCCCAATCACAGGGTGCAATCCTCATCCCCCGCCTGATCGGTTTTGGTTCGCACGATGAACGGGCTTTCTTCGAACTGTTCACCACAGTCAAAGGCCTCGGACCCCGCCGAGCACTTCGCGCACTCGCCAAGCCCCCCGCCGAAATCGCCATCGCCATCGCCAGCCGCGACCTCCGCACGTTGCAAACCCTCCCCGAAATCGGAAAAAAACTCGCGGAAACCATCGCCCTCGAACTGGCCGAAAAAGTCCAGCGATTTGTGATCTTTTCGGGCCACGAGGTCGAGACCAAGCCCCGCCCCTCGCGTTCCCGCGCCGCCGACGAAGCCGCCGCCGCCCTCGTCGCTCTCGGCCAGTCCCCCGTCGAAGCCTCGCGCCTCGTGGAACGTGCCCTCGCCGACGCCGCCGCTCGCGACCAGACCCTCTCAACCGCCGACGCCATCATCACCGCATCACTCTCAGGCTTGGGCCGCTCGCGCGCGTAGACCCCGCCCACACCAAACTTGCGCTCCCGGCGCACACCCACGCACACTTTGTCCTTTAAGCCTCTCTGCGTACGATGAATCATCGCATCAGTATCAAGGAGATCCCATGGCCCGCGCCAACCCGTATAGCGCCCGCACAACCCTTCGCACCTCATTCGGCGAATACACCTATTACGACCTCGCCGCCCTCGACCGCGCAGGCATCGGCGTCGGCATCGCCAAGCTCCCATTCTCCATTCGAGTCCTCCTCGAATCCATGCTCCGCAACATCGACGGATTCTCCGTCACTCAGGACGACGTCGCAGGCCTCGCCAACTACAACGCCACCACCATCGACGCCACCGAAATTCCCTTCATGCCCGGGCGCGTTGTGCTTCAAGACTTCACCGGCGTTCCATGTGTCGTCGATCTCGCAGCCATGCGCGACGCCATGAAAAACCTCGGAGGCGATCCCGCCGCCATCAACCCCGCCGTGCCTTGCGACCTCGTGATCGACCACTCCGTTCAAGTGGACGATTTCGCCACACGCGTCGCCCTCACCATCAATGCCGAGCGCGAGTTCGAGCGCAACAACGAACGATACCGCTTCCTCAAGTGGGGCCAGCAGAGCCTCGACAACTTCCGCGTCGTCCCGCCCGCCACCGGCATCGTTCACCAGGTCAACCTCGAATATCTCGCACGCGGGTGCCTCGTCAAAAACATCGATGGCCAGAACGTCGTCTACCCCGACTCGCTCGTCGGCACCGACAGCCACACCACCATGATCAACGCCCTCGGCGTCCTCGGCTGGGGCGTCGGAGGCATCGAAGCCGAAGCCGTCATGCTCGGCCAAGCCGTCTACATGCTCACCCCCGAAGTCGTCGGCTTCCGCCTCAAGGGCCGCCTGCGCGAGGGCGTCACCGCAACCGACCTCGTTCTCACCGTCACGCAGATGTTGCGTGCCCACGGCGTCGTCGAAAAATTCGTCGAGTTCTTCGGCGACGGCATGGCCGAACTGAGCATCCCCGATCGCGCCACCATCGCCAACATGGCGCCCGAATACGGCGCAACCTGTGGCTTCTTTCCCATCGATATCAAGACCATCGACTTCCTGCGCTTCACCGCAAAATCTCCCGCCGAAGCCGAACTCGCCGAAGCCTACGCCAAGGCCAACCACCTCTGGTGGGATCGTTCCACCCCCGAGCCCGAGTTCTCTTCTGTCCTCGAACTCAATCTCGCCGAAGTCGTTCCATCCCTCGCCGGCCCCAAGCGCCCTCAGGACCGCATCGCCCTGTCCTCCATGAAACCAAACTGGCGCAAGGATCTTGTCGATTCTTTCGGCAAGCCCGCTGCGAGTGAAAAGAACAAAGTCGGCACCTGGGCAGCAGAAGGCGGCAACGGTGCCGGCGCAGCCGTCAACACCGACGTATGCGTCGCACCGGCAGAGCAGGGACAAGTCGAAGTCACGCTCACCGACGCCAGCCACCCTCACACGCCCAACCAGAAGATCACGCTCCGCCACGGCTCGGTCGTCATCGCCGCCATCACCAGCTGCACCAACACCAGCAACCCCGATGTCATGATCGCAGCCGGCCTCGTCGCACGCAAGGCCCGCGCCCTCGGTCTCAAGCGTCAGCCATGGGTCAAAACCAGCCTCGCGCCCGGCTCCAAAGTCGTCACCGAATACTTCGACAAAGCCGGACTCACCGAAGACCTCGATGCCCTCGGCTTCGCGACCGTCGGCTACGGCTGCACCACATGCATCGGAAACTCCGGCCCCCTCCCGCCCGAGATCGAAGCCGCCATCAAACAGTCAGACCTCGTCTGCGCCAGCGTCCTCAGCGGCAACCGCAACTTCGAAGGCCGCGTGCATCCCGCCGTCAAGGCCAACTACCTCGCCAGCCCGCCGCTCGTCGTCGCATACGCCATTGCCGGCACGGTCGATATTGACCTTCAGAACGAACCCATCGCAATCGCGCCCGGCGGCCGCGAAGTCTTCCTCAAAGACATCTGGCCCACCAACGCCGAGATCCGCGCTGTCGTCGAGTCCAGCCTCTCGCCCGAACAGTTCGAGCGCAAGTACAGCCGCGTCTACGAAGAAAGCGAATCCTGGAACCAGATCCCCGTCTCACAGAGCGAGTTGTACCCCTGGGATGAATCCTCGACCTACATCCAGAATCCGCCGTTCTTTGAAGGCATGACCGAAACCACGCCAGGCATCACCTCCGTGCGCGGCGCACGCGTTCTGGCCATCCTCGGCGACAGCGTCACCACCGACCACATCTCGCCCGCAGGTCGCATCGAGCCCGAAACACCCGCCGGCCAGTACCTCCTCCGCAGCGGCGTCACCAAGCACGACTTCAACAGTTACGGCAGTCGCCGCGGCAACGATCGCGTCATGACGCGCGGCACCTTCGCCAACGTTCGCGTCCGCAATCGCCTCGCCACCGACGCAACCGGCAAAATTCTCGAAGGCGGCTGGACACGCGACTTCACACGCGGACGCACCCTCGCCGACGCGCCCGTCGCCTACATCTTCGACGCCAGCGAAAACTACCGCGCCGCTGGCGTGCCGCTCGTCGTCATCGCCGGCAAGGACTACGGCATGGGCTCAAGCCGCGACTGGGCAGCCAAGGGCGCATACCTCCTGGGCGTCAAAGCCGTCATCGCCGAAAGTTTTGAACGAATCCATCGTTCCAACCTCGTCTTCATGGGCGTTTTGCCGCTGGTCTTCAAGGACGGCCAATCCGCCTCCTCGCTGGGCATCAAGGGCGACGAAACCTTCAGCATCGACGTGCCCCAGAATGTCTCGCCGCGTCAGATGGTTGCTGTCCATGCAACCCGAACCGATGGCTCCGCCTTCTCCTTCGAGTGCATGCTCCGCCTCGATACCCCCGTCGAGATCGAATACTCCCGCAACGGCGGCATCCTCCACACCGTCATCCGCAAGAAACTCAACGAAGCCCGCCAACTCGTCTGACCAAAAGAGGCCCGAGCGCAAGCGAGGGGACTTTCTTCTCTCCCTCTCCCGATTTTGGTATGATGATCTCCTCAGGAGACCCATCCATGCCCATCACGCGCCGAGAGTTCGTCAAATCCGCCGGCCTCGCCACCGCAGCCGGCGCCATCGCCCCAACAATTCTCACCAGCGGCAAGGCCGTCGCACGAAGCACACGCGCAAACGAAAAAATCGCGATCGGTGTCATCGGCCTCGGCATCCAGGGCCGCTACACCACCAGCCGCTACTTCCTCAAAAACGCACGCACACGCGTCGTCGCGCTCTGCGACGTCGACACCACACGCCGCGAACACACCCGCGCCGAAGTCAACAAAACCTACGACGACCAAGGCTGCGCAGCCTACATCGATTACCGCGAACTCCTCGCACGTCCCGACATCGACGCGGTCGTCATCATGACCCCCGATCACTGGCACGCAACCCAGTGCATGCACGCCGCCGCCGCAGGCAAGGACATCTACTGCGAAAAGCCGCTCACACACACCCTCGAAGAAAACCGCCGCCTCATCGAGTGCGTCCGCAAGCACAGCCGCGTTTTCCAGACCGGCAGTCAGCAGCGCACCGAATACGACCATCGCTTCGTTCAGGCTTGCGACTACGTTCGCAACGGCCGCATCGGCAAACTTCTCAACGTCAGCGTCGGCGTGGGCGACCCGCCCAAAGCCTGCGATCTGCCCGAAGAAGAAATGGAATCCGGCCTCGATTGGGACCTCTGGCTCGGGCCAGCGCCCAGCCGCCCCTATCACTCCGTCCTCAGCCCGCGAGGCATCAATAACTTCTACCCCGCATGGCGCGCGTACTGGGATTATTGTGGCGGATACCTCGCCGACATGGGCACACACCACTATGACATCGCTCAGTGGGGCATGGATGCCGACGCCACCGGACCCATCGAAGCCGTGCCCGCAATCGACGGCGACCGTATGCGAGGCGTCGCACTCAAATACGCCACCGGCGTCACCGTTACCCACGGCGGACCCAGCGGCACAACCTTCATCGGCACCAATGGCCTCATCCACGTCGATCGGGGCCGACTCCACAGCGTCCCGGGCGATCTCTTCGACAAACCCCTCGAAGATGACGCCTCGCGCCTCCCTCGCCACGTCAACCACGGCGAGAACTGGATCGACTGCATCTATTCACGCGAAAAACCCATCTGCGATGTCGAGGTCGGTGCGCGCACCGCCGCGATGTGCCAACTCGTCAACGTCGTCTACCGTCATAACACAGCCGTGCAGTGGGATCCGAAAACATGGCGCTTCGTCGGTTCGTCAAAGCCCGAGTGGATGGACTACCAGCGCCGCAGCCAGTTCGCACTCCCTCAGGCGTGAACCGCGCATCTGTTGCCCTGAACTTGCTCGTACCCACGACTTATCGCACCAGTATCGCCGGACGACCGTTTTCCTCCGGCCAATTGCCCGTCCGCGTCACCACCTCCTGCCCGTGTGCACGCACCAGCAGGGTGTCTTCGCTCTTCGTCCCTGTAATCGACGGGTTCCACCCCACCAGTTGATCCACTTGCACCTGCCTCGTCTCCGTCGGCGTCGCCTTGAAGTCGCGCGCCTCATACCCCATCGGCCCGCCCTGATGGTGCAAACGCCACTCTTCGCCGAACCCCGTGCGTTCATACGCCGCAATGCCGCTCGCCAGCACCACGTTCCACGCCGCGCCGGGCAGCGTCGCCTCGTGCAGTGCCCGATCCACCTCGATCACCGCCTCGTGCCGCCGCCGCAGATCATCGCTCATCGCCCCGAAATGCACCAGCCGCGTCAGCGACACAATCAACCCATGCCGCTGTGCGCACACCGCCACCATCGCGCACCGCTCGATCGCCTTTCCCGTCGGAATCGGATGCCGATACCGCGCGATCCGCTCGTCCGCCGCCACCAGCACAACGTGACCAAAAATCCCTCGATCACGCAACCAACCCGCCACAGCACCGCCCAGGTGATACTCCGTCATCCCCGGCTTGACATCGTCGCGCATCAACCGCTCGACAACCTCCGCAGCGTCGCGCCCCAGCGCACGCACACGCTCGATCTCAACTGGCATCAGGCTCGCACGCACCCCTTGCAGCCGATCCTCCGGCACATCACTCTCGAACGCCCCGTTGCACAGGTAGTCTTCGATGCGCCTGTCGGCCTCCCACCAGTCAATCGCTTCAATCTCCCAGCCATGTGCAATCAGCGGCTCCTCCGCCCGCAGTCGCGGAGCCTCGATCGTGTCGGTCAGACACACCTTGCGCGTCGGCGTCCACACCAGTGTCGCAACGCCGAACGTCGATGACGTGTCACAGTGAAAGTCCGCGCCACCACTGGCCCAGGCCATATTGCTGCGCCGTCGCAGAATGACACCTGTCAGATGGTGAGCGCTGCAATAGTCAGCAAGACGTTGGTCGATCGTGCTCATGACACGAGTGTACCCGTTTGTGCGCGCGCTTGTGGTCGTGTTCCACGTGGAACACTACACACCACCAGCGCCGCGCCAGTCGCGATCACCAGTTTCCACACAAACGCAAGGTCCATCCGCTCCATCGCCAGCACAGCAAGAAACCCCACCGCCAGCGCCGCGATCACGCTCGACGAGTTCCCCCGACGGGTGAACAACGCAGTGATGAACACCGCGATCAGACCCGCATAGGCAAACGTCATGACCCGCAGGGCAAAGTCAAGCAGGCCCGTCTGTTTGCCCGCCAGTTCGGCGCTGTGCTGCCAGTACACGCAAAAGCATGCGAACGCAGAGAGCAGAACCCCCCAGGCCACAACCCCGAGACGGCCGATGAACAAATAGTGTCTTTCGCTGCGATCGCGCACAAGTTTGCGGTAATGGTCGTTGACGAAGGCTGAACTCATGGCGTTGATGGCGCTGTTGAGGCTCGAAAGCCCGGCAGCGAAGAGGCCCGCGAGCATGAGCCCGCTCAGACCCGGCGGCATGTACTCAATGATGAACGAGAGAAACACGCGACGGGTGTCCTGTGGTGCGTCGTGCGCGAGTCCGGTCAGATCCGGACGGTTGTAGAAGACCCATAGCAACAGCCCGACGACAAGGAAGATCGCAACCGATGGGATGACGAGCAGGATGCCGGCGATGGCAGAGGCGGCTCCTTTGCGTGCGCTGCGGCAGGTGAGCATGCGCTGCACAAGATCGTGATCGACGCCATAGGAACCGATCCCGAGCAGGGCGAACCCGATGATGCAGGCGGGGAGGCTGAACTGCGATGCGAAGTCGAATCCGGTGGAGGTGATGGCGGGATCGAGCAGGCGGAGTTTGCTTGAGCCGCCTTCGCCTCCTGTAGCCAGCGCACTCCAGACTTCAGCCAAAGGGGCGTTGATGTGCCCGGCGATGATGAAGATGGCAGCGACGCACGCGCCGACGAGGACAACGAGTTGAATGGCGTCGGTCCAGATGACGCTGGCGACGCCGCCGACCAGTGTGTAGGTGATTCCGACGACGCCGAGGACTGCGATCGCAGCGACGAGGTGGTGTGGTTCGAGGTCGCCGAAGAGGACGATGGAGGCGGGAATGGCACCGATATAGATGCGTGCACCGGCGGACATGGCGCGGCCGACGAGGAACATGGCGCTCGAGGCACTTCCTGCCGATGAGCCGAAGCGCGTGCCGATGAGTTCGTAGATGGTCTGAACGCGGGCAGCGTAGAAGCGTGGGATAAAGAAGACAGCGACAATGATCGCGGCGATGATCATGCCGAGGTTGGTGGCGAGGTAGGTCAGATTGCCGTTGTAGCTGCTTTGTGGCACGCCGATGAAGGATGCTGCTGAGAGCGAGGTCGCGACGACGGAGAGGGAGACGGTCCAGACGGGCATGCGGCGGCTGCCGAGGAAGTAGCCTTCGGTATCGGTGGGGCGTCTGCGGCTGAACCAGAGGCTCGAAACGATGAGGAGCAGCCCGTAGAGCGCCAGGACAATCCAGTCAGCAGCAGCAAGTCCGGTGGGCATGGAGCGAGGATATCAGACTCGGCCCATGGTTGGCAGGCGACCCGGACCTTCGGGCGTTGATGTGCAAGGAAGTTTGGCAGCAAGGGTGCGCCCGAAGATCCGGCGTCGGGTGGGCGGAGTTCAGGCTGATGCGAGTCGCGCGGCACCGATGGCGGCGTGGTGCGAGGATTCGGCGGTGTGGAGCGACCAGGCAGGGTCGGCGATGCAGGTGAGGTGCTCATCGACCGCGGCTTTGATGGCGTCGCGATGCGGCGCGAGTTGCAGGCCGAGGCCTCCGAGAAGGGCGATGTGCTGCGGGCGGTAGATGGCGTGCGCGATGCGCAGCGCGCGGACAAGGGCGCGGAGGGGCGGATCGGCAGCGGTGAGCGTCGTGAGGTGACCAGCGAGGGCCGAGCCATAGCGGGCGTGCAGCGCGGGGAGGCCGATGTAGGCTTCGAGGGAGTTGTGCCCGCCGTCGGGCCCGATGGGTTGAGGGTCGTCGCAGGGACCGACGTCGATTTGCCCGAAGTGGCCGGAGGAGCGAGCGGTGACGAGGAGTTGTTGGCCGTTGTCGAGGACGCAGGCTCCGACGCCGGTGCCGAGCGAGAGGGCGAAGAGTCGGTCGGGGAGTGGGTGTTCGGACCAGTAGCCGAAGGCGGCGGCGTGGGCGTCGGTGAAGATGCGGCGGGGTGCGGGCGATGTGGTCACGTGTGCGATGAGATCGGGCAGGTTGGTACCCTGCAGGGCGGGGAGGTTGACGGAGCGCTCGATGCGGATGCCGTCGGGCGCCATGATGCCGGGGAGGCAGATGCCGATGGCGGTGATGTCGGGGGGGATGGGGAGCCGAGTTGCTGCGCGGGCGAGGTGGGCTGTGAGTTGGTCGGGGGAGGGCTGGTTGTAGTGGTCGCTGGCAGCGATGGTGATGGGTGCGTGGTGATCGATGAGCGCGAGTTTGATGGAAGAGCCACCGATGTCGATACCGAGGGCGGGCACGTTCAAGGCCTTGCGGCGTCCTGCCGCATGAATTGGCCGAGCGCCTGGCGTCGGACCTGTCGCTTTGCGCGTGCTTCGGGGGTCATGTATTCGAGCGGGTTGGCGCTGTCGAAGAGTGAGGCGTAGGCGAAGATGGCGTAGCCCGCGGGGCTGGCGGCGATGCGGATCTGACGGATGGTCTGCTGCGGGTCATCGTGCATGTAGGCACCGAGGCCTGGGATGAGCGCTGCCGAACCGACCGCCTGGCGCCATGCGTTCATGTCTTCGCGGAACTGCTGGTCGTTGGTGGAGTAGATCATGGGCATGGCGATGTCGATGGTGCCTTCGCGGAGCCAGAGTGCGGCGTCTTGAAGATACTCGACCTGAGCGATCGTCGGGTCGCGCCAGACAGCGGCGGAGTAGATGAGGCCGGGCTTGCGTGAGAGGGCGTCGGTCTTGATGCGGCGGACGAGTTCGGTGATTTTGTTTCGTTTCCATGCGCGGAAGGCGCGGAGATCGTCGTCGGTTTTGAGTTCGCGGCGGCCGCTGTCTTTGGCGAAGAGGCCGAGGGAACGGGGGTCGGAGGGGTAGATGCTGGTTTTGTCGACGGATTCGGAGACGAAGCGGATGTAGTCGAGGTGGATGCCATCGATGGCGTAGCGATCGACGATGTCTGCGATGATGCGGACGATGTGGTTTTGAACTTCGGGCAGGACGGGGTTGACGATGACGTAGTGCTCGTTGAGGGCCTGTTGTTTGCCGTTGCGGTCGGTGAGGCGCCACTCGGGTTGGGTGTGGTAGAGGTGGCGTGAGGACTTTGGGGGTGTGGTGCCTCGCCAGAGGGGCATGACATTGACCCATGCGTGGATGCGCATGCCTCGGCTTTTGGATTGGATGATGGCCAGGGCGAGGGGGTCGAACCCGGGTTCGGTGGAGCCGGGGGGGAGATCGGCGAGGAGTTCTTCGCCCCAAGGCTCGAAGGGGCTGGCGTAGAAGGCGTCGCCCTGGCCTCGGACTTGCCAGAAGATGTCGGTGACGCCGAGGGAAGCGGCGCGTTCGATGGCTTCGGTGACGTCGCGCGGGGTGCGGAAGTCCCAGCGGGTGATCCAGAGGCCTTTCATGGGACCTGCGGGGGCGCGAGGCGTGGCGCGTGGCGCGGGTTCGGACGGCGGGCGCGGCGTGGTGGCAACCGGGTCGCTGTGGCGATAGGGGACGAATGGCTCGTTGCTTGCTTCGCAAGCCATCAGGAGCAGGGCGGCAAGGACGACCATCATGAGAGAAGTCTGTTTCATCACTCCCATAGATCGGCATGGTAGAGCGCGGGAGAAGAGGGGAACAAAAAACTCGGGCGCGGCGGCATGTGAGGAGGAATTTTGGGAAGCGGAAGAATGGGGGTTGACAGCAGCGGCGGGATATGGTAACCTTTTAGTTACCTATGGATGCTGAGCAGATGGATCAGGTTTTTTCAGCCCTGTCGCACCGGGCGCGGCGGCGGATGCTCGATTTGTTGATGGAGGGGCCGGGGATGACAGTGCGGGCGCTGGCGTCGCATTTTGAAATCTCGCGGATCATGGTGCTCAAACACCTGGCGATGCTCGAAGGTGCGGGGCTTGTGGTCTCGCAGAAGGCGGGTCGGGAGCGCAGGCTCTATTTCAACCCGGTGCCGATTCAGGTGATCTATGACCGCTGGACGACGGCGTACACAGCGTTCTGGGCGTCGCGGATGGTGGACATGAAAAGCCGCGTTGAAGAGCGCGCGCAGAAGAAGGGGATTCGTCGTGCCTGAGGTGCAGAACGTGTTTCGGGTTGTGATTCGCGCATCGGTCGAAGACGTGTGGCATGAAATCACGCGGACCGACGCGCCGATCCTGGCGTTCTTCAACTCGCGGATGGATGCTGGCGGGCTCGTGCCGGGGGCGACGATTGCGATGCGCACGCCCAATGGCAAGTACACCGGCGTCGTGGGCGAGATTCTGGAGTTTGATCCGCCTCGGCGATTTGTGCACACGTTTCGGTTCACAGCGTATGACGATCCGCCTTGCACAGTGGCGTATGACCTCAAGGAAACAGCCGAGGGCGTGGAGTTCACGTTGACGATTCTGGATTTGCCTGTGGGCACGAAGACCGCCAAGCAGATGGTGCAGGGCGGGTCGATGATCGTCAAGACGCTCAAGGCGGTGATGGAAACGGGCAAGCCACCGATGGGGATCCGGATGCTCTATGTGCTGTTCGCGGTGATGGGGCCGATGACGCCAAAGAAGTGTCTGAGTGAACGGTGGCCGGTGCGCGGGGCTCGCAACGGTGCGGCGCACGAGCAGATAGGAGGACATTAATATGGTGCGCGCAATACTTGGGGTTTCTCTCGGGTTTGTCGTATGGAGCATCATCTGGGTCGGCGGGTACGCGGGGCTCTCAGCAGCGATGCCCGAGCGATTTCCGCCTGAAGGTCCGCTTCGCGATGTCGCAGGGTTGCTGACGATTCTGGGTGTGAGCGTGGTGTGCTCGCTGTCGGCGGGTGCGGCTGCAGGGAGCATCGCCCGATCGAGCAAGGCAATCTTGGTGCTTGCTGCGCTGTTGCTCCTCGTTGGGATCGCTGTGCAGGCCAGCGTGTGGTCGCTCATGCCGGTGTGGTATCACGCGGCGTTTCTGGGGTTGATTGCGCCGACGACGATCGTTGGCGGGAGGATGACGAGCGAGCGAAGAGGTGGAGCGACGGGCGCGAAGTGAGTGCGGTTGTGGCGCGGGTTGGGACTAAGAACTTGCGCCCGCGCTTGCGCTTGGGCCTCTTTAGGATTCGGGCATTTGTTTGACGTTTGGGCACTGGTCGATCCAGCGTTCGGCGCGTGGTCTGGCCCAGCGGACGGCGTTTGCGATGACGCGCTGAACCTGCGGGTGGTGGTAGGTCGGATAGGTTTCGTGTCCGGGGCGGAAGTAGAAGATGCGTCCTGCGCCTCGTTCGTAGCAGACGCCGGAGCGGAAGACTTCGCCGCCTTTGAACCAGCTGATGAAGACGGTCTGCTCGGGCTCGGGAATACCGAAAGGTTCGCCGTACATTTCTTCATGCTCGATGACGAAGGAGCCGTCGATGCCTGCTGCGATAGGATGGCTTGGGTTGACGACCCAGATGCGTTCGCGCTCGCCGGCTTCGCGCCATGAGAGCGAGCAGGTTGTGCCCATGAGGCGTTTGAAGACCTTGGAGTGGTGCCCCGAGTGCAACACGACGAGGCCCATGCCTTCGAGGACGCGTTTCTGCACACGATCGACGATCGCATCGGACACGCGATCGTGGGCCATGTGCCCCCACCAGATGAGGACGTCGGTGTCGTCGAGACGTGACTGGGGCAGGCCATGGTCGGGCTGATCGAGTGTTGCGGTCGAGGCGGCGATATCGGGCTCGCGGCTCAGCGCAGCAGCGATGCAGGCGTGCATGCCTTCGGGGTAGATGGCAGCGATGTCGGCGTGCTCGCGCTCGTGGATGAACTCATTCCAGACGATGGTGCGGATGCTCATGCACAAAGGGTAGGGGTAGAGCCGTGCAGATTGGTGAACTGAATTATAAAAGCCCAGGCATGGAATGCCTGGGCTTGGGTGACATGCAGACTTTTACGTATGTGCCGAGCGGATTTCTTTACGGGAAGATTCCGCGGACGCGGTAGACACTGCCGATGTGATCGAGGGCTGCGGCGAAGGAAGCGGTCCGCAGGTCGCACTTGTATTGTTCGCGGTATGCGAGTGTGCGACGTGCAGCGAGCACCATGTGCCGGTTGAGTTCGCGATCGACCTGCTCGGCGCTCCAGACGACGGATGACTTGTTCTGGAGCCATTCGAAGTATGAGACCGTGACGCCGCCGGCGTTGGCGAGAATTGCGGGGATGATCTCGACGCCCTTGCTGACCAGAACGCGGTCGCCTCCGGGTGTGGAGGGGGCGTTTGCGCCCTCAGCCATGACTTTGCAATCGAGCCATTCGGCCTTTTCGGGGGTGATCATCTGTTCGAGGGCACCAGGAACAAAGACATCGACGGGCGTGCGGTAGAACTGTTCTTCGGTGACTGCGGTGGCGCTGGTGAAGCCTTTGACGCCGCCGTGCTTTTCGCAATGGGTTGCGAGTTCGAAACAGTCGATTCCCTTGTCTTCGCGGATGAACCCGGTGTGGTCGCCGACCGCGACGATGATGGCGCCCATGTCCTGAAGGATGCGTCCGCCCCAGCTGTTGACGTTGCCGAAGCCGAGGAGACTGACCTTCATGCCCTGGACCGGAATACCGATGCCGGGGAGCATTTCGGCCAGAACGTCGGCGACGCCCTGTCCGGTGGCTTTTTCGCGTCCGACCGATCCGCCGAACTCGACGGGCTTGCCGGTGACGACGCGGATGGCGTCGGAAGCGTCCTTGCCTTCCTTGCTCATCATGTAGGTGTCGGCGAACCATGCCATGATCTGGGCGTTGGTGCCGACGTCGGGAGCGGGGATGTCGTAGTCGGGTCCGATTTCGTTTGCGATGGCCGAGGCGTAGCGACGGGTCACGCGTTCGATCTCACCGGCGCTGAGTTCGCGCGGGTTGCATTTGACGCCGCCCTTGCCGCCGCCGTAAGGGATGCGAACGAGCGCGGACTTCATGGTCATGAGGAGGGCCAGACTCTTGACGTCGTCGAGGTGCACGTCGGGGTGGAAGCGGAATCCGCCTTTGTATGGCCCGAGGGCGTTGTTGTGTTGGATGCGATAGCCCTTGAAGAGTTTGTGGTGCCCGTCATCCATGCGGACGGGGAAGTGGACCATGATCTCGTTCTTGGGCTGAGCAAGGATGATCTTGACGCGGTGCTTGAGGTCGATCAGGTCGGCAGCCTTGAGCATGACCTCGACGGTCTGCAAATACAGATTGTCCGGGTCGGTGGGGAACCCGAGTTCATCGAAGATTGGGTTGCGGGTGCTGGGGGCGACGTTTGCATTCGCGCTGGTGACCGTTGTCATGTTCGCTGCTTTCTGAGAACTGTTGAAGAGGTGGATGAAACCGATGGAACTACGCTCGACCCGTCGAACCGTTCACCCACGACACGGAACAACACGCAGGGCCGAGACGAAACGGAAATGCGACCCCACCCTCCTGGGGGGCACCCCTTGTCAGAACGAAGGGATCCCCTATTCTTCGCCACCAAGTGGACAAGACTCCAGTTGGACGGGCAGATTTGTAGAGGAATCGGGGTCAGGACCGAGAACTCGGGAAGGGGTTTGCGGTGATCGGATATGTGGCGAGCGATCTGGTTTGGGCATCACGGATCAAGGCCGAGGCCGATGCCAAGGGGCTTTCCAGTCGCCGGGTGACTTCGGTGGATCGCCTGCGGGAAGTGCTTTTGACCGATGCGGAGGCCCTGATTCTGATCGATCTGGAGTCCGAAGACGCCGATGTGATCATTGATGCGTTGCGTGGAGCGGGGGCGATCGAGGGGGCTGCGAGTGCCCGAACGGTGGCGTGGGGGCCTCATGTGATAACCGAGCGTTTGCAGGAAGCCAAGGATCGCGGCATCGACCTGGTTCTGCCACGAGGGGCCTTCGCCACGCGGCTACCCACCTTGTTGGGGGAGTCTGCGGGCTGAAGGCGTGCGGGGGGGTTGAGGCCAGCGAATGCGGCGTGGGCTGGCTTTGCATTTGCTTGGGAGGTGTTCTATCCTCTCATCCTGTCTTTGGGAGGCCGTTCCGTGCGTTGCGTGTGCAGCGGCGGACCAGAAGTTGTGTTTGTTAGCGCCCTTTAGGGCTCACGGTGCATCAATCGGATGCGCGGTGAAGGCGATGTTCTCGACGACCCGCATCGGCCTGGGGTCTGATCGTGAATGTGAGCCGTCAGGAATACAGGTACATGATCGACGAAACCCTTATTGCTTCTCTTGGACTGTTGGATGACGAAGCGCAGGCGATGCTCAATGCAGCGTTTGGCGGCTCGGGCGCGGACATGGAGGCTCTGCTCGGCAAGCAGGTCAGTGACTTGCAGGCGGGCAAGCTCATCAAGGGGCGTGTCATCGGGTTCAGCGGCGACGATGTCGTTGTGGAGGTCGGGCTCAAGAGCGAAGGTCTGATCCCGCGTGAAGAGTTCTCAAACCTGACCGACCTGCGCATTGGCGACAATGTTGATGTGCTGCTCGAATCGGTCGAGGGTGACGGCGGGTTGATCCAACTCTCGAAGCGCAAGGCGGACCGCCAGATCGCGTGGCAGCGCATTGTCGAATCGACCAAGGAAGGCGATGATGTCGAAGGCACGGTCATGCGGAAGATCAAGGGCGGGCTGCTGGTCGATATCGGGGTGCCGGTGTTTCTGCCGGCATCGCAGGTTGACGTGCGCAGGCCTCACGAGATCGGGGATTTCATCGGGCGCAAGGTGCGGGCGCGGATTCTGAAGATTGACACTGAACGCCGCAACATCGTCATCAGCCGGCGCAAACTCATCGAGGAAGAGCGTGACGGGGCCAAGCGTCGTCTGCTCGGGACGCTGAGCGAAGGGCAGATGGTCACGGGAACGGTCAAGAACATTGCCGATTTCGGTGCGTTCATTGATCTGGGCGGAATCGACGGCCTGCTGCACATCACGGACATGTCGTGGGGCCGCATCAACCACCCGAGCGATCTGCTGCGGGTCGATCAGAAGATCGAAGTCAAGGTGCTCAATGTGGATCGCGACAAGGAGAAGATCGCGCTGGGGCTCAAGCAGAAGGAAGACAGCCCGTGGGAGCAGATCGAGGCGAGGTATCCGGTCGGGTCGCGCATCAACGGCGAGATCGTCAACATCATGTCGTACGGCGCGTTCGTGCGGCTTGAGGACGGGATCGAAGGCCTGGTGCACATCTCTGAAATGAGCTGGACGCGGCGGATCAATCACCCGTCGGAAGTGGTCAACCCCGGCGACACGGTCGAAGTCGTGATACTTGATATCGACAAGCACAAGCAGGAAATCAGCCTCGGGATGAAGCAGGTGGATGTCAACCCGTGGGAACTCGTCAGCGAGCGCTATCCCCCGGGGACGATCATCGAGGGTGCGGTGCGCAACCTTGCCAACTACGGCGCGTTCATCGAGATCGAGCCGGGCATCGATGGCCTGCTGCACATTTCTGACATGTCGTGGACCAAGAAGGTCACGCACCCGAACGAACTCTACAAGAAGGGCGACATGGTGCGGTGTGTGGTGCTGGAAGTCGAGCAGGACAAGCAGCGCGTGAGCCTTGGCGTCAAGCAGTTGACGGAGGATCCGTGGATCCACGCGATCCCGGACGCCTACAAGCCCGGCATGGTTGTGCGCGGGCATGTGACGAAGATCACGAACTTCGGCGTGTTTGTTGAGCTCGAAGACGATCTGGAAGGTCTGCTCCACATTTCGGAGTTGGCCGACCACAAGGTCGAAAACCCGCAGGATGTGGTCAAGAGCGGCGAAGAGATCGACGTCAAGATTCTCCGGGTGGATATCTCCGATCGCAAGATCGGGCTGAGCCTCAAGCGGGCCCAGTGGGGCGACACGGGCGGCACGGAAGGCGACGCGGACTTCGGTGGCCGGCCGGACCTGCCCTCGCGCGGCGGGATGGACGATCACGACGCGATGGGTACGGACAAGATCAAGTTCTGAACCGCGGGTAGTGGTTCGAGAATGTGCGGTACATAATTGCAGCGCCCCGAGAAGTTCTCGGGGCGCTTTTGTGCGCGCATTGGTGCAAGGCGCGACAAAGGAGTGTGTATGGATAAAATGACTTGGGCTCGGCTGGCGGGATATCGTGGACGAGCACGACAACCCCCCAAGCTGAGCGATGAACCGGAACCCACCCGGCGACGAACCTGATTGATGCGAATCGACTGACCCGAGAACTCGTTGGTCAGCACATCGCGATAAAGGTCAGCAGCGAGAGCACTGCAACCCGACGACCGACGAACGACAGACTGAAGAGAGATTTCATGGCACACTCCGGATCTTGGTTTTTCAGAGTCATTCAACTGGTGTGCCAAGGGAAGTTCCGAAAGGTGCATCGCGGCTTTCGGGGCCAAGAATGCGGTTTGCGGCCGATTTTCGGACTCAAGGTGGCCCGGTGCCTGTTGCCGGTGTGCAACAGGCTTTGCATTCTGGCAACGTGGTTTGTGGCGTGGAGTTGCGTGGCTGGGGTTGCGGTTGGGCAGGTGCCGCGGGTTCCTTCGCCTCAGGACGCGATTGCCTGCAGCGAGACGGTGGTGCGATGGGTCCGAGAATGGCAAGTGACCGACGATGCGCCTGAATGCGATGGCGTTGCGATCATTCTTCGCCTGCATGGGCAGGTGATTGCTCAGGCCACCGCGACGCATGATCGGACGAGGAACCTGTCGCTGGCAACTCGCACGGCGCTTTTGCGGGCGGGGCGCAGGCTTCCGACGGACCGCGATGCGGTGTGGGAGGAGCAGGTCGCGAGCATTGCGGTGAGTGTGGAGTTGGCCGGGCCACTGGTACCGATCGCTGTGCGCACGGAGTCGGACCTTGCGGCTGCGTTTTCGCCGGGGATCGACGGGGTGGGTGTGAGGCTCGGAGAGCAAGTGAGGATGCGGTTTCCGAGCCAGATGCTCCCGAGCGGCGAGGATGGGCTGCGGGCGGCGCGTGCGCTGGTGTCAGAGATTTCGGGAGATCCGGTGCGCGGTTTAGCGACGATCGAGGAACTGCTCGAAGCGGGGTATGTGTTCTATCGATTTCGCACAACGCACATGGCCCAGGTTGACCCTTTGCTCGGGCCTGTGTTTTTGCATCGCGGCGGGAGGATTATCGCGCAGCCTGAGATCAATACGGCGAGCCTGATGCGTCTGGCCGATGGCATGGCGAGTCATCTGCTTCGGCGGCAGTGGCCGGGGACCGAGCCATATGGCATGATGGGGACGCTGAACCCGGTCCACGGAACAGCGGATTCGTCGTATGCCGATCCGATGTCGCAGGCCCTTGTGGTTTCGGCGTTGTGGTCGTATGCGACGCTGGAGCGCGTGCAGGCCGACCGGGCAAAGGCGGCGGGTGATGCAGCGCGATCGCTCCTGCGCAGTCTGGCGCATGTAGCGGAGAGCGAGCGCGGGCCTTGGGAGTCGGCTGGGGATGCGGCGGCCTGTGTGATTGCGCTGAGCGATGTGATGGCGGAGAGTCAGGATCTCGATGTCGAACTGCATCAACTGCGAAACAAGTGCGCAGCGCGGCTTGCATTGGCGTTCGACGTGTCGGGCGGGCAGTTTGCGTCCGATGTGCCGCGATCGGCGTACGGCATGGTTGCGCTTGCCTATGTGCGACTCTCAAAGGACCAGAGCGGGGCGATCTCGCGTGCGTCGGCGTCGGCCTGCGTGCGTGCGGCGTATCGCAATACATCGGCCGATCAACTGCTGCTTCAGATGCCATATCTTGCCTGGGCCGAACTTGAACTGACTGAGGCTGGGGAGGCGCCTGCTTCGGCAGCCGCGCTGATCGAACTGCGTCGGCAGACGTGGAAGAACCAGTTGACGTTTGAAACGCTTGAGCCGACGGATTGGGATTTTGTCGGGAGTCTTGTGGTGCTTGGCGGGCAGGCGGCGCTTCCGAGCTGGCACAGTATTCGGCCGTTGGCGTGGCTGGCGACGATGCTCGGGCATGCGCAGTTGACGAGTGGGACGTTGATTGAAGGCGAGGCGGCTGCGGAACTTCAGCGGACTTTGGGGCTGGCCAGGTTTGCCGCCCAGTTGGCTGCGGGGCCTGAAGCAGGGCACATGTATGCCCGTCCCGACCGGGCCATGCATGGCGTGCGTGCGGCGTTGTGGGACCAGCGCATGCCCCCCGAGGCGACGGCTGTTGCACTCGATGGAATCTGCCGACTGGTGCGGGCGGCCGACGCCTTGGCAGCAAGAAATGATGCGGGAAAACAGGGTCCGTGAAGGGGCAAGCCGAGTCGAAAAAGTGATGCTGCACGCCTATTATTTTGAACCCGGTCGAAGGGTGTTGTGAGCGACAAAACTCGACCGATTCCGGGCGCGGAGCCAGGGCATATGGCTGAACACGACGTGACTGATCCCCAGGCTGCGGACACTCCGCCGCCGGGCGACATCGATGGCAACGGAACGAGCGCCGGCAGCAGCGGCGCGGGTGGTGGCGGGCACATCGTCGACCACGACATCGAACGCGAGCTTCAGGACTCATACCTGACGTACGCGATGAGCACGATCATGGACCGGGCGCTGCCCGATGTTCGTGACGGGCTCAAGCCGAGCCAGCGTCGCATTCTGGTCGCGATGAACGACCTGAACCTGCGCCCCGGCAAGAAGCAGATCAAGTGCGCCAAGATCACCGGCGATACGTCAGGCAACTATCACCCGCACGGCGACATGGTTATTTATCCGACGCTCGTCGGGATGGCGCAAAGGTGGAAGATGCGCGTGCCGCTCATCGATCCGCAGGGAAACTTCGGCTCGATCGACGGCGACCCGCCGGCTGCGCAGCGGTATACCGAAGCGCGCATGCACCACGCAGCGGTCGATCTGCTGGCCGATCTGAAGCTCGACACCGTCGATTTCCAGCCCAACTACGACGATCGCCTCACCGAGCCAACGGTCCTGCCCGGCAAGTTTCCGAATCTGCTGATCAACGGCGGAATGGGTATCGCGGTGGGCATGGCGACGAGTCTGCCGCCTCATAACCCGAGCGAGATCTTCGACGCGATTGTGCGTGTTGTCGATAACCCGCAGATCTCGCTGCTCGAACTGATGACCGACGAGGTCGGCAGCGACGGGGTCATCGTGCGTCAGGGCGTCAAGGGGCCCGACTTTCCGACGGGGGGCACCATGCTCGGCCGGCGCGGTATCCTTGAGGCGTACGACAGTGGTCGCGGTCGTGTGACGGTGCGCGGCACATGCCATATCGAAGAAATGGCACATGGCCGCGAACAGATCGTTATCGACGAGATCCCGTTCGGCGTGGTGCAGGACAATCTTGTCGAGGAGATTGTCAACGCGGTCAAGGAAGAACGCCTCAAGGACATCTCGGACGTGCGCAATGAATCGGGGCGCAACGCCCAGACGCGCATCGTGCTCGAACTCAAGCGCGGGGCCGACGCGCGCGTCGTCGAGAACCAGATCTTTCAGCACACGCAGTTGCAGCAGACGTTCAGCATCATCAACGTTGCGCTTGTGAATCGCCAGCCTCGCACGATGGGGCTCAAGCAGCTCATCGAGTGCTATATCGAGCATCGCACGGAAGTGATCCGTCGGCGGACGGCGCATCTGCTGCGCGAAGCCAAGAAGAAGGCTCACATTCTCGAAGGAATGATCTACGCGGTCATCGACATCGACGAGATCATCGCCCTGATCAAATCCAGCCAGACGCGCGAAGAAGCCATCACCAAGTTGATGGCGCGACGCTATCGCATCCCGCCCGGGCACCCGGCAGCAGCGATGCTGCCCGCGAGGTTGATCGAGGCGGTGCGAAAGGCGGAGGAATTCGGCGGTGTGAAGCTCAGCCGCGTACAGGCCGAGACGATCGGCAGCATGCGCCTGATCCAGCTCGTAGGGCTGGAGATCGAGCGACTGGTTCGTGAGTACAACGAACTGACCGTGGAGATCGAGGATTACGAGCGCATCCTGGCCGATCCGCAGCGAGTCCGCGAGATCATCAAGGCCGACTGCGCCGAGATGAAGGCCCGCTACGGCTCACCGCGTCTGACCGCGATCGAAGAGGCGGAGGGAGACATCTCGATTGAATCGCTGATTCAGGTCGAGGATGTTGTTGTGACGATCAGCCACCTGGGCTATGCCAAGCGGCTGCCCGCTTCGACGTATCAGGCCCAGGGGCGTGGTGGCAAGGGCATTCGCGCTTCGGACAGCCGCGACGGGGACTTTGTCGAACATCTGTTCGTCGCGAGCACGCATGACGATTTGTTGTGTTTCACGGATACGGGTCGGGTGTTCAAACTCAAGGTGTATGAACTGCCCGAGCTGAGCCGCACGAGCAAGGGCCGCCCGATCATCAACTACATTGAGTTGCGCGAGGGCGAGCGCGCGTGCACCTATCTGGCGATCAAGAATTTTGAAGCGAGCAGTCACTATCTGACATTCGTTTCGCGTGGCGGGATCGTCAAGAGGACTCCGCTCAAGGCGTACAGCAACGTCAACCGATCGGGGCTGATTGCGGTGGGGCTCAAGGAGGGCGACGCGCTGCTCAATGTCATGTTGACAACGGGTTCGGACGACCTGATTCTCGTGACGGCGGAAGGCATGGCCATTCGTTTTAGCGAGGACGATGTGCGCGACATGGGGCGGTCGGCTGCGGGGGTCAAGGGGATCGACCTCGAGGACGGCAATCAGGTCATTGGGGCGGTGCGTGTGCCGATGGAGCCAGACAAGGATGGAGATCTGATGACTGCGGCCGAGTCGATGGCGCGGAATCGGTGCCTTTTGACCATCACGCAAAATGGATATGGCAAGCGCACACCGGTTGATGAATATCGCGTCGCGCCCGAGGTTGGCAAGATGCGCAGCCAAAGTCGTGGCGGAAAGGGCCGAAGCGACATTCGCATCAGCGACCGCAATGGCCCGGCCATCGTGGCGCTGAGCGTCGAACAGGGCGACGACATTGTCGTCATCACCCGCGGAGGGCAGCTTGTCCGTACAGCCGCCGACACCATCCGCGAAACAGGTCGTGGAGCGCAAGGCGTCAAGGTTGTGTCGCTCAACGAGGGCGATTCGGTCGTTTCGGCTGCCCGCGTGATGGACAGTGTCGACGCTGCAGTCAGCAGTGAATCGAGCGAGGCAACTCCCGACGCGGACGATTGACCTGATACACTGGATGCACCATGGCAACCGACTGGTCCGACAACATCGTGCTGGCAAACCTGACCGACGAGCCTGCGCTTTCGGAGGAGCTGTCGAACCTGGGCGACCGGATTGCGGGGCGTGAAGCCGGGCAGGTGCCGCATGTGGTTCTCGACTTCGGGCAGGTCAGTTACATCAACAGTTCGAACATCGCTCAGATGCTCCGCTTGCGCAAGATCCTCGACGAGGCCAGCAAGCAGATGCGGATCTGTGGCGTGAGCGATGAAGTCTGGTCGGTGCTGATGGTGACGGGGCTGGACCGCGTCTTCAAGTTCGAACCCGACACGCTCACAGCGCTGGCCGGCCTGCAGATCGCCGACGGGCAGTAAGCCCCGCTCGCCGTCACTCCCAAAACTATGGTCGCAAGGACGCCGGATCTTCGGGCGCTCCCATGCCATCAATCTTCCTTGCACGCAGTCGCCCGAAGGTCCGGGTCGAACACGTGTTCATAGATACTCCCTGAAACGAAAAAATCCGCCCGAGAGGACCTCATCCCCTCGGGCGGACCGCGATCCCGACGAGAAGGGTCGAATCACCCCGCCGGGCTGTCACACTCCTCAATCCGCCCGACGCATCGGCATCAGCACCGGCGACGCCCCCTGCCCTTGCTCAGCCTTCGTCCCAGGATCGACCACCGCCTCCAGATGGAACGTGCGTCCACCTTCATCAACGAAAACCCCGGTGAGTCTGCCTCCGCCCTCATCGACAATGTCAAACTCCATCGTCCGCCCATCATCGAGCTGCACAATCGCACGCTGCGACATCATCCGGTGCGTCACACCCGCTGCCAGCGCACCACCTCCCAGCGTGAGTGCAACGATCAACCCGATCGCCAGTCCCTTGTGCTTCTTCTGTTCGTTCATGTTCGACTGCTCCTTGAGAAACTGCTCGACCCTCAGGTTGCGGTCCGGCCCGGTCCAGCGCACCGCGCGCAGCCGGGCAAGTTGTGCGTCGACATCGTGTTTCATGAGTCGACCTCCTTGATCTCCAAAGCCTTTCGCATCGCCCGCCGCGCCCGGTGCAACCGCGACTTGACCGTCCCCACCGAAACCCCAAGCACCAGCGCCACGCTCTCCACGCTCAAGCCCTCAACATGGTGCAGGCACAGCACCGCCTGATGCTCGCTCCGCAGCGTCAAAAGCACCTCGACGACCTCACGCCCCGCGCCAGTCCCAGCCTCAACAACCACCTCGGGCACACACGCCACCACATGCTCACGCCGCTTCCGTCGCGCCCAGCGGTTCACACGATTCGTCGCGATCCGCAGCAGCCAGTGCCGAAACGCAATCCCCTCATTCCGATACCGCAGCATCCCCCGCCACGCATCAATAAACGTCTCCGCCGCAAGATCCTCAGCCAGATGCACATCACCAACACGCCGCACGATGTACTGTGCAATCGCAACGTAATGCTCTCGATACAGTTCCCCGAACGCCGCCGGATCGCGCCGCGCCCGCTCAATCAGGTCCGATGGCTTCTCTGCCAACCGCTCTTCACCGATTGCAAATGCCTGATCCAACATGGCCCCGATCGTTCCCACACTCATTCAAATGCGTGCCGACGGCTCGAGGTTCCACCTGCAATCACAAAATCACGTTCGTTCATGCGAAGTCCCCAAGCGGGGTTCCGAAAATACAAGGCGTGGGCCTGAGCCTACGACAGCAAACGCCCCAAGTTTGCCCGCCGCCGTTGCTTTACGCCAGCACCCGCCATTCCTTCCCCTCGCGCTCCACACGCCGATACAGCGTGTCGCGTTCCACCGGCTCAAATCCCGCCTCGCGGATCGCCCGCTGAAGATCCCACACCGTCGTCTCCTGGTGCGTGGTCGAGCCGCCGACTTTGGTGATGTCGTACCACACAACCGTGCCATCGATGTCATCAGCCCCGCATTGCAGCATCGTCTGCGCCATCCCCAGCGTCTGCATGATCCAGAACGCCTTGGCATGCGGAAAATTGTCAAGCATGAGCCGCGCCACCGCCAGCGTCCGCAGATTCTCAAGCCCCGTCGGCCCCGGCAGGTGCTCAAGCTCCGACCCATCCGGAAAAAACGGCAGCGGAATAATCGTCTGGTAATACCCCTGTCCAAGCGCAGGCGTCGGAAGCCGCACACCCTCGCGCGTCAGCGTGATCGCCGGCGCATCCGTCACATCATCAGCTGGCGACTCTTCCCCCTCATACCCAAGCCGCGCCAGCGCACGATCCTGCATCCGCCGCAGAATGTGCATATGCCGCAACCGCTCCTCGCGGCTGTCAACGTGCCCGTACAGCATCGTCGCATTGCTGTTGAGCCCCAGTTCATGGGCGACCATGTGTACATCGAGCCATTCATCCGCACCGATCTTGCCGCGGAAGGCTTCCTTGTGGACCCGCTCATCAAACACCTCAGCCCCGCCCCCAGGCAGTGAGCCCAGGCCCGCCTCGATCAACCGCTCCAGCACCCACTGCATCGACGCACGCCGATCGTCACGCTTGTACACCTTCGCAATCCGCGCCAGATGCACAATCTCCACCGCTGTAAACGCCTTCAGATGCACCCGCGGCGCAACCTCCCTGAGCGTGCGCAGCATGTCGGTGTAGTACTCGAACGGCAAGTACGGATTGAGCCCCCCGACAATGTGCATCTCGGTCGCGCCGAGTTCAACAGCCTTGAGTCCCTCAGCCCTGATGTAGTCGAGGTCGCGGGTGTATTCGCCCGCCTGCCCCTGCTTTCGATAAAACTCGCAGAACTTGCAGCTCAGCGCGCACACATTCGAGTAATTCATGTGGCGGTTGATGTTGAAGTACGCGATATCCTTGTGCAGGCGCCTTCGCACACGGTCGGCCAGTTCGCAAACGGTCCAGATGTCGCGCGTGGCATAGAGGGCCCGGCCGTCATCGATCGAAAGACGCTCGCCCGCGTCGATCTTCCGCTCGATGGTGGCCAAGCCTGTGAAGGTCGCGGTGGCGGTCATGGGGGCATGATAGGGGCCGGGACAACGTACTTTCAATAAATAGTGAAAGTTTGCTCGCGACCGCAGCCCGCGATTGGTCAGGCCGGCCCGTCGTACACTCCTGACCCCCAAGTATGTCCGAGAACCCGCGTGCATCCTGGCTCCCGCTTCCGCACTTCATGGCCATGGCGCCGCTTGATGTCTGGGTTCGCCTTCTGGTGCGACTTCGGCGCGTCCCCGGGCCTCGATATCTTGCCCGCATTGTGCTGGGTCTGGCGACTTCGTTCGTCGGCACGATCGTCACGCTGCCCGAGCGGCTGCTGCTGGCGCCGTATCTCTTTGTGCGTTTCGGGCGTTCGCGCCCTCGCATCGAGCATGAACCGGGCGTGTTGATCGTGACCGGGTATTACCGCACTGGCACGACGCATCTGCACTATCTGCTCAGTTGCGACCCCGCGATGACGACGCCCAAGTGGGTGCATGTGGCTGCACCCCAGGGTTTCGCGCTGAGTTGGGTTCTGATCCGCTGGTTGATGATTCCGTTTATATCGAACAGCCGTCCGCAGGATGATGTGGCGTTTGGACCCGAGTGGCCAAGCGAGGATGACTTCGCGCTCAACAATTGGTGTCTGGCGTCGAGTTTGCCCGGGCGGTTTATTGTGCCCGGTGAGCATGCTTTCTATGAGCGGTTTCACGACCTCAATCGCTTGTCGAACCGCGAACTGGCGCACTGGCGTCGGGCGCAGGCAGCCTTCTGCTGGAAACTCATGGCCCTGCGACCCGGGAAGCGTCTTCTGCTCAAGACCCCAAGCCATACCGCCAGGCTTGGCGAACTCGAGGCGATGTTCGGCCGCAATTTGCGCGTGATCCATATCAGTCGCGAGCCGGGGGCGGTGGTGAAGTCGAACGTGAGAATGGCCGAGCGCCTTGAGCCTTACAGCCTCGAGCCGATGCCATCGCCCGAGGTGGTGCGTGAGCGCGTGATGGAGGAGTTTGTGCGCACAGAGATGCGCTACGTCGAGTCCGCAGCCCGACTCGGTGCGAGCCGCGTTTGCGAGATCCGGTTCGAGGATCTGATCGCCGACCCGCTGGGGCAACTCAAGAGCGCCTATGCACAACTCGGGTATGACTGGACATCCGAGGCCGAGCGTGGGTTTCGTCGCTATCTTGGCGCGGTGCGTGACTACAAGCCGCGACACGGCGCGGCTGCGGACGTTGAGGCCCTTGAGCCTGCCTTGCAGCAGTTGGCTACGCGTTTCGGGCATGACAAGCCAGCAGTCGAGCCTGTCGTGATGGAGCACGAGCCTCGGCGTGACCGCACAGCACTGGCCATCGTCGCGACAATCGTTGCTGCCTTTGCCCTCGCATTGCTCTGGGTCGGCATCGCGAGCGTGTTCCGAGATCGCAACGAACTTTTTATCTGGGTGTTCGGCATTGTGCTCGGGTTGGTCGCGATCAGAACGGCTGGGCGAGGCTCGACAACGCTTGGGCTGGTTTCGGCAGCGTGTCTGGGACTGATCATTCTGCCATCGATCTATCCTGTGACCCTGGCGGCGTACTCGCACCGCTGGCCTGCGGACGAGGCGGCGGCGGGGGCGATGCAGTCGACGCTGCGCGTGTTCAAGCGGTGGGGCGACCTGATCTATGTCGTGTTCGGCCTGGTCAGTGCGTACCGGGTCGGGTCGAGGCTTCACGTCAGGCCCCCGGGCTCGTAGAGAGAGTCTGCCGATGTGGCAGGCTGCTGCCGCCGTGCCTGTCGCCTGTGCGGCTTACGGTGCTGCTGCCTGAATGGGGCGGGGCAAGAAACGCAAACATACACCAAATAACCGTGTCGTCGGTTTGGCATTGGTGTTGCAATCAGTTCATCGCCCAGTGTGCAGGCTAGCCGCGGGGTAAGGAGGCTCTCATGTCGAAGATCATTGGTATTGACCTTGGAACAACGAACTCGGTCGTCGCGATTATGGAAGGCGACACGCCGAAGGTTCTGATCAACAGCACCGGCAACCGCACCACCCCGTCGGTCGTGGGATTCACTGACAAGGGCGAGCGTCTGGTCGGGCAGCAAGCCAAGCATCAGCAGGTGACGAACCCCAAGAACACGGTGTACTCGATCAAGCGGTTCATGGGTCGTCGGCACGGTGAAGTGGCAGAGGAAGAAAAGCATGTGCCGTACGAGGTGGTCGGCGGGCGCGAAGATTTTGTGACGGTGAAGGTGCGCGACAAGGAATACACGCCTCAGCAGGTTTCCGCGTTCATTCTGCAGGAGCTCAAGCGCACCGCAGAGGAGTATCTCGGCGAGAAAGTCGAGCGCGCCGTCATCACGGTGCCGGCGTATTTCAACGACTCGCAGCGGCAGGCGACCAAGGATGCGGGCGAGATCGCAGGCCTCAAGGTCGAACGCATTCTCCCCGAACCGACCGCTGCGGCACTGGCGTATGGCCTGGATCGCAAGAAGAACGAGAAGATCGCTGTCTTCGACCTCGGTGGCGGTACGTTCGATATCTCGATTCTGGACGTCGGCGATGGAGTCTTCGAGGTGCTCAGCACCAACGGCGACACCCACCTCGGCGGCGATGACTGGGACCAGAAACTCATCAATCACCTGCTCACCGAGTTCAAACGCCGCGAGGGTGTTGACTTGTCGGGCGATGCAATGGCCATGCAGCGCTTGAAGGAAGCAGCTGAAAAGGCGAAGATCGAGCTGTCCAACTCGCAGGAGACGACGGTCAATCTGCCCTTCATTACGGCCACGCATGAAGGTCCTAAGCACCTTCAGGAGACTATCACGCGGGCGAAGTTCGAGAGTTTGTGTGAGGATTTGTTCAAGCGGCTGCGTGAGCCATGCCTTCAGGCGCTGCGTGATGCAAAGCTTGAAGCCAACCGCATTGACGAAGTGATTCTGGTCGGTGGTTCGACGCGGATTCCGCGTGTGCAGGCGGTCTGTCGCGAATTGTTCGGCAAGGATCCCAACAAGAGCGTCAATCCGGACGAGGTCGTGGCGATCGGCGCGGCGATTCAGGGCGGCGTGCTGCAAGGCAGCGTCAAGGACGTCCTGCTGCTCGATGTGACGCCTCTGAGCCTCGGAGTCGAAACCTATGGCGGGGTGATGACCAAACTCATCGAGAAGAACACCACGATTCCGACATCGAAAAAGGAAACATTCTCGACCGCGTCAGACAGCCAGACAAGCGTGCAGATCCACGTTCTTCAGGGTGAACGCGAGTTTGCAAAGGACAACCGCACGCTGGGCATGTTCGAACTCCAGGGAATCGCACCCGCACCACGCGGCGTGCCTCAGATCGAAGTCGAGTTTGCACTTGACGCCAACGGCATCCTTCAGGTCACCGCGACCGACAAGGGAACGAGCAAGAAGGCCGACATTCGGATCGAAAACTCGGGCGGGCTGAGCTCGGACGAGATCGAGCGTATGAAGGCCGATGCGGAGGCGCATGCTGAGGAAGATCGCCGTCGTCGCGAGGTGGTCGATCTGAAGAATCGCGGCGATGCGATGATCGGGCAGACCCGCAAGGCTCTGGAAGAGCACGGCGCGAAAGTGTCGGGTGACGTGCGCAGCCGCATCGAATCGGCAATCAGCAACCTCGAGGACAAGCTCAAGGGAGATGAGAAGGTCTCGATCGAGGCGGCACTCAAAGAACTCGAGAGTGCTTCGATGGAACTCGGAAAGGTCGTGTACGAGCAGGCGGCAGCCGGTGCTGGCGGAGCAGCAGGTTCGGCCGGCGAGAGTGCCAACGACGATGTGATCGATGCCGAGTTCGAAGTCAAGGACGATGACAAGCAGTAAGGTGTTCACAGCGATCAGATCGCTCGTGACTGGAAGCAAAGCCCGGGGGTGCTGATCCCCGGGCTTTTCCGTGCGCGAGGTGCGCCGGCGATCAGCGTGCAACGAGCGTGCGGATCTGCCGGGCGATCTCGCGCGCCGCTGCAGCCCGATGGCTCAGTTGGTTCTTGCGCGCCGGAGGCAATTCCGCACTCGTCACACCACACTCCGGCCCCACCAGAAACAACGGGTCATACCCGAACCCGTTCACCCCCGCCGGCACCCGAGGCTGTTCACCAATCCGACCATCAAAAGTCCCCCGACTCACAGCCAGAACAATGGGGGCACCATCAGGAGGGGCGGCTTCCAGCCGCCCACACACTTGCCTCCAAAGAAACAGATACTCCCCAGGCTTCTCCACCAGCCCCTCCTTGACTGGATTCTCTTCAATATACCTGTACGTCCTCTCCTGCTGCTCTTGGCCACGGATGATGCGATCGTAATATTCTCTCTGCCACAGCGACCCAGACTGGCCACGCATCTTCTGAATCTCTTGTGACGAATACGACTTGATGCTGTGCATCAACGCTGGCAGGGTGTAGGGGCCGATCAGGCGCACAATCATGTGCACATGATCCGGCATGACAACCAACGCATGAACAAGCGCCCGCACACCCTGCCAATGCAAACATGCATCGAGCACCACCTGCCGCTCAGCAGGCGTCAAAGTTCCCGCGCGAAGTCGGAATGTCACGTGATACGTCTGGTTCGGCAGTTCCCAGTGCGGCAGATCGCCCGTCCGCTTCGGCCCCGACGCGGTGCCATGCGAGGAACCTGCCACGTCCACGCGCTGGACGGCTGGAAGCCGCCCCCCCTGGTCAACTTGTGGTGTGTTTCCAACCGCAAACCCCGCAACCACCATGCAACAGACAAACCTCGCCCCGCGCCTGTCCAGCGGCACACCCTCAAGCTCCCGCAGCAGCCTCTCGTTGTTCGCCGCATCACGCACTTCACGCGACAGTGACTTGGCCTCGGCCTCACTCGCATACGCATACCACGCGCTGTCCACGCCAGGAGCGCCGCCCAGCGCATCAACCTCCAGCCCCGAATCATCCGCCAGACACGCCATCCCTGTCCACGACGCATAGGTCAGCGCCTTGATCGCCGCGTTGTCCTCGAACGTCCGCCCCGTCTCTTCCGGCTCGGGCAGGGTGCCGCCCACATCCCCAAGCCCCAGCACCCGCACCGGCAGATCGGCCAGCAGCGCACGCAATTCCGCGACCTTGCCCGGGTTCTGAGTGGCGATCACAATTTCGTGCATGGTCACACCGGACTATTCTCACCCTCGATGGACAAAGCAATGCGCTCGCGCGAACAGATTGCCCGATCAGCCGCCGCTGCGGTGCGCGATGCCTTGGGCACTTTAGGAACCAGGCACGCGATGGTCGGCTTCGATGGGTTCATCGATGTCATCATTCGCGTTGTCGATCGTCGCCGGTCGATGGCCTACGACGACTACGAATCAATCCGCACCATCGACGCCTTTGCCCGCCGCATCGCAGCCGCCGCCGGCAAAAGCGCAAATCTCGAACTTGTCACGCTCGAACAACGCTTCGGCGGCAATGGGCCTCTGCTTGCCGGGGCGCTTGGGCGACTCGGCCTATCGGTTGCGTATGTCGGGGCAGTGGGACGCGATGACGAACCGTGCATGCTTCATCCAATCTACGAGCCCTTTGCCGCACGGTGCCGCGAGGTTGTGCCAGTCGCGCCTCCGAGCGTGACCGAAGCCCTCGAGTTTGACGATGGCAAACTGATGCTTGGGCACGCGCGCAACGCGACCTTCATTGACTGGGAACGAATCAAGGAGACCGTCGGCCTTGATCGCCTGCGCACGTTGGCCGCTGAGGCATCGCTGATCGGCATCGTCAACTGGACCATGGTGGGTGGCGTCGAAGGCATCTGGAGCGGGTTGTGCAACGAAGTGCTCAAGCCCGGCAGCGATCAACGCATCTTCATTGATCTCTCGGATC
The DNA here is from genome assembly GCA_019636795.1 of Phycisphaeraceae bacterium. Lineage (NCBI taxonomy): Bacteria > Pseudomonadati > Planctomycetota > Phycisphaerae > Phycisphaerales > Phycisphaeraceae > Phycisphaeraceae bacterium. Next base: position 448,244 of record JAHBWW010000001.1, read on the forward strand.
CTGCCAAGCGGTCGGATGAAGACCTGGGTCGCGGGCTTGGTGTGCTGGCCAGTATGGCGGGTTTCGGGCGTGTCACACTTGGGCTGAATCTGGCTGAGGCGCAGCGTGTTGCGCAAGTGCTGGGTCTCGAACGAAACGAGCTGGCTGCGGGTTCGTTTGCCGATGACGATGCCATTGGTCGCGCGATCGCGATTCGCGCCGCGCTCAGCATCGAATGCGTGGTTGTGCATCGCCGTGACGGAGCAGCTGCTGCGTCGCGCTGCGGGAGTGCCCTGTGGTTTGATGGCCCGTTCACGCGCAACCCGGTCCTTTCGACCGGCGCGGGTGACCACTTCAATGGCGGTTTCGCGCTTGGGCAGGTCTTGAACCTGGATCTGCCCGAGTGCCTGGCGATTGCGTGTGCTACCAGCGGGCTGTATGTTCGCGAGGCAGCCAGCCCGACAGCCGAACGGGTCGCGGCGTTTCTCGAAGCCCTTCCATTGCCAGAGACCGAGTAGCGACAGGCACCCTTCGGCGCGTAGAGTTGATCCATGCCTCACTCACTTCTCAAGCGTCTTGGTATCGCCTCGCATCCTCGGCTGATTCACGAGGTAGGCACCATCACGCCCGACGCTGCCGACGCCATTGTGTCTTATTCGCCCGCAAACGGCAAACCCATCGCCGGCGTGCGGCTGGACGACGCAGCGTCGTATGAACGGACCACGGCCGAGGCGGTCGAATCGTTTCGTCAGTGGCGCGATGTCCCCGCACCAAAGCGAGGCCAGGTCGTCCGCGCTATCGGCGAAGCACTGCGAGAATATCTCGAACCGCTGGGCGAACTGGTCGCCCTCGAAGTCGGCAAGATCCGTGCTGAGGGCATCGGAGAAGTCCAGGAGACTATCGACATCGCGGATTTCGCGGTGGGTCTCTCGCGGCAACTCACCGGCATCACCATGCCCAGCGAGCGCCCCGAGCACCGCATGTACGAGCAATGGCTCCCGCTGGGACCCATCGGCGTCATCACCGCATTCAACTTCCCAAACGCCGTCTGGGGATGGAACGCCATGCTCGCCGCTGTGTGTGGCGACGTGACTGTCTGGAAGCCGAGCCTGCTTGCGCCGCTCACCGCCATCGCGACCAACGCGATTGCTGAGCGCGTGAGCGAATCGATGGGTCATCACGGTATTTTTCGCCTGCTCATCGGGCGTGACGATGTGGTTGGCGAGCGGTTGATTGCCGATCGTCGCTACCCGCTGATTTCCGCGACCGGTTCGTGTCGCATGGGGCGTCATGTCGGGCAGGTTGTGGCGGGTCGCCTCGGGCGCACACTGCTCGAGCTGGGCGGCAACAACGCGATCATCGTCGAACCTGATGCCGACCTTGATCTTGCGGTCCGCAGCATCGTCTTCGGAGCTGTAGGCACATGCGGGCAGCGCTGCACCAGCACGCGCCGCCTCATCGCTCACGAGTCGATCGTCGGCCCGCTGACCGAGCGACTGGTCAAGGCCTACGCGACGATCCGCATCGGCGACCCCTTGATCGAGAACACGCTCGTCGGCCCGCTCATCAACGCCGAGGCCGTGAGTGCGTTCGAGAAAGCCGTCGCCATCGCACGTTCGCAGGGCGGCGAAGTGCTCGCGGGCGGCTCGCGTGTGACTCCGGATTCACTCGCCTCGGATCTGCGCGGCGGGCACTATGTTCAGCCTACCATCATTCGTGTGAAGGGGCAGACGCTCCCGATCGCGATGGAAGAAACGTTCGCACCGATCCTGTACGTCTTTGCGTACACGACGCTCGACGAGGCACTCGAGATGCATAACAGCGTCGATCAGGGGCTGAGTTCAGCGATCTTCACCGGCTCGGTGCGGTCGGCAGAGCGATTCCTGTCGCCCGCCGGTTCGGGGAGTGACTGTGGCCTTGCCTATGTCAACCTCGGAACGAGCGGCGCAGAAATCGGTGGGGCCTTCGGAGGCGAGAAGGATACCGGAGGCGGTCGAGAATCTGGGTCGGATGCATGGAAGGCGTACATGCGACGCCAGACGTGCACCATCAACTTTGGAGAGACGTTTGCTTTGGCGCAGGGGATCCGCTTTGAGTGAACAGCACGTTGCCGACGCGCTCGCGCAGGCCGCGATTGCGCCTATTGCCAGTGGAATGCTCGTCGGGCTCGGCGCAGGACGCACCGCTGCACGCGGCATCCGCGCTTTGGCCGAGCGAGCACAGGCCGAAGACCTCGATATCAGGTGCGTCGCGGCAAGTGACGCCACCGAAGTCTTTGCGCGTGAGCAGGGGCTCGAACTCGTCGAGTTCGCCATGGTCGAGGAACTCGACTTCCTCATCGACGGTGCCGACGAAGTCGATCGGCACATGCGCGTCATGAAGGGAAGTCGCGGCGCCATGACCCGCGAACGCATGATCGCATGGGCCAGCCGACAGTGCATCTACATGGTCGAAGCCGGAAAAGTCTCCCAGCAGATCGGTAAACACGCGACGCTTCCGATCGCTGTCATGGCGTTCGGCCTCACCAGCATCCGCAAAGCCATCCGAGGCCTCGGACTCAACGGCGTCTGCCGCCGCGGCATCAACGGCGAGTTCTTCATCACCGACAACGGCAACCTCGTCCTCGACGTCCAACTCACCGGCGACGAAGACCTCGAAACCCTCTGCGGCCAGCTCAACGACATCCCCGGCGTCATCGATCACGGCCTGTTTCTCACTGAAGCCGACATCATCCTCATCGACCAGGGCCGCGACATCGAACGCATCGAACGCCCCCAGCGCTGAACTCCGGACGTAGAACTGCGAACCCGGAACCGCAGACACAGAACGACTGACGCAGACTTTCAGACGCCGGATCTTCGGGCGCACTGTTGCTGCCAGACTTCCATGCCCACCAACGCCCGAAGGTCAGGGTTTCCGGTCGCTTCCCGGGAGCCGGCACCATCGCAAACTTCAGCATGCCATGTTGACCCGCTGACCAATCATCGGTGCGGTGCGTCAAGCCGTCGCGCACTTGTGTTCAAAATCCGAGGTCCAAACCCTCAGCCTGCTTGTCAGCCAGGTAACTCGACCGCACCAGCGGGCCGCTGAAGACGACCTTGAACCCCGCTTCGATGCCGACGCGTTCATACTCCGCGAACTCGTCGGGATGCACCCAGCGGTCAATCGGCAGGTGGTTAAGCGTCGGTTGCAGATACTGCCCGATCGTGATGATGTCGCAGGCAGCCTCGCGTCCGGCAGTCGTCGCCCGCGTCTTGTCCTGAATGTCTCTGAGGCAGTCGAACACTTCTTCGCGTTTTTCACCGATGCCGACCATGAGGCCGGTCTTTGCGATTCGACCCGCCGCCTTGACGCGACGCAGGAGTTCGAGCGTGCGCTCATACCGCGCGCTTGGTCGTACAGATGGATGGCATCGTCGCACTGTTTCGAGGTTGTGGGCGATGATATTCGGGGTGGCATCGATGACCATCTGGAGCGCGGCTTCATCGCCCTTGAAATCGCCGATGAGCACTTCGATCGAAAGATCCGGGCACGCGTCGCGGACACGCAGGATCGTTTCGGCCCAGATCGACGCGCCTCCATCGGCCAGATCGTCGCGGTCAACGCTGGTGATGACGATGTGCTTGAGATTCGAGCCTCGCAAGGCGTCGGCGACGCGGCGGGGTTCGTCGTAGTCTGTTGTAGCGGGCTTGCCGGTTTTGACGTTGCAAAAGCCACACGCTCGCGTACAGGTGTCGCCGAGGATCATGATAGTGGCGACGCCCCGCGCCCAGCATTCGCCCATGTTGGGGCAGGACGCCTCCTGGCAGACGGTGTGGAGCCGATGGGCGTCGATGTTGGCTTTGGTGGCTTTGAACGCCTCTCCGCCCGGCACCTTGGCCTTGAGCCATGGTGGTTTCTTCTTGATCGCGAGTTGCTGGGCCTCGACGTTGTTGAGAATCATGTCGCTCAGGCTGTAAACCGCTTTGGCCCCCCGGATCGGGTGCCCGCCCAAAGGTTTGGGGTGACGTGCGAGCGTGCGGGTGAGCGCGGCGTCGGTCGGAATGATCCTCGGGTCTGGGCCGGACATCGGGAAACTGTAGGTCGGTGCGGCTCGGGGCCGGACAGGAGTGGGTGCCATGCGCGTCTTTTGCGCCCCGGCATGCGGGTGGGGTAGAGTGCTCGATTGCGAAGAGATCAAGGAAAGTTGCTGTGAAGTCGATGGAGAAGAGAGATACAGTCTTGGGGAAACGAACCCCCAATGATGGTGATTCGTTATTGACAGTTTGGAAGGGCGTGCTAACGTACGCGCGTTCTCACGTTTGGGGGAGGAGTTTGCCGATCCCATCGTTTCCAGTAGTGGAACCTGTGCGTCAGTGTTCCGAGATCCGGCTTCGACAGGGTGAAGGAGTTTCGATGCAAACCCGCGTTTCAAACTACCCCCGATTCAAGGGTTGTGCATTGGGTCAGCGGATCATGAAGGTGGTACTTGCGGCCGGGGCGGTTGCGGCCCTTGGTGGATGTACGCACTGGGACTCGTACTTGAACCCAAGCGTCGTTGGGTATTGGGAAAACACACCGTCTTCGGTGCCGATCCTTGAGCGGATCGCGATGATCGAGGACGAGGCGGATCAGCCGGTGAGTTTCAGCCCGATTGCACCGGGCGATCTGATGCCGGAGCCTGATGACTACAAGCTGGCGCCTGGCGACTCGCTGGCGATCACGGTGTACGACCTTGTGACGCAGGGCGCGCCGATGACAGAACTGAGGGTTATTGATCAGACCGGGTACATCGAGTATCCGCAATTGGGTCGGTTTTATGTGATCGGCTTGACGGAAGACGAGTTTCGGCGGGTGCTTGAGGATCGAACGCGCGAGTTTGTGGATGATCCGTTGGTGTCCGTTTCGGTTCAGCAGCGGCGGATGCAGGCGTTTCATCTGTATGGAAATGTGCGCACTCCCGGGCCGTACATGATCCCTGCGTCGGACTATCGATTGCTCGAAGCGCTGATCGCTGCGGGGGGGATCGGCGAGACGGTGCGGTATGTGCACGTCATCAGGCAGGTGCCTTTGACGAAGGCGACGCGGCCAGATTCGCCGACGCGCACGACTCCGTCTACGACCCCGCCTCCGAGGGGCGAAGATCTGCTGGACATGATCGACGACCTTTCGGGCGGTCGGGGCACGCTGCCGACGCGCTCGGCAGAGACGTTGCCGGGGCTGACTCAGCCTGCACAGGACGGAGGCGGGCGGGCTCCGGTTGTGGATCTGCTCGATCCGGCGACAGATCGACGCGCACCGCTGGTGGAGATCGACAGTGGTTCACCTGTGGGCGTGAGTGGCTCGCGATGGGTTTTTCTCAATGGTGAATGGGTGATGACGACGGGTGTGGCGCGCGTTGCCACGTCGCGTGGTGCTGGTGGGGTGACGAGCGATCAATACCTGGAGGTCGCGGGGACGCTGATGACTCAGCGGGTGATTCGTGTGCCGCTCAAGCCTTTGCTTTCGGGTGATGCGAGGTACAACATTGTGGTCAGGCCCGGAGACATAATTCGGGTGCCGTTGCCAGAGTCCGGGGTGGTGTACATCGATGGGCAGGTGAATCGTCCGGGCGTGTTCAATCTTCCTGGTGTGGGGCGTCTGACGCTGACGCGTGCGATTACGGCTGCGGGTGGTCTGGGCGGTCTTGCGATTCCGGAGCGAGTGGACCTGACGCGCGTGGTGGGTGAGAACCAGCAATCGACGATCATGCTGAACCTGCGGGCGATTTCGCAGGGCACTCAGCCGGATGTGTACCTGAAGGCCGATGACCGGATCAATGTGGGAACGAACTTCTGGGCGTTCCCGCTTGCGGTGCTGAGGAACGGATTCCGCACTTCTTATGGATTCGGGTTCCTGTTGGACAGGAACTTTGGTAATGACGTGTTCGGTGCTCCTCCGACAAACCGGGCAGGATTCTGACGCTGGAGGCGGCGGTCGGGGTGTCGCGGGAGCGCGAACACTGATTGGTGGGAGTTCGTAGCAGCGGTGCACGGGAGGTGCGGCCGCGTGCAGGGTGGGTTTTTCTTCGCTCAGCGCGAGCATTGTCGCGCGTTTTGGGACGCAACTGTCGATATGAGCAGCGCACAAGACAAGGCGGTCGGGGTGGGGACCCTCCCGGCATCAAGCGCGGCGGGTGTGCGGTCGGAGTCGATCGTTTCGGCCGGTGTGGTTATGGCCGGCCTGCTGGGGGTTGCGTTTCTTGGGCTGTTTTACAGGTGGTTCTTCACTCAAGGCCGCAAGAGCGTCAATCAGATCGAGGACTGGGGGCATGCGTTTGTGATCCCGGCGATCAGTGTGTATCTGCTGTGGCGGAACCGGGAGGAGCTCAAGCGTCTGAGCGCGGAGGTGTTCTGGCCGGGCATTGTGCCGTTGTCACTGGGCATTGCGACGTACTTTGCGGGGATTGTGACGATTCAGAATCACATGGTGCAAGGGTTCTCGATGATTCTTGCGCTGTTCGGGGTGGCGCTCCTGATGCTGGGGCCTCGGGTGATGCAGGTGGCGTTCATCCCGATTGCGTTCCTGGTGTTCATGGTGACGATCTCCGAGCGAATCATGGACGACATCACGGGGAAGTTGAAAGAGGTGGCGTCGTTCGGATCGTGGATCATTCTGACGGTCCTGGGGCCTGTGTTTGATTACACAGTGGATCTGAGCGGCAATACGCTGCACATTTATAAGGCGACGGGTGAGTACATACCGCTGAACGTGGCCGATGCGTGCAGCGGGATGCGGATGGTGATCGCGTTCTATGCGCTTGCAGGTGCGGTGGCGGTGCTGAGTACGAAGCGGTGGTGGCAGCGTATTGCGCTGATGCTGCTTGCGGGGCCTGTGGCGGTGGGGATGAATCTGCTGCGGGTCGTGGTGCTGGGGCTGGTGTCGCTGATTGATCCGGATCTTGCATCGGGTGATGCGCACATGGTGATCGGGACGCTGCTCCTGATCCCTTCGCTGCTGTTGTTCCTCGGGCTGGTGTGGGTGCTGGACAAGTTGGTGCACGAGAAGCAGGAGGCCAAGGCTTGAGTTGGCGCGCATTACTCAATCCGGCGTTTATGGTGTCGTTCGCGATGCTGTCGCTCGCGGCGATCGGGATGAGCGCCGCGATTCAGGCGTACGGGATTCACCTTCAGAAGAAGGAGATTTATCCGTATGGCAACCGGCAGGTAGGGTCGATTCCGCGTGAGACACCGAGTTGGAGGCAGGTCGGGACGGACGAGATGCTCGACGAGGACACGGTCAAGACACTCGGGACGAAGAACTATGTGTCGCGGGTGTATGTGCAGAAGGATCTGCCGGAGGGCAAGAGCCCGCAGATGATCGAGTTGCATGTTGCGTACTACACGGGCGGGATTGACACGGTGCCGCATGTGCCCGAGCGTTGCATGGTTGCGGGCGGGTGGATTCAGGGCAAGGGCGCTGAGATTCATCGACTGGTGATGGATACAAGTTCGTGGATTGAAGACGACTCGTTGCCGGCGGGTTTTGAGGGCGGGCCGTTGTTCACGGTGCGGACGCTTCCTCCGCCGTTTTCGGATGCGCCGGGGACTCGTTTTCGATTGCCTCGAGGGGTGAGTCCGACGTCGCAGCCTCGGATCCGCGTGACGGAGTTCATGTCGCCAGATTCGAGAACGAGTTTGTATGCGGGGTATTTTTTCATTGCCAATGGCGGAACAGCGGCGAGCGCGGAGGGCGTGCGCACGCTGGCGTTCGATCTGAGAAACGATTACGCGTATTACCTGAAGGTGCAGGTGAGTGGGCGAGGTTTTGATTCGGCGTCGGCGATGGTGGAAGTGTCGTCGTCGCTGCTGGGTGAGTTGATGGCAGAGTTGATGCGATGTGTGCCTGATTGGGCACAGGTCGAAATGGGGCTGTATCCGGAAGATAACCCGCGTCGCGACCGGAGCGCGGGATGAAGAGCGGCTGCGGAAGCGGCATGGCAGAGGAGTCAGCATGGCGTCTCGAGTGAATATGAAACTGGTGGTGGCGCTGGTGGTTGGTCTGGCGGCGGTTGGAGGCGGCGCGATCGGGCTGTATGCGCTGGTGCTCAACAAGACGCCGGAGGACAACGTCCAAGCGGGCGACGAAGCGATGGTGAACGGGGAGTATGGGCTCGCCAAGCGGATGTACAGCCGGGCGGTGAACAAAGTCCCGAACAACGTCGAATGGCTCGAGAAGTGGCGTGCGGCGATCGAGGCGTGGAAGCCTGCGAGCGAAACGGAGTTTGACAACGAGTTCGGGATGGCGTTCATGCCGATGCTGCGTGGGCTTGCGATTTCGCAGCCGACGAAGCTAGAGCCCGCACTCGAATACCTGGGTCTGCTGTATGAGCGTTCGTCGATGAGCGGGTTCCCGCGTGCGGCGATCGATCAGATCGAGTCGGAAACCGAGGTGCTGCTCTCGCTGATGCAGAGCGCCAACCCGGAGAACAGCGATCGGCTTAGGCTGCGTCGTTTCCGCGGGCTTGTGTACTCGAACCTGCTGATGGAATCGCGTGTGGTGACGAATGACCAGCGGACGATGGCTGAAGAGGATCTCAAAGCGGTGCTGGACGTTTCGCCGACCGATGGGGAAGTCAGCGTCGGGCTGATGAGGATGTTCGACGCGCGTGCGCGTGAGGCAGCGGTTGCGGGGCGTCGGGATCAGTTTGCTCAGTGGCGGACGCAGGCAATGAAGGTGCTCGATGACCATTTGCTCCGCGACCCGACCAATCCGGAAGTGATGGTCAACCGTCTGGCGCTGACGATCGATGCGACGCTGGAGGAGAGAACGCGCGGACTGGTGGGTACGGAACTGGCACGTGTGACTGCGACGACGATGACGAGTTTTGCAGATCGTGTCGAGGATCTGTCGGGCAGGTTGATGGTTGCAGACCAGTTGTCGGTTCGGAATGTGATTCAGCGATTCTGGATGCTTGAGAGGGCGGTTGTGCCTCGTTCGAATGGATCGATGACGATCGAACTGCTCAAGCAGGCGATTGACAACAACCCGCGTAACTCGCGGGCGTTGATGATGCTTGCGGGCCTGCATCTGGACCGTCGCGAGTATGAGGAAGCATCGGATGTGCTCAAGGCGGTGAGTGAACTGCCGCCTCTGCCGGTGAGTCTGCAGGGGATGCTCCAGCGTTTTCAGCAGACACAGGCGTACTTCATTCGGGCGGATACGGCTTTGCGCATTCGGGAGTCGAAGCCGGATAACGATACGGCCGGTCGCGACGATCTGCTCAAGCAGGCGGTGGCGCTTCGGGCGGAGTTTGCCAAGCGTGTGCCGAGTACGGACACGCAGTTGCTGTTTCTGGATGCGATGCTGGCGGACGCATCGGGAGATATTCGCAACGCGCTGATCAAGGTGCAGCAGTACAACCAGCAGTTGACGAGCGTGGATGCGCGCGGATTGTGGCTTGAAGGCGTGGTGTCGCGCAAGCTCGAGGAGCATGGCCGGGCGCAGGCTGCTTTCAAGGGCATTCTGGCGATCGACCCGAACAATATGAGCGCGCTGACGATGCTCGCTCAAACTGAGTTGTCATTGTCGAATCCAGTGGCGGCATTGGAGTTGTTCGAGCGTGTCGCGGCCATCAATCCGAACAATGAAGAGTTGAAGGACTTGATTCGGCGCATCAGAGTGCAGTTGGGCCAGGCGGACTCGGATGACCCCGTCGAGCAGGTGCTGATCAACGCGAACCTGGCGCTGCGAGGAACTTCGGATTCTCCCGGAAGCGTGGATGAGGCGGTTGGAATCCTGCGTCAGGGATATGAGGCGAACAACGCGGCACCTCGGATTGCGCTGCAACTCGGGAGCATCCTGCTCGAAGGCGGAGATCTGGATAGCGCGCGTGCGGTTGTCTCGCAGGCGGCAGCGAAGCATCCGGACCATGAGCGGCTGGCGTCGGTAAACAGGGCATTGGTTTCGACAGATCTGATGAGTGCGTTTGCGGCGCTGGTGGATTCAACAGATTCGTCGGCACTGGATAAGGCGCTTACAAAGCGAGGTATTTACGAGAGGTTTGGGAACGCTGAAGGTGCGGCGGCGATGCTGGCTGAAGCTGTGCGGCTCGCGCCCGATGAGCCCAACGTGATCGATCTCCAGTTCCTGCTCGCGCTTCAGGCGGGAGATCTGGCCAAGGCCCGCGAGGTGTATCAAAGCGCGATGTCTCGCGGTGTGCTGAGTTACAACGGACTTGTGTATCGCGCAAGGCTGGAGATTTTCGAAGGCAAGCGTGCCGAAGCGATGGCGACGCTGACGCAGGCGATCGAGCTGGGTGCTGATCTGGCGCCGGTGTGGCGATTGCTCGGTTCGCAGCAGTTCGAGGCTGGCCTGACTCAGCGTGCGATCGAGTCATTCCGCAAGGCGTATCAGATCAAGCCGAACGACATGGCGAATGTCAAATCGCTGATGGAAGTGTTGCGTCTTTCAAATAGGCTTGAGGATGCATTGACGGTGGCGCGCGAGGCTGAGCGTTTCGGGCGTTCGGACATGCAGTTCATGAACACGTGGCTGCGTCTCGAATCGTCAGTTGGTGGCGAAGCAGGACGTACGCGCTCGATGCTCGTGCGCGAGCAGATTGCCAGGACGAACCCATCGGACCGCGTAAACAAGCTTGAGTTGGCATCGACGTACATCGACTTTGCGTCGGACACGGCATCGCGACTGACCAATGAGACGAGGGCGGAGTATTGGAGCAAGTCGCGCGGGATTCTTGATGACCTCAAGGCCGAGCAAAGCGATCTGTATGTAACGGCGGTCGAGGCTCGCTGGTTTGCGGATCAGGGTCGCGTTGCGATGCCGGATGGCACGATGATTGACGGGATTGAACGGGCGCGTGGCGCATTCATCGAGTACATCATCAGTCAGGGCGATGAAGTAGACGCGGTGCCGTACATCGAGATGGCGCGTTTCATGACGGTGCGTGGTCGGTACGGGATTGCGAGGCAGGCGCTGGAAGACGCGCGCGAGCACCAGACATCGCAGCTTGAAGCGGACAAGGTGCTGTGCATGTTGCACATGGAACTCGGGCAGTATGCGACGGCCGAACCTTTGCTTCGCGGCATCGTCGAGGCCGGAGCGGATGATGAGCAGATGTCGTTCCTGATTCAGTGGATCGAGATGCTGCTGCGTACGTCGAACTTTGACGAGGCGCAACGTCAGATTGCCAAGCTTGGGCCTCAGGTGCGTGAATCGCTGACAGTGCTGCTGCAAAGGTCGGAGTTGGCTGACGCGACGGGCAAGTCGCAGGAGGCGAATGAACTCCTGAATCGTGCGGTGGCGATGTATCCGACGAGTGCGCTGGCGTACACGCGGCGTGCGCAGGTGAGGCTTCGCAATCCGCAGATGTTCGATGATGTGCTGATCGATCTTCAGCAGGCGTTGACTCTTGAGCCGAACAACACGCAGACGCTGCAGCTGCGTGCGGGGGTGTATGGATCGGTCGGTCGTTACGAGGACATGTTGCGCGACATGGTTGCGGCGGTGCGTGTGAACCCGAACCTGACCGATGTGCTTCAGGCGGTGATGATCGAGTACATTCTTGCCGGGCAGGAAGGGCGCGCGATGGATCTTGTCGAGGAGACGCTTGCCAAGCGTCCGCGTGACCTGATGTTGATGGCACGTGCGGCACGGGTGTTCGATGACCGGATGCTGTGGGCGCGATCGGCGGAGTTGTATCGTCGCGGATGGGAGCTCAGCGGTGATTATGGTTTTGGGCTGGCGCATATCAATGCGCTGATCAGCCAGACCCCGCCCCGGGCGGCCGACGCCGAGCGTGTGTTGCGTCAGATTCGCTCTCTCGGCGAGCCGGCGGCTTCGGATTGGCAGGTTGACTTTGCCGACGGTGCGATCCGCATGAAGCGCGGACAGCGGAACGAAGGCGAAGCCGCGATGACTCAGGTTTTTGAGAAGAGAAAATCGTCGGCTGAGGATGTCGCACGCTGGTGGCGAAACGTACGCGGCGTCTATGGCGACGATACAGCATCGTTGCGTGCCTATCTGAACCGTCTGATTCAGTCGCAACAGGCAGGCGAGGACAGCACGCGCTGGCTCAAGTTCTTCCTTGGTCAGGCACTGGTGCAGTCCGAGAGTTATCGGGCAGAAGGGCACACTCTGCTCTCAGAGCTTCAGGCTCTCGGGAGCGATTCGCTGTTTGCGCGTCTGGCGTACAGGCAGGCGGGCTCAGCGCTGTATGCCGAGGGGAAGTTCACGGAAGCTTTCCAGGTGTGGAGCAAGGGCTTGGATATTTTCCCGGGCGACTGGGAACTGAGCAATAACTGCGCGTTCACCCTGGCGACCAAACTTGATCGGGCTCATGAAGCGCTTCCGTTCGCGAAGTCGGCGGCAGATTCTGCATCCGATCAGCCCGAGGTGTACGACACGCTGGCGCGTGTGTATGTGCGTCTGAATCAGTTCAAGGAGGCCGAGGAAGTGCTGGCGACGGCGACGAGGCTCGTGAGTACGAAGCGTGCGGAAGTGAGCCTGATCGTGACACGGGCCGAGCTTGACATGAAGAATGGGCAGATGCCGCGTGCCAAGCGGTCGCTGGAGCGTCTGCGGCTTTCGATTGCGACGTTGCCGGACCTCCGGCGCGATTTCGGACCCGAGATTGACGACATGCTCAGGAGAATCAGCTCACTCGGGGGCTGAATCATGCCGAATTTGATGAGGGGCCGGAGTCCGTTTGGACAGGTGCTCTTTCGGGTAGGTTTCGATAAGTCTGGAGTATTCTGATGACCAGTGTGCAGACAAGTACATCCATTTCCCAGGCCGGGAGCCGTCCACCGATGGGGGCGACAGGTCCGGGAAGTAATCTGACGCCGATCGACCCGATCAAGCTGCTGAGGAAGTACATGTGGGTGCTGGTCGCATGCGCTTTTGTCGGGGGTGCGATCGGTGTGGTCGCGCATTTTGTGTTTCTGCGGTTTGCGCCGCAATACACGGCGCAGGTGATCTTCGACGCGCAGCCTGCCGAGCCGAACGTTGCGAATATCACCAACGAGGGTGTTCGCAAGGACGAAATCGACCGATTCATGGCGACGCAGTCAAGCGCGATTGTTGCGCCCGGCATTCTCGAAGCGGTGGCGCAAAGTCCGCGACTGATGCAGGAAGCCTCGGGATGGGCTGCCAAGCATGCCCAGGGAAGTGGGGTCAATCACGTGAGCGCGGCGGAAGAATTGGCCGAGATGGTTCGCGCCAAGCCGATCACGGGTACGTCGTACATCTCGATGACGGTCAAAGCAAGCAGGCCTGCGGATGCTTCGGGCATTGCGCGGCTGGTGCGCGAGACGTATCTCTCGCGGCTTCGGCAGGCGACCGCGGTGACTGTGAGCAACCAGCAGGATCAGATCAACAATCAGATTCGGAATCTTGATTCGGAAATGAACGACCTGAACGATCGTCGCGCGCGTCTGCTCAAGGAGCAATCGATCGATTCGCTCGACGAGAAGGCGACGGCACTCGGGCAGAGGCAGAAGATCGTCATCGCGCAGTTGAGCGATGTGAACCAGTACATCACGATGACCATCAGCCGTTTGAACAACATGGAGCAGATGCGCAATGCCGAGACGGGCATTACGTACACGGACACGCAGCGGGCAGTTGCGGAACAGGACCCGATTGTGGCGAATTTCCGCCAGCAGATTAAGACACTTGAGTCGGATCTTCAGGCGCTGCGTGAGATGGGCATCAAGGACGGGCATCGGGACTACCGCAGGCTTCTCGCCCAGATCGACGCCCGGCGCCAGAAGCTCTCGGACATTACCGAAGAGGTTTTGGCGCGGAACTTTGACGCGGAATATGACTCGGCCAAGCGGGAGTTGCAGAACCTTCAGGCCCAGCAGCTACAACTGAGTACTGAAGCCGATGGCTTCCGCGTGGAGCTTGCGGACCTGAACAAGACACTGACCGAAATCACTGACATTGATCGGCGTATTGCAGGCCTGATCGGGTCGAGGCAGGACGCGTCAAACATGTTGACCGAACTGACGATCAAAGGCAGCCTTTCGAATGCGGCCCGCGTGACGGTGTTCCAGCAGGAGCGCACTCCGAATCAGCCGACGTTCCCTCGCATTGTGATGATGGTGCCGGCCGGGATGTTCCTGCTGACGGGGCTTGTCGGTGGTGTGATCCTGCTGCGCGAGGTGCTCGACCAGCGAATCAAGGGGCCATCGGATATCGCGCTGCTTCCTCGGGCGCGTGTGGTGGGCATGATTGCGGACGCTTCAGAGGATACAACATGCAAGGCCGGTGTGGACACGATCTTCCGTGACGCGCCTACGGGGCTGCTCGCCGAGCAGTTCCGGCAACTTCGTACATCGCTGCTCAAGCAGATGACCAGGCTCAACTGCCGTTCGCTGGTGGTGCTTGGCGGCATGCCGGGTTCCGGGGCATCGTCGATCGTGGCGAATCTCGGACTGGCGTGCGCGAGCAACGAGATGAAGGTGCTGATCATCGATGGGAACTTCCGTCGCCCTGCACAGCATCGGATACTCGGCATCAATGAAGGACCGGGCGTTGCGGATGTTCTGGCAGGAGTCGCTACGCTCGAGGCTGTGGTACAGCATGTCCCGGGTGTGAGCCGCCTTGATGCGCTGAGCGTCGGGTCGAGTGAGCATCGTCAATACGAGAGGCTGGGCGGCAAGCCCATGAGCGAGCTGCTCGAGCGTGCGTCGACCACGTATGACCTCATTCTGATCGACGTTGCGCCGGCGGTGGTTTCGGGCGATGGGTTTGCGGTTGCCAATCGTGCGGACGCTTCGATGCTTGTGGTGCGTGCCAACGGCGAGACTCGCGGTATGGTTTCGAGACTTCGCGGGGAGCTCGACGATTGCCGCGCCAATCATCTGGGTGTTCTGGTCAATGCGGTGCGGGCTTCGACGGGTGGATATATGAAGCAGAATATCCGGACATCACTGGCGTATCACACACCTGGCGCGAAGGTTGGCTCGTCGATCGATCGGGATCCGAAGTCGGGTCAATGAGTCGGGCGGGATTCGCAAAGGGAATCAGCCGTGAACAGATCCGCTGACGAACAACGCACGCTCTCCAATCGGCGTGTGCTTGTCAGCGGCGGCGCCGGGTTCATCGGCTCGCATCTGGTCGATGCGCTGCTCGAACGCGGGGATGATGTGACGGTGGTTGACGATCTTTCGACAGGTCGTCGCAGCAACCTGCCCGATGCATTCCCGCGGCTGCGGTTCATCGAGGCATCACTGCGCCAGGCGCTGGCTGACTTCGGACGCGGTGAGCAGTTTGACGAGATCTATCACCTTGCGGCAGCGGTGGGGGTCCAGCTTGTACTTGATGATCCGATCGGGTGCATCGAGACCAATGTCGAGCAGACTGCGGCGATGCTGCGTTTTGCGGCTCAGGCGGGCGGGCGCGCAGGCAAGACCCGCATCCTGCTGACGTCGAGCAGCGAGGTGTATGGCAAGCCGACGAGCGAGGTGTTTCGGGAAGAGGATGACGTGGTGTACGGCCCGACAAGCGTTTTGCGGTGGTCGTATGCGCAGACCAAGGCGATTGATGAGTATCTGGCGTTGGCGCATCATGCGCGAGGTGGGTTGCCCACGGTGGTGGTCAGGCTGTTCAATACGGTTGGGCCGCGGCAACTGGGGTCGTATGGGATGGTGCTGCCTCGGTTTGTGCGTGCGGCGATGCTGGGCGAGGCGCTGGAGGTTTATGGCGACGGGACTCAGTCTCGCTGCTTCTGCGACGTGCGCGATGTGGTGTGGGCTTTGACGCGGATGATTGCGTCGCCGGCATGCTGCGGGCGGGTGCTGAATCTTGGCAACGATGAGCCGATTTCGATCGGGGATCTGGCGTTGCTGGTTGTGGAGACATTGGGATCAAAGTCCGAGATTCGCTCGTTGCCGTATGAAGCGGCATATTCGGGGGGTTTCGAGGATTTGCAACGAAGGCGTCCAAGTCTGGTTCGGATTCGAGACGCGATCGGGTTTGAACCGAAGTGGAGTCTACGACAGACTATTATTGACGTGGCTGCGCATCTTGAGAGTACGGCCGAGGTAGAAGGGCGAGCGCAATGATTTCGGGTGGCGGGCTGAAAGTGCCCCAGGGCATCGCGGATCGGATCTCCACTTTTGGGGACGATATCGCCGCGCTTGCCAGCCGTCATCAGGAGTTGGAGCAACTGGTTGGGATTGCGAGCGAGAAGGCGGGACGATTCGAGATCTTGCAGGGCTATCTTGGGGTTGCGGTGGTCGCGTTTGTGATCACGCTGCTGACCACGCCTCTGGCGAGGCACATGGCGATCACGCTAGGCATCATCGATCATCCGTCGTCGCGCAAGGTCCATCGGATACCTATCGCATACCTGGGCGGAGTGGCGGTGTTTCTCGGCATCATGGGGGGCATTCTGTACAGTTACCTCGCGGTGCCGATCGAGGGGCTGATCACCTGGCACAAGCCGACGCAGTGGCTCTCGCCCGACACGGAGACGCCGCAATTGGTTCGGCCTTCGATTGTGCTCGGGCTGACTGTGATCATGATTGTGGGACTGATCGACGATGTGGTCGGGATCATGCCTCGGGTCAAACTTGGTGGGCAGTTGTTTGCTGCGGCTGCGTTGGCGTATGACGACATCGGCGTGAAAGTCGCGCAGGGCATCCTGAGCCCGACCATTGGCGAACTGGTCGGCAACCGCAACCTCTCATGGATGTTTGAGATTCCTGGGCTTGGGATGCCGATCGAGCTGGACCTGATGTACTGGACGGGCACAGCGGTGATTGCGATTTTTGTGCTCGGGGGGTGCAACGCCTCGAATCTCGTGGACGGGCTCGACGGTTTGCTGACTGGCGTCACGGCGATTGCCGCGATGGGGTTGCTGTTCATCTGCCTGAGTCTGGCGATGGTCGATGACGGCCCGCGTGATGCGCAGCGGATCATTCTGTGTCTGGCGCTGGTCGGGGCTTGTCTTGGGTTCCTGCCTCACAACTTCAATCCGGCAAGTATTTTTCTCGGGGATTGCGGGTCGTTGCTGCTTGGGTTCTGCACCATCGTCATCATCCTGATGCTCGGCGACACCAGCACCGACGCAGGGCGAACGTATCTCGTCATTGCGGGTTTGATCATCTACGGCATTCCGATCATCGACACGGTGCTGGCTATTGTGCGGCGGAAACTGGCGAACAAGAAGATGTCCGAGCCTGACAGCGACCACCTGCACCACATGCTCAAGCGCGCGCTCGGGGTGAAGGGTGCGGTTCTGACGTTGTACGGAATCGGGGTGGGATTTGCTTTGCTGGGTGTGGCGCTGAGTCTGGGTCGCGCGCGAGTGGTTTACGCGCTGGCGCTGGTGTTCGCGTCCTATATCGGGGTGTATGCAATCAAGATCGCCCGGAGGCGACATCTGGAAGAGCAAGCACTGGCTCGAACCGCGCGATTGGCGCCGGCTTCCGAAGGGGGACAGGCGGGTGCCAAGGGGCCAGCGTCGGCGGGCGCTCCGGCAAGCACGAATCCGTGATAAGAGTGCATTGCGAGGCGTGTTTGGCGATGGCCGTATACTCCCGGCATGAGCGATGAGAAGATCATGCGCCGAATCGCCTTGATGAACCAAAAGGGCGGAGTCGGGAAAACCACAACCGCTGTGAATCTGGCTGCGGCCATTGCGCAGAAGGGCAGGCCGACCTTGCTGGTCGATCTTGACCCTCAGGCGCATGCGACGCTGCATCTTGGTGTTGATCCGGACGACGTCGATGTGTCGATCTATGACCTGCTGCTCGATGAGGATCGTGATCCTCATGAGGCTGTGATCGAGGCGCGCCCGAATCTGGGGTTGCTGGCGAGCGAGACGGATCTTGCGGCTGCCGAATCGGAGTTGAATCAGGCGGACCGACGTCACGAGAGGTTGGATCGGGCGTTGGCAAGGCTCGAAGGTCGTTATGAGTTTGTCATTATCGACTGCCCGCCTTCGCTGGGGCTGCTGACGATGAACGGGCTGGTCGGCGCGCGCGAGGTGATCATTCCGATGCAGGCGCACTTTCTGGCACTTCAAGGGCTGGGCAAGCTGCTTGAAACGGTGTCGATGGTCCGCCAGCAACTTAATCCCAAACTGCGCGTGACGGGCGTGGTGTTGTGCATGCACGATGCGCAGGCGACGCACACGCGCGAGGTGGTTTCGGACATGGACACTTTTTTTGCCAGTGCGCGCGATGATGCGGCTTCGCCGTGGCGCTATGCGCGCGTGTTCAAGCCTGCGATCCGGCGCAACATCAAGCTTGCGGAAGGGCCGAGTTTCGGGCAGACGATTTTTGACTATGCCCCGGCTGCTGCGGGCGCGGCCGACTATGCCGAGCTCGCCGATACGCTGCTTCGGGAATGGGATCGTCTGCTCGACAAGCGCCGTGAATTGAGTCAGGTGTCCACGCCTGGCAAGCCTGAGGTTCACGTTGTACTCAGCAACGCACCGAGCGAGGAACTCAACCGGTGAGCGACCACGGGCGGTCTCAACCCCGCGTGAAACAGCGTGCCTTGTGCCGCATTGTTTTTTTGGTTTTCGCTCTTGCCCTTGTGACAGGAACCCACTGGCCCGCACTGCGAATCGGCGGCTCCATTGCTCGCCCTGACCTTCTGATTCATGTTGCGGCGTTTGGCATGTGGACAGCACTTCTGATGCTGTGTGGTTTTTTTGGCTCGCCTTTCTCAACTCGCAATGTGCTGATCTCTGCGGGTGTCGCGGTGGTGTATGCCGCGATTGATGAACTCACACAAGGCTTGCCGATTCTGCAGCGAACGGTCTCGATGCAGGACTTTCTGGCCAATGTCATCGGGATCGGGTGCGCCACGATCCTGGCGGGGCTGGCAAGCCTTTCGATCCGGAGATCTGGCGACCTTCATGGCCCGATGGCGTGGATGCTCTCGCTCACGATCGGTCTGCTCTTTGGGGGTTTGCTGACGATCGTGATTCCGCCGGAGTATGTGGACGTTTTGCCTGATTCGGTGGTCGAAAGCGTCGGTACGGACGAGGCCTTGATCGGCGTTCCACACGCGAGTGTGCACACTTCAGATCAGCCGACGGTCGTGCCGGTGATCCCGCTGGTGTTGTGTGCACCATTTGCTGCGCTGCTGCTGAGCATCGCGGTGATGCCTTTCATCAATGGCAAAATCTGGCACAAGCACTTTCCTGATTTTGCCTTCTTTTTCAGCGGAATCATCATTGGATATTACCTGATCCAGTTTGGGACGCCGTATCTGCACGGGATGTCGTATGGCACTTACCACATGCTGCACACGGGGATTGAGTACCTGAGTTTCATTGCGCTCGTTGGGGGGTTGTACATCGTGTCTGGTGGGATTCAGATCGATGTTCGAGGTCGCGGGAGGCCCCTGACGAACACGCTGCTGCTGGCGTTCGGAGCACTGATCGCCAACGTGGTCGGGACCACAGGCGCGTCGATGCTGCTGATCCGGCCTTTCATGCGCCTCAACGCCGGTCGCCTGCGCGCGGTGCATGTGATCTTCTTCATTTTCATCGTGAGCAACTGCGGCGGGGCATTGACGCCCATTGGTGACCCGCCACTTTACATCGGATTCCTGAAAGGAATTCCGTTCCTGTGGACCCTGGAGAATCTCTGGCCGATGTGGGCGGTGTGCATCGGTTCGCTCCTGCTGACGTTTTTTCTTGTGGACTCACAGGTGGCGCGGCACGAGCCCGATTCGGCACCGTCGTCCACCACCTTTGGCGTAACGATTCGCGGCATGATGGGGCTCATCGGGCTTGCGGCGATCATTGGCGCAGTGTTTCTCGATCCGATGTTGAGGTCTGTATGGCCTTCACTTGAGGGCATCCCGATTGGGCCATTCGTGCAGATTGCGATTGCTGTCATCACCTACAGGCTCTCGGCACAGTCGATTCGCGACGCCAATGCCTTTACGTTCTTTCCGATCAAGGAAGTAGGGTTGCTCTTCATCGGCATCTTCGCGACGATGACGCCTGCACTTGGATATCTCGCGACGCACGCCGACCAGATATCGCTCTCGACGCCCGGGGCGTTTTACTTCGCAACAGGCTCGCTGAGCAGCATGCTCGATAACGCGCCGACGTATGCCAACTTCCTGCAGTTGGCGTACGGTGCGGAGGGGATGAGTCGCGAAGGACTGCGGGCGTTTGTGCTGAGTGTTGATGGTGCTCGTCTGACGATGGCGGTGTCCCTTGGGGCTGTGTTCTTCGGTGCATTGACGTACATTGGCAACGGGCCGAACTTCATGGTCAAGGCGATTGCCGAACAGTCGGGTGTGCTGATGCCATCGTTCTTTGGGTATGTGATTCGCTCGGTGTTGTTTCTGACTCCGTCACTTCTGCTGGTGTGGCTGATCTTCCTGCGATGACCCCCGACCGAGACAACTCGGAGCGTGTGCTGGGCGGAGCGGTTCGCACGGTGTCTGCGCTGACATTGCTCAGTCGAGTGCTGGGCCTGGCGCGCGATCTTGTGACTGTTCGCATCTTTGGTGATGGACATGTTGGTTCGGCGTTTGCAGCGGCATTTGCGATTCCGAACATGTTTCGGCGGCTCTTCGGCGAGGGCGCGCTGGCAGCGGCGTTCATTCCTGAATACTCGAAACTGATGCGCGATGACCCCGCCCGCGCGAGCGCGTTTGCATCATTGACAATCGGGCTGGTGGCGGTCACGACGAGCCTGATTCTGGTACTGGCCGAAGTCGTGCTGGCGGTCGTGCTGTTTGCACTCCCCGAGAATCCTGAGCGGACGTATTCGATTCAGTTGGTCATGTTTCTTCTGCCGTACATGCCTCTGGTGTGTGTGGCGGCGATGCTCGCGGGCATGCTGCAGGTCCATGGGCGCTTCGGCCCGGGTGCGGCCATGCCGATCATTCTCAACGTGTTCATCATCATCGTCGCGATGCCGTACTTTTTCGTACAGGGGGCATCGGCTGCAACGTGGTCGTGGTTCATCGGCGGTGCGGTGCTGCTCTCGGGTGTGTTGCAGATCGTGTGGTCGTTGAATGCTCTGCGCGGGTGTGTGCACTGGTCCCGTGGCTTTGATGCAGCCCGCGAGCCGGCGCGGGCCATGTTGCTCCGCCTCGGGCCCGTACTCATCGGGCTTGGCACGCTACAGGTCAACGCTCTGCTCGATACGTTTATCGCGATGTGGCCAAACTGGGTTGGTCCCACCATTGCCGGGCAACCGTATCCGCTCGATCAGGCATCGAACAGCATTCTGTTCTTCACGCAGAGGCTCTATCAGTTTCCTTTGGGCGTTTTCGGCATTGCGGTTGCGACGGCTATTTTTCCAGCCCTGAGTCGCACTGCCGACGACAACGAGCGATTTATCGTGATGTTGCGCAATGGGATTCGCCTGTCGCTGTTCATCGCGATTCCTGCGACGATTGGCCTGATTCTCGTGCGCACGCCTCTGATTGCGACGCTCTATTCGGGTGGCGGGGGGTTCAGCCATGAGGGCGTGGAGCGATCGAGTGCCGTCCTGATCGGGTATGGCGCAGCGATCTGGGCGTACTCACTCAATCAACTGTGGACGCGCGCGTTCTATGCCAAGGGCGACACGATGACGCCGATGCGCGTCGCGATTGCTATGGTGGGGCTCAATCTGGTGCTCAACGTGGCACTGGTATTTCTGACGCCACTTCGCGAAGCGGGGCTTGCCTGGTCTACAGCCGCAAGCGCGATGGTGCAAAGCCTGCTGCTTCCGATGTACTTTGCGCGCAAGACAGGGCTGCGAATCATGGACCGTGCGACACGTCTCGCGGTCGCTCGCTCGCTCGCGCTGGCGGTCGCGATGGGCATTGCGGTGTGGCTTGTGTCAAACCTGCTCGGACCCGGCGAGGGCTGGAACGCGCAGGGATTGCGCCTCCTGATCCTGACATTCGTTGGGGTGGCGATCATTGGCCTTGGCGCATATGCGGGCCGTTTCGCTGAACTGCGGTGGCTCTTTGGGCGCAATGGCAGCCGGAAGTAAATGGAACTCTCGCGCCCGGCCGATGAACGCTGAGTGTCTAGTGCGGAGCAAACTATGACCTTCAAGCATCTGCGTGCAGCATCGATTGTCGGGATTTTGGTAGTGTGCGCGTGCCTCGGAGGGTGCGGCACGATCTCGGGGTTTGCTTCTGACCTGAATGATGCCTCGATGGGAGTTCGGTCGGCCTTCGTAGGTGACGACCCGGATTCGCCTGCCAACGATTGACCCGTGAAGATCAACCTCGTCGGAAAGCCAATCGTCATCACGGGTGCGAGCAGCGGTATCGGACTGGCAACGGCGCTGGTGTGCGCTCGCGCGGGCATGCCTGTCGCGCTGATGGCTCGCCGTGCCGATCGACTCGAAATGCTCAAGGGTCGAATCGAGAGCGAGGGTGGCAAGGCCATCGTCTGCGTCGGCTCGGTCGAGTCGCCCGATGATTGCACGCGATGCGTGAACCAGACGGTGAGTGCATTTGGGTCAGTTCATGCTGTATTTGCAAATGCCGGGTATGGCCTCGAGAAGGACGCACTCGACATGACCGACGCGGAAATTCGCGAGATGTTCGAGGTCAACTTCTTCGGATCATTGAACATCATCCGACCGGCGTGTGAGGTGTTCCGCAGCGTTGGTGCTGGACATGTGCTTTTTTGCTCAAGTTGTCTCTCAAAGATCAGTGTGCCAAGGTATGGGTGCTACGCCTCGACCAAGGCGTGTCAGGATTTCTTCGGCCGAGCGATGCGCCACGAACTGGCTCGCGAAGGCGTGCATGTTTCGACCGTCCATCCGATCCGCACGACGACCGAGCTGTTCGACATGCTGGCTGCACGCAGTGGGGGAGGGCGTCTGTTGATGGAACGCCCCTCGCGCGAGGGGTTGTTTGTGCAAAGCCCCGAGCGGGTTGCCCGTGCGATTGTGCGATGCCTGCGCAAGCCTCGCGGCGAGGTCTGGACGAGTCACACGGTGCGCCTCGCGCTCGCACTCTCGGTCGCGGCTCCGGGACTGACTGATTTCGTGCTCGGGCGCGCGATGCAGCGGCACATCAAGCGTCAGGGAACTTCATCCTGATCGGGCGTAGCAGCAGCGGGGATGGCTTTGGCCAAGTGTGCACGAACACGCGACATTACGTCCGATGTCGTCACTCCGCGACGGACCTGCTCGGTGCCGATCACGCCACCCTCACTGTTGAGCACCACAATGGTCGGAAAGACTTCGACGTTGAAAGCCCTGGCAGCAGCACCTCCATCAGAGACGAGCTCGAATGCATAGCCGCGCAGCGACGCAACAGAGGTCGCGGCTGAAGGATCACGTTCGCGTGCTGCAAGCCCGATGACACGCACTCCCTTGTCGGCAAACTGCCCCGCAAGGTCGCTGATCAACGGGTTGTACTCGCGACATTCCATGCACCATGTGCCCCAGAAGTAGAGAACCGAGGGTGAGCCACGAAGTGATTCGAGCGTGAGATCCTGGCCTTGTATGTTTTTGACGGCAAAGGCTGGGGCTGGTGGATAGACCACGACGGGCCTGGCATTGATCGCTCGCGGGGCCGACTCTGCGTTGGCCGGGCGAACGCTCGCCGTGTTGGTTCTCACGGTTGAGGTCGGCCCGGTCGAGCCGGCTGCGAGTTCGTAGCCTTCGGGAAGTTTGAGTTCGAAGTCCTCGGGCTTGAGTTCCACCTTCGCCTCGACGTTCGAGAATTCAAGAACGATCGTCATGGACATTGCGCCCGAGCCGGAGATCCGGTCGATGCGCCGAATGATCTGGTCATCGACTCCGATGTAGAACTTGGCACGCTGATTGAGGCGGGCATTGCGCCCGGGAGCAGGCTGAGTCGCCTGATAGGTGACATCGACGACATGGCACTTGACGCCTTCGACATCGACGGTTTCGGCTGCGAGTGAGACTTCGGAGGCAGCCAGTTCGTCCTTGAGCGGTTCAGATTGGAGCAGCTCTGTCGGCACATGAAGGCGCGAGGCCATATAAGCCGAACTGCGCGTCGCAACCGCGCGCGCCGCAGGCATCTCGAATACCTTGCGCATCTTGTGGTCGACCCAGCGATCGTGCGCTGTCGTCCGGATCATGTCGAAGTCGATGGGATCAGGCTCTTGCGCGCTGCCCGATGTTCCGCGCCCAGAAAGCCGCAGCAACCATTCAATGCCCTCAGGCTCGGCCGCTTCATCACTGTCTTCGGATGGCTCCTTGGCAACTTGCATCAGCAGCATCTTGGAGGTGCCCGATGGAAGCGTGGCGCGGAACATTTCAGCACCTTCGCCGCGAACAACCAGACCAGCCTGCATGGCTTTGGTCTCGCGCAGCGTTGCTGCTGCCTCCTGAAGCAGATCACTCGCAGTCTGACCCAAACAGGCCGAAGCTGGCAGCAATGCCACCGTGCACATGACGAAGAATTGGCGAACTCGCATGAATCTCACCTCCCGCAAATAGGAACTTCAACCACATATCCTATCAGTGATGAACGCTTGCGCAACACTGTTTGTGCGCAACCGCCTCGTCACGACTTCTGACCCGGCTTCTGGAGCAGAATTTTGAGTGCCTCCCCCGGATCGGGCTGCCGCATCAGGTGCTCGCCGACGAGCGCGATTCGGACTTTGTGAGCACGCAGGCGTTCCAGGTGTTCGGGCAAAGTGATGCCTGATTCGCTCACCACGACCCCTGCATCATCGACCAGATCCATCAGCCGCAGCGTGTGCGCGACATCGGTTTCCATCGTTGCCAGATTTCGGTTGTTGATGCCCAGCAGGCAGTAGGTCGGATGCGGGAACCCGATGTGAGGCCTGACACGGAGAAGATTTTCCATGTCATGCACCTCGATCAGAGCCGTCATCTGCAACTGCTGCGACAGAATCATCATGTCGACCAGCTGCGATTCAGTCAGACACTCGGCGATCAGCAGTACCGCGTCGGCCCCGGCCGCACGACTCTCCCACAACTGCCACGGATCAATCAGGAAGTCCTTGCGCAGCACCGGCAACGGCACTGCTTCCTTGATGCGCTCGATGAACGAAAGATGCCCGCCAAAAAATCGTTCGTCGGTCAAGCACGAAATCGCAGCTGCTCCGCACTCGTAATACCGTTGAGCGATAGTCTCAGGCTTGAAATGATCGCTGTCATACTCTGCGCGAATCAGACCCGCAGACGGACTCTTGCGTTTGATCTCAGCAATGACAGAAGTAGGCATCGCAGCCGAATGGCGTGTCACGGCGCTGAAGAAGTTGCGGGGGGGGTCGGCCTGAATGGCCATCGCTTCGAGTTCCTGCATCGAAGTTCTGGCTTTGGCTTCGTATACCTCGGCCCGCTTATGCTCAACAATGTCTCGCAGCACCGGAGGCGTATTCGAGTTGTCGCTATTTCTTGCCATACCGACCATTGTTGCTGATGCCATCGCGTCAATCCCGGCCGACGCCGAGATCCTCGTATCCGACTCTGCGGGTCTCAACCCCGTCATTCTCTATCGACTCCCAGCCGCTGCCCTGTTGACTGCCATCGTTCTCGTGGTGTTCGCGCGACATCACAGCCGCCGCAACACCCAATCTCCACCGGCAGCTATCGGACCGTCGATCTCACCCCTGCTTCTCTTCGCAACCGGGTTTGGGCTTTTCTTCCTTACTCATCTGCTCGGGGGCTTGACCGTGGGGCTTGTGCCTGCGCCACACGATGGGGAACATCTCGTCCGGTCTGCATCGGCTGCGGCCTGTGTGTACGGCTGGGCGATCGTGCTGTCCGCTCTGGCCTGGTTATGGGCACGACGCTTTCTCTATGAGCCACAGAAATCTGTTCGGTTTCTCAACCTGCTTCGGGGTGTGCTGTGGCTTGCGCCTCTGATTCCGGTTCTTGTTCTAGTCTCGGACTCAGCAGTGGTTGTGCACACTCTGCTGACAGGCCGACCTCCGAACCCGATCGCACACGCAACGCTCGAACAGATCGTGCACGAACCTTGGCGTCCGGCCGCTCAAATTCTGATGGCCGGAGCGATACTGGGCGCGCCAGTATTCGAGGAAACCGTTTATCGAGGTTTCCTGCAATCGGCGTGGGGGCGAGTACTCAAAAATCGGTGGCTGGCCATCACTCTCACCGCGGTATTGTTTGCCCTCTCCCACAGAATCGGCATCGAACCGGTGCCTTGGCATGCAATTCCCTCAATTCTGGTTTTGGGGATGGCCTGTGGATACGTTTTCGAGCGTCACGGTCTGCTGGCCGCGATAGGCCTCCACGCGGCATTCAACGCTGCTAACCTCACACTGGCACTGGTCTTGGTCGATTCATGATGGCTTTGTCGAACCAAAGTTGCTAGAATAAGATATCAATGTCTTCTATTGCCCCCGGAAAGGCGGCGGTGCTGCACTTGCAGCCCGCCGCTTCTATTTTTGAGCCACAGGCGATGGTTCGAGGGCTTTGCGGTTCGTGATGGAGTTTCAATATATTCTGAAAGAGATGTAGATCCGCGGGTGGTGCTGGTGGATAATGAAGCACTATGTCACGTCCTTCACCAGCGCGTCCTGCTGAGACCCAGTTCATCGAAGCCTGGGGCCGCATGGGGAGCGTCTGGGGCATCAGTCGCACGATGGCGGAGGTGCATGCACTTCTGTACATCATGGCTGAGCCGTTGTGTGCCGACGATGTCATGGATCGGCTTCAGATTTCGCGCGGGAATGCGTCGATGTCGCTGCGGGCGCTGGTCGATTGGGGCATTGTGAGCAAGGTGCACAAGCGTGGTGACCGCAAGGAATATTTTCTGGCCGAGCAGGATGTGTGGTCGATCTTCCGCTCCATCGTGCGCGAACGACGCAAGCGCGAGGTCGATCCTTTGCTGGTTTCGCTGCACGAAATCCGCGATGAACTGGGTGCGACGGGGTTGGACGAAGGCGCCAGCGGCATGTCCGATCGGCTTGACGCCATGATCGAGTTTCTGGAAATCGTGGCCAAACTCAGCGAGCGGTTCGCAGGCCCAACGGGTTCGGGGCTTCAACTGGCTGCAACGCTTTTGACCAAGGCTTCAAGAACAGGCAAGAAGTCAGGATGATCAATTAGGGATCGGGCACGATGAGCAGTCTCGGTAGGACAGTGCGAATTTCGGACAGCGGGGTTCCTCGCCCGGCGGCGGTGCTGGCCCCTCGAAGCATCGAGATGCGATGGAAGGCCCAGTCGTGCGTGCTCGCCGGGAACAAACTGGCGCGATGCGAGATCGCTCTCGTGGTTGATCTGTGGCAGATGCGATCGACGCTGACCGTGACTCACATCGAAGGCCTGGAGCAGACGTTTGCAGACGAAGCGATCGGCTCACTCGGTGCAGTTGTGGTGCGTTCGAATGACCTCACATGTATTTCAGTCGGAGACGCTCATATCGCGGTCAATGATGCGGGCCGATGCCTGTACGCGCGGTCGGGCGCCTTCGATCGGCTCGGTATCGAAGGCGGCCGAAGCGAGTTGACCGACGCCCGTGTTCTATGGGCGTAATACGTTTGGTTGATGCTGCCTGTCAGGAACGACGAAGAGCGACCCAACCGATAATCGCTGCGAGCACCATGATGCCTGCTCCGCCACCGACGATGCCCCACATCATGCCCGATGAGAGATTCGAGAGAATGGCGCCAGCCGCTCCGGTCATGCCGAAGATCGCGACGGCGAGTGCAAGGGCGAGCAGGACGACCATGCCCAGCGCGATGCCGCCGACGACGCCCGACCATGGTCCGTCGTATGCGTCGCGCATCATCATCATGGCGGGTACTGCGCCGGCGGAAGAGACGTCCGAGTGCCCGCCAGCGGGTTCGAAGAGTTCTTCGGAGGCTGCTTGTCCGATGGCCGATCCACCGATGGCGCTGCCGCCCGATCGCCCGCCGCTGCGCGAGCCTGAGGATGAGTAGACGTCCTCGAGGAGATCGGCGCCGAGGCTGGTGTCGTCGGGCTCGCGAGTGAAGTCGAGCAGGCCGGAACCTGACGCGCCAGAATCGGCGACGAAACTGGGAGCTCCGAGTCCGCCGCTGACCTGTGTTTGGGCGCTGGGGTCGGCGTCATCGCCGGAGTCTGGTTCGAAGATGCTGATGCCGGTCTGGTCCTTGATATCTTCAACGCCGAAGACCGATCCGCTGCCGGAGGACGACATGCCGATGGGTTCCAGGTCGCCGCTGTCAGCCAGGGGGATGCCGTCATCTCCGCCACCTGCGCCAGCGAGCAGATCCACCTGTTCGACCTTGAACATGAGGCGGTCGCGGTCGCGGAACTCCTGAAGCTGTCCACTCGAGGCCAGTTGGCTGACTTCTTTGGGGGTCATGCCGAGTTTGGAGGCCGTTTCTTCCAGCGTGTAGAACATTTTCGCCATGACCGTCTCCGATAATTCGTGTGAGCCCGCAGCCGACCCTCCCAAAGGACAGGCTGCTGTTGCCAGCCGGGTCGAACAGTATACCGTGTCGCTGTCTCCGAGGAGTCCCGTCTTGAACCGATCACCCGAGCGATCGCGCCGAGCCCCACGCATCAGCCTTGAATGCTACGAGATCGAGCACCCGAGGGTTTCGCAAGGGGTGGACGGGTTGACAATTCTGCATCTTTCTGACTTTCACCTTAAACGCGCTTGGCGTGAAGACCCCAGAATGGTGGAACTCGTGGATTTGGTCGGTTCGGTCGAGGTGGACCTCGTCGTGCTGACAGGCGACTACATCGAACGCCGAGGCTCAGAGGCGGACGCGTGCGATTTTCTCGAAACGTTGAGTGCGTCGTGGCGAGCCCGGATAGGCGCGTTCGGGATCTTCGGCAACCACGACACACCGGAACTGGTCCGCCAGGTGACCGACCGCGTGCGATGGCTCAACAATGAGCGCACAAGGGTGGGAGATCTGCTGATCGTCGGAACAAGTGAACCCGAGGACCTGCTCGGAGCAATGGCGCAGGATGGCCAGGGCGGGACAGCCGACATGGGGTTTTCGATTCTGCTGGCGCACTATCCGACCCAGATCGTCCCGGCTGCTGCGATGGGGATTGATCTCGTGCTCGCGGGGCACACCCATGGCGGGCAAATACGCATCAGTCCGCGATTCTGCCCGCACACATCGTGCGACCTCGGAGCGCGGTCTGCCACGGGCGTGATTCGGCTTGGCGCGACCCTGTGCTGCATTTCGCGGGGAATTAGGGAAACAGTGGTGCCGGTTCGGTTTCGGTGCAAGCCTCAGGTTGGGCTGTACACACTTCGGCACGGAGTGATGGGTGGAGATGCCCGCGAGGGCGTGGTGCAGACGCTGGCGTGGTGAATCTGGCTCAGGGTCGTGAAAAGGGGCAGGTCGCGACAAAAGCGATGCCGCCGACCCTTATCTGGCGGCCGGAGCAGATCCTCCTTCTGCTCCCTGCTGCTTCGATCGGTCGGCGGACATCGAATCAGTCCCGTGCGCGGGCGCACGGGCTGCGGGCGGAGACATATACAAACCTGACTCGCCCAATGACTCGGTCAGGGTTAACCCTCATCCTCCTGCTGGAGGAGAGAGAGACCTGCTGGCTGCTTTTGTTCTCGAGTGCTCCTGTCCAGTTGCGTGTAGGTCGTAACACATTCCGACCCGCGATTGGGCCGACCCCGACACCATCGAGCGTCCAGTGATGCCGAACCCTCGAAGATCCACAATGTACCACATCTGCATCCCACCGTGCAACCCGAACCGGGATCTTCGTGAAAAGTTTGCACAAGGGTAAACCACGAACTGACCACAAGTTAGGACTCACTACCGCTTCAGGCGCCAAAAAACGCGAATCCGACACTCGGATCCGTTTCTGAGGAAATGTCAGTAGGAAAATCGCACGGTGCAGATTGTGGGAAACCGGTGTATGGTTGAGTAAGCCCAAACGTGAATGACGAGGTTGCCACATGTCACGGACGGATATCCGACTGCCCAAACTCTTCGTTGGCCTGCTTCTTTCGGTCCTGCTCATCACGATGGCGGGCTGCTTTCCTGTCCGGGGCGAGTTTGATGCCTTTGAGAGCGGGTTTGCCTCGCGTGCATGGAAAGTCGGATGGCGTGGCGACCGGTTCGAGAAGACCGTTGAACTGCACAGGGCGGACGACACTCGCTTTGGTTTCCAGCCTTCCATGAACGGCAACGGCGGCGACGCGATCCGTGTCACGATCAAAGAAGGCGGGCACGAAGGCACGCACCAGTTCGAGTTCAACTTCGAACGCCAACTCTACCTCGAACCCGAGATCGCCACCGCCAGCTATCTGATGCGGTTCGCCAACACGTTCAATCCTGTTGAGTCGGGCAAACTGCCGGGGTTTGCGGGCACGTACAAGAAGGCGGGGTGGGGGCCACATGTGTCCAATGGGTGGTCGGCGCGCAGCATGTTTTACCCGGCACCCAAGGGGGCTCCGATTCGTGTTGCCACGCTCGCGTACCTGGCGGATATGGAAGCCAAGGGCGGCAACTCGACTTTTTTCGACTGGCACACGAAGGGCGTCGCACGCTTTGAACGCGACCGCTGGTATCACATTGTCCAGCACGTTCGACTCAACACCGTGGCCGACGGCAAAGGTCGGCCCGACGGGATCCTCCAGGTCTGGGTCGATGGACGCGTCGCGGTGGATGAACGCACGGTCGTCTTTCGACATACCGAAAAATTGAAGATTGACCGGATGTGGTTCAACGTCAACTACGGCGGCGGGCCTGCGCCCGAGGATTACCACCTGTTCTTCGACGAGATCGTGGTGCACGCGGGCGAGCCGGGCGGATTCACACCGACCATTGGCCCGGCGATCAGTGTGCGTGCGACGCCCGTGGAACCCGCGCCGAAGCCGGTGCAACGGGTGCCTTTGCAGAAGTGACCTGGCATCCGACCATCAGCAACCCGCCACGCAACCACCCGGCATGTCTGAGATGAGGGCGAAAGCCCAAGACGATATGGACCTGCGCGGGACTCAATCTGTAAGATAACTGTCCAGAAAGATTGCAAGATCCGCTTCGGTGTGCTGGCCGTCGAGATCGAGGTCGGCCGTCAGGTCACCTTGGCCATAGGCGATGAGAAAGTCGATGGCGTCGAGCGTGTCGATGCTTTCGTCGCCGTTGAAGTTTGCAGGAAGCGCCATCTTGATAACATATTCGACCGCGGCTCGCGCGTTGACCAGGCCGTGGCCGGTCTTGGCGTCATAGCCGGGATCTTCGATGTCGGTCGCGGTGACTTCGAGTATATGCCTGACATCTTCAAAGGTGAGATTGGGATTTACACGCAGCATCAGCGCAACAATACCTGCGACCTGCGGTGTGGCAAACGATGTGCCCGCTGGCGGAATGCCGAAATCGTTGTTGCTCAGTGGTGTATGTTCGTCCCATAGCCCGTCACCCCAGGTACCAAAGACGTGTGACATCGGTGCAACAACCGAAAGCACCGGCAGTCGATCCGGGTCTGCTCCCTCAGGCAGACTGGGGTAGTATGCATTGCACCAGTTCTCGTCTTGTAGAGGACAACACGGCTCAATATATACATTCGATCGCAAGGGGTTGATGCGAGACCGGCACAACCAGTTCGTTCCCCACATGCATGTTCCGCCAACCACGATCGTCTTGGGATGTATCGCGATCCCGTTTTGAATCTCCTCTGGAATCCATCCCGCAAGAGGCGTGCATTGTGTATCATCCGGATCCTCTGTCACAGGGTCGCTCGTCATCCAGCACGGCTGAACTGAATTAACGTTTCCAGCGAGGACGACGATGATGCATCCTTGGCCATAGGCTTCTTCAATGGCGGCAACGATCTCGGGGCGAGCAGCAGGGTTGTCAGTGCAACCGATGCCGCTGAACCCCCCTTGCGACTGATCCGAAATCGAGATAATCCTGGCGCGAGGCTGTTCAAGATATCCACCCAATCCACCATTGAGTGACTGATCCCAGCCGGCGGCATAACGGATGGAGGCGGCAATCGACAGTTCACTTTGTCGACATAATGTGCCGATTGAACCTCCCCCACAAGGAGCGTCGGGGGAGTACGCGAAGACTCGAATCACAAGAATGCCGCAATCCCAGCATGTGCCAACCATTCCAATGCCGTTGGGCTCTGCCGCCGCGATCCCAGCCACGAGTGTTCCGTGAGAAGTAGCACCAATGATAAGAGGGGCTGTGTCCTCTGGGGCTGGTGTCATGACTGCGGAATCGCAATTGCACACATTTTGAGTTCCACTAGGATAATTCTCTTGAAATATCGAGACGCTCTGTGCGGAAATTCGGGACCCACCAGTCCCCGGTCTCCCCCCAAACTCAATATGGTCCAGATCGATTCCAGAGTCAATAAATGCGATGATCCGATTCGGATCCGTCAAGTTCGGCTCGGGCGGATTGTTCGGGTCGTATCCCACCATGGTCCACGCGTGCGGCACGCGCGTCGTCATCAGCCAGTGCTGCCCGCGATGAAAGGGATTGGTGCTCGCATTGGCCCAGTCCGGATTGAACATTGGGTCATACGGCTCAATCGGCTCGATCTGCCCCCAACCACCAGGCCCGCCGCCGAATTGTCCGAACGCCCCCCCCAACAAATATGGCCAAAGGTAGAAGAGTGGTCAAAATGGGCATTTTCAGAGCGGACATTGGGTTGCCTCCTGAGCCAATGTGTGGTATCTTGTCTGGAGGAATGTACCTCAAATCTGGAGGAGTTGCAAGTCATGAAAATCCGTTGTGTACAAATTGCCCTCCTCAGCATCACAACGCTGGCGCTGCCCGCCTCCGCTGACGCGGTTTTCCACATCTGGATTGAAGCGCCAGCAGAGGTACAAGCCGGCAGCACATTCACGGCCTCCGTGTGGGCTGAAGCTTCTGGATCCATACTCAATGAAGGCAATGGCGCGTTCAATGGGTTTCGCGCGAATATAATGGCTAGCGGGGTGAGCGGAGTGTTTTCGACGGCCCGAATTCCAGCCATGGCTGCATTATCGCATGGCACGCCGAGCAACAACTCGCTTCTCGATGTTATTGGCTGGAATGATTTGGTCCTTGGCTGGATTTCGCTCGACAACCCAATACATCTCTTCGAGGTGGATATAACGCTTGAGCCAAGTGTTCTTGGAGAGATCAACCTGGATGTCTTTCCAACCTCAGGGTTTCATCTTGTGACCTGGTGGCTCAACTACGAAATTTCATTGGATTGGATAGGCGACTCCGACCCCGGCTCCACCCGCATCATCACCCCCGCCACCATCCGCGTCATCCCAGCGCCCGGCGCTCTCGCGATTGTGTGTATCGCCCCATTGTGGCTATTGCAGCGTCGTCGGACCGGTGCGTGAGGGTCTGCTCTCGCGGGGGCTTGAACATGCCCCAGTTCGCGCTCGCTCAAATGGGCTAGAAACTTAAATCAACCGATCCTCTTTCGCGATCCCGTGTGCCGGTGCCGCATTGAGCTGAACGACCTGCTCTCGCTGGAGGCGGCGGGCGGTGTCGTCGTCGACAAAGTCCGAGTGGCATGCGGCCTTGCCTTCTTCCTTGGCTGGCACCTTGCCCTTGACTTTGGCTGCGAGGCGGTGGATCTCTTCGGGCGAGAGATAGCCGCGGGATTCGAGGATGCGTTGTTGCTCGAGCGAGAGCGCGTCGCTTTTGACTGGTGCTCCTGCCTTGCCGTCTTTTCCGACGCGCTCGAAGCCCTCGGCCTTGCCGCTGGCGAACTCCTGAATCTCCTTGCTGATGCGCACGCTGCACCAGTCGTGGCCGCACATGGCGCAGAAATCGGTGTCCACATCGAGGTCTTCGTCGTGATAGGCCCGCGCGGTGTCTTCGTCGAAGGCCAGTTCGAAGTGCTGTTGCCAGTTGAGGGCGGCGCGGGCCTTGGTCAACGCGTCATCCCAGTCGCGCGAGCCGGGGATGCCCAGAGCGACATCAGCGGCGTGGGCTGCGATCTTGTAGGCGATGCATCCTTCCTTGACGTCGCCGCGCTTGGGCAGGCCGAGGTGTTCCTTGGGCGTGACGTAGCAGAGCATGCTCGCGCCGTGATAGGCGATCGCGGTCGCGCCGATGCACGATGTAATGTGGTCGTATCCCGGAAACACATCCGTCACGAGCGGCCCGAGCACATAGAACGGGGCGCCATGGCAGAGGGCGCGCTGGAGTTTGGCGTTGTACTCGATCTGATCGAATGGCACGTGCCCGGGGCCTTCGATCATGACCTGCACGCCGCAGCGCCAGGCACGTTCGGTCAGTTCGCCGAGGGTTTCGAGTTCGGCCAGTTGCGCCGCGTCGGTGGCGTCGGCCAGACCGCCCGGGCGCAGTCCATCGCCGATCGAGAACGTCACGTCGTGCTCGCGCAGGATCGCGCAGATGTCCTCCCACCGCTCGTACATGATGTTCTCGCGGTTGTGCACCAGCATCCACTTGGCCAGCAGCGATCCGCCTCGGCTGACGATGCCGATGAGGCGGTTCTTGACGAACTTGAGGTGCGAGCGGCGCACGCCGGCGTGGATCGTGAAGTAATCAACGCCCTGCTCGGCCTGCTTGCGCAACGTGGCTTGGATCGTCGGCCAGTCGAGATCTTCGATCTTCTTGCCGATGATCATCGAGTAGATCGGCACGGTGCCGATGGGCACGGTCGAGTGGCGGCAGAAGGCCTCGCGGCAGGCGTCGAGGTCGCCGCCGGTTGAGAGATCCATGACGGTGTCTGCGCCCCACCGGATGGCCCAGTCGAGTTTTTCGAGTTCTTCATCGGTGCCGCTGCTGACTGGGCTGGCGCCCATGTTGGCGTTGACCTTGGTCATGCTCGCGCGGCCGATGCACATCGGGTCGAGGCGGTGGCGCAGGTGATTGATGTTGGCCGGGATGACCATGCGGCCCGCGGCCACTTCGTCGCGCACTTGCTCGGGGCTCAGGTGCGGCTCGCGCTGGGCCACGCGGCGCATCTGCGGCGTGATGATCCCGAGGCGGGCGTGTTCGAGTTGCGTGACGGGTGCAAAGCCTGCGGGGCAGGTGACGCGCAGTGTGCGGCCGAGTGCGGTCGTGAAGACGACGGACTGCGTGCCCGGGGCTTGAGATCCCTGGGTCTTGGAATGTGCGGGCTCGCAAGACGTGTCGAGGACCTCGACACTCCAACCCTGCGGCAGGAAGTCCCAGGCCGTCTTGTCGCTGGGTGCGGGCATGCCGGGCGTATCGGGGCTGGCGAACATGAGCGGGCCACCGATGTCAGGAGCCAGCGCGAATGAGCCGGGGGTGGTGGCGGAGGCTTCGGCTCCGGGGTTCATGGCTCCGTGGGTCGGCAGTTGCCAGCGTGCGTCGGGCCAGGCGGGTCCGGCGGCGCTGACGCGGAAGGCCTCGCGCAGCGTCGCGCCGCTGCGGAGCCTTGCGGTTGTCAGGTCGGCGGCCTTGCGAGCGGGGCTTGGGCGAGCAGCGTCAGTTTGATTTGTCTTTATGGGCGTGGTGGTCATGGTCTGATTCCTTGAAGCGTCGCCGCGGCGTGCGCGACGGCGGCTGTGTCATGGTTGTTCTTAGCGTGCGAGATCTAGCGACGTCGTGACCCACGACATCGCGCTGCCGGTGGGCAGCGGGCTCACGCCCAACTGCCGGAGCATGTTGATCATCTGTGCGCGGTGGTGGACGCTGTGGGTCGTGACGTGCGCGATGATGTGGGCGCGGGTGAAGCGCTGCGTCTTGCCATCGCGCTGGCGTTCGAGCACCGTGTCGAGCGGATGCGATCCGGCGATCGTGGCCCATTCTTCGTGGGCTTCTTCGGCCAGGCGCTCGAGTTCAGTAAGGCTCCTGGGTCCCTCGTCGGGCAGCCACCCGCGCCGCGGGCGACCGGCGTACGCATCGGCCCAGACCTGCATCGCTCCGATGTTGTGGGCCAGCGTGGCACGGATCGAGCCTGGCCCCATCGCAAACGCACGGTCGAGTTGTTTGTCCGTGAGGCTTCGGCACGCGGCGAAGAGATCGCGATCGGCAGCCCGGCTGTGCGCCAGCAGAATCGCGGCCACGTCGCTGCGCGTGTTGGTGGTGTCGGTCATCGGCCCGAGTTCAGGCCCGCCCATCGGCGCGCGGCCGCCCGTTGCAGCATGTTCTTCCATCGCCATCCCTCCGCCGGTCCGAACCGGATCAGGTTCAACGGGTGCTTCTCAGCGGCCGGACCCCGAATGGCCCGCCGCGCCCCGTGCGATGGCCAAGTATAGGGGTTGGCGAGCACCCCGCGCGAACTTTACCGCCCCAGCCACGCCCGGGCCGCGCGGGCGGCCTCGTCGTCGGCGTCGGGCCAGGATGCGAAGGGCACGAGATTCATCGGTGCGAGCGGGCCGTGGATCGCGCGGCCCGCGGCATCGCCCATGAGCGACACCGGCAGGATCAGCATCGAGCCGTCCGAGAGCGCAAAGCCCTGCGTCACCGTCGTCAGCCCGGCTGTCGGCTCGCCGAACGATCGCGTGCCCGCGCGCGACAGCAGGCACAGCGCCAGCGCCTCGCCGCTGCTGATCGTCCATGGGCCCAGCAGCACCGCGACGCGCGGGCCACTGCCGCCATCGCGATTCGAGTCATCACGCCCGTCGAGCGGCACCGCCAGCGCGGGCGGAGGCTGGCCCGCCCAGTCGAGCTGCACGATGCGCTGGCCGCCCCATTCGATCCACGCCGCGGTGCTCCCGTCTTCGGTTCCGACGCCAAAGCGGCTCTGGACGCGGCTGGTTTCAACCCCCTCGCCTGTGCCGACACCGTCGCGTGCGCCATCCCCGCCGCCGTCTCCGACCATGGTCATCAGCACTCCATCGCCCAGCAGCGGCTCGAGACCGAGGAGCATGGGCCAGAGATTGCCCCCGCCGTTGAGCCGCAGATCGATCAGCCACCCGCGCGGCGCGTGCGCCGCCAGCCGAGAGACCTCGTCGCAGGCCGCGCGGGCCCAGTCGCGCAGGGCCTCGGTGTCTGGCGCGTAGCAGCCGGGAACGACCAGATACGCTGTGCCATCATCGAGCACGCGGCCCCGGGGCGTGAGGGGGATCGACGGCGCGGCGGGGCCAGCCGGCGGCAGAGACTCATCAGCCTGGGGAGCCTGGGCCAGCTGCTCGGGCACATCGTCGGGAGTCGGCGCTGCCAACGCGATGAAGCGCGCGTGCGCGTCACCCAGTCGCGCCACCGCCGCCCCGATCGCCTCGTGGGCCGCGCGCTGCGGCTGCCCGGGTTCCAGCCCCGCCCGCAGGTCGCGCTCGACCGCCGCCCAGTCGTGGCGCTCGCGGCCCAGCGTGTGGGTCGCGATGGCGTCGATCGCTTCGCGCAGCAGCGCGGGCGCGCCGCTCAGCCCGAGGTGCGTGCGCAGGAACTCCTCGATGCGGTTGCGTGCGCCCGGGCTGAGGCCTTCGTGGCCGCTCAGGTCGCTGTACCACTCGGCCCGCGCGCCAGCCGCCAGCGCCGTGTTGTGCAGCGTGACGCCGTGGCCGATCGGCACCACTCCGTCGAGCAGCCCGTGCACGATCAGGACGGGGCGGCCCGTCGCGCCCGCGATCTCGTGCCTTGGCTCGCGCCAGCGGCGCAACCCGATCGCCCCGGCCGTGTACGCCGCAAAGCCCAGCCGCCGACGATGGTCGGCCAGCAGCCGCTTGGAGTCGGCCGGACTGGCCCACAGCACCAGGGCCGCAAGTTCAGCCTCCTCGGCGAACAGCGCCGTCGCCGGGTGCCCGCCCATGCTCGCGCCCCAGAGCGCGATGCGCTGGTCATCGACCTCCGGCATGGCGCGCAGGTGCGCCAGCGCCGCCCGCGCATCGTCGAGCAGGCTGCGCCGGCCCAGCGGGTTTGCCTGGCTCGATTTGCCCCAGCCTCGGTAATCGACCATCAGCAGCGCCACGCCGATCGCATCGCTGAACACCGGTGCCGCCTCGCGATACAACGCCATGCTGTCGGCCCGGCCGTGCAGATAGAGCACCGCCGGGAGTGGCAGGCGCGCCGCGGTTTGTTCCGGCTCGGCGTCCTCGAGTGGCCGGCTCGACTGCGGCAGAAACAGCCAGCCGTGCAGCCGCCCGCCGTCGGCCAGATCGATCCAGACCTCGCGCGCCCGCTCGGGCGTGTCCCAGGTAGAACGCGGTGTGCTCAGCAGCCGTGACTCGATGCCGGAGCACCCGCCCATGAGCGCGATCGCCACCAGCAGGCACAGGCAAAGCGAAGAACGCGCACCGGCCAGCTGCGAGCGCGCGCGACCCGCTGCTCGAAGCGCGGCGCGTGCTAGTGCCTGCTGGTCGCTCATCGCCCGTTCCTTTCAGCGCTTTCGAGCGCCTCGATCACCGCCAGTGTGCCCGCGAGCAGCGCTTCGCGCGCCATCCCCGGCTCGTGCCCGCGGGCAAACTCGATCGTCAGGATCGGCTCGCTGCGATCGACGCCGACAAACGAACCCAGCGAGCCGGGCGTCGCATAACCCATCGTCGGCTCGACGCGCCAGCGCGGGTCGGAGCGCGCAGCCGCAGTTGCAAATGCCGCAGCAAGACCCTCGGCCGGGCCATCGAAGTTCACGAACGGACCGCGCGGGATCGAATGACACACAAGCGTCGCGTGCGCCCCGAAGCCGCGCAGCTCGTGCAGCAGCAGCCGCGTCTCGACCTCACTGCCAGGCTCAAGCCCGCGCGAGGGCGCTGGCGCGAAGTTGAACGCGGGCCAGTTGCGGTTGAGATCGACTCCGCGCGCGTTGGTCCGCCGCCCGAGCCGTGTGCCGTCGGGGTTGATGTCGCGGATCAGCCGCACCGTCGCCCGATCCGCTGCGAAGACCAGCATGTGCCGCCGCAGGTCGTCCATCACCGCCAGCGCCTCGGTCTCGTTGCCATGAATCGACCCGACGATCAGCACCCGCACGCTGCCGCGCCCGATCGTCGCGGCTTCGATATCGCGCCCCTGCGTCGAGTGGCCGATCGTGTGCCAGGAACTGGCCGTCGGCGACGCGCTCAGGTCCGATGGCTCGTGGCTGCGCACATGCTGCCGGGCGCAGCCCCCGAGCACCGCCGCCGCCACCATCCACACGCAGGCCATGACTTCAACTGGGCGCATCAGGGCCAGTGTATCGCCCGCTACGCCCGATCGCCTCGCCGCGCCCGTTGTCGCGCCCGCACTCGGGACAGAGCGGCAAGGGCAGCCCGACCAGTTCATAGCCGCACGACCCGCAGCACGCGCGTCGGCGCCGGATTTTCTCACGCCGCCAGCCCGATGAACGCCTCACGCTGAGCACACCAAGCGCCAGCCACGTGGCAGCAAGACACCCCATGATCGTGTCGTGGGCGATCGTGGTCGGATAGTAGGTGTTGCCCGTGCGGCCCTGAATATGGTGCGTCGTGGCCAGCGTGGTCGCAGGCGAGCCTTGTCGGGATCCAGCCTCAATCGCCTCACGCATGAGCACGACGCTGCGGCCGCTGTCGTTGGTGTCCGTCGCGCTGATCCACGCGAGCACCTCGGCCGCCGCCGCTTTGTCGAAGAGGTCCATGAACTCGGCGCGGTCGAGGCGCTGGGTCTCGCCGACCGCCACCATCGACCACATGCCTGTTGAACATGTGCCCCAGAGCCCGCTGCGGCC
This sequence comes from Phycisphaeraceae bacterium, assembly GCA_019636795.1. Classification (NCBI taxonomy): domain Bacteria; kingdom Pseudomonadati; phylum Planctomycetota; class Phycisphaerae; order Phycisphaerales; family Phycisphaeraceae; species Phycisphaeraceae bacterium. The sequence continues at coordinate 487,648 of JAHBWW010000001.1, forward strand.
GAAGTATCCCGACCACCGGACCCGCATCCACGGCGGATCGTCAACAACCCAGCCGTTAAAATCGAATCGCCACGCATCGCCCTGCTCGTCATACCAGCCGAAGAAGACTTCGGACCTTCGCGATGCGCAGTTGCAGTGACGCATCCCCAAGAGGTTCGATGCGAGATCGGGAATGAGCGTCGAGTCTTGAGGACGCATCATCACCCACCACATCGTATCGCCCGCGAGCACGAGGCTCAGCAGCGCGACCAAGCCCCACCGTGGTCGGCAGGGAGCACGCGGAAGCTTGGGCGGGGTGTATGGATTCGCAGAGGGTGCCATGACGCGGCCTCCTTGCCGACTCTGCATGCCGATCCGCAGGCGGGGGAAGGAAGGTTCCTCGGAATCGTGCCGAGAATCGCCAACTCATCGACCGCAGCCCGCGGCACTCCGTACAGTCTGAACACTCGAACACGAAAAAACGCAGGAGAACTCGTCCATGCTCACCGTCGGCGTCATCGGCTGCGGCTCGATCAGCAGCGTCTATCTCAAGAACCTCGCGGCATCGAAGTCCGTCCGCGTCGCAGCCGTCGCCGATCTCGATGACGCCAAAGCACGCGCCGCCGCCGCGCTCGCGCCCGGGGCGAAAGTCATGTCCACCGACGCCCTGCTCGCAGCTCCCGAGATCAACCTCGTGCTCAACCTCACCACGCCGCACGCTCACGCCTCGATCGCCCGCGCCGCGATCGCTGCCGGCAAGCACGTCTACAACGAAAAGCCGCTGACGATCAACCTCGACGATGCCCGCAACCTGCTCGAGGCTGCCCGCGCGCGCAGCGTGCTCGTCGGCTGCGCGCCCGACACTGTTCTGGGCGCCGGCATCCAGACCTGCAAGCAACTCATCGACGCCGGAACCATCGGCAAGCCCCTCGGCGGCGTGGCGTTCATGCTCTGCCCGGGGCACGAATCATGGCACCCAGACCCCGCTTTCTATTACGCGCCAGGCGGCGGACCCGTGCTCGACATGGGGCCATACTACATCACCGCCCTCGTCACGCTCCTCGGCCCCGCACGCCGCGTGAGCAGCCTCGCGCGAATGACCCACACAACACGCACCATCACCAGCAGGCCAAAGCAAGGCCAGACCATCGCCGTCGAGGTGCCCACTCACGCAACGGGCCTGATCGAGTTCGCCTCGGGCGCGATCGTCTCAGTCGTTTTCTCCTTCGATGTTCAGGCCACAACACTCCCCCCGATCGAACTCTGGGGCACCGGCGGGTCGATCCGCGTGCCCGACCCCAACGGCTTTGGCGGGCCTGTGAGTGCCTTCGCATCGTCCGCAGCCTGCGGCTCGCGCGAGTGGACCGACATCCCGCTCATCGCAGGTCGCGCGGATAACGCACGAGGCATCGGCGTCGAAGACATGGCCGCTGCACTCGCTGGTGAACGCAAGAGCCACCGCGCCAGCGGCTCGCTCGCGCTCCACGTCCTCGAAATCATGCACGCGCTGAACCGCGACGGTGTCACCGAGATCGATAGCCCCGCGGCGTGATCGAAGTCTCGGCGCTCGGGATGAACGACGCATCGGCAAGGCGTGCACTCGCAGTCATGCGAGAGCACGCCCGGGAAATCTGCGCTCAGCTGACCGATCGATCAGCCCGAGCGCGTGAGGAGGGGGCCTGCGGTGTTGTCGCGACGCTGTTGTGCAGCCGGTAGGTGGGTCGTGTGGAGGCTGCGGGTCGCATGCCCTGTCGTACCGGGACGGGGCAAGGTGGGTTGCACGATCCGATACGCGAAATCAGCCCCGCGGTTGCAGAGGCTTCACGGGTGCTGGTCGAACCGGAAATCCGCGATCAGCATGAGGTGGTCGCTGGCACGCGAGTCGGCGGCCTCGAGCCCCAGCGCGGCCAGGCGCTCGGCAGTGAGCAGCGCCGTATCGAAGACCTCGCTGAAAGTCGGTGTGAGCGCCACAGCGTCATAGACGATCAGGTCGAGCCGGCCCGGAGGAAAGCCGAGGCCGCTCAGCGCACGCCATGTCGAACTGTCCGCCCCGGCGCTGAGCATCGGAAGTTCTGCCATGCGTGACAACTGAGGCTCGGTGAGCATGTCGAGCGGGGTGCGCGAGCCGACAAGATTCCAGTCGCCGCCGATGATGACCGGGGCGTCACGCAGATCGACGGCAGTATTGTGCTGTCCGCTGCGGACTTCGGTGACCAGTTGCTCCATGCGCTGAGTCTGGCTGATGCGCTGAAGGTCTTCGCTGCTGCCGATATAGCCACAGCACTTCGGATGAATCCCAAGCACAACGATCGGACCACGCGGCGTGATGACCACAGCAGCGGCATACGAAGCGTCGTGGTTCGGGAGTGGGTGAACGGGATAGTGCGAAATGATGGCGTTGTCGCCGCGCTTGTGCACGTTCCACGCTTCGCCGCCGGGTCGCGGCCTGTGCGTGTTGAAGAACTCAGCAACCTGCGTGGCGTTCGAGTTGTACTCTTCCTGGATGAGGATGATGTCGGCGTCGGTTGAGCGCAGGAGGCGGGCGAAGACCGGGATGCGGGCGCTGTCGAGCAGGCCGGTGGCATAGGTGTTGAGGCTTGCGATGCGAATATGGCGCGCCAGAATCGGGGCCGGGGTGCCAGGCTGGATCGCAGCGGCACTTGCGGGGGATTCGGGCGTGATTGTGACGCGGGGCGGATTTGCACCCGGGTCAGGCTTTTCCGCAGGGATAGTGAGCGGGGATTCGAGAGTGTCGGATCCTTCAAGCCACACAGTGACGCCCGCAGGCCCGATGCCGCCTACAGAGGAAAGGTCGAGCCGAAACTCGTAGGTGTCCGAGGCGAAGGTAGGAGCGCTGGCGTACTTGACAGCATCCCATGTCAGGATCTGAGCCGTGTCGCGGCGGACGAGTTGGCGGCCGCGTGCGCTGAGTTCGAACATTGGACCGCCATCGGGTTGAAAAACGATGCGCAGATCAGGGTTGGTCTGCGCGCCTGCGACAAAGTTGAGGGGTGACGTGGTGCGGAGGCGAAGGTAGAGGATGTTGTCGCGTGACATACCTCCGAGTTCGATGACATCAAGTTCACCGAGAGCATCGCCGGCGGGGTCTGTGATGCTGGCGTGCTGGCTGGGCCAGTCGTTGTGCTGGCCGTCGATGATGATGGGCTGTGCGAGTGCGAGACTCTGGAGCGCACACAGAAGCAGGGCGATGAAGCGCATGGCATATCCCTCCGATACAGACAGCGTAGCCTGCAAGCAAGAAAAAAGGCCTTGAGATGGCCAGTGCCACTCAAAGCCCTTGTGTGTGCGGGGGCAATCTAAACCAATGGCGGTTTAGTCGCGTTTGGGCTCGACAACGGGCGCAGGAGCAATGCTGCCGCGTGCGGGTCGCGCGGGCGTGCGTGTCGGATCGACAATGAGCCGATCGCGGCGTGAGCGTTCGAGTTCGTCGCTGGTGAGCGTCATGGAGCGGTTGCTCTTGGCACCGACGCGCTGGGTGAGGCGTGCGGGCCACCAGCGATATCCATTGACCCCGCGATGAACGTAGTCGGGCGCGTTGATGATGAGATGGCCCTGATAGAAGCGGATGCTGGCGCCGTCGCCGCCGTTGTCTTCCCATTGCTCGGTTTCGACGTTTGCGGTGATGATGTCGATGAGGGTTTGAGCCATTTCCTGACGGGTGGGGCGGTCATCCTGTCCGCGCTGCTGCTGGCCGGTCTGCTGGAAGGGGCTTTGCCCGCCGCCACCGCCTTGACTGCCCTGAAGGACGCTGTTGAGGTCGAAGGTGGGCGCGTCGGTGAAGTCCATCACTTCGAAGAGCATGTCATTGATGTCGTACAGCTCGACGCGGCGGTTGCGGTTGAGGCGTTCTTTGGGTCCGACCTCAAACGTGCCGTAGGTTGTGAACTGCCAGGTGTTTGAGCCGGGTTCGCCATAGGCGGAGGCTGACTGCTCGAGGATGCGCTCGATCATGGTGAGCGCCGAGGCATTGCGTACGCGAAGGTTGACGGTGTGCTCCGGGTCGAGCCCGATAGCGTGGGTGTCGTCCATCCAGAGCACTTCGATGTCGGCACCAGTGACGTCGCCGATGTAGCGCATAACGTCCTCAAGGCGTTGGCCTGTGAGTTCGACGGTCATGGGGCGAAGGAGTTTGACGATCGTCTCGCGTTCAAACTGCCCGGAAATGGACCCCACCTGCGCGTGCGCGACTGACGCGACGGGCAGTACGAGCGAACCTGCGGCCAAGGCAGCGGCGATCGTAAGCAGACGTGAAAACATGAAAAATTCCTTTCGAACCACAACGGCCGAGAACGGTGTACAACACCATTCAAAACAGTCTATCGGCTTCAAACCAGTTCGCACCACTTCAAACGAAGGATCCCGTAAAAATCTGATAGTATATTGCTAGGGTGTGGCGGCCTGTCTCTGGCAGTCCCGGGAGTATTCCGCGAGATAAGACTGGACATCGAAGAAGTCGAAGAGGCCGTCGTGATTGCGATCGGCCAGAGGTAGGTGGTCGGAAAAAGCCTGCAGAAAGAGCTGAATATCGATGAAGTCGACGCTGCCGTCGCCATTGAGGTCAGCGATGCACACGCGGGTGCCTTGGAACGGTATCGCGCGAGCCAGAAGGAGGGCTTGGTAGGCGTCGATGCGGCCCGAGCCTGAGAAAGGATCCCAGCCAGAGGGGCCGATGTCCTTGGCACTTGCGGCGATGACTTGCCGGATCGTTTCAGCGGTAAGGTCGGGGCGAAGGGTGCGGACGAGTGCTGCTGTTGCTGCGACAAAGGGGCTTGCGAACGAGGTACCGCTGCGGTACTCATAGGTATCAGGAAGAGCGGTGGTGTCCCAGGTGGAATAAATGTCTCGGCCCGGAGCCGCGACGTCCATCTGAGGCCCGCCCGACGTAAACCCGACGATTTCATCGCGGTTGTTGGTGGCACCGACAGCGATGGTTTCTGGAAGGGCGGCCGGGAAGCCGATCGGGTCAGTTGAAATGTTGCCCGAGGAAGCGCACATGACGACATCGAGGGCTGCAGCATACTGGACGGCTGCTCGGTGGAGGCTGTTGGCGCTTTCGAAGCCCAGACTGATGTTGATGACCTTCGCACCATTGTCGGCTGCCCAGATCAGGCCATTGGCGAGATACCCCTCGAACGTAAAACCGAAGCGATCGACGATTCGGACGGGCATAATGGAGGACTTGTGTGCGAGTCCTGCGACACCGATTCCGTTGTTTGTGCGTGCAGCGATGATGCCGGCGACGTGCGTGCCATGAGACACCCACGAATCGTCGATAGCTTCTGTATTGCCAGAGGTGAAGTTTCGACCCTGAACAATTTGGCCTGCGAGATCCGGGTGGCTGAAACTGATGCCTGAATCGAGCACGGCGACGACGACGCCGGGGCGATTGCCGACGACGGACCAGGCTGCGGTGGCGTTGAGGTCGGCATCGACCGTTCCGGCATAGCCTCGAATGGACTGGCCAATGTTTTCGAGGGCGTATTGCTGTTCGAAGAGCGGATCATTGGGCAAGGGGAATTGTGAGCCGCCGCTTTGCTCGTCGAGGAGGTGGGCTGAACCCCGTCGGTCCTTCTCGACAGAGACGAATAGGTCCGAGAACGCGCTGAGTTGGCGGATTCGGAGATCAAGGTCGGTTGTGACAGGGAGATCAAGGAAATAGAACCGATCAAGGCCTAGAGCACGCGAAACCCCCTCGTTCTGGGGGTGAACGGCGCGATCGAGTTTGGTGACTTGCCATGAGTTCAGGAGTGCAGAGGCCACCCGGGTGGATTCGGTCGCGCGTTCGCTGGACGTGTCCAGAACAAACTGGTGGCCTTGGTCCTGGATGACATGGGAGTTTGAGGTAAGCTGGACGATGAGGCGGCCTGCGCGGTAACCATCTATGGACATTGGAGATGCAGCTTCCGACGCTTGCGGTGGCAGAACGTGAGCACTCGCCACGGAAGCAAGCACGAACGTCATAAGCAAACCCGTGAAGGCCCGCTTCTTAAAAGACCACATCCCTGACTCTCCCTCTGATGCTGCGATTGGCAACACCGAGCCGAAAGCAGTGTATCAGGGTTTTGTGGCTGTTGACAGGAGAATTTGTGGGGGTTTGAATAAATGAGCATGGCGGCATGAGGTAGTGTTCCTAAGAACAGCGACACCAACGGGTACCGAAATCGAGAAAAGCCAACCAATTTTCGTAAATGAAGTGAGAAAGGCTTGACATGGGGGCAAATTCCTGCAATTCTGTTCACATTCAAGGGCTTCAGTTTCCGGAGGCCTTTGAATAGCAGAGAGAGAGTGTAGAGAAGAGAACGAGTCGAGCGAGAGAGTCAGGTAACCAGGTCCTTGGTGTCGCAGCCTCGGGCCGCAAGAGAGAGAGAGAGACTAGACATGAGCAAGACCAAGGTTAGTGCGTTTGTAGTTGCGGCGGGAGTTGCAGCGAGCGCAACGCTCGCGGCAGACATCGAAGCGTTCCGCATTGATGCGAACAACGGCGCGAGCACAGGATCGTTCGTCGTGATGTTCGATCAGGGGGAGTGGGAAGGCAATCGTTGGACCTACACCATTGATCAAACCGTGGACATCGGTGGCGTCGGCACGCTGCAGAGCGCGACGATCATCATCGGCAATCTGGGCCGCTCTGGCGGGCAAACAGTTTCGCTGAACTTCAACGTCGCGGCTGGCGCGCTGAACACCGTCTTCTCGGTGTCGTCGGGCTTGGCCAATGCTGCGTTCCCGACCGCGATGGGTCGCGCTTCGGCTGCGGTCTCGGTCACCGATACGACGGGCAACGGCGCGACGCTCAGCCCGGACGGCGCGTCGATCTACTCGGCATACTACAACGGCCTCCAAGGGAGCCTGTTCGCGGGTCTGCTGGGCGGCCCGGTGGTTGCGGGTGCATTCTCGACGGCGACGGCGTCGGCTGAAAGCCCCAATGGCGGCGGTTACTCGGCAATCTTCGGTGCGCTCAATGACATCAGCGCCGATTGGACCTTCGCCGTTTCGTCGTTTGACATTGCATCGGGCACGAGCGTGTTCACAGTGATTCCTGCTCCGAGCAGTCTGGCTCTGCTCGGGCTTGCAGGTCTTGCTGCACGTCGTCGTCGCTGAGGAAAGAAGATCCAGGGTCCCGGCTGTCGAAGTTTCGGCAGCCGGGCTTTGAGGTTTTGAGATGGGTTTTTGAGAGAGTGTCGCTGTTACGCTTTCGGGGGTGATTTTCCGAGAGTGGAAAAAGCGGGCGGGTGCAAGGAAGGCCCGTGAACAGCGGAAGGAGAGAGTGTGAGTTTGAGCTCCGGCCCGGTGCCGGAGGAGGCATGTATGAAGGGTCATGAGAGCAGGTGGCTGATTGCAGTGGGGGTAGCAAGCGTTCTGTCAGCAGGCGCGTTGGCTGGGCCGACGACCGCGCTGCGCATCGACGCGAACAGTTCGTTGGGGAGCGGGTATTTCGAAGTGACGCTGGATGATGGCGTGACGCTTCCGGATGGTTCGTTTTTCTGGTCACTCGGCGCGCCGGTGACGATTACGGACACGAACTCGGGCATGTCGATCGCAACGCTGTCGTTTGGGTCGATCATGCTGGGCGCTTCGGGCGTTGTGAGCCACAGTTTCGTGGTTCAGGCAGGCAATGCCGCGACGAATTTTGCACTGGGCAGCGGTTTGGTGAATCTTGGACCGATCGCGAATCCGTATGGCCGTGCGTCGTCGGGCATCACCCTGACGGACACGAACGGGGACGGCGCGAACCTGACAGGCAATTTTGCTGGCGGGACCATGTTCGAGGCGTTTTATGACGCGGGTGCGGTTTTTGCGAACCTGCTCACGGGGCCTTTCGGCTTTGCGACGCCATTCGACTCAAAAGCGATGAGCGACGAGTATCCGGCTGGTGCTGGGAACTTCGCGGCCTTCACGGGTCCTGCGTCGCAGATCGGGATTCATTGGGATTTCCTGCTCAGCGCGAACGACAGCGCTGGGGGCACGAGCGTGTTTGTTGTGATTCCGACCCCGGCGGCGGCAACGATGCTGCTCGCGGGATTCGGCGTGATGACCTCGCGTCGTCGTCGGTAAGTTGAACTGATCCTTGACTGGCACCGCTGCGTTCGCGCAGCGGTGCTTTTTTGTGCGCGGCTGGCGCTACTGAGCGTTGCTACTCAGGTTTCGAAGGCAGTTGCATCGGGGTCGAAAGCCTGAGTGGCAGATGGACCATCGGCGCGATACCGATAGTGCTGATGCATCCAGGATGCCAAGGCGTGTGGGTTGTGCCAGCGCTGGGCGAAGCGGCGCGAGCGGGCTGCGAGGTCGTAGCGTTGAGATGCGGGCATGGCCAGGACACGATCGAGAGTGCAGGAAATGGTGCTTTGGTCGGCGGAAAGAATGGGGAGTTCCTGCTGCATTGCGAGTGGAACGCGGGAGACCAGTGCGGGGTCGATGCGTGAGATGACGACCTTGCCCAGTGCCATGGCCTCGACCGAGAGACCGCCGTACCAGCCGAGACGGAGTTGGTCGATGATGATGTCGGCCTGCGCGTACCGGAGCATGGCTTGATCGCGCGGGAGGCGCTCGATGAGATCAAACTCGACGCGTGAGCCGAGTGCGGCGATGGCGTCGATGACAGCGGATGTTCCTTTAACGGTGCGATCGGTGGGGGCGTGGGCGATTCGAAGCGGGCGGTCGTAGGCCTTGGCAAAGACAGGGGTGATGGCGTGTGGGTCGATTGAGGCGTAGGGCATGAAGAGGGAATCGGGGACGAGGTCTGTGAGATCGGGGTTGAGGCAGAAAACGCGCTCGCTCCAGCGTGCGATGTAGCGTGCGACGCCGGCGCGGCGTGTGCCGTCGTTGATTGAGCATGGACCCGACCCTGTTGCGCAGACGGCGCAACGTGCGGGGATGCGAACGTCGCAGCCTTGGCAGGTGGTGAAGATGCGCACGCCCGAGGCTTTGAGGAGCGGGAGGTCGATGCCGAAGCCGCCCATGAGCGGGAGAAATGGTTGGGCGAAGTTGAGGTGAACGATGTCGTAGTCTCGTGCGGCGCGGAGGAGCATGGAGGTGCGGCCTGCGAGGCGGCGCAGGCGAGAGCGGGAAGCTAGATCGAGGTCGATATCGACGTCGTAGTTGAATGGGCTGCGTGTGATGACGGCGACATCGGAATGCAGGCCCAAAGCGCGCTCGGCGCGTGACAGGCCTGTGGGATGTCCTCCGACATCGGTTGGCCAGTGAAGGATGCGGAGAGGTGCGGCGCGTGAATCAGGCATGGAGTTCGAGCGTTGCATTGATGGCGTCGGCGAAGGGCGTGAAGCGAAGTGGGCAGATCGTGCGCATGAGTGTAATGTCGGCGATGTAGTCGGTGGCGCGAGGTGCGGGGGCGATCGTGAAGGTAGGCGAGAGGCCCAGGCGTGAAGCGATGGTTTGGGCCATGGTGCGAATGGAGGTCGGTTGGTCGCTGGCGAGGTTGACACGAAGCGGGGTGTCGTTGCGGCTGAGCATGTGCTGGGCGAGGTCGACGAGTGTGCGTGCGACGTCATCGACATAGGTGAGGCTGATGCGCAGGCCTTCGTGGTCTTCGGGGTGGAAAGGGTGCGGTTCGAGAGTGACGGGCTGGGATTGTTTGATGCGTGAGATGATGGTGGGGACCATCATGCGTTGTTGACCGGGGCCAAAGACTCCGAAGAGCCGCACGCAACAGGTTTTGAGTTCTGGGATTAGAGCGAGTGCTTCTTCAGCGTGGATTTTGCTCAGGGCGTAGGCGTTATCGCGACGGAAAGGCTGATCTTCGCGCATCGGCTCGAAGGTGTGCGCGTAGACGGTGCCGGTGGAGGCGTAGATGAATGCGCGGACACCAGAGCGTCGTGCGAGATCGGCTGCGCGGAGCGCGCCTACGACGTTGACAGCAAAGAGGTTGTCTGCATGAAGCGGAAAATCGCGGAAGTGGGGCGACTGGGCGAGGTAGAAGATAGTGTCGGTGCCATCCGGGAGGATGGGTTCGTCGCGTGCGATATCGCACAGTGCGAAGTTAGCGGGTGTGTGCTGGTCGGCGAGGCAGTCGATGCCGAACGAGGGAAGGTGGCGGGCAGCAAGTTCGCGAGAGAGTGAGCGGCCGATGAACCCGGTAGAACCGATAATGACTGCGTTCATGGGAGTGAGGCTCCGGTATGAGAGAGTGCGAGTGCGAGACGTTGCGAGCAGGCGGAGAGACTGTAGTAGGTCTCGATATAGGTTCGGCCGAGGCTGCCGAGTTGTGGGAGAAGTTCGCGTTCGAGGCATAGGCGTTCGATTTCTCGTTCGATTGTTTCGGGGCGGATGTTGATGATGGGGCAGGCGTCGGGGGCGAGGAGATCGCGCTGTGGATTGCGGATGAAGCAGAGGACAGGTTTGGCCAGGGCCATGGCTTCGAGGGCGAAGTAGCCGTGAAATCCGATGAGGCACTGATCGAAAATGACGTCGGCGTTGCGGTATTGAGCGAGGGCCTGGTCGTGTGTGAGGTTTTCGACGAGTTGGAGTTCGACGGAGAGGCCTCGTGTGCGGAGGTTTTCGACTGCTGCGATGAGGTGATCGGTGCCCTTGAAGTGTCGATGATTGGGGGCGTGGAGAATGCGCAAGGGGCGTTCGGGATTGGCGTCGGGAATTGCTGGGGCGTAACGCGGATCGTTGAGATCGATTGGCCAATAGAAGAGGGTGTTGTTGCTGCCGGGGGTGTAGTGAGTCATGTCGCCGATGGAGAAGCGGGCGGTTGCGGCGTGTGCGATGCGGCGCTGGTTGATTGCGGCGCGGGTGTCGTCACAGATGCAGTACTTGCCGGGGTGAGGGCAGGCCTCGCAGCAGTTTGGCGAGCCGAGGGCGAGTGTTGCGTTGCGCGTGCGCACGTCGGCGCCATAGGCCCAGAAAAATAGTTGCTTGCGTGAGATGCGGTAGAGGAGGAGTTCGACGGGGTTGAACTCGCGCGCGCGAAAGAGGGGGAGGAGGCCGCGATCACAGAAGAAATGGAGGCGGTCGCAACTGAGGCAGGCGAGGATGAGGTTGAGGAAGGGCGAGAGCGGGCCCAAGAAGTGGGTGTAGCGCGCGTTCGAGAGGTTGCGGTCGAAGCGCTGTTCGAGGCGATTGACTTCGAAAGCCCAAGTCTGGACGGTGAATCCGATCGAGCGTTCGGCGTCGGCCAGGAGGGGGATGGTGGGAATTGGTTGAGTGATCCAGAGGCTGCGAGAGGGGCGTGTTGAGCGACGCGTGATGTGGCGAAATAGTGCAGCGAGAAGTGCGAGAGGAACTGCGAAGAGCAGGCCCAGAACAATGAGCATGTGGCGGATGGCCGATGTCATCTGGGTGTGATTCAGAGGGGCTTGCGAAGGAGGACGGAGATGCCATTGGGGTTTGCGTCGTTGAATGAGTATTGGGTGACTCCGAGGTCGGCGAGCCACGATCGGACTTCGTCGTCGGTGTGCTGCCAGGCGTCGTGTGGGTGATACCAGTCGAAGTTGACCATGTTGTTGGTCTCCCAGTCGAAGGCGTCGTTCCAGAAGCACTTGAGGAAGTTGTAGTAGAGGAGACGTTGGACGTTGTGAGTTCCGGGGGGGATGCCGAGGAGCGGAATGCCTTTTTCGAGAGTGATGGTTGCGTCGAGTTTGCTCAGTTCGCGTCCGAGTTCGGTGATTCCTTCGCAGGCTTCGTAGCAGGCTTCGGGCTCGAGTGGAGAGAGGTGTGTGCGGAGGTGAGCATCGCAGAATCGACGTGCGGCGCCCATTTGCCGGTAGACGTAAAAGAAGAACTGGCCTCCGGGCTTTACTTTTTTATAGACAGCTTCAACGGCGTTGCGTGTGTTTGGGGTGTGGTGAAGGACGCCATCGGCGATGGCGAAGTCGAAGACGTTGTCTTCGCAGGGTATGGCCATGAGGTCGGCCTGGAGGATGTGGGTGTTGGGGAGGCTGCCGACGTTGTGATATGTTGTGACGGCGGCTTCGGAGATATCGACGGAGACGACCGAGCCGGGGCAGTGTTGAGCCATGAACTGCGTGTTGAAGCCGGAACCGGGTCCGATTTCGAGGATGCGGTCGAAAGCGCGGTAGAAGGCGGGGAGTTGGTCGGCGGATTGCAGGCCGAATTTCTTGACGAACCAGCCGCTGAGGAATTGCTGGTGCTGTTGCTCGAAGCCGTAGTTTTTGAAGCGTCGCCATTTGTCGGAAAAGGTGACGTTGGTGGCGGCCTGGGTAGAGAGAGGAGCGGGGGCGGATTCATCGGGGAAGCGATCGGCGAGGTTGTGGCGTGCGATGAAGTCGGCGTGATGATCGCGGACAGCACCGAAGAGGAGGCGCGGGACGCCATCGATGATCGGGTACCAGTGCTGGCCGGCGGAGAGAATGCCTTCGGTGATTTCGTCACCGTGCGTGGCGAGGATCTGGAGTTCGAGGCGCTTGCCGGTTTGCGGGTCGCGCAAGAAGTCGAGGGTGCTGCGTTTCATCGGCGTTCCATTTGTTTTTGTGGCGTTCGGATTTTGGTGTTGGGATGAGTGGAGATGAGGTCCATGAAGAGGGTTGCGTGGCGTTCGACGACATGGCCATGCCAGTAGTTGCGGCGCATCCAGGCGTGCAGGGTTGCGCGCATGTGTGCAGCGTCGCACATAAGAGCGTCGCGGAGAGCGGCGGCGCAGGAGTCGATGTCGTGGGCTTCAAAATACGGTGGGGGCTCCATGCACCAGTCGGACTTGGCGTGGTCGAGGTGAGTGACGAGCGGGGTACCGACAGCCAGTGCGGTGGGGCCGATGCCGCCGAAGACACCGTAGCGAAATTGATCGACCAGAACGCGTGCGCCGCGAGTGACACGGATGAGGTTGTGGATGTTGAGAGGCTCGATCATGACGACGCGATGTTCGATGCCGAGGCTGCGCATGAGCTCGCGCGAACGATCGAGATCTGCACCCCACGAGGGCGTGACGAGTTGAACATCAGGAAAGTCTGGGGCGATGCGTGCGAAGGCTTCGAGGAGAATATGAGTGCCTTTGACGTCAAAGTCGTGCCGTGCCGGAGAGAAGACATAGGGCGGGCAGACGCCGGGCGGGAGGATGCCGGCGTCGGCGATGGACATGTCGTAGTACTTGCGGTCGATGAGGTGAGGAATCGGAATGACACGGGGAATTTCGAGTCGCTGAGCAGCGGCGATGCAATCGGGATTGGTGATGATGGTGGCGTCGGCGCGCGCGTAGGCGAGCGCGGTGAGGCGGGCGGTTGCGTTGTCAGCGAATGGGATGTCGCGAATGGTGCCGTGCTCGTAGGCAACGAACGGGCTTGAACCGGTGAGCATGGTCAGAATGGGGTCGGTGGCGTAGGCCTCGACGAGGTCGTAGTGATCGAAAAGATGCTTCCAGAGCGGGAGAACGCTGCGATAGGGGAGCATGTCGATGAGTTGAAGTTGGTCCTTGCGGGTCGGGAAGCGGCGTGCGAAGTCGGCAATGAGTTCGCTGGTGCGGGCATTGAAACCGGCTTCAAACTCAGGTGTATCGAGTGCTGCCAGTTCGATGCCTGCGAGGACGCGAAGGGCCAAACGCTGGATGAAATCGCGGCGGCGGAGGCGTGCGAGTTGCCGCTGGTGCTGGCGCGCGGCGTCGGAGGGGGCGGGAGCGATGCGGTCGGCCCACGATGACAACTTCAGCGCCAGGTGCTGTGCGATATAGAGCGCGGGACGAATGAGGAGCGCGAACGGCAGACACACAAGCAGGACGACGAAGGCAACCAGGAAGAACGGTGATTTTGTGGTCTGCACAGCGATGGCGGCGAGCGGTCCTATCGGCCATGGGAAACGGCTGGCCTTCGAACAGAAGCGGGATTCGAGCCGATCGAGGCGGGCGTGGAGTGCACCGGCCTTGGCGCTGACGCGCTGGCGCAGGGTCTGACCTCGGCGAGCAGAGTAACTCAGCGTGCGGCTGGGCAAACGCAATGCCCAGCACAGGCTATTTCGAGCAGCGAGCATGGCTCGGCCTGGCAAACTCGCAACAGTGGCGAGGACAGTGTGAAACAAGGTCTGAGTGCCATGTGCAACGGGTTTGATGACGCGGAGGTGCTTGTACAGGCGCGTTGTGCGCATCGCGATGAGATAGCGCTGTACGGCAAGGATGCGCCAGATGAGGCCGGCGCGTCTGGTGCGGCCTTCGAGGGCTGCGAGAAGATACGCAACGGCCCAGAGACGAGGACCCTGCGCGAACCATCGTGGTCGTGTGAACCCTTGGAGATTGACCTCGCGCCAGTTGGGCGCGAAGTGATCGGAGACCATGCCGGTGAAGTCGGCGTCTTCCCATTCAGGGCAACCCATGATGTGGTAGTAGTCGTAGCAGAGCGCGTGACATTCGAATCCTGCTTCGACGAGGACTTTCGCGTTGTTGTAGCCATTGTTGGCGATGTTGCCAACGTGAAGGATCCGTGGGCGTCGGCCATGGCGGGCGGTGAAGTCCGCGATCCATGCGTGCCAGTCGGTATGTGAGGAAGGCGCGACTTGGCCAGTCTGTGGCTTTGGTTCGATCATGACTGGAGATGGAGCCTCGGCGATGGTCATGCTCGGAAGTACTCCGGATGCAGGACGACGACGCATCGCGATCGATCAGGCATGTCGGCGATGACGGATGGAAGATCCGCAAGGGCGAGGCGGTCTCGGAAGTAGGCATCGCGACCGAACCGCCCCCCAGCGACCCAATGCTCCTGCCCGACGACCCAAAGTTGCAGATCGACCGACCAATCACAGCATGGATTGCTGGTGAGGTAAGTGCGCATCCATTGGGGGTCGCGAATGTTGGCGTGTGCGAGGTCGGCCGCGAAAAGCGAGGCGGCCTGAGAGTCGACGATGCGCCGTGGAGACGCAAAGGTACCTTCATAAGAAAGGCCGAGGGCGGCTTCAGAAAGGGTTCCAAGGGGGAGCCTGCGACGAATTGGATCGGACTGGTCCCAGAGTATTCGTCCAGAAAAGACTTCAGAGTTTTCGGCGACGTAGACGGGTGCGCTGTTGTGCCCGACGGTGCCTTTGATCTGCGCGCCGAGTTCGCGAAGCCATGTGATTTCCTGCGCCATGGCGTGTGGGCCATCGACACCAAGCAGGTTGTGTGCGCCAAGTGCGTCGTTGTGCAGCCCGATTTCTGCTCCGGCAACGATGAGTGCTTCGACCCACCGCGGGAGTTCGCGATGCCGGACAAAGAGGGTGCCGAACATGCGGCCGTAGTAGATGGCGGTGTGAAGCAGGTAGAACGAGCCGCAGATGCCACGGCTTGCGAGAAAGCGGGCCATGCGAATGGCGGTAACAGGGTCGGCGTCGATGTCATGGCGCAGGCTGACGCGCACGCCGGAGGATTCTCCGCTCATGAGTTCGCAGCAGGGGACGAGCGTGACTCTCGAGTTGGATTCGAGTTGGGTGACCAGTTGCTGATAGTGATGGAACGGGTTTGCGAAGGGGAGATAGTTGGCCTGGACCTGTTGGAAGTAAGGCCCGAGGTCGAGTTCCTGCACGGCGGTGGGGATGGTGCGCCGGCCATCGAAATCGCTTGTGCCCGTGAGGCCGGCGCGCTGGGCAGCAGCGTAGAGAGCAGCGAGGTCCTTGCGTGCGTGTTCAAGGTCTTCTCGCAGTCGGATTGCACGATCACGCTCGATGACGAGTTGTCGTTGGAGTTCGGCCTGCTGCTTTCGGGGGGGCACATGTGCAGCCTCGGGAGCGTTGCGCGTAGGGGGCTTCATGCGGTGCTCCTGTCGGGCACGCGCGCGATGAGCAGCGTTTCGTGCGGGATGTCGGTGCGACCGGTCGGGCGAGGTGCGATGGAGATGTGAGTGCAGCCTCGGCGTTCGAGATGTTCGCGCAGGCGGCTTGGGCTGAGGTCGGCGTAGTAGCAGCCGTGCTCGCTCGACCAGAGGAAACGGTGGTCGGTGAGTTCAGGGAACCAGCCTCGATAACAGGTGACATAGATCCAGCGTCGTGAAGCCGCGATCATGGCGTCGAGGTAGCGTTCGGGGTCGTAGGCGTTGTCGATGGTGCCGCTCGACATGACGAGGTCGGCAGCTTGTGCTGGCGGGTTTGCAATGAAATCGAGGGCGAGGTATTGGTGTTTCGGATTGGTGCGATGCTGGCGTGCCCAGGCAATGCTGCTTTCTGCCAGATCGACGCCGATATAGGTGCGGTCGGCCAGTTCGCTCGAGTAGCCGACGCCCACGCCACAACCAAAGTCCATGACAGAGTTGATGCGTTCGGTGGAGTCATGGCTGCGGATCCATGAAATGGCGTCGTCGTGCATGCGTCGGCGACCTTCGTACATCCATTCGTACCAAGCGAGATCGGCAGCGCGTTCGCGCCAGCAAGCACCAAAGGCTGGAGGCTTCCAGAGCGTGGCGTTGTCGGTCCAATAGTTGAGGCGGCGCATGGTTGGGCCTGCGATGGTCTCGAAGTCGCGGCGTTGTGCGCCGTTCCATTGTGTCCAGTCGGGGAAGGTCGGCGCCTCGTCGCAGCGATCCTTGAGCGAGTTGATGCGAGCATCGAGCATGGAAGCGACATTGGCGCGATCGAGGCCTTGGAGTTCGAGGAAGTCCGCGACGTGAAGGAGGTCGTCGGGGCCGGCGCGGGTGTAATCGAGCTGGATCCATGAGCCTTCGGGCAGTCGCGCGAGTTGATCGAGATAAAGATCGTAAATGCGGGCCCAGTAGTAAGCGCACATTTCGAACCGGGTTGCGCTCGGCCAGCGTTCGTATAGAGGCTCGCCGGGCAGAGGTCGGGGCCGGGCGAAGTCCGAGGAATCAAGGTGGACAAGCAAATTCGCGGCATTGCGGCGGGCAATCACGGAGAGTTCACCGGGGTCGTTGGCTTCGCGGTACACCGTGCCGAAGAGGCGATCGTGCCAGTCGATAAGGGAGCGGACGACATCGCGGCCGTCGCGCGTCAGGAGGACGAAGCGTGCGTCGCAAAGTTCGTGAAGGAGGCCGACGAAGGGGGCGTACGTGACGTTCTTTTCGCCATAGATTCGGTTGCCGGCGCTTTTGACGCGTGGCAGAACAGACTGCTCGAGGATGGTTTTGGGTTCTGCAAGTCTTCCTTCGAGGGCAAGGCGGGACTCGACATTGAGATTCGGAACCGGCTCGACCGCGCAAGAGCCATTGGAGGCTTGATCGAGAATGCGCGCAAGTGAAGTTGAACCTGCCCGGGCACTGGACAGGACGAAGAACGGTCGCATGATCGGTAAGGATAGGGGCTTGAGGTGCTGGAAACCGACTGAAACACAGGGTTTGTGTGCGCCGGGCGCGATGGCGGGAAAGGCCCGGTGATAGAGTGCGGGCCAGAGCGACCTATACTCGACCTCGCGACAGAATGAGGAGAAGGTATGAATCCGCCGGTCACGGTTGTGGTGATCCAATCGCTGAGTTACACGGGAACCACATGGCTGAATCTTGTGCTGGGTTCGCACAAGGATGCTTTCGCGCTCGGCCCATGTGACCGTCCATTTTCGCTGGATGTGTCGAAGGCGGCTGAGGCATGCCGGGTTCATGGCGCGGAGTGTGCGTTCTGGCCTGAGTTTTACAGGACATTGGGCAACAAGAACTTCTTTGTACACCTATCGCGGGTATCGGGCAAGCGGGTCATCGTAACGAACAACCCCCTGCCAAATGGGGCAGGGCGGGCGCTGAACCACCCGGACATCGTTGTCAAACCGATCGACTTGGTGCGCGATGGGCGCGGGGTGGCGTGGAGCTATGCGCACAAGCACCCTAATGAGTCGTTTTTCGATGGCGTCAAGAATTGGCTCACGCCTGCGATGGAAGGGATGGAGTGCGATCCGGGCAGTTCGGACCGGTTATTTCTGCGGTATGAAGACATACTTGCGGACCAGGTCGGGATGCTCAGTAACGTGGGGAGGTTTGTGGGGCTTGAGTATGACGACTCTGCTTTGAGGTTCTGGGAGCACGACCATCATGCGGCTGCGGGCAATGCAGGGCCGGTGTTCATGATCAAGCTTCACCAGGGGCTGCCGCTGCCGGGGTTTGCGCGTGATCGGGAGTTCTATCAGGAACAGTATGACAAGGCGCGAGCAAACCCGGAACACCAGTTTGAATCGGAACGGTGGCGATTGCAGTTGACGCCCCGCGAGTTGTTTGTGTTCGAGTATTTTTGCGGGCGTGTGAACGCGAAGCTTGGGTATGAGCCGAGTCGATTTACGCTCGAAGAGGTACGCGAGTTCAGCGCGGAGCTGAAGCTCGCGCTGGAGTTGCCGCCGGAGGATGAGGTTCCGTCGCGTGATCGCGCTACACCATCGCGAGCCGCAGATCACCATGCAGTCGCGGCGTCGGCGATCGATGCGTCCGGTACGATGAGCGCGCACCAGTACGAGCAGCCGGTGGGGGTCAAGCCGCGCATCGCGGCGATAGCGGTTGTTGTGTTTGCACTGGCCATCGGTCTTGTGTCGATCATGGCTGCGACGGGAGTGTTCGGATGACGCGGGTAACGAGCGATCCGGCGAGTCAGATTCGCCCTTATTGCGTGGTGGACAGCGGGCGCAGTGAGAGCGATGTGCTGTCGCAGATCAACCTGAGTTGTTTTGAGTGCTATGGCCCAGACTCGCGTGTGGGGCCGCACCCGGATAGAGGTCGTGTGACCGTCGATGTGCTGGCGCAGTACGAGAAGCTGATTCGCGAACTGGCATCGATTCCGCATCTGGTCTTCGTGCCTCACACCGAACTGAACGACTACGGGTGTCCTGCGGACAAGATCGTGTGTTCGATTCGGCACGACGTGGACGCGGATATTCGCGCAGCGGTCGCCGAGGCCGAGATCGAGCAACGCTACGGCGCTCGAACGAGTTACTACATTCTGCATACCGCGCCGTACTACGGCTCGTGGATCGATGGCGAGCATCGTCGCAATGGATGCATGGCTCGGTTGTATCGACAGATTCAGGATATGGGTCACGAGATTGCGCTGCACACCGATCCGCTGCACTTGTATCAGAACATGTATCTCGATGGCGCGCAGGCCGTGCGCGAGGAGATCGCGTGGCTGCGGGAGCAGGGTCTGAAGATCACAGGCACCGTTGCGCACAACTCGGCCCCGATTTATGGCATCGAGAACTTCGCGATTTTCAAGGGTAAGAACCGCAAAGGCCTGGCGCTGGGCTCGCGAGGAGAACCCGGCGATGAACTTGTCGATGAGGTTGTGCACGAAGGGAAATGGGCTCCGCTCGGTGTGCTCGATGAGCGAGAACTTGGCCTGACATATGAAGGTAACGACTTCTTCCGCCGCAAGGACATTCGCATCGAATACGGCGCGACACGATATCTAAATCGTTGGCGGTGGGACGCGCACCTCAAGCGCTGGCGCGTGGCCAAGGATCCGAGCGAAGATCGATTTGTCGATCAGGAGCGCATGATCGAGGAAATCAAGGGCCTGCCCGGCGGCGTGTGGCTGATCCTGAACGTGCATCCGCTGTATTACGGATCGAGGGCGGTTGCCAAAGGTGCTCCACCGATGAAACTTGATCGCGTTGCGACGCAGATCAACAAGGACTGGGGCTGGGAGACGCATGAGCCGAATACGGTGCAGGCGGCTCATGGAGAGCAGGCGGGCCAGGTCGAGTTTCAGTCAATCAACTACTCTGATGATCGTGGAATGCTTGATATTCCGCTGCCGACCGATGCCAATGGCGAGTGTCGTGTGCTGCTGCTTGGCGGGCGAAACATCGATGGGCTTGAGGTTGGAATTCCGGAGCACTGCCATCGGCAGGTTGGCGCGAGATTGAGCGAAGCGCTGGATAGACCTGTACGTGTGCGCAAGGCGGCATTCAGTGGAATGGGTCTGTGCCGACACTTCGCGTGGTGCGAGCGTGCGTTGGCCGAGCGTGAGCATGATGTGGTCATCATCGGGCTCGGGGCTGATGAACTGGCAAACTCGCATCCTGCGCTCTGGTCACAGAGCACAGGGTTTGCGATCAAGCATCCGCCGGGGCGGTATCTGTGGACCGATGGCGAGGCAGTGGTAGTTGTAGATCGCTCACGCGGTGCTTGGATTCGTCGCTCAAGGCTTCGGGCGGCCGATTCCGCTCCTTCGCTTGCTGATCCTTCGACACTCAAAGGAACTTCGACGAAGGATGTGGATGTGATCGGTCGATGCCTGTCGTATTACGCCGATCACGTCCGTGCAGCAGGCGCGACGCCGATTGCGATGCTGGTTGAGTGTGGCGAGGCTGCGGGTTACTGGAGTGACGCCGAGCAGGACAACCGGGCTGCGCATCGGCGGACACTGCGCGTTGTGCAGCCTTGGATTGAAGCTGCAGGGATGGAGTTGATCGATCCGTATGCCTTGTATCTTGAACACAGTGGTGCTCCGACGCATTGGCGTGCGAGCAACACCTGGAGCCATACGGGCCACAGACTGGCGGCCAAGGCGATGTACAAAGTTTTGCATCCACTGTTGACAGCGAAGAAACTGGTCCCCGCTGGGGCGCAGTCGTGAATGTGGAAGCGCTCGTCGAGCGTACGCGCGCGACGCGGGACAGGATGCTCGAGAGCATGGTTGGCAGGCCGAGCGAGCAATCGGCTCGAGGGCACCTGCTCGGGTACGACACGGACGACAAGATCCGTGGCTGGATCACGCTGTATAAGGATGCGGTGATTCCGTGCATTCGTTCGTTCGAGGGGTCTACGGGGCTTGATCTCGGATGTTGGTCAGGTCTCGGCACGAGCCTGCTGAGTGAGCTCGGGGCGCGGCGCGTGATCGGGGTAGATCTCAACGAGGATCTGATGGCATTTGCCGACGTGTGGTCGCGCGAGATGGAGTTTGATCGTGTCAGTTTTGCTTCCAATCCGGGCGGTGTCGTTCCGTTACGGGATGAGACGATGGATTGGGTGTATGTGAATCAGGTGTTCTGCAACATGCCACGCAGCGGTTTTGAGCAGGCGCTTGCGGAAATCGCGCGCGTGCTGCGCAGGGGCGGGCGACTGGTGCTGTGCGATTCAAATAATCCGCATTGCCCGGCAACGCTGGCGCGATTGGCGGCAGCGTATCGGGCGCGCGAGTTTGGCGCTGGCGATGAGTCAAAACCAGCCGGCCCCGTGTACAAGGAGCGTTGTCGATTCATTCGGTCGCTGCTGCCCGACACGGATGATCGTACGATTGAGTTGCTTGCAGACAATACGTGTTACATGTGGGGGGATGAACTGTCGCGTGCAATTCACGCGTATGCGCATGCCGGGCAGATGCCTTCGAGTCGATTCATCGATGGATGCGCTCGTGCACCAGTCCAGCCATACTCGGGCATCCCGACCGGCAACGTGACGGATCCATTCTGGTTTGCTGCGAGGCTCGAGGCGCTCGGTGTGTCAGTATCGATCAACACCGCAGCGGGAGAAGGCCCCGACGACCCGGCGGAGCTGCTCGATCTCTTGCGACAGAGTCAGTCGTTCTATGTGCTCGGGACGAAACGCTGAGAATCAGCCGCATCACCTGAGCTTTGCGAGCGCGGCAAGGCGCTTTGCGGTCGGCGGATGCGTCGCGAACATGCTTGTCAAACCTTTCGAGCCTGTGAACGGCTCGACGATGAAGAGGTTGTTCTGGGCAGGGTTCGGCTGCACAAGCGGGACGCGCTTCGAATACGACTCCAGTTTGGTCAGAGCGCTCATCAGACCATTGGGTGAGCCCGCGATAGCCGCACCCTCGGCATCCGCTGCGTACTCGCGCGTGCGGCTGATCATCGCTTGAATCAGCGCGGCACCCACAGCCGCAATGATCAGAACAACGATCGACACGAGCGGATTCACACCCTCGCGCCGACCACTCATAAGCAGGAAGCCCCACTGCGCGACAAACGCGAGCGTACCCGCAATTGTTGCAGCGATCGTGGAGGTGAGAGTGTCGCGGTTCTTGATATGTGCCAGTTCGTGGGCTGCCACTCCTTCCAGTTCCATCGGGCTGAGCAGGTCGAGCGCACCTTGCGTGAATGCGACCGCAGCCTTCTTCGGGCTTCGTCCGGTGGCAAAGGCGTTCGGGGCCTGATGAGGGCAGAGGTAGACGCGAGGCATGGGCAGGTCGGCCTGCTGACGGAGGCGGTCGACCATGCGGTACACGTCGCCGCCGGTTTCGGGTGTGAGCTCGCGGCCTCGCATGGCTTTGATGGCGATCGTGTCCGAGAAGAAAAACGCGATCGAGTTGACAATCACGCCAAAGAACAGCGCGGGCCAGAGGAACTCGCGCCCGAGCATGCCACCAACAGCGACAAACAC
The DNA here is from genome assembly GCA_019636795.1 of Phycisphaeraceae bacterium. Classification (NCBI taxonomy): domain Bacteria; kingdom Pseudomonadati; phylum Planctomycetota; class Phycisphaerae; order Phycisphaerales; family Phycisphaeraceae; species Phycisphaeraceae bacterium. The sequence goes on from JAHBWW010000001.1 coordinate 509,844, forward strand.
GCCCATCAGAGCGCCGAGCAGAATCGCGGTTTTGACTGAGTTCATGAATCCGTGCATGGCTTGCCTGAGATCGTTAACGCTTGAATTGTTTTATACGGTATCCGATTCCTTGTTCGGACATTGCCGGGTTCAGTTTCGCGGCGTACATGATGTGTACTTGCAAATGGCGTACCGGGTTCATCAGGGTTCCGGCACTGGGAGTGCGGGTTCATCGTGCCGATCTGGCAGAACATCATGTGTTTCGGTGTCGAATTTGGCTGCCGGGCGCGAGCTGGGCAGTGCCATACGGATGGCAGCCGCACCGAGCAGCACCGAGATGGCGACCTTGAGGAACGGGAGTTTGAGCTTGTGTGTGAGAATCGCGCCGATTCGAGCGCCAAAGACCGCGCCGAGTCCCATGGGTGCTGCCAGCACGACTGCGTCAATCCAGTGCTGCTGGTGTTCTGCGAGTGTGGAAAGTTTGAAAGCCGATCCGATGATCGCCGTCACCCACATAATGGCGGTGCTCGAAGCGATGGCCTGCCTGATTGGGATGCGAGCGAAGATCTGGAGCAACGGAACCATGACGATCCCGCCACCGATCCCGAGAAACCCGGCCATGAATCCCGTGATGGCACCGATGCATCCGAGCAACAAATTCCCGCCACGCTGCTGATCGGGCTTTGGCTCTTCGCGGCGTCGGGCGGCTGAAACGAGGTTCGCAGCACAGTAGCAAAGCAGAAAGATGACGAGCCCGGCCTTGGCGATTCGCCCCTCGAACTGGTTCGACGCAAAGACGCCCAGCAGAATGGTCACCGCCATCACGGGCAGGATGACTTTGACCAGATCCCTGCGCACGGCCTTGGCCTTTGCATGTTCACGACTCGAGAAGTACGCGACCACGACATTAACCAGCATCGCGGCTGCCATATAGAGATGATGTTCATTCTTGTCCGGGCCCGAATAGCCATAGATCAAGGCGAGCGCGGGGAGCATGATGATCGAGCCCCCGATGCCGGCAAGCCCGCCGACCACCCCGGCACTAAGCCCAATGAGCGAAGCTATCAGGATGTGCAGCAGTTCCACATTCGCCTCCAGAAGGGCCAATGGTAGCGGCGTGGGGAGAGGTATCCGCCGTGTCGCTTATCGGGCGCACAAATGACTGCGGGGTCAGAATTGTGACCGCCCACCCATTCAGGCGGTACAAACAGCCGTCTAGAGGGGCAAAAGAGCGCGAATTCCTGTCCGATTGGCGTGGATGGGCTAAAGTTCTGAGTATTGGTTGGCTTGGCGGGACTTGTCATTCTGACGGGTTCAACCTGCCGTGAGCGTGGTGGGACATGCTTGCTGCAGGTGTCGGGTCAGCGACCCAAGGGAGGCTCGGAAGAGCATGGCACAAGAGACGAAGAACGCCCGCCGATGGCGCGCGCACGCTGGGTACGCCCTCGAGCCGGTCGCCTGGGCAATGCTGTCTTTGCTCGTGGCGGGTTCGGCGATCGTGGTGAAAGAGCGCGGGTCAGTCCCGCCGATGGTGCGGCTCGAATCGAGTCATGACGCGGCACGGGTGAACACGGGGTCACCTGGGCGCGAGGTGCATGCCGGATGGGTCACTGAGCCCGAGTTTGAGAGCGAGCCAGTGGCGGTTGACGCAACGCAGTTGAAGTCGCGCGACGTGCGGCCCGAGCACGGCGAGATCCGCTGGTTCGATGGACGCCCGGTTCGCCCGGCACGGACGGTCTGGATGAAGGTGACCGCCTATTCGCCGGATGCACGCTCATGCGGTGCGTTTGCCGATGGCAAGACCGCCACGCTGCACTCGGTGTGGACCAATGCGATGCAGCTTGTCGCAGCGGACCCGCGCGTGCTGCCGTACGGCTCGATGCTGACGATTCCCGGCTATGCCGATGGCGAGATTGTGCCTGTGCTCGACTGCGGCGGCGCGATCAAGGGCAACCGTCTGGACGTGCTGTATTCGAATCACACGCGAGCCAGAAAGTGGGGAGTGCAGCGTCTGGCCGTCACGGTGTGGGAATACGCCGACGGATTGCCCGCACCAAACCCGCGCAAGACGCGATAAACCATCGCTCAAGCCTCACTCAACGCTCGATCAATCGGCCTCAGCGCGCTTCGAGTGCGTTGCTCATACAATCATCCCACGATTGCTCAGGAGCGCGCCATGCCAACCGCAAAGGTCTATCGCTGGGATGACTTGCCGATCGACTCGCCCATGGCCAAGGTCGAGCGGCGCCGCGTCATCGGGCAGCAGATGATGATCTCGCAGATCTTTCTGCATCGCGGGTTCAGAGTCCCTTCGCATCATCACGTCAACGAGCAGTTCACGGTTGTGCTCTCGGGTGTCGTGCGCTTTGGTTTGGGCCAGGAAGGTTCAGCCGAACACCATGTCGTCGATGTCCGGGCGGGCGAAGTGCTGCATCTGCCGTCGGAGGTGTGGCACTCGGCCGAGGCGATCGAAGATGCCCACCTGTTCGACCTCTTCAGCCCGCCGAGCGAGCGGACCGGGATCGACGAGCGCTGAGCGACAGGTTCGAGTTTCGCACAATTTGACCAAGCGCGGCCTGGGTTGCCGTAAACCGTTGTATGTGCTAGACTTACGCCAGTTCAGGCAAAGACCCTGAACAGAAAAGGAGTCTCTATGCTGTACTATGCAGTCGTATTCTTCATCATCGCGATCATCGCTGCGGTCTTTGGCTTTGGCGGCATCGCCGCCGGAGCGGCTGAAATTGCCAAGATCCTCTTCTTCCTGTTCCTGATTCTGTTCGTGATCTCGCTGATCATGGGCCTGGTGCGCGGGCGGCCGCCGAAGATTTGATGGAAGCGTCGGTCCGCAAGTGATGTGTACAGAGGCCTCGCGCGGGTATTGGGCGAGGGTAGTGGTGCTGCGCACGCGCGAGGCTTAGGCTGGGGCTTGATGAAAGTCGATGTTTGCAAATCCAAACTTCTTCCGTGAGTCCTCGGGCTTAGCGGTCGCTGAATTCTGGGAGGCCGCCATTATGGTGATGGCGGGCAACACCCAGACTGAAAGGAGTTTCGGATGGCAAAAGGAAGTAGCGGGAACTCGGGCGGTGGAGGCAAGGGCGGCGGTGGTGGGAAGTCTGGCGGGGGCGGGAAGCCTGGGGGCGGAGGCAAGGGTGGGGGTAACCCGAATTACCCGAGCACGACGCCCAACCCGTCTGGACCCGGGCGCGGGAACACGCCAAAGGGCAAGTGACTGATGATCGCCGCCTGTGGGAAGCCGCGGGCGGCGGTTTGATGAGAAGGAGCGCGCTGCCACACAACACAGGTCCAAGTGATGCGGCGGGAGCGTGTCAGTTTCGCAAGCGGGCTGGGCTCGTTGCAGCGGGGCGAACGACGACGGAAGTCCAAAGACGGACGCGTGTGGTATGGGGCAGGAAAATTTGGTGCTGCCCCGCCCCCCTACCCGCCCGGCTGCAAATTCTTGAGAAGTGTCGTTTCAACGTGCTTTGCACCGAGCGGTGTGAGGACAGCCATTGACTCGGCATCATTGAATTCAACCAACCTGTTCTGGTGCAGCTGAAGAATCACATTTTTCTTGTACAACGATTTATTTGAGTATTCAATCCAATTCACGAGATCGTCAAGGGCCACTGGTTTCGCCGAGGAGTAAAGCAACACAAGCGTCTGGTCCTTCGCTTTCATCGCTGGATTCAGCACGCGGCGAACATCTCCAGTCGCCCAAACCAACGGAACACGCCGATCAACCAAAGCCGATACTGCAGCCGTTGCCGCCTTCGTGGTTGTCGCATGAAATACCCGAATGAGCTCAGCCATAACCCACGATGACATCTCTATTACGGCGGTTGCATCCATTTGATTCGCATCAACTTCGCCGCCGACATGCCCCACCCCTCGGTTATTCCGAATCTCATACAAGACTGGAAGCATCCTCGATATGAGTATTCGAAACCCGCGTGGAAGAGATGTCTCCCGCTCTAAAGCCCTGCACGCGTCCACCATATTCGAGGGTTTTGTCGCGTTGCCGGGCATCGCCCCGTCCGCATGACCTCGGAGGATTGAATAAACAATCTCGCAGAATTTGCCGCCATTCAGCTCTGCTGGCTCCCATCGATGCTCATAGTAATTGTGTACTATCTCCGTATAGGCAGACAGTAACTCTTCGCGAAGCTGTGCCGGAACACCGCCGAGATATATCGCTAAGTCACTCATCAGTCATAGACGCACTTGACTACTTGGACTTCGGCCTCTTCGCAGCCTTTTTCGCGCCGCGCTTGGCGACAGCCTTCTTCTTGAATTCGTTTGCCTTCTCGCGATCGGGAAGCAAATCGACAAACTGCTTTCCATTGTAAGAAAGTTCGAGTTCCTTGCCCTTCAAAAACAGACCGGCCCTCCTGGCGTTGTCGACATCGCGATTGAAGTTATTGGAATCAAAATTGATACTCGCACGTCTGAAAATCTCCTGAAGATCTTCCTTCGTGTGAGTTTCGTTGCCCCGATTTTCCCTGAACCTAGCTGCGACCGCCAACTCCTCTTGCTTGGTCGTTGGCTTCTTGTTGGCGAAGAACGTAGCCGGCTCTTCCGTGTTGCTGTCGGTGCTGCCGCCCCGGCCGCCCGTAGCACTCGAATTGTCATAACCAGCTGATGGGGTTGTGGGTGCAGCGACACCCAGCATGACGGCCGCCCCCTGCAGTAGACGGACTTGCTCTTCTTCGCCGTGCTGGGCCAGAATTTCGAGTAGCTGTTTCGCTGATTCGCCAAATGACTTTGCCATTGCTGGTCCTTTCCAAAATCGTCACACGCCGATTTCTCGACGTGAGACGGAGTATATCAATAATCCATATCATCCATCCCAGCGCCAGCCCCCACCGGCGCCTTCTTCTCCTTGATCTCCACAATCGCCGCATCCGTCGTCAGCAGCAGGCCCGAGATGCTTGCTGCGTTCTGCAGGGCGATGCGTTCGACCTTGGTCGGGACGATGACGCCCATCTTGACCAGGTCGCCGTATTCCTGCGTCAGCGCGTTGAAGCCGAAGTTAGTTTCGCTGCTTTCTTCGATCTTGCTGGCGATGACCGAGCCGTCGAGGCCGCAGTTCTTGGCGATCTGCTTGACCGGCGCGGTGACGGCCCGACTGACGATGTCGATGCCGATGCGCTCGTCGCCGTCGCACTTCTTGCGGAGTGCGTCGAGGACCTTGCGGGCGCGAAGGATCGCGACGCCGCCGCCGGGCAGGATGCCTTCTTCGACCGCAGCGCGGCAGGCGTGGAGGGCGTCCTCGACGCGAGCCTTCTTCTCCTTCATCTCGACTTCGGTCGCCGCCCCGACGTTGATCTGCGCCACGCCGCCGGCGAGTTTGGCCAGACGCTCTTCGAGTTTCTCGCGGTCGTAGTCGCTGCTGCTGGCCTCGATCTGGTGGCGGAGCATGTCGATGCGGCCCTTGATATCAGCGCTCTTGCCCGCACCTTCGACGACGGTGGTGTTGTCCTTGTCGATCGTGACCTTCTTGGCCCGGCCGAGATCGGCGAGGGTGAGTTTTTCGAGGTCGATGCCGAGTTCTTCCATGATCGCGGTGCCGCCGGTGAGAGTGGCGATGTCTTCGAGCATGGCCTTGCGGCGGTCGCCGAAGCCAGGCGCCTTGACCGCTGCGACCTTAAGCACGCCGCGAAGTTTGTTCACGACGAGTGTGGCCAGGGCTTCGGAGTCGATGTCCTCGGCGATGATGAGCAGGCTGTCGCCGCTTTCAGCGATCTTGCCGAGAATGGGCAGCAGGTCCTTGGCACTCGAGAGCTTCTTCTCGTGGATGAGGATGTAAGGCTTCTCGAGGACGCACTCCATCGTCGCGGTGTTGGTGACGAAGTGGGGGCTGAGGTAACCTTTGTCGAACTGCATGCCTTCGACGAGTTCGACTTCGGTGTCGAGGCTCTTGCCTTCTTCGACGGTGATGACGCCGTCCTTGCCGACCTTGTCCATCGCGGTGGCAATGATCTTGCCGATGGCTTCGTCCTGGTTGGCGCTGCATGTGCCGACCTGTGCGATTTCCTTGCTCGATGCGACGGGCTTGGACATGTTGTGCAGTTCGGCGATCAGGGCGGTGACGGCCTTGTCGATGCCGCGCTTGATCTGGTTGGGGTTCGCGCCGCTGGTGATGTTCTTGAGCCCTTCAGCGAAAATCGCCTCGGCGTAGATCGTGGCGGTCGTGGTGCCGTCGCCCGCTTCCTTCGAAGCCTTTGACGCGACTTCCTTGACCATCTGCGCGCCCATGTTCTCGTACGGATCGTCGAGCGTGATCTCCTTGGCCACGGTCACGCCGTCCTTGGTGACGGTCGGTGCGCCGAATGACTTTTCGAGGACGACGACGCGGCCGCTGGGGCCGAGCGTGACCTTGACGGCGTGTGCGAGTTTCTGAACGCCGCGAAGAATCTTCTCGCGGGCCTCGTTACTGAAAGCGATTTGTTTGGCTGCCATATTCTGACTCCTGTTTCTTCTGAGGCACTAGGCCTTGGGCACTAGGCACTGGGTTAGTTACTGCGGCAATCCGATACGGATATATGCGACCCGTTCGGCATCGATGATGAAAATGCTCTGCCCGTCTGTGAGTTTGATCAGGTGATCGGGTTCATCGGGGACGAGCATGGCGTTGCGGACGATGAGCTGGGTGTTTGGCTCGGGGATGCCATGAAAGGCAAACGTGGCCGAGCGTTGGCCCTTGAGTTCACCGAGTGCTTTGCGGAGTTGGTCGATGTTCATGAATCACTCTGTCCGCCGGGCTTAGTCGATGATCGCGAGGATGTCTTCCTCGGTCATGATGAGCAGTTCGCTGTCGTCGATCTTGACTTCGGTGCCCGCGTAGGACGAGAAGATCACGCGGTCGCCGGCCTTGACGGTCAGCGGGATGCGCTTGCCCGTCTCGGTGTTGAGCGAGCCATCGCCGACGGCCTTGATGGTGCCGCTCTTCGGGCGGTCCTTGCTCGATTCGGGCAGGTAGATGCCGCTGTCGGTGCGATCCTGGGCTTCGTCGCGCTCGACGAGGATCTTGTTGTGCAGGGGGCGGACGGAGACGGATTTCCTGGTTTTGACGGCCATGAGTCTGATTCCTTTCTAAGAACGCCTTGTGCAGAGGCTTGTTGATGAGTGATCCGTGCGGACACCTCAATGAACCGCGAAGTCAAACGCGACTACGCGTGGTTTGCTATGAAGACAGTTCTCCCGGCCAGCGGTTGTGGTAGAAGCGCGAGAGGCAGCGCTGAAGCACGCCGAGCATGAGTTCAAGATCGCCCTGGCCATGCGGGCGATCAACGACAGCAAAGACGCCAGCCCGCAACGCAGCCGCGATGTGCCGCGCATCGTCACGGTGCGTGCTGGTCGGCTTGACCGCGACAATCGGAGGCGGCGCGTCGAGGCGCCGCAGGAGTTCGAGAATGCGAGGCCCGCCTTCGCTTGCGTATCCAGCCGACGATGCTTCCATCGGCAGGCCGAGATCGACGATCGCGATGTGGACCGGGCAGGACTGGATGACGCGGGTGGCTTCCTGGCCGGTGCCCGCGCGCAGCGAGCGGATGCCCATCGGTTCGAGCAGCGTCGGCAGACGCTCGACCCACGGGTTTTCGTGCCGACCGGCGTAGGAAAGGAGCAGGTTCAGACGCACGCCTCCCCCGGGCCCAGTGGGGGGGCCACCAAAGTCGTCGGGATGCGAGCGCACGTTCCGCATGCCACAGACGAGGCAAAGAGTGTGCCGGAAGGCAGGCTCACATAACGACATGTATTACAAGCGTTTAGGAAACTATTGCGGCCCTGGATACTGCCAATGACACGCGCTCCGGGCCTGCGAGGTGCCAAATCGGCAGGCTGCTATCGATGCCAGTTGAGGCTTCGTGGCTGTGCGTGGGTTTGTTCTGGACACAGTATTCGGACTTCGGTCGGGATCGCTCTGCGGAGGTGCGATACACTCCATCAATGACGATGTTGGCCTGGATTTTTCTGATCGTGGCAGCTGGCTTGGCTGTCGTTGTTGCGTACCTCGTGTCGGGCAGGGCCAGACTCTTCGCCCAGCACGCTAGCGACCGCGCGAGCGCCGAGTCACTCGAGCGCGCGTTGGCCGAATCACGCAGCGAGCTCGATCGCGCCCGCGCCACCGAAGAGCAGGCGCGCGACCGCATCGTCGAACTGAGCAAGGAGTGCGCGATGCTGCGCGAGAGGCTCGAAAACGCCGAACTCCTGCGGCAGGAACTCGAACGCCACGAGCAGAGGCTGCGCGAATCGTTCGCAGCATTGTCCAACGAGGCGCTCAAGTCTTCGCTGGCGTCGTCGCGCGAGGAGTTTCTCGCACACGCCAAGCCATACTTCGACGCAGCCAGGCAGGAGCACGCCAATCTCGTTAGGCCTATCGGGGAAACGCTGGAGAAGACGCGCGAGAGGCTTGAATCGATCGAGCGGGCGCGGGCTGAGAGCTTTGCCGCGCTGGGCAAGCACATCGAAATGGTTTCGGGTGCGAGCGAAGGGCTGCGGAACGAAACCGAGCGACTGACTCGCGCGCTGAGCAGGCCCGAAGTGCGCGGTCAGTATGGCGAGATTCAATTGCGGCGCGTCGCGGAACTTGCGGGGATGGTCAGCTATTGCGACTTCACGGAGCAGACGAGTTCGCGCGATGGCGAGGGCAACCTGCTTCGACCGGATATGGTCGTGCGCCTGCCCAACGAGCGCGTCATCGCGGTTGATGCCAAGACCAATACCTATGCATACCTCGAAGCGGTCAACGCCCGCGATGAGGCTGAGCGAGAGAAACATCTTGACCGATTCGCGGGGCATGTGCAGGATCAGACCAAAAAACTATCGGACAAGCGATACTGGGCACAGTTTGACGGCGCTCCGGAGTTTGTCGTCATGTTCGTGCCCGGAGACCACTTCATTGATGCAGCACTGGCCCGCCAGCCTGATCTGCTCGAAACCGCCGCCCAGCGAAATGTCATCCTGGCGAGTCCCTCGACATTGATTGGGTTGCTGCGGGCTGTGGCTGTGGGATGGCGCGAGCATCGGCTGGCGGAAGAAGCGCAAGCCTTGTTGCGCCTGGGTGCCGAACTGCACGATCGGGCCGCCACAACCTTTGAACACGCACGAAAACTCGGCGATTCCATCCGCCAAAGTGTTGATCGCTACAACAGCCTCGTGGGTTCGATCGACCAGCGGATGCTGCCGACGCTGCGCAAGTTTGAAGACGGCGGTGCTCGCAGCCCCAAGACACTGCCCGAATTATCCGGTGTCGAGGTCCAGCCGCGCACGCTCCAGGCAGGCGAATGAAGCAACCCGCCGCTTGCTCGCTCGATCACTTGGTCAGCACGACGACTCCGAGCAGGATCAATACCACCCCCGCAACCTTGCGTGCTGTCATCGGCTCACCCAGCAGCAGCCAGCCGAGCACGACTCCCGTCGCAGGCGCGAGCGCGAACGCAATGGGTTTGATCCGCGAGATCTCGCCGAGTGACAGCGCGGCGTAAAAGAAGATCAACGCAGCCGCCCCGGCGACGAGTCCCGAGCCAAGGATGATCTTGCTCCATGTCGCACCCGAGATGCCGCGCAGCGGCTGGGCCTCGACCGCGCTGAAATCTCTCGCAATGAAGAACGCGATGACGATCAACGGCAGGGCGACGAGGGAACGGAACATGACCGCTGCAAAGGGGCCGATTTCCTTGGAATGCAGGGCCGAGCGCGTCGCAACTTCCCCGACGCCCCAGCACAGCCCCGCTGCAATGGCGAGCAGAATGGCCTTCATGGAGCAAAGCGTATCCGCGAACCCAGACCGGCGAGTTCGGCGCGCCCGCTTCTGCCAGCTTGAACCGGCCAGAGTTGCTCCTCAATCAACTTTGGTCGGCGCGACCGTTGTCTTGCCCGAAGAGTCTTCCCGAACGATCTGGATTCGGGCGTCAGCCGTACGCAGGTGCAGATCACGCTGTGGGAAGGCGATCTCGACATCGTTTTCGCGGAACGTCTTGAGAATGCCCATGTGCATCTGGTGTCGCGTGGCGACGAAGTTGCTGATGCTTGCAATATGGCAGCGCACCTCAAAGTTCAGCGTGCTGTCGCCGAAGCCCAGAAACAGCGCCTGAGGCGGAGGATCGCGCAGCACGAGTGGAATCTGATTCGCAACACGCAACAACAGTTCTACAACCTTGTCAACATCCGAGCCGTAACTGACACCGACAGGGATCATGACACGCAGCACCGGATCGGTCAGAGTCCAGTTGATCACCTGATCGGTGATAAACGTGCGGTTGGGAATGATGAGTTCCTTGCGGTCCCAGTCGGTGATCATGGTTGCCCGCATGCGGATTCGTGTGACGTTGCCCGATACGCCACCCACCGTGACGGTATCGCCAACACGAATCGGCCGTTCCGCGAGGATAATGAGCCCGGAAACAAAGTTGGCAAAGATCTCCTGAAGTCCGAACGCGAGTCCAAACGTCAGTGCAGCGGCGAGCCATTGGACCTTGCTCCACGAGATCCCGATGGCGTTGAATGCGATTGTGATGCCCACAATCGCGATGACATATCGAAGGACTGTGCTCAGCGCGTACCGGCTGCCTGCATCAAGCGGAAGTTGCTGAAGAACGACAATCTCGACCAGTCCCGGAAGGTTGCGAAACGCCAGAATCGTGGCGAGCAGGATGATAAAACCAAGTCCCAGATCGGCGAGTGTTACGACAACCGCCGAGGTCGCTGGTGACTCAGCTGACGAAGAAACACTGGATATCAAACCGGTCGGAGAGAGGCTCGTCGAACCGCTTGCGGGCGAAGCGGATGGAGTTGTCGCTGGGGGGGCGTCTGGAGCGTCGGTCGCAAACGGTGCGAGTTCGAGTTCGGGCACCACGCCTTCGCGATCGCCCTGTGCAATGTGTATGCGCGGCCAGACTTCAACACGATCGAGCATCTTGAGCGCTGGCAACACCGAAGCCCAGGTCGCGTACAAGCCCAGTACGAGTGAAACAACAATGGCCAGGCGAAACAGTTGCTGTGTCTGCGCACTGATGGCGGGGAGATCCAGTTTCTCCTCCTCGATCGGCGCGCCACCTTCGGCACCTGTCGATTCGCCACGTGCCTGTTCGCGGCGGCGTCGCGCGTCTTCAATGGCCACCTTGCGCCGGGCGAGAAAGAGCCATCGCTGCAGAAAGGCGTTCATGAGTATCAACGACAAGATCAGCGCCAGCGTGGCCTGAAACCGCGACTCGAGCTGAACCGCGGTGTAGTGATATCCCAACCACGAAACCGTTGCAAACGACAGGGGCAGCGCCACCACCAGAGGGAACCAGACATAGCGCAGTCGATCAATCGCGCCATCAGGATTGCGCTTGCAGTATTCCCCGATCACCGCGCCACGAGGACGAAGCACACGCTCAAGCCACAATGACAGCAGCACCAACTGAGTCGTGAACGCCAGGCGGCCCAGAGTCGCGACCGATGACTCGACCCCGAGGCGCTCGAAGTATTCCGAAACCCCGAAGGCAATCAGCGTCGGCGTAATGAACCAGTGCAGGTGAAGGCGGATCGCGCGCACCGAAGCCGTCGGCCAGCGGAAGTGGGCATCGAGCAATCCCCCGGGCTGGGCCAAGCGGGAGAGCGTGATCAGTGGCAGACCGAGCAAGGCTGCCGATTGCAGACCGTGCGCCAGTGCGATCGCTGTGGCCCCCTGATCGATCGGGCTGGCGCATATCCATCCCAGGTTCCACAGAAACAACGGGAGTGGCAGTGCCATCCCCACCGTCATCGCGAACGCCCGCAGCGTGTGCTCGAACGAATCCGTCCGGTAACTGCTGACGCTCTTTGCCGTCTCCTTGAGTAACTTGCGGCACCTGCGAGCGACGACAAACGATGCAATCGTGAGGAGCGCTAGCCCGACCGAAACGTGCGCACGCTTGATGGCCGAACGCCACGTTAGTTCTAAAGCCTGCACCCACGCCGATGGATCGAGCGTCAAGGCGATGGAGTTCGCAAAATCCTGCAAGCGTGGCAGCCCATCAACCGACACACTTCGGATCCAGAGGATGCGCTCTTCGATGAATCGCTCGTACGCACTCGCCGCGGCGAGGTATTCCTGCGTGGTCTCTTCGACCTCGATCAGGAGATTGAAGTGTGTCGTTGCATCTGCTACAAGGCGGTCAAGAGTGTCGCGGCGATTGATGGCCAGCTCACGCGCGACTGCTTCGATGTCGAGTCGCACCGTCTCCGATTCCACCGGGCCGACTTGTTGCATGAGGGACTCGACGGTCGTGCTGATATCGCCAGCGCCCGACCGCTCTTCCTGCCGCTCGATGAGTGTGACCTGGGCCTGTTCCAGTTGCTGGCGCGCCGTGCGAAGTGACCGCTTGAGGTCCGACACGTTGGGCAGCATCTCATATTGCCGACGCAGAAGCAGTCCCGTTGCCCGGTTCAGCCCGGTCGCCACGATGCGACGCCGCACAGACTGATACCCCTCGCGCATCGCTGCCAATCCCACTCGCATCTGCCGCAGGTCCTCGGTATCCTGGTCGATGCGTTGCGTGGTGCCCTCGCGGCCGACCCGCAGGTCAGCCAATTCCTTGTTCCTGTCCGCAAATTCCTGAAGCACCGGATGCTGGCGGGCCGCCTCGCGGCGCAATCGCTCGGCTTCGAGTGCAGCAGCCTGCGCTTCGAGTTGTCGCCGATCGCTCACAAGCCGCTGAAAAATCTCAATCAATTTCTCAGCGTTTCCGACCTGTCGCAAGGCCCGGTCTCGCCGCGCTGGTGTGATGTCTCGCCGCGCGTCATAGCACCGCACCTCAGCCTCGAGCGCCTCGATCTCACGCATCGCAGCCATACGTTGCGCCTGAGCAGCCACGCGCCGCGCCTCGATCACCAGGCTCGGCTCGGCAGTAGCAAGCCCCCGAATGTCCTGATCCAACTCCGCGACACGTGTTCGCAATTGTGAGACCAGATCCTGTGCCACAGGACGACGTTCCACACGCCGCGATGACTCGTTCTGCCAGTACTCTGCCTGCTGGCGTGCGGCTGCCAGCTCTGCCCGGGCCTGCTCAAGCCCTTGTTCGAGTTGCGACAACGTCGCTTCGGGTGGAATGTTCGGTCTCGGGTCAGCTGGCGGGGCAGAAAGTTCCGCCCGAATCTGTTCAAGAAACGCTGGAGCCTCGGCGGTCAGTCGATTGAACTCGACCATCCGCGCCGTTGAATCTTCGAAACGCTGGAGATTCAACAGCGCATCACGAAACCGTTCGAGAATGGCTGTCCGAGTCGCCTCGTCAATCTCGGTCGCCTGCTCGAAATGCGCGATGCGGGATTGAATGAACTCGGTCGAGATTGCCGGTTGCTCGGGCAGAACCTCTGGTTGAGTCGCCCGGGCGCCAGCCGAGAACACGGGCACCGTCAGCGCGAGAACGAGCACCAGCGCCCGCACCATTGCCATCACCGCGTACATTTCTGCATACTTCTTCATCGAGTGGTAAGTGTACGATGAGAATGTGTGCGATGCACGCGGGTTGGACGAACCGCTCGCTCGTTCTGCATATTTTTAGCTCATAATGAGCCATACCGAGCATGTCGAAATCATGCACCCTCCGACTTGACCACGACGCCAAGCCTGTTACACTCGCTCCACATGCATCAAGAGTCCCGGGAAGCCTCTCAAAGGTCCCGGGCGGCAACCGAGCAGAAAACCTGCCACGGTGCCGAGGCCAGCCCCGACGTGGGGAACGATGCGGGCGGTTCTTTGAACCGTCAAAATAACAGCAGCGACGTTCGCTGCCTCCACGTCGACTCTGGTCCGCTGTTGGTGTCGTGAAAAGGAGTTTCACGACATGTCCTTTTGCGCCGACCTTTGTTTCGATACCCTCTGTGTCACTGCTGGCCGAACCGCACGCGATGGCGACCCACTGGTCACGCCTCTGGTTCAATCCACCACCTTCACTCGCGCCGGCATCACCAGCACCGCGCCGCATGCCTATTCGCGAGTGTCCAACCCCACAGTCGCAGCCCTCGAATCGGCGATTGGCTCGCTCGAAGACGCTCCTCCAGCTGTGTGTTTCGGTTCCGGGCTAGCCGCTGAGACCGCGCTCTTCCTCGCATTCCTCCGGGCCGGCGATCATGTCGTCTGCGGCCGACACGTCTATGGCGGAACGTCGCGACTGCTGCGCGATCTCCTCAGCGGGCTTGGCATCACCTGCACATTCATCGACTCAACGCGCGTCGACGATCTCGCTGCCGCCCTGACACCCAGCACACGACTCGTCTTTATCGAAACCCCCGCAAACCCAACACTCGAAGTCTCCGACATCGCCGCGATTGCTGCACTCTCGCATCGCGCCGGCGCACTCCTTGCTGTCGACAACACCTTCCTCACCCCCGTGCTTCAGCAGCCGCTCAATCTGGGCGCAGATTTTTCTGTCTACTCCACAACCAAGTTCATCGAAGGGCACTCGGCCGCGCTCGGCGGTGCGCTCGTTTCGCGCCATGCCCAGCACCTCGATCGACTGCGTTTCATTCGCAAATGCACCGGCGCAATCCAGTCGCCACTCAACGCGTGGCTCACGCTTCAGGGCCTGCGCACACTTCCGCTTCGCCTTCGCGCCCAGTCCGCGACCGCCGCTACCATCGCGTCGTTTCTTGCCGATCATCCCCAGGTCGAACGCGTCTGCTACCCCGGACTGGCGGTTGACGAGCAGGCCACGATCGCAGCGCGTCAGCACCTCGGCGCCCACGGCGCAGTCGTCTCCTTCGAACTCGCAGGCGGCCTTGAAGCAGCACACCGCTGCGTCGAACGCCTCAAACTCTGCACACTCGTCGAACACGTCGGCTCGGTCGAGACTCTCGTCACCCACTCTGCCACCATGACTCATGCCGACGTGCCACGCGAAGAACGTCTCGCTGTCGGCATCAGTGACGGGCTAATCCGCATTTCCGTCGGTCTCGAAGCGCCCGACGCCATCATCGCCGATCTCGCACATGCGATCGAAGCCGCCCAGGACATCGCCACCCCACACATCAGCACAGGAGGCGTCGCATGCACCGCCCGCTGATTGTGCTCAAGCTCGGAGGCTCAGTTCTTACCAGCGAGACAACCCTCCGTCGAGCTGTTCATGAAATCTACCGGTGGCGTCGCGAAGGCTGGCGCGTCGTCGCGGTCGTCTCAGCGCTGGCTGGCGAGACCGACACGCTGCTCAACGCCGCGCACCGCGCATGTCCCGATGCCCCTTCCGCTTCCGTTGCAGGGCTTGCCGCCATCGGTGAATCGCGCAGCGCAGCACTGCTCGCGCTCGCGCTCGATCGCGCAGGCCTGCCCGCTGCAACACTCTCGCCCGCAGCGGTTGGTCTGCGCGCAACCGGCGACCCACGCGACGCCGACCCCGTCGCGCTCGACCGCACCTATTTTGACGCCTGGTTCGATCGTGATTACGCGATCATTGTTCCGGGTTTCACCGGTATCGATAACCTCGGACGCACCGTCACGCTTGGTCGCGGCGGGTCCGATCTCACCGCTCTTCATCTCGCTTACAACCTCGGGGCCGAGTGTTGCCGCCTCGTCAAAGATGTCGATGGCCTGTACGTCTCCGATCCCGCACGGCCAGGCCCCGAGCCACTTCGCTATGAGCACGCAACGTACGACGACGCGCTCGCAACCGATGGCTCCATCATCCAGCACAAAGCCTTGCGCTACGCAGCCGCCCGCAATCTCTCCTTCGAGATCGGCCGCCTCAACGGCACGCGCCCCACACGCATCGGCCCCGGCGAGACTCGCGTCTCGCACAAACACGATCGACCTCATCCCAAGCGAGTAGCCATCCTCGGGCTCGGCACAGTCGGTCTCGGAGTGTTCGATCTCCTGCAAAGCCTCGAGGACGATGTCGTCATCAGCGCCGTTCTGGCTCGCGACCACTCAAAACAACGCAGCATTCACGTTCCAGCCGAGTATTTTGCATCCAGCATCACCAACGCCGTGCGCGACGCCGACATCGTCGTCGAGGTCATCGGCGGGCTGGAAACCCCGCGTACTGCTCTGCACGCAGCACTCGAACGCAGCGCTTCCGTGGTCACCGCCAACAAAGCCCTCATCGCCAGTGACGGACCACACTTGAAGAATCTCGCTCGCGAAAACAACTGCTCGCTTCACGCCTCAGCCTCGGTCGGTGGCAGTGTGCCAGTCCTCGAACGCATCGCCTCACGCCCGGGCCATCGTCTGTGCGCCCTGCGTGGCATCCTCAATGGCACCACCAACTTTATCCTCGATCAACTCGCACAAGGCCAATCCATCGAGGCCGCCATCATCGCCGCCCAGGCACTCGGGTTTGCCGAAGCCGATCCTTCACGCGATCTCCTCGGCATCGACGCAGCCGAGAAACTCTGCGTCATCGCGCAACACGAAGCAGTCAATGCTCACCTCACGCTCGACTCTGTTGCCATTGAATCGCTCGCCGATGGCTTGCGCCGCCTCGGCCCGCCAAAACCCGCCCGCAACGTGCGCCATCTCGCAACATTGTCACTTGACCATGAAGGCAGTATCACTGCACAAGTCGGTCTCGCTCTGATTGATGCGGGCGACCCGCTCGCCGCTATTCATGGCTCCGGTAACGCCGTCGAACTGATCTGGGACGACGGAGTGCGCGAGTTCATCTCGGGCCGCGGAGCAGGGCGATGGCCCACAGCCGAAGCCGTCGTTGCCGATGTGCTCACCCTCTGTCGCCAGCAGCGCGACGTCGACTCAGCACTCATCGCCCGTGAGGTGCAGCATGCCTGAAACACCCACCATCGCCATCATCGGTGCCACCGGTGCCGTCGGACGCGAAGCCTTGGCCATTCTCGCAGAACTCCATTGGCCGATCGATCGTGTCATCGCTGTGGCCTCTGCTCGTTCAGCCGGATCATTGCTTCCGTTTGGCCAAAGCGAGATTCACGTCGAGGAGTTCAATCTCGACCGTCTCGATCGAGCAGCCTGCGCAATCCTCTGCACCGATGCAGCCCTCTCGCGCGAGTATGCCCCACGTCTGGTTGACCGGGGCATTGTCGTGATCGACAATTCTTCTGCTTTTCGCTTGGATCCGCGCGTGCCTCTCGTCGTCCCCGAAATCAACGCTGGCGCAATAGCCCCCGACGCCCTGTTGATTGCCAACCCCAACTGCTCGACCATCATCATGCTTCTTGCCCTTGAGCCGCTGCGAAAACGATTCGGTATCGATGAAGTCATCGTCTCGACCTACCAGGCCGTCTCGGGTGCCGGCATCGCGGGCATCGATGAACTGCACGAGCAGACCCGCGCCTCACTCGAGGGTCGTCATGTGCCGCCGTCTGTGTTTCCTCACTCGTGCGCATTCAATGTGTTTCCGCACGAGTCCACGCTCGATCCCGACACTGGCCGCAACGGCGAAGAGGTCAAGATGATCGCCGAAGCTCAGCGAATCTGGGATCACCCCAGCCTGAGCGTCATCCCCACCTGCGTGCGTGTTCCTGTCGTGCGTGCGCACAGCCAGTCGATTCTCGTTACGCTTCGCACGCCCGCAACGCTCGCCGACGTGCGTACCGCGATCGGTGCAGGCCCGGGCCTTCGTGTTGTGGATGATTGGGCCAACGCAATTTTCCCCACGCCTATCGACGCTTCAGGGGGCAACGATGTCCTCGTCGGTCGTGTGCGCAAAGTCGACGCTTCCGAGCAACCGCACACACCGACACGCCGCTTTCAGGTCTGGGCCTGTGGCGATCAACTCCGCAAAGGGGCCGCCCTCAACGCACTTCAGATCGCCCAGCATCAACTCACTGCGCGCCCGCCTGAGCGCAGACATCAACCGCGATCGACAAACCCGCAACATGCCCACTCGCCCACGCCCATTGAAAGTTGAACCCCCCGATCCGCCCGTCCACATCCAGAATCTCTCCAGCCAGCCAAAGTCCTTCGCACACACGGCTGCGCATCGTCTTGACCTCGACTTCACTCAGCGGAATGCCCCCAGCAGTCACTTCTGCATGCGTGAACCCCCGGTCACCCGCGATTTTCACCTCACACTCGACCAGTGCATGCGCCAGCGCACGCCGCACGTCGCGCGTCAGGGCAGACCCCGCAGTTGTTGCGTCAGCGCCAGCCTGCACGCACAGCCGCAGCGCCAGCCGCTCGGGCAATTGCTCGCGGAGCCACGCGCCGACACTGCGCTTTCCAAGTGCCCGAAGTGCCGCATCGGCCGCATCAAAACTCGTCTCCCCTAGCCAGTTGATGATGAGCTTTGCATCGGAGTCCGACCTCCTCGCGTCAAGATACCATCGGCTCGCATCAAGCACTCCCGGCCCGCTCAGTCCGAAGTGTGTGCACAGAATACTGTTCGTGAAGGCAGCCAGTTTCTTTCCGCTCCCGCTGCGCACTTCGACCCGCGCGATCGTACTGATGCCGCTCAACTCAGTGATCCACTTCGATCGCTCACCCACAACCAGAGGCACAAGCGAAGGAAAGATTCGCGATGTCGTCGAGTGGCCCAGCGCCTTCGCGAACTCATACCCCAGACCGTCCGATCCTGACTTCGGTAGTGCCCTGCCCCCGGGCGTCAGCACCACACGCCGCGCCCGCACCACTTCTCCCGAATCTCCCTCGCGATGCACCACAAACTCTTCGCCCTCACGCTCAATCGCGCCGACCCGCCAAGGGTGGACGAGTCTGGTCCCGACCCGCTGTGATTCATGCACCAGCGCATCGAGCACCGTTCTCGCACGGTCCGTCGTGGGGAAAAGTTTGCCCGTATCTTCGCGCTTGAGTCTCACGCCGATGCTTTCAAAGAACGCGACTGTCTCAGGCACGTCGAGCCGCCGAAGCACGCTGCGAATCGCCCCAGGCGTCGAGCCGGCGTACTGCTGCTCATCGACTTGATAGTGCGTGACGTTGCAGCGACCTCCCCCAGCCACCAGAATCTTCGCTCCGATCGTGCGCGCGCCGTCGACAAGCAGCACGCGGGCCGAGCGATGCTCTGCCTCAAGTGCCCGGCCCAGCGCGATCGCAGTCATCAACCCTGCCGCACCAGAACCAACAATCACGACATCCACCTGCTCGCTGTTCATGCAACCACACGGTATTCCAGGCTTCCCCACTTCCCCAGCAGGGGGGCATCACCCCATAGCAAAAAATGGAAAACTGCTGTATTCGGTCCGCAGGATCTGTTATGCTCTAATCGACTACAGGGCGAAGGGGCCCTGTTGTGGTTCATGTAGACCTGAAGGGGAGTCCAAAATGAAAAAGTTTCTAGCCTGCCTCGCGCTGTCGGGCTCGGTGGCCTTTGCAGCCTCCGATCTCAGTTCACCTCTCATCCCTCAAGCCGAGCAGACCACTCCGCACGCCACGACCTTCACGCTCGATCAAGAAGGTTATCAGGCATTGCTCGGGGTGCAGTCTGTGGTCATGACTGATTTCGTACTGGCCGATGGTGTCGAGGCCACACTGCGCCTCTCACGTCGCAATGTTTTCGCACCGGGTGCCGAACTGCTCCTCATGACCGATGACGGCGAGGTCCGCCTCGAACAGCCCGAGATGGCCATGTTCGGTGGATACATCGACGGCGACCCCGATTCAACCGTCTTCCTCTCCTTCTCGCCCTTCGGCGTCGAAGGGTTCATCGATGCCATGGGCCAGACCTGGATCATCTCCTCCGGTGCCTACGCCGACGAGCTGCCCATCGCGATCTTCAATCTCACCGCTCTTCCCGAAGGCATCATCAACTGGGCCGAGTTTCAGTGCAACGCCGACCAACTCGATCAGAACATGCGACCGATCGATCCCCAAGGCGGCCAGTCACCCCGCGGCGTCGGCGGCTGCTTCAACATCGACTTCGCGATCGAAACCGATCAGGAATACCTCGGCATCTTCAGCGGCAACCAGACCGCAGCCAACACCTACCTCGCCACACTCTGGGGCGCAATGACCGAAATCTACACCCGAGACGTCAACACCACGCTCACCGTCGTCTGGACACGCCTCTGGACCACAACCGACCCCTGGAACTCGGGCAACACCACTGACCAGCTCTTCCAGTACCGCGACTACTGGCAGGCCAACATGGGCTCCGTCCAACGCGACCTCGGACACTTCATCTCCGGCCGCGGCCTCGGCGGCGGCGTCGCATGGCTCCCAGGAATCTGCGGCGGACAATTCGCCTACGGCCTCAGCGCCAACATGAACGGCTTCTTCCCATACCCAATCCAGAACAACAGTTCGCAGAACTGGGACCTCATGGTCGTTTCCCACGAAATCGGCCATAACGTCGGAGCGCCCCACACCCACCAGGCAACCCCCGTCATCGACGGCTGCGGCAACGGCAACTGTAACGTCGGGCAGAACGGCACCATCATGTCCTACTGCCACACTTGCCCCGGCGGAATGTCCAACGTCCGCATGGAGTTCCACCCCCTCACCATCGACAACGGCGGCGGACCCGGCGCGAGCATCATGCCCACCCTCAACGACTCCAACTGCGGCCTTCAGACCGCATGCTCCGGCATCGCCTTCGTCTTCCCCAACGGTCTCCCGGCGTTCGCTCAGCCCAACGGTTCGACCGTTCTGCTTGTCGATGCAGTCGGTGCGGTTGACCAGCCAGTTCCCGGCACTGGCATGCTGCACTATGACAACGGGTCCGGCTTCACCGCTGTGGCGATGACCGAAAACTCTCCCAACTCATACTCCGTCAATCTCCCCGCAACGGCTTGCGGCGGAAACATCGAGTACTTCGTCTCCGCCATGGCATCTGACGGCAACACCTACTACAGCCCGTCCAATGGCTCCAACACTGTCCCGGTCGCCACCTCCGTCGCAACGTATATCGATCTGAACTTTGAAATCGCTGGCGGGTGGTCCGTTCAGAACATCGCAGTCACCGATGGCGGTTGGGAGCGAGGCATTCCCGCTGGCGACGGCTCACGTCAGGACCCCACCTCTGACTATGACGGTTCCGGGCAGTGCTGGCTTACCGGCAACCGCCCAGGCAACAGCGACCTCGACGGTGGACCCACCATTCTCAACAGCCCTATCTTCGACCTCTCAATGACCATCAATCCCACGCTCAGGGTCGCACGGTGGTTCCAACTGGCCACCACCAACGATGACACCTTCTCCATCGAAGTCTCTGACAACGGCGGCTCAACATGGGTTGTTGCCAACAGTGTCACCGGTTCAGTGAGTGGGTGGAACCTCGTCACGTTCCAGATCTCAAACTACGTCTCGCTCAACAACCAGTTCCGTGTACGATTCGTAACCTCTGACAACCCCAACAACTCTGTGCTCGAAGCCGCTATCGATGCCCTTCGCATCTCTGAAATGATTTGCGCTCCCGCATGCCCCGCCGACTGGAACGGCGACGGAGTGCTCGACTTCTTCGATGTCCAGGCTTTCCTCGCCGACTTCAGCGCTCAGAATCCTGATGCTGATCTCAACGGCGACGGCAACTTCGACTTCTTCGACGTCCAGATCTATCTGGGCATCGTCTCGGCCGGTTGCTGAATCAACTTCCCTCTGACACCTGCACGAGCACCCTGGAAACGGGGTGCTCGTCGTTTTTGTACCCCGGAACAAGTAAGAAATGGCACATTTTCTGCCGATTCGCCCTCCCCTTCCTGAGAGAAACTCCTTCCAAAGTGCAGAAGACTCATGGAGCCTGCATCTCGATGCTGGCGCCGACGAGCCGGGTGTGCGGCCCCAAAGCTCGCCATGTGCCCCGCCGCAACGGAGTCGTCGCGATGAACGCAAACCGGTCCATGCAGATCTTGCTCGGTCACATTATTTCGCTGCCTCGCATGTCACGTGTCCTCGCCTGCACCGGGCTTGTCATGTTGTGCAGCGTGGCACAAGCCCAGTTTACCGTCAACGCTTTCTTCGACGCGCCAGCGGTCAATCCTGTTCTCGGGTGTGATGCCGATGCATCGATCCCCGGCGACCAGTGCACACTGCGCTCCGTGATTCAGCACATCAATACACTCCCGCCCGGAAACTACACCATCACGATGCCCGTTGGATACTTTCTGCTCAGCCACACAGGGCATGCAGAAGACGCTGGCGTGACCGGCGATCTCGATGTCCATCGCAACATCGCCATCCGCGGGGGCGGACTGGGCGCAACATTCATCGACGCTTCAGTCCTCGGCGATCGCATCTTCGACGTCCGTGCCGCAGTTCGACTCTCGCTCGCCGATCTTGGGCTCTACAGCGGCACGGCGGTTCCCGGTGTGGTCGGTGTCGAGTCTGGCGGTGCAATTCGAGCCGTTGCTGGCAGCACCATCGAATTGAGCAATACCGAAGTCAGCGGCTGTTCCGCTACCGGTGGCATCACGGCACACGGCGGAGCCATCGACACACTTGGAGATCTCATACTCACCAACTGGAACCAGTTTCACAACAACCGAGCAACCGGTTTCGGCGGGGCAGTCCATCTCGCGGGAACTGGCAGCATCGTCGGGGCTTACTTCGACCACAATCGCGCCGATCGCGATGGAGGCGCAATCCGTACCACCGTCGCCAGTCCCAACCTCCGCATCATCAGCACACGCTTCTTCCGTAATGATTCCTCAGCAGCCGGTGGAGCCATCAACGTCCGTGGTCCAACCTCCGTCGATGCCTGCGACTTCGAGGGAAATACCAGCGTCGGTGTCGGAGGCGCCATCAACACCTTCTCAACTCTCGACATCACCAGCACCCGACTCTTCGGCAACGCCAGCCAATCCGGCGGCGGAGCCCTCAACGTCGCAGGCCTCGCTGTCGCAACCATCCGCGACTCCATGCTCGAAGCCAACTTCGCCCACACCAGTGGCGGCGCGATCACCAACTCCAACTCATGCACTATCCACAACTCAACACTCGCGGGCAACATCGCTCACGGCGATCAACTCAACGAACTCGGTGGCGGCGCTATCTACAACTTCCGCAACCTCACAATCATCAACTCCACAATCAGCCACAACACCACCCCCAACGGCCTCGGAGGCGCAATCCTCAACCTCACCGGCGGCGATATCAACCTCGTCCATGTCACCCTCGGCTACAACACCGCCATGCTCCCAGGCACCGCCGACACCATCCACAACGGCACGCCCTCGGGGGGTGCAACCCTTCGCTCAACGCACACCATCTTCGTGAACATTCCAGGATCGATCAACCCAGGCGTCACAGGCACATCGCTCCCGCTCATCTCCCTCGGCTTCAACTTCGACGCCGACGGCACCGCAGGTTTCGCAGGCCCCGGCGATATCAACGGCACACTCGCCATGCCCATCGACCCCCTCATCAGCCCACTCGGACTCCACGGCGGACCGACTCTTACCCAACGTCTCATGCCAGGCAGCCCATGCATCGACGCCGGCAACATCAACTTCAGCGTCGATCCCAACGGAAACACAATCATCGAAGATCAACGCCACCACCCTCGCCCGTGGTACCAGCCCGACATCGGCGCATTCGAACGCCTCTGTATTGCCGATTACAACAACGATGGAGTGGTCAACTTCTTCGATGTTCAGGCATTCCTCGCCGACTTCGCCAGCCAGCACCCCCGCGCAGACCTCAACCTCGACGGCGCGCACGACTTCTTCGATGTCCAGATCTTCCTGGCAAACTTCTCAGCCGGTTGCCCATAACACGCTCGACTTCACACGTCGCACGCAGCATCACAAACCACAACGGGCGCACCGCCGCAACACGCGACTGCGCCCGCTGTCATTGTCTGCGCTCACCCGCGATCAGGCGTCGGCTTCGTCCACGCACTCGCGCATCGCGCCCGGACCCAACTTCAGCGCGTTCTTCCCCTGCTTCTTGCTCTCGATCGCCAACTGATCGGCCCGCTCCAGCAGCGACTGCGGATCCTGCCCGTCCCACGGATACGTTGCCAGTCCACCCGAAATCGTCAGCGATCCAGGTGCGTCCTGGCCAAGTTTCGGGAACGCTGCCCCGCAGATCTGTGACTGAAACCGCCGCGCGATCCGGTAGATCGAATCCGGCGGCTTGCTCGTCGGTACACGCGGGCCACGCGGTTCATAAAAAATCACCGCAAACTCATCGCCCCCGATGCGGCACACCCGGTCCGAAGGCCGAATCACGCTCCGCAACAGCCGCACCGTCTCGCGCAGAATCTCGTCACCAGCGGCATGCCCGTGCTGATCGTTAAACTGCTTGAAACCGTCAAGGTCGAACACCATCACCGTCACGCTGTGCCGGGCACGCTTGGCCTGATCAATTGCATTCGACAGGTACCGTTCGAAGTATCGGCGATTCCACGCCCCCGTCAGCGGGTCAGTCAACGCTTCAAGCCTCTGATACCGATTCTGCTGTTCGAGCGTCAGCCACGCGCCCAGCCACACCGCATGCGCATCCAGATTCGCTTGAGTCGCCGGCGGCTGAGCGATCAGATATCCGACCCGTCGGCCCTCGACCAGCACCTCCGACGCAATCGATCCATCGCCTTCTGCCTGATGCCCCGCGAACGACACCGCATCATGTTCGAGACGTTCGCGGATCAACTTCAGCGCGACATTCAACACCTCGCCGCCGCCCAGCACCCGCTCGATCAGTTCCAGATCGCCCACTGCGCGGGCACTGCTCGGAACATCGCTTCGGCCGGCAAACACCTCGATCGCCGGAACTAGAAACTCGCCCCCAAGGCGCATCTCGACGATTGATCTCAGTTCGTCGGGCTTCATGTCGCTTGTCACCACCCCGTGGATCATGTCTCGAAGTGTCGGCTCACACGGACCAATGTGCACAATGCACAGTGTCCGATCGACGAAACTCATCGCTTCGATAAAATCTTTCGTAGCCGGTACAGGAGACGAGCCCGCAGAAAGCGCCACGACCACCGGAACCCCCGGCACCGGGGGGGTGGAACTGACGACCGCCACCACCTCGATCAGCGAGCGCAGACGGGCCACTTCCACTGCCGGGTCCCGGAGCAGTTCATCCACATTTCCATCGCTCCCTACCACGAGGACACGAAGTCCGCGCAGTGGGGGGCCGCCAGTTGTGACGCCTGCGTAGTCCACTGATTTCTCTCGATCGAGTACGATGTCTACACACATCATGCCTCAGAATTCCCCGCCTGATCAGGGTGTTTCAAAGAAGCAAGCTCTCGACTGGTCAAAATGGAGGGCTGAGTTTCCCCACCTTCACAATTTTGTTCTACGTTATCGGACTCTTCAGCCTCAGCGACAACTTCCTCAGAGATCTTGAGCCCGTCCTCATCCATCGGATCCCGGTGGCTTGCCGAGGCCATGATGTTCGTACTTGCCATCGCACGCAGTTTCGGCTCGCGCTCAGCGTCATACACCCAGTGCGTCGCCTGAGGGGCATAACGCTCGGCTACCTCCAGCACGTCCGAAACCGAACGCAAGCGCCCAGGCTCCATCAGCAGCAGGATCAGCGGCGTGTGCGCATCATGCTGATACAACCTGCACAGCTCGGCTGTCGCCCAACTTGCCGTATCGCATTCAACAAACCACACGCCACGCTGCGAAAGCGCAAGCCGCAGATCGGCAGGAACCTCCGCACGCGAAGGGTGCCACAGCACACACCGTGCATGCGGGCGGTAGGGGTTATCACCCGAAACAGAACTCATAGATCGAGTCTAGCCTCCCTGATTCGCGGGTAGTCGTAGGCACGTTACGCCACGGTTACGCCCGGCGTGTCTGCCGCTCTGGGTCTTCCCCCTGAGCAATTGCCCGCACTTCTATAAGCGTGATACGTGATTCCTGCTCACAGGTTTTGCAGGGCGATTGCAATCTCGTCGGCCCCATCCCCCGCCCCGACCTGCGCGAGCTGCTGACGCAGTCCCTGACGCAACGCATCATCCGAAAGCAATCGGCCCACGATCGCCCCGTGCGCGCGCACATTCGCATCGGCGTCGATGAGATCCTCGATCAGAATCGCCCCCTCGGAGTCCACCAGTGGCTGCACGTTGTGCTTCTGGTGCGCGTCGCGATGATACGGATAAGGCATGAATATGGTCGGAATGCGATTGATCCAGACTTCTGCGACACTTCCCGCGCCGGCCCGCGAAAGCGCCGCATCGCACGCACCCCACATGAGTCCGACCTCATCCACAAGCCCAACTACCCGCGCACTCACAGACAGCGCACGATAACGGCCTTCGACTTCTTCATGCTGATCTTCCCCGGCCTGATGCAGAATCTGCCAGCCCTCGAACATCTCAGGGTGCTGTGCACACAAACCGAGCACAAACTCGTTGATCGAGCGCGCGCCCTGGCTCGCGCCAGTGACCAGCAGCGTGCGCATCGCAGGATCCAGACCCAGTCGCTCGCGACACTCAGCCGCGCTCGCAGCGACCCGGGCCGCACTTCGCACAATGGGCCCGACCCGCGTCGCACCTGCAAATGCGTATGTCGAAAACACCCGGTCGACGCGCGGCGCGAGAAACCGATTCGCGCGTCCAGGTACAGCGTCCAGATTCACCAGCACACGCCGGACTCCGAGCGATCGTGCAGCCCATACTGCTGGCGGCGAGACGAACCCTCCCATAGCCACCAGCACGCATTCATCCGCTCCGATCGACCACTCATCGAAGCAGGCCCGCATAGCGCGCCTGCACGCGCGCACCACGCCAGGCCACGTTGCAGCGAAGCGCACGAGCACCTTCGGTGAAACGCCAAATGGCTGTGCGGGCACGGTGTCAAAATCGAGTCCGCTTCCATCGAGCACACGCTGGTCGATCGAGCGCGTCGAACAGATGACGCTGATGTGCATTCCCGGTTGATGATGCTGCAGATGCTCAGCGATGGCGATCGAGGGATAGATGTGTCCCCCGGTTCCGCCTCCAGCGAAGATCACGCCTTTTGCGCTCACAAGGGCACCGGCTCGGCCAAGTCGTTGTCGGGCATCGTTCGTGCGTGCCGACGATCCATCGCGACCAGAAGCCCGAGGCAACCGGCGGTGAGCACCCAGCCCGTGCCCCCGGCACTGAGCAGCGGCAGGGCGATGCCCTTGGTCGGACCAAGCCCGGTGACCACGAGGAGATTGATCGTGGCCTGAATCAAGAGCGTGGCCAGCACACCAAACCCCCCGAGCCGAAGCAGCGCGTTGGGCTCGCGGCTCAGGATCCCGACGATGGTCCACGCAAGGACAGCGTACAGGCCGAGGATCAGTGCTGCCCCCCCGATGCCGAGTTCTTCGCAGATGACAGCGAAGAGAAAGTCGGTCTGGTCTTCAGGCAGATAGCCGAATTTCTGGAGGCCGTGCCCGAGTCCACGCCCCGTGAGTCCGCCGCCGGAGACCGTGGCTAGTGACTGGATCATGTGGAAACCCGTGCCCTGCGGGTCGGCGTACGGATCGAGGAACGCGACGATGCGGTCAATGCGGTAGGGGTTCTGAACGATGGCAGCAGCGACGCCCGCTATCCCCACACCCAGAAACAGGGCGAAGTGTCGCCATCGTGCGCCGGCTGCGAGCAGCATCAGTCCCGCAGCCATGGCCATCAAGGCTCCCGTGCCGAGGTCCTCCTTGACAACGAGAGCTGAGACCGCGCCAACGCAGGCGATGATGGGCAGGAATCCGAACCAGAACGTACGCAGACGCTCGCGCCCGACCCAGACGCAATACGCAGCGACGAGCCAGACGAGCGCCCACTTGGCGACTTCGCTGGGCTGAAAAGAATCCAGCGGTCCGAGATTGATCCAGCGGTGCGATCCGTTCCTGGGCCTGGCGATTCCCGGCCAGTAAACCGTCGAGAGAATGACCAGCAGCACGCCCGCGCCAAGGGCGGTGAGGATCGCGGGCCGCTTCAGTCGGCCGAAGTCTTCGATCACCCCTGCGACCGCGCCGATCGGGAGCAGGGCAGCACAGGTCAGGGCCCCCAGGGCGAGCACCATGTGCATGGTTGCGGGGCTCATCAGAATGGACTTGAATGTCACGCCATTGGCCGCGATGCCCCTGGTCGCGCTGTCTTCGCGGATTTCGATCTTGGCCACATGCATCGACGCGGAGTTGACCATCACCACTCCGATGGCCAGCAGCGCCAGCGCGCACAAGATCACCATGTGACCGGGGCGGATCATGCCAACATTATCGGCACCCGGACGCCAGTTCGTGCAGGCAACTCTTCGGGCCCGAGAGTCATCTTCAGTTTGTCGAAGCAGGGGTGCATATCAGGCGTCAGATCAGCGGCAGGCCGATGCGTTTTTCGAGTTCAACCACGGGCCGGGCGATCAGGTCGTACCCGTCCGAGCCGACGATGGTGCATCGGACCAGTTCGCCCGGCGACAAGGTTTCACGCGAGCGCACGATGGTCGTGGCGTCGATTTGCGGGGCCTGAAAATAGGTCCGCCCCGCATACACCCTGACCTGCGGCGAGCCGGGGTCAAGCCCGATCGATCGATCGATCAGCACATCGAACTGGCACCCCGACTCGGTCGGGCGCGAGGGGTCGAACTGCTCAGCGAGAAATGTTGCCTGCTCGTGCGCGATGCCCTGCTGCAAGGCCATGATTTCATCGTGGCGACGCTGCTTGATCTCAGCCGGGACCGCCAGCGCCGGGTCATCTTCCATCGAGCCAGCGACAGTTCCTTCCTCGCGGCTGTACTGAAAGCAACCGACCGCGTCGAACCCGACATCTTCGATGAAGGCCAGTAATTGCTCGTGGTCTTCCTCGGTTTCGCTGGGGAACCCGGTGATGAACGTTGTCCGAATCGCCATGCCTGGAATGCGATCACGCAGCTTGTGCATCAGTTCGTGCTGCTGGCTTGCCAGCACGTTGCGCCGCATGGCGGTGAGGACGCGGTCCGATGCGTGCTGAAGCGGGATGTCGATATAAGGCAACAAGTGCCCATCGCTGACCAGGGCAGCAAAGGCGTCGATGATCTCGTCGGAGAAGTTAGACGGGTAGGCGTACATGAGCCGGAGCCAACCACGCCCGATTTCCTGCGAAACGGTGTCGGACAAGGCTTTGAGCACGCGAGGCAGGCCGGCACCAAAGAGGTCCGCATTAGCAAGTGCCCCACGGGCTGGTCCGCCCAGTCCGACTCCGATGTCGTCGCCATAACTGGTCGTGTCCTGCCCGATGAGCAGAAGTTCGTAGGCTCCGTCGCGCAGGAGTTCGCGGGCTTCATCGACGATGCGGTCGACGCCCTTTGAACGCATCTTGCCTCGGATGGACGGGATCGTGCAGAACGCGCAGTTCTGGTTGCAGCCTTCGCTGATGCGCAGATATGCATAGTGCCTCGGCGTGAGGCGCAGACGGGCAGAATCATCCTCGAAGTATCCGATGCCCTTGCCATCTTTGCCGTTGACAGTCAGGCCCGTGGTTGCCATGCCTTGGTCGCGGGCTTTGACCAGCGCGTTGGCGTGGATCCAGTACTTCGGTGCAGTCTCGGCGGTTGGTTCCGAGCCGACTCGAACATCGGCCCCGCTCATGCCGCGCACCGCTTCAAGCACCTTTTCCCGATCGAACACCCCGATCATGGCATCAATGCCGGGCGCCCATTCGAGCATCTTGGCCCGATGCCGCTGAACCAGACATCCGGCCACGACGACGCGCTTGACCTCGCCGCGTTCCTTGGCAGCGATCGCATCGTGGATCACGCCTAGAGATTCCTGCTTCGAGGCTTCGAGGAAGCCGCAGGTGTTGATGACGACGGCGTCGGCGGGCGTGATGCGGCCTGTGGTCGCGCTGGAGTCCTGTTCCGAACCCGCCAGCGAGAGATCGTCGTGTTCGTTATCCGTCGATGCGTCTGCAGAGACGGGCAAAATCCCGTCCTCAGCCAGCAGGCCGAGCATCTTCTCCGAATCGATCAGGTTCTTCGGGCAACCCAGACTCACAAACGAGACCGTGCGGATCTCGCTGTCAGCCGGAGGCAAAGTCTGGGATTCATGGTGCATCGCTCAATGGTATCGCTCGGCCTGACGCGAAGGCGTCCTTGGCCAATTTGGCCAGTGACGATGGATCGAGGTTTCCCATCGGGTAGTACATCCGGATTGCAGCGTCGAGGGTCTCGGGATTGGACAAAACGAATCGGCAGGGGTGGGGGATGCGCCACCCGACGAACCGCATGGCACGCGGCAGGCCCGGGGTATCGGTTGCGACCACCAGTTCGCGCCCTTCGAAGCGCAAAGGCACGATACGGAACTGCCATGCCTGGCGCCGGTCGATTGCTGCCAATGCGTCGGGCGATGCCGCTTCGACGGTTGGATCCATCCACTCGGCCATCTGTGAGAACTGAACCGCCCAGGCCTGTTCGACGCTGCGGGCGTCGATGCCGAACATCTCTTCAGCCACCACACCGAATGGTCGGCCATGCTCTTCCTGAGCGAGCAGGATCTGGCGACGTTGTTCATCGGTGAGCAAGCCTTGCTCGACCAGCAGTTCACCCAGACGCATCGTCATGATCGGCCCTTTCGGTTCCGACCGGCGCGGGGCAGGTCGGCAGCAAGGGTCATCGGCTGTGGGTGCCAGGCCGGTTCAGGTTCGACCGTGATCGCGCAATGATTGCGCCCGTTTACATGCACTGGGAAACCAGAGCCGCGCACGATGGCCCGATGCGATGAAAGTCGTCGAAAATTTGAAAACTTCCTTGACGACGGAGGGGCAGTTCAGAGCGCTGGCTCGATCGTGGCCGTCAGGTGCCGACTGCGGAGCCGATCGCGGTAGAGTTCCGCTCGCTCCTTGTGGGTCGTCATGACGAGCGAACGCCCACGGGCGTGCGCAACCTGCGTGATCTGCACAGCATGCTTTTCACGTACAGGCGTTACAGAGATCAGAGACATCACAACATACCCGAAGTCATTGACATCATCGTTGTGCAAGATGACGTGAAAAGGCGGAAGAATATTCGTCGCGGGAGGAGCCACCTCCGGCTTGATGTCGGGTGGCTTGACCGTTGATGTCGGGGAGTCGCTGCTCAAATTCCGTCTCCTGCGCCTCACAGCGTACCAGATAGATTCGGCAAATGCGAGCGCTTTTGCATTACTTTCCTATGCAGAATTGCGCAAAGATCCGACCAATCACGTCGTCCGGAGTGATGCGCCCGGCAAGTTCGCCAATGAGATCGAGGGCACGCCGCAAACTTGAAGCAACCAGGTCAGCATTTGTAAGTCCATGTTCCGGCTGATCTTGCAACACGCCGGCCGCTGCGAGCAGGCTGCTGTGCGCGCGTCGCGCGACCTCGCGATGACGCGGAATCAGGGTCGAATCGGCCGCTCGCACACTTCCGTGTGCACAAAGCGCGATCTTGTGGGTCAGGCGTTCGAGGTGCCACCCGTCGAGGCTGCACACACTCAGGATTTCGGGCGAGAATATGACATGCGAGTCAACTTTGGTGCGAACACGCACCCTCTCGGGCCATGTCGGATCAATCCAGTCGAACGCCCCTTCGGGATCGCACGCGATGAGGAGATCCGCGTGTTCGATTGCGCGCCGCGCGCCGGCTTGTGCTGCGAGTGAGAGGTCATCGCACGCATCAAGATCCAGGCCCGGTAAATCGGCCAGCAGCACGGCGTGCTGCGCGTCGAGCACCCATCGTTCGACGATGACATCGCGCGTCGTGCCGGAGATCGGCGACGCCACCACGCGCGTGTGCCCCAGCAGAGCATTGAACAGGCTCGACTTTCCCGCGTTGGGTTTGCCCACAATCACCACGAGAGGCTCGGGCCCGTTCCATGGCTCGGGTGCGACGCTTCCGGTCGCTACCTCGATGGTGCCCGCGAGCGCTTCGAGTCGCTCACGCAATGCGCCGGCGCCGATCGCGACAACGTCTTCTTCCTCCGCAAAGTCAATGCCGCTCTCGACCAGCGCCAGCAGCGATGCGATTTCGTCAGCCCACAAGCGGTATTCTTCGCCCGCACGCCCGCTGAGCACTCGCTCGGCCGCTGCAACATGCTCCGAGGTCTGCGCAGCAACCTTGGCCGCGACCCCCTCTGCCTGCGCGAGCGTGAGTCTGCCTGCAAGATACGCCCGTGCTGTGAACTCGCCAGGCTCGGCATGGCGCACGCCTTGCACGGTGCTCAGCACAGTCATGAGACGTTCGATCAGGGTGTCACTGTTCACAAGAACGAGTTCGGCTGCTTCCTCGCCGGTGTACGACGCAGGCGCGACGTAGCGAACAAGGAGCATCGGCAGGTCGGGTAAGGCGTCGCATCTGGCCCGCACGCGCCAGGCCCCGCGTCGGCCAGGATCGTCGATCCCGATGGCGCGAAGAGCAACTGGTGTCGCAGGTCCCGCGAGGCGCACGATCGCTCGCCGTCCGATTCCGGCAGCACTCGCTCGCGCGACAATGGTGTCGCCGGTGAACATCGCTCACTTCCGACGCTTGAACTTCGGGTCTGTGCGCTCGGGGCGGTCGGGCGCGACATTGCGCACACGCTTCATCATGCGCTGGCTCGCCTGCTGTTGCGACTGACGCTCTTCAGCCATCTTCTGAAGTTTGGCAAGCAATCCCGTCGACTTCTTTGCCTTGGCCTGTTCGCGGATCTTGTCGGCATCGAGCAGGCCATGCTTGTTCATGTGCGCACGAATCCACTTGCTTTCTGCGATCGCCAGCGTCGAGTTCGTGATGAAATACAGCGCAAGCCCCGACGGCGCGGCATACATGAACACGGGGAACAGGACCACGCTCATGATCTTGACCATGCGCTGTGTCGACTCCTGCTCGGGCGTAAGCGTCGCACTCGTCGGCGGGGTCAGGAACTTCTGGTGGAAGTAAAACACCAGACCAAGCAGCAACGGCATCAGATTGATCGCGTCGATCTGCATCAGTCCGAAATCGAACGTTCGCCCGAGCGGAATGGCGTTGTCCGATCGCGAGAGGTCAGCCATGAACGTCCAGCCGCCGAGCTGCTGAAACACGCCGAAGAACGCAGGCTGATGGCGAAGTTCGACAGCGAAGAACAGCGTGGCGTACAGCGCGATCCAGACGGGAGTCTGAAGGAACATCGGAAGGCACCCGAGCATGCCGGCCGGATTGATGCCTTCTTCCTTCCACAGTTTGCCCATTTCCGCCTGCATGCGCTTCGGATCGTCTTTGAACTTCTCCCGGAGTTTCTGCTGCTTGGGTGCGATGCCCTGCATCTGCACGCCGAACTTCTGAAGGCGGATCTGGCTCCAGCGCGTGACCGGATGCAAACAGGTGCGCACGATCACGACGAGCAGAATAATGGCCAGTGCCCAGTCGCCCGTCAGACCATGGATGAATGTCAGGACATCGAGCAGCACCCGCGCGAGCCATTGAAATGTGCATACAGCGCACGGCCCGCCGAAGTTGTAGAGCACCATCCCGTCGAGACCCATCACGCGCGCGACAGTCTCTTTGCTGATGCTCGCGCGAGACAGCGGGCCGGCGTACACACCAAGGTCAAAGGGAGCACTCGTACCAGGGGCTACCACTGCGGGCTCACTCTCGACGAGCAGGACCACAACCGTGTTGTTCAGAATCTCGTTTTTCTTGAGTCCGCCAGGCATGCCGGGCACGAGGCCCGCGATGCGCTTGACGTTCTGCACGCGAAAGACTTTGTCCGTCGAAGCCGGGTCGATCAGCGGATGCAGTGAGACGCCAAAGTACCGCCCGGTCATGCCGACCCAGACGAGGCGATGCTCATCTTTGATGCTCAGGGCGTTCGGCCAGACTTGTTCAGAGACGGGAACGCTGAACGAACCGTTGGACTTCTTCACGCCGACAAGTGACGCGAAATCGGTGGTGTGGTTGTTGCTCAGCACCGCAAGGTCGCCAGCCTGCGATTGAGGCTTGAGCCAGAACCCGAAGCGAACGCGGCGTTTGTCTCCGCCGTAGCCTCCGGTTTCGGAGTCCATGCTGATCGGGCCGGTGTGAATCCAGCGAATGTCCAGAGGCTTGTCAGTCAGGTTGAATGCTCGCTGACGGATCGCCAGATCGTGCGAACCGAGCGCGAGGTCGATGGTGCGTTCGACGCGCACGACCGGATTGCCAGCGGCATCGTCAATGAACGCTTCGAACGAACCAGCCGGAGCACCCTCGCGCAAGCGCCAGACCGGTTCGCCCGCCGGGCCACTGGTCAGGTCCACTCGTGTGCCATTGACGATGAGCGATGTCAGGGCATAAGGCACCGCGATGCCGACCGCCCCCGTGTCGATTTCGTGAAGACTCTGAAGAACGATCTTCTCTTGCCCGGTCAAGTTCTGGCGGTGCTCACTCAACGTGAGCGTTTCAATGCCGACACCCAGTTCCGAAATACGGACTTCGAGCGCGTACCCGGTATTGGGGTCGTCGCTGCCGATGACAACAGTGCCCAGTGGCTGGGTGAAGACCCGTGCAGCAAGGCCTTCGATCGGTGCGTTGGTTGGCCTGACAGTCGTGATGGGAGTTGGCTGTGCGTCGGTCGTCTGATCAGAATCTGGCTGCCGAGTTGCAAGCGGGCTTTCGCCTTGATTCTCGACCTGGCTCCCGGTCTGGCTCCCGGTCTGGGCTTGTGCCGGCGTCTGAGGCGTTGCGGGTTTGCGGCCGATCGTGACGATGATGGCGATGAACAGCCCAAGCGCGAGGACCGCGATCGGGAGAATGATGCGAATGGGTGAGTTGTTCTTCCTCGCCATGGTGTGGATCCAGCCGGCGGGTGGAGCCGGGGACAACGATAGCCCCTGATTCGCGTTTTGACGCCGAAACTTTCTCATGGATCTGGCTGACGACCGGCCAACTACCGGCCTTCGAACAGGCGATCGCCCAGCCAATCATGCAGATCAGCGACCGACTTGATCTTGTCTGCCGTCACTTTGACGTTGTATTCAACGCGCCGGAACTCGACCCGATCGGGGTGGAGGATCGCGTAACTGGCACGAGGATCCTGATCCCGAGGCTGCCCGACCGATCCGACATTGATGACGCATTTCTCGCTGGGCGAGAACTGGTAGGTGCGATTTTCGCCCAGTTCATCCGGCGAGTAAAAGTCCGGCTCGCTCGTAAAAACGCCCGGCACATGCGTATGCCCGACCAGTGCGATGCGATCGACACGCTCGAAGATCGATTCGAGCTTGTCAGGCGCGTCGGTCGCATCGTCAGGAAAAATGTACTCGTTGATCGGTCGGCGCGGGGAGGCGTGGACCGCGAGCACGGGAATAGTTCCATCGGGTGGGGTTTCGACGACGCGCACCCGCAATCGGCCGAGAAAGTCGTAGCGAGCAGCACGAAGTTCGTGGTTGGTCTCGGCGTCGAACTGTCGGCGCGTCCAGAAGGCGCTGGATTCGGCGACCGGGTTGAAGTTGGTTGGTTCGTAAAGGACCCCGAAGTCGTGATTGCCCATGAGGGTCCACTGGCAGTGTTGGCGGACGAGATCGACAACTTCGAGGGGGTCGGGGCCGTAGCCCACGACATCGCCGAGGTTGATGATGCGCTCGATCCCTTTGTCGTGGATGTCTTCGAGGACCCTGCGCAAAGCTTCGGCGTTGCCATGAATGTCACTGATTACCGCTGTTGGCAAAGCCAGAATCCCCCTTTTGGCCCGAAGTATGGACCGAGAACTGCGAGGCCGCGACACATCGACTTATTGAACGTGCATGCTAGTGCGCCGCACCGGGTAGGGCAACGCGGGCCGAACGCCTCAAGAGCGAGACCTGCGCGTCGGCCTCACAGTCTTTCTTCTTTGGGTTTCCCTATCATGCCATAGGGGTCGGAGAGCCGATCGAGAGTTTCGCCGGGGAGTGGCTCCGGCGTCAAGCGTTTTGACCCCGCCGGAAGGCACTCCCTGAAAAAGGGTGTCTCGGGTACACGAGGGAGACCATGCCAGCAGCAAACATCAACTATCAGCGAACCCGCGAGATGACGATCGACGAGTTGCTCCTCGAAAACCGGATCGTCTTCCTGATCGGGGAAATCAACCATGCGTCCGCGGCCCGTGTGATGATGCAGATGCTCTACCTGGAGAATCAGCGTCGCAGTCAGGAGATCAGCCTGTATATCAACTCGCCTGGGGGGGCTGTGGATGACACGCTGGCGATTTATGACACGATGCGGTTCCTGTCGAGCGATATCGCGACATACTGCATCGGGCGGGCGTATTCGGGGGCAGCGTTGCTTCTGACTTCGGGGCAGAAGGGGCGCCGGTTTATTCTGCCGCACGCCAAGGTGATGATCCATCAGCCTTATGGCGGGGTGACGGGGCAGGCCGAGGACATTCGGTTGCAGGCCGAGCAGATCATCAAGAGCAAGAAGATTCTGAACCAGATCATCGCGGAGCACACGGGGCAGACGATCGATCAGGTGACGAAGGACTCGGAGCGCGATAAGTACTTCAGTGCGACCGAGGCCAAGGCGTACGGGCTGGTGGACGAGGTGCTGTCGTCGCCGCCGAAGGCAGCAGCCCAGTCGTAGTGCGTGACACGGACAAGAGTCAGTTGGAGTCAGGAGCAAAGGAACACTCATGCATTCAAGGTCAAACACGCTGGTCCCGATCGTGGTGGAGCAGACCGGTCGCGGGGAGCGAGCGTACGACATCTTCAGCCGGTTGCTCAAGGACCGCATCGTGTTCGTCACTGGTCCGGTGATGGACGACATGGCCAATCTGGTGGTGGCGCAGCTGCTGTTCTTGCAGAACGAAGATGCCGAGGCGGACATCCACGTGTATGTCAACTCGCCGGGCGGCTCGGTGACGGCGGGTCTGGCGATCGTCGACACGATGCAGTACATCGCTCCGGATGTGTGTACATACATCATCGGGCAGGCGGCGAGCATGGGCTCGGTCATTGCGGCGGCCGGAACCAGGGGTAAGCGCTACGCGCTCAAGAACAGCCGAAACCTGCTGCACCAGCCACTGATCTCGGGCGTGATGGAAGGGCAGGCAACCGACATCGAGATCGAGGCGCGCGAGATGCTGCGCCTGCGCGACCGATTGTACAAGATTTACTCGGACGCGACGGGGCAGCCGACCTCAAAAATCGAGACGGACTGCGACCGCAATCTCTGGCTTGATGACGGCGAAATGAAGTCCTACGGGCTTGTGGATCAGATTCTGGCGAGTCTGCCCAAGAACGCCAAGAATTGAGGCACGTCAGGAAGTGTGCGGCGTTGTCGACGTCTGACGCTCGATGTTGCGCCAGCGATCGAAGTGTGCGCGCAGATCGGCGCGGAAGGACTCGATGGGGCGACCACGCAGCCACGGACGTCGAGCGTCGGGTTGTGTGGTGCCTTGAACGTGATTGACGCGGTTCTGAGTGGTGTCGTCGGGACGCATCGGTGTGCCCTCCGAGACAAAGATGCGCCGCATTCGTGGGTTTGGCCCGCGATCTAATGAGAGCGTGTTGGGCACGCGCCTCCGAGGTGTGCGTACTTTCCCAGTTCATCAGTGCGCGGGGGTGATAATGTGCGGCCGGTGCAGGGTGTGGTGGGTATAGTGGCTCTATGCGCTACGCGATGATCATGGCTGGCGGTTCGGGCACGAGGCTTTGGCCGGTGTCTCGGCAGGGACTTCCCAAGCAACTTATTCAGTTCATTGATCGCCCGGGCCGAATCGTGGCAGCCTCGCTTCTCGAACTGGCAGCCGAACGCCTTGAAGGGCTTGTCGATCGCGAACATCGCTTCATCTGCACGGGCGAAGCCTATCGGACGGCCATTCTCGCCACGGTTCCGGGATTCAGCGATGAGCAGATCCTCGGCGAACCCATGGGGCGCGATACGGTCAACGCGGTCGGTCTCACAGCTGCGGTGCTGGCCAAGCGCGACCCGGACGCGGTGTTTGCGGTGCTGACAGCCGATCATCTGATCGAGCCGATCGAAGTGTTTCATCGCGCGGTCGAGACTGGCTTTGAACTGGTGGAAGGGGACGCGTCGCGACTTGTGACGTTTGGCATCAAACCGACGTTTGCAGCGACTG
Organism: Phycisphaeraceae bacterium; assembly: GCA_019636795.1. NCBI lineage: Bacteria > Pseudomonadati > Planctomycetota > Phycisphaerae > Phycisphaerales > Phycisphaeraceae > Phycisphaeraceae bacterium. The sequence goes on from JAHBWW010000001.1 coordinate 547,606, forward strand.
GGTTTGGGTACATCGAGCAGGCTGAGGCGATAAATGGAACGCAAGGGCTCGGGTTTCGCGTGGCGAGGTTTGTCGAGAAACCGGCGCTGTCCGACGCGACGCGCTATGTCGAGAGCGGAAGGTTTTTCTGGAATGCGGGCATGTTTGTATTTCATGCGCGCACATTTCTGGATCTTCTGGCCAGACACCGACCCGAGAGCCATGCGGGGCTGATGAAGATCGCCGAGGCTTGGGGGACGGATCGGCAAAGGGCGGTGCTTGAGGCTGTGTACCCGACGCTGCCGAAGATCAGCGTTGACTATGCGATTATGGAGCCGGCTTCGAACGACTCGAGCGTGAGTATTTGTGGCGTGCGGATGGATGTGCAATGGCTCGATGTCGGGAGTTGGCCGGCCTATGGCGAGACGATTGAACCGGATGAAAATCTGAACCGCGTTTCGGGGCCTGGGCATGCGATTTTTGAGGACAGTCGAGGAAATCTCGTGGTGACGTCAGGCCGCATCGGGCACACGGTTTCGTTGCTCGGGTGTGATGATCTGATTGTGATCCAGACGCCGGACGCAACACTGGTGATGCCGCGGGATCGGGCACAGGATCTGAAAAAACTGCACGAGCATGTGCCGAGCGCGCTCAAGTGAGGCTCATGGCTCGCCCACGTTGAATCGTTCTCGCCACGCGCCGAAGCAGATCACGCGCCACACCGCGTTGTCGTAGGGAAGTGCGCCAGAAGCTTGCGCCCGGAGTCGATGGCGGGTTGCATCGCTCAGCCACGAACGAGTGGCGTCGAGCCCGCGTTCGAGGAGTTGGGGTGTGCGTGGGTCGCGCTGCATCCAGAGCGCTTCGGGAGTGGCAAAAGCCACCTTGTCTGTGCGATCGAGGATGGCATCGGGCACAATGGAACGCAGTGCGCCGCGCAGAGCGACCTTGGTCAGACCTGCGTCGATCTTGTCGGTGGCATCAAGGCTCAGCGCGAGTTCGACAAGACTCGGAGCGAGAAAGGGAACGCGTGCCTCGATGCCGAAATGCATGGAGTTGCGGTCCTCGAAATGCAGGAGCATGGGCAGGCTGCTGTGCGAGATTTGGTCAAGGGACAACGCGCGCACGCTGCGCCAGCCGTGCGGTGCAGTGTCGAACGGATCGCGCCACTGGTCGAGGCGAGCAATCGGCGACGGGCGGCCCAAAGCCCGCATGCCGGACGGAAGGAGCGAGGCGATGGCTTGGGCAAGCTGTCGGAACATCGGGGTGCTGTGCAGGCGTGCGACCGCGCGTGCGTGCGACCATGCTGCGACTGGGCGAAGGGCGAGGAGATGTTCAGCGAGCGCGGCTTTGAAGAAGGCGTGGTACCCGCCGAATGTTTCGTCGGCACCTTGACCATCAAGCATGACCTTGATGCCGAGTCGGCGTGCATGCTCGAAGACCTTGAACTGTGCGAAGATCGATGGCGACCCGAATGGCTCGTCCTGCGCCCAGACGAGTTCGTCGAGTCGGTCGAAAAGTTCGCTGCCCTGCGGCTCGATGACGTGAAGTTGACAGCCCGACTGTTCACTGACAAGCGTGGCAAAGGCGCTCTCGTCCAGACCCGCGTTGCGGGTGCGGGCGTGGACGGCGATGAGAGAGTTTGAAGTATCGGTTGCATGCAGGGCAGTGCTGGCCAGCGCGACGACAGCCGACGAATCGATCCCGCCACTGAGGCATGAGCCGACGAGTACATCCGAGCGAAGCCGTCGTTCGACACTGGTGCGCAGCTCGTCGATCACCGAGCCGTTGCGGCGGGGGCGGTCTGGGAGCGAGTACCAGTCGCGAACATTCCATGCGGCTGGCTGGGCGGCTGGCTGGCTCAGATCGAGTTGGACGAACGATCCGGGGGGGAGTTGGGTTACACCCTCAAAAAGGGTAGAGGAACTGTGATCAATGAGTCCCCGATTAAGGTAGTCGAGGCTGCGATTGACATGAAGCGTGCCCACCCATTCAGGGTGTGCCGTAAAGGCTTTGATTTCACTGGCGAGGCAGAGATGGCCGCCAGGGGCGCGCCAGGAATAAAGAGGCTTGATTCCAAACTGGTCGCGCGCGATCAGGAGGGAGTTGCGGTCGAGGTCGAGAAAGAAAAGGGCGAACATGCCATCAAAATTGTTAAGCGCGTCGGGTCCGAGTTTCGTAAGTTGGTGGAGTGCGACTTCGGTGTCGGTACGGGTGCGGAAGCGCACGCCCGAGTGCTTGAGTTGGGTGCGAAGTTCGTGGAAGTTGTAGATTTCGCCGTTGAAGGAGAGATGTTGGCGGTCACTGGGGGTGGACATGGGCTGGAGGCCCGATGGAGTGGTGTCCTGGATCGCCAGTCGCGCGTGCGCAAGGGCAAGGGTCGCGGGCTGCCCGCGGGCGACCCGGGAGTGCTGGGTAAAGGTCTGGATTCCGGTTCCATCGGGGCCGCGGTGGGCGATGCGGGTGAGCATCTGGGCTGCGAGATCACCCAGATCGGGTTGTGGGGAGGGGGCAAGAATGGTGACCAGGCCGCACATGAGCGAGGACTCTACCGGGCCGGTGCAGCGTGGGCGCGGAAGTCTTGCGCAATTGACAACTTGACGGCTTGGTCGTAGCCTCGATCCTGAAGCGCACGCTCCTACTGGAGATTCATCTGTGAACATTTCGGGAAAAAAGGTCATGGTGATCGGTGGTGCCGGGTTGATCGGCAGCCACGTGGTTGATGAGTTGCTCAAAACCGACGTGGGGGAAGTGGTCGTGTACGACAACTTCTTTCGGGGGTCGTATGACAACTTGGCTGAGGCGCTGACGGACCCGCGTGTGACCATCTCGCCACACGGGGGGGATGTTCTGCACGAAGACATCCTGAACCGCGCCATGGAAGGGTGCCACGGGGTGTTTCACCTTGCAGCGTTGTGGATTCTTCAGTGCCACGAGTATCCGCAGACAGCGTTCGATGTGAATGTGCGCGGCACGTTCAACGTCATCATGGCAGCGATTCGCAACAAGGTCGAGCGCGTGGTGTACTCGTCATCGGCGTCGGTGTATGGCGATGCGGTCGAACTTCCGATGACGGAGGATCACCCGTACAACAACGACACGTTTTATGGCGCGACGAAGATTGCGGGTGAGCACTTTTTCAAGAGTCTGGGCAAGCGATACGGGCTCAACTGGACCGGTCTTCGGTATATGAATGTCTATGGCCCGCGGCAGGACTACAAGGGCGCGTACATCGCGGTGATGCACAAAATTCTTGATCGGATCGAGAGCGGGCGCTCGCCGGTGGTCTATGGCGACGGGAGCCAGCAGTACGACTTTGTGCATGTGACGGATGTTGCGCGGGCCAACGTGCTGGCGATGCAGTCGGATGTGAACGGGAAGAACTACAACGTCGGGCGCGGCATCGGGACGAGCATCAAGGACTTGACGCAACTGTTGCTTGATCTGACGGGCAGCGAGCTCGAGATCGAGTATGAAAAGGCCGGGTTGACCTTTGTGACGAACCGGATCGGGTGTCCGAAGGCTGCGGAGGCGGACCTGGGTTTCAAGTGGGGGGTCGATCTGCGTGACGGGATGCAGAGTCTGATCGAGTGGCGGCGCAACAATGAAGAAGCGCTGTCGAACAAGCAGCGTGCTTCAGGGGGCGTGCTGGCGTCGTGATCGAACGGACGGGCCGGACAACGATTGATTTGAGATAAGGGGTGCGCTCGCATGTGTGGCATCGCAGGGATCGTGAGCCTGAGCGGCCGACCGATTGACCCGAATACGCCTAAGCGGATGTGCGACCTGATTGCGCATCGCGGGCCTGATGACGCGGGGTATGTTTTTTTTCATCATGGCAGCAGCGACACGGGGCGAGGCTCGTCGTGGGCGCGATTTGCGGATGCCGAGTTCAGGCACATCAACGAGCATCTGCCGATTTTTGGCGGTGACTATTCGCGGACCGAACTGGCGGAGCGCGAGTTTACGGTTGGGTTCGGGCACAGGCGTCTTGCGATCCTGGACCTTTCGCCGGCGGGTCATCAGCCGATGTGCACGTCTGACCGCATGCTGTGGATCGTGCACAACGGGGAGGTCTACAACTTTCCGCAACTGAGAGCGGATCTTGAGGCGCGCGGATATCGCTTTCGCAGCGGGACAGACACGGAAGTCATTCTGTCGCTCTGGGAAGAGTACGGCCCCGAATGTGTGAAGATGCTCGATGGCATGTTCGCATTTGCCATTTATGATCGGCGTGATAACTCGATGACGCTGGTGCGCGATCGCTTCGGCGTCAAGCCGGTGTATTACGCAATGGTCGGCGACACGCTGCTGTTTGCGAGCGAAGCCAAGGCGCTCTTTGGCAGCCGCATTCTCAAGCCGGAAATAGACCCGGCGACGCTGGTCGAGTACATGACATTTCAGAATACGTTTACGCGGCAGACGATCTGGCGCAATGTTTCGATTCTGCAGCCTGGGGAGATGTTGCGTGTTGAGCCCGGCTCGGGGCGCCAGCCGAAGCTTGTGCAGTATCACTCGATGGCGACGGCGCTGGACGGCGCAATGGAAGACGAGGATCGTTGTGTCGGGCTCGTGGCTGAGCACTTCGGGCGGGCGGTGCAGCAGCAGTTGATCAGCGATGTGCCGGTGGGGTCGTATCTCTCGGGCGGGATGGATTCGGGCTCGATTGTTGCGGTCGCTGGCAAAACGATCGATCGGTTGCACACGTTTACGGGCGGGTTCGATCTGACGAATGTGAATGGGATCGAACAGGGGTTTGACGAGCGGCGGATGGCTGAGCAACTGAGCCACCTGTTGCAGACCGAGCACTATGACGTGGTGTTGCACGCGGGCGACATGCCGGCCGCGATGGAGAGATTGACGTGGCACATGGACGATCCTCGCGTGGGGATGTGCCATCAGAATTGGTATGTTGCGAAGCTTGCGAGTCGGTTTGTGAAGGTCTGCCTCGCGGGGACCGGCGGAGACGAATTGTTTGCGGGATATCCGTGGCGGTATCGGGCAGCATTTGCCACAGCGGGAGTGCAAGAGTTTGATGATGCAATCTTGCGGTCGTGGCATCGACTGCTGCCTCCCGACCAGATGGCGGGGTTGTTTGCCGGTGATCTGCACATGCACCTTGATGAACCTCGGCGGCGCTTCGAGACCGTGATGCAGGATGCGCCGCAATGGAGCGGTGCGTTCGGCCGGGCGGAGAACCTGACGCATCGAGCACTGTACTTTGAAGCGGCAACGTTTCTTCATGGTTTGCTGGTGACGGACGATCATATTTCGATGGCGCACAGTCTTGAGACGCGGGTGCCGTTCCTTGACAACGCGCTGGCGGAGCTTGCGTGGCGTATTTCGCCAGCGGTGAAGTTGAAGATGGATGGGCTGCGCGGCGAGAGCAGCGGGAAGTTCATCGATTCGGCGGATGGCAAGCATGTTCTGCGCCGGGCGATGGAGCGGTACCTGCCGCGCGAGTTTGTGTACAACCGCAAGCAGGGGTTCAGCCCGCCGGATGAGAACTGGTATCGTGGGCCTTCGATGGATTACATCAAGTCGATTCTGCTGGACACGCAGACGACGACGAGGCCCTGGTTTGAGGCGCGGTTTGTGCAGGATCGGTTGAGCGAGCACTTCGAGGGTCGGCAGAACCATCGATTGCTGATCTGGTCTTTGTTGAGTTTCGAGTGGATCCAGAGGCACTTTGCCGACGGCCCGGCGTTGGTGCCCGATCCGGGCCTGCGATCGGTCAGGCCTGTGGTGCAGGTTCCGATTGAACGTGGTTCGGCCGCGACGTCCGAGCACACGGTGTGAAGCGCGATGCGCAGAGCGCGGTCATCGAACGGTCATCGCGCCTGGGCACGAGGGCAGCGATCGGGCGATACAGCGTATTGCTGCTCGATGCGGTGCGCATGCGCAAGGCGGATACGGCGGCAGTGATCGGGCTTGGGCTAGTGGGCGCGCTGGCGCAGGCAGGGGCGATCGGCGCGCTGTTGTCGTTTTTGAACGTGATGAGCAAGAGTGAGTCTGGTGGTTCGGTCCATTGGGCGTGGTTCGATGTCGAGCGGGGCATGTCGGGGCTGATCGTGGTCAGCGCGGTGCTTGCGGGGATGCTCCTGGTCGCGACGGGTGCGAGTTATCTGTCGGCGCGGCGTGCGCGAGCGATCGGGCGTGCGTGCACAGAGCGCAGCGTGGAGAGACTGATTCGAGTCGTAGCCGAGATGCCGGTGGGGGCGAATCGTGGAGACCTGGAAAGCCCCCGCACACTGGCGGTGCGTGGCTCGCGTTTGATGGGGTTGTCGGCGGAGAGCGCGATCAAACTGTTTCACCCGCTGGTGCAGATTGTGGTGTTGCTCGGCGCGCTTGTGTACATAGATTTTGGAGCGACACTGTGGCTTGTGCCGGCGATGCTTCTGCCGTTGCCTGTGCTGTGGAAGTTCAACAAGAGCGTGCGTCGATCGGCGAGGCTTTTTTATGAGTCCGCAGCTGCCGGGTTTGGGCGTGCGGCCGGTTCGGCGATTGATACAGTTGATCAGACGAGCGTGACCAACAAGACCTTGTGCGAAGCGGCCATCAGCCAGTATCGCGCGAGCCCGGCGGTGGCCGACTATTTTCGCGCGTATGACGACATGTCGCTCACCGCCGATCGCGCGGTGCTGATTACATCATCGTTCCGACCGCTTGTGCTGGGATATGTGCTGGTGGTGCTCGGGTCGCGGGCTTTGAGTGGCGCGATGGACTGGGCACAGATCATCGCGTTTGTCGTGGTGCTTGTGCAGATATTGGGGCGTGCTGAGGGAGTCATTGCGACGTTTTCGGTGCTGAACCGGTTGTACACGCAGGTGGCAGCGTATATGAGGTTCATCGAGCGCGGCGCGGAACTTTCTGGCGCGGCCGTTGCGAAGAGGGCCGAGTTTCCGATTGTCGTGCAGTGCGATGGCGAGCGCGTTGAGATCGCGCCGGGCTCTGCGGTGCAGATTTACTCGGGGCATACTCTGTCGCGGTTGACCGCGGGCGATGTGCTCGACGCGCTGGCGGCTGCGTCAGAAAGCGGGGCTCAAGTGGTGCGAGCAACCGCATTTGTCGGCAGGCGCTATCGCCCGCGCGGGGATCGCTACGGTACGCTCGCGGCAGGCGAGCCGGGCCAGGACGCGTGGGTCTGTGAAATCGCAGAGAGGCTTGAATGTGCGAGCGAAGTGCGTGCTGCGCTTGATGGCATTGTTGACGATGAGACGTGGAACGGGCTGAGCGAAGTGGCGCGTGTGCTGTTGCAGATCGGTCCGATCCTGAGGAGCGAGGCACAACTGATCGCGTTTGACATGGCGCTCCTGACGGCACTGGAGCGGGCCGACGCCGACCGGGTGATGGACGTGCTGGCGCATCGTGCGGTGCTGATAGTCGCGCCGGACTATCGCTCGGGCATGCCATGGGCCACGAGCGCGATTGTGATGGAGGATCAAAGGGTGGTCGCGGTGGGCTCGCGCGATTGGTGGAATCGGAGCACGCTGCGCGAGCGACTGACAGCGGGCGCCAAGCAGGGCCGAAGCCGGCGCGATGATGCGTTGGATGTCGAAACTGATCTGGTGTAGGCTGGTGAGCGAAAGGCCAAATGGGGCATGCGATATCTGGCGATTGATCTTGGAGACCGGCGAACGGGGCTCGCGCTGGGCGACAGTGTGACGGGCATCGCCAGCCCGTGCGGTCTGATCGAAGTCCCGCTCGAAAGAAACGGAGGCGAAGACCTGCTCCTGGCGATCGAGAAGGCTGCGCTGCGCGAGCTTGGTCCGGCAGGCTCGGCGGGCGAACTGGTGATGGGGCTGCCGCTGAACATGGATGGATCGGAAGGCCCGGCCGCGACGAAGATACGATTGTTTGCCGAACGAGTGGCCCGCAGGACGCTGCGGGTGGTGCATGTGCATGACGAGAGACTGAGCACCGCCGATGCGGATGAACGCATGTCGCGTTCGGGGTTGACGCGGGATCAGAAGAAGCGTCGGCGGGATGCCATCGCGGCTGCGGGTATTCTTCGCAGTTTCCTGAGCGAGCGGGCCGAATAACGTGTCAGGGACAGCGTTGGTACTGACGGCTAGTGATGGAGCGAGTATGAAAGGGTGGGCTGAGTCGTGTTGATATGGATTCAGGTCGTGCTGTTTTTCGTTGGGCTGCTTTCGGGCGGCGGTGGCGCTGCGCCGGCTGCGGGCGGGGCAGAACGCGATGACGAGACGGTGCTGCCTCGGGCGAGCGAACCCAGAACGTTCAAGGACGCGGCGGAGCTGCTCACAGCGCTCGAGATCGCGGACCGCGATATTCGCACTTTTGCATCCGAGATTCGGTACACACGGTTGTTCGAGATTCAGGGTGATGTGCAAACGCGCATCGGAAAGTTGTACTTCAAGACGGATCCGCCACGAGAGACGAGCGCGGCAGCAAATGATTCGGGCATGGTACCTGCACGCCGGCGATGGGTTGCTGTGCGATTCACGGAAATGATCGTGGGCGGCCGCAGAGACAAGCAGGAGCAGGTGTGGGTGTTCGACGGGGAATGGCTCGTCGAAAAGAACCCGACCGAGCGGCAGTTCATCAAACGCCGCATGGTGCGATCGGGCGAGACGTACGACCCGTTGCGCGTCGGCGAGGGGCCTTTCTTCGTCCCGGTCGGTCAGAAGCGCGAAGACATGGAGGTGTACTTCACAGCCGAACTGCGCGAAGTGTCCGACGGCTTGAGCGATGCGTACGACGAATCGCGCGATGCGATGCTGCGGGCGCTGGGGCGCAACCTCGAAGGCACGGTGCAGCTGATGCTGACTCCTAAGCCGGGCTTGCGGCAGGTGCAGGATTTTGCGTTGATCCGGGTGTGGTACGACGCGCGCACGCTGCTGCCTCGGGCGTCGATGTCGATCGACCCGCTGGGTGATATCGATGTGTTTGAACTGTTCAGAGTCGATGTGAATGAAACCAGGGAGAAGATCGGGGCCGACGTGTTCAGCGTCGAAACACCCGGAGCGGGCGAGGGGTACCACGTCGAAGTCATGGACGAGACGCGTCGATGAAGCGCTGGTCGATCCATCTCGTTGGCGTGCTGGGATTCCTGGGGCTGGTCAGCAGTCCTGGGCTTGCACAGGGTCTTCCGCCGTTGTCGCCAGCTGTGACGCAGCGCATCGAGGCCGAGTATCTGACGCCCGAAGAGCGCCGCGACCTGCGTGTGTATCACGGCGTGTGGATGCAAGACGACCTTGATACACCGACCCGGCGTGCGCGGGCGGCATTGATGGTCGGGGCGATTGGTCACGACGTGCTTGGTGAAGATGCGCCGTTTCTCGATCGGGCTGAAGGCATGGTCGAGCGAGGTGAACTCGAGGAGGCGGTTCAGCTGCTCGCGAGCGATGGTTCGGTGCGTGGCCTGCGTCTGCGAGCCGATGCGCTCGCGGGGCTGGGGAGGTTCGAAGAAGCGGATGAAGTGCTCGGCAGTCTCGTGACGCTGATGGCCGGTGAGGTGCTCGGGGCTGAGGAACTGGTTGATGGCGTGCGCGGCCTCCTGCTGCGGATGCAGATTCGCGGCTCGTTGCGTGCAGGCGGGACCGAGTATCGCCAGGTTCTCTCGCTGCTGAACAAGGCCAGAGACGAACTCGATCGTCTGGCGTGGCCGGTGCGGTTGGCCGAGGCCGAATTGCTCTATTCGAGGCACAATCGAGCGCAGGCGCTCCAGGCAGCGGGCGAAGCGCTCAGCCTCAATCCGCGCTGTGCGGGGGCGCTGGCGATCATCGGGCAGTTGCAGGTCGACGGGTTCAATTTCGAGGCTGCCGAGCAGATTGCCCAGGCGCTTGATGAACTCGCCAGCGAGTTCGATTCGATCTCGCCGCAGGCCATGGAGATTCGCGCTCGCGCTCTGCTGCGGCAGCGTGAGGCGCACGAAGCGGATGAACCGATCGAGCAGTTGCTGGGATCGTTTCCGCAGCATCGTCGGGGGCTTGCGCTTGCGGCCGCTGCTGCGGCGGGGGTGTATGACTTCGAGCGCACGAGCGAGTTGCTCCGGCTGTTCGATTTGCTGAGCCCCGGCCATCCACTTGCACTCTACGAGGTCGGGCGGGTGCAGGCCGAGACGCGGCAATATGGCGCGGCTTCGGTGAGTCTGACTGAGGCGATTCGCCGCATGCCCAAGTGGTCTGCACCGCACATCGAACTCGGGCTGCTGGCGATGCAATCGGGTGATGACCAGCAGGCGCTCGAAGCGCTCAAGCATGCGATGGAACTCGACCCGTTCAACGCGCGAGCCTCCAACAGCCTCAAACTCATCGAACAACTGGCGTCGTACGGGCGTGTGGAGAGCGAACACTTCATCGTGCGCTATCGCCCGGGTGTGGATGAGATTCTGGCTCACGAGATGCTGCCGGTTCTGGAGCGCATCCATGCAAGGGTGTGTGGTGATGGACCGGGGGGGATGAATCACGAGCCTGAGGGGCGGACGGTTATTGAACTGATGCCCAACCATGAATGGTTCAGCGTGCGCATCACCGGCATGCCGAGCATTCATACGATGGCGGCCTCGACCGGACCTGTCATCGCAATGGAAGCGCCCAAGGGTGGCGTGGGTTCGATGGCCGGGCCGTATGACTGGCCTCGGGTGCTGCAGCACGAGTACGCGCACACAGTTTCGCTCTCGCGCACCAAGAATCGCATTGCTCATTGGTTGACCGAAGCAGCGGCGGTGTATGTTGAGGATGCGCCGCGCGCAGCTTCGACCTGGAAGTTGCTCGCATCGGCGTATGACGGTGGGATGCTCTTTGATATGCGCGAGATCAACTTCGCGTTTGTTCGACCGCGCAAACCGACAGATCGTGCGCAGGCCTATGCGCAGGGACACTGGATGTACGAGTTCATCATCGAAGGTTGGGGGCCCAAGGCGCCCTTGACGCTGATGGACGAAGCCGCCACGGGCGTTCCCGAGGAAGAAGCGTTCCGACGCGTGCTTGGGCTTGATTATGAGCAGTTTCTCGCGCGGTTCAAGGATTGGGCAGGCGAGGAGCTGACGAGTGTCGGGCTTAGGCAGCCCGTCGGCACGCCCAGTCTGGATGACCTGCTCGAAGAACTGATGACCGAGTGGTCGCAGCGAGAAGTGCCGCCTTCGGCTGCGGAGCGACTCGAGGCGCTGCGGTCGCTGGCGCGCGAGCACTCGGATCATCCGGATGTTCTCGAATCGCTGATTCTGGCCGAGGTTGAGCTGGCGGGAGGGAATCCGACCGAAGCGCTGGTGCCGCACCTTGAGCGTTACGCGAGTCTGCGTCCGATCGACGATCTGCCGCATCGGTTGCTGGCACGTTGGTACTTGGGCAGGTCGGAGCCCGAGGAGTATTTCCGCGCGATCGAGCACCTGGAGTTTCTGGATGTGCGCACGACGGATTCGGCAGTATTCGCAGCCGAATTGGCGAGGCTGTACTTTGAAGCCGACGACTTGGAACGTGCGACCGCCAAGGCTGAGCGGTCGACTCAGATTGCACCCTTCGATCCGAATCAGCGCGAACTGGCTGCCAGGATCGCTCTGCTGCTCAAAGACTATGAGACGGCGGAGCGGCATATCGAAGCGATGACGCGCATCGAGCCTGACCGCGAGCGCAACAGGAGGCTGCTCGAACAGGTGCGCACATTACGGGCGGCTTCGGGTTCAGGCGACTGAACGGTGCTTGCTTGTTGATGCGGTCTTGCCCATGCACCCGGGAACCTTCTGGGTGTCGCCGTCCACTTGGGCCGGGGTGTCGTTCGCGGGCCAGCCCGAGAGATCGAGGAACTGCTGTCGCAGGGTTGTTGAGATTTCGGCTGCGGGCAGGTGGCAGAGCGTTGTTGGTGGGCTGAAGGTGACCGATGAATGGCTCGGGTGCCAGAGACTGGCCCAGGCGGGATCGACCTGTGGCGTGCCATCGATGAACACGGGCAAGACGCGCGCGCCCGATTTACGAACCAGAAGCCCGAGGCCTGGATAGAACGGGAGAATTTGTTGTGGCGGTCGTTCGAGCCCACCTTCGGGAAAGATCCCGAGCACGCCACCGAGCTTGAGGTGATCGAGCGCGCGACGCAGCCCCATGCTTTGCTGCTCGCCGCGGCTGACGAAGATGATTTTTTTCCAGCGCCAGAACCACTCGAGGCGTGGCTCGCGCATGTCGTGAGCCATGATCCAACGGATCTCGAAGGGGCAGACGGACTGGATCAGAATCGGGTCGATGCCGGCGGTGTGGTTGGCAATGACGATCAACGGGCCTGGCGCGCGTGTGTTTGGGATATGATCTTGTCCATTGACCTTGAGGCGGTGGACGAGGCGAACGTACAGGCGCCCCACGCGGTAGAGCACGCCGGACTCGAAGTCGCCGCTGGGGTTATCGTGAATCCAACGGGAGAGCAGACCCACCAAAAGCAGGGATATGAGCACCAGAATTGCCCAGACGACGAGCTCCATGGGTCAGGCATGTTAGCGGGTGCCAATCGAGCGGGCATCTTTGTGAATGCAAGAGTTTGCAAACTCTGGGATGTTGAATGAGCGATCTGTGGGCATCATCGCGTGAGAAGGTTCGGCGGGGGGTTGAACCCCTTGCGGTGCGGATGCGCCCTAGAACGATTGACGAGTTTGTGGGGCAGGGTCAGATTCTTGGAGAGGGGAAACTGCTGCGCCGGATGATTCAGGCCGATGCGATTACATCGCTGATTCTGCATGGCCCTGCGGGGACAGGGAAGACCACGCTGGCTGAGGTGATCGCGGGGGCGACGCGACGGCGCTTCGTGCGCGAGAACGCGGCTTCGGTGGGGGTCAAGCGTGTGCGCGAGGTGATCGACGAAGCGACCGGGGCGCTTGAGTCGACTGGTGTGCGCACGATTCTGTTCCTTGATGAAATTCACCGATTTTCGAAAGCGCAACAGGATGTGCTGCTCGGGGATGTGGAGCGGGGGCTGATTACCCTGATCGGCGCGACGACGGAAAATCCCCTGTTTGCGGTCAACAGCGCGCTCATCAGTCGGAGCACGCTGTTTCGGCTTGAGTCTCTGGGTACTGAGGAAATTGCGCGGGTTGTGAGGCTGGCGATTGCGGACCGGGAGCGGGGATATGGGTCGTTGGACCTGACGGTGACGGATGAGGCGGTCGAGGTCTGGGCGATCAAAAGCGAAGGCGATGCACGGCGTGCGCTGACGGCTCTTGAGGTGGCGGTGCTCAGTTGCCAGAAGCAGGGTCGGGCTTCAGATGCGGCGATCGTGATTGACAAGCAGATCGCGGAAGAGTCGATCCAGGAAAAGGTGGCGGTCTATGGCGATGACGGGCACTATGACGCTGCGAGCGCGATGATCAAGAGTGTTCGCGGGTCGGATCCGGATGCGGCGTTGTACTGGATTGCGCGCATGCTCGAGGCGGGCGAGGATCCTCGATTTATTGCGAGGCGGCTGGCGATTCTGGCGAGCGAAGACATCGGCAATGCGGACCCCAGGGCGATTGTGATTGCCGAGGCGTGCTGGAGCCTGTGCGAGCGGATCGGCATGCCCGAGTGTCGCATCACTCTGGGGCAGACAGCGGTGTATCTGGCACTTGCGCCCAAGAGCAACGCGTCGTATGTAGCAATTGAGGCAGCCATCGCGGATGTGCGCGAGGGGCGGGTGCTGCCGGTGCCGATGCACTTGCGGGATCCGAACTCGTCGCCGATCGCGGATGAATCGGGCAAAGGCGTGAAGATGCGCAAGCGCGAGGGCGAGAAGTATGAGTACAGCCACAAAGTGGCTGGGAAGGTGACGGGGCAGGATTACCTGGGCGTGGCGAAGAGATATTTTGAGCCCACCGAAGAGGGGGCTGAGAGAATCCTGAAGCAGCGGCTGATCGAGATTCGTCAACTGAGGGAGAGGCGGCAGCAGGATGAGCCAGAACAGACCGACGAAGGCTGAGGTTCGGGCGTCGTTGCGTGCCATCGAGCCTCCGGCGGATCGGGCGCAGGCAGAGGCGGCGATCGTGGAGTCACTGCGCGAGGTGTGCTCGGAGGATGAAAAGGGGGTTCTGGCGTACTTGTGGCTGGGTGATGAGCCTCGGATTGATGATTTGATGCAGTGGTTGCTGTCGCGGGGGCGTTGTGTTTGTGTGCCGATGGTGGATTGGAGTGCTGGGGAGATGGCACCGGGGCGTGTGGGCAATCTGGATTCGCTGGTGACGGGGCGGTATGGTGTGCGAGAGCCTGAAGGCGGGAGCGAGGTTGTGCCGATTCTTGAGATTGGGACTGTGCTTGTGCCGGGGGTTGGGTTTGATCGTGATGGATATCGTCTTGGGCGTGGTGGGGGGTTTTATGACCGGTTTTTGTCACGTCTGGGGCCTGAGGTCCGGCGTGTCGGGGTGGTGTTCGAGAATCGGGTGGTGGCCTGTGTGCCTCGCGACCCGTGGGACGAGAAAGTCGAGCGGATCGTGACCGAACGTGGTGTTGCGGTTGTTCGCGGAGCATTGGAAAGGTGAGTTGATTCATGGCGCTTCCCTCGCAGTCAGCACGAACGTCGAGTTCAGCCGGGCGCAGTTTTTCATCGCGCAGGCGCCGTCGGCGCAGCCCTACCGGGTTGATGGTGATTGGGGGCGGCGTGGTGCTTTGTGGGCTCCTGGTGTATGGGCTGCTCTGGGCGTTTGGGGTTGTTGGCTCGAGCGACGAGCGAACGCCTTCGGAAACGAGGCTGGTGGAAGGGAATCATGAAGAGGTGCTGCCTCGAGCGATCCGCGATCCGATGGGGACGCATCCGAAAATTATCGAGCAGGGTTCAGGCGCGCGGGCGAGTGATGATCAGACGAGCCCGCCTCCACCTCCGGTGGGGATCGAGCAAGCGGACGAGAGGCCCAGGCGGAACCTGCTGCGAGAGGGTCTGGAGCAGCAAGGGACGAACGGAACGAGGCCAGAGGGCGAAGTGCTGGCGACGAACACTGGCGGGCAGCCGAGGGAAGCAGAGAAGGGTACTCCGCCGCCAGCGCAGGTGCCGATTTCGAATCCACCTGCGCCAAACTACTCGACGCGGTTTGCCGATGCCGAGCGCATGGTGCAGCGGAATGAGCTGGTGCAGGCCAGGCAGGTGATGAGCGAGTTGCTGCGGGATCGCACGATTTCGGAGGCTGAGAAGACAGCGGTGCGTCGGCGACTTGGCGCGATCAACGCGGATCTGGTGTTCAGCCCGAAGGTGTATGCGGGCGATCCGCTGACTGAGTCGTATGAAGTGAAGTCGGGCGACAGTCTGGCGCGCATTGCGCAGAGGCGAGAGTTGGCGGTTCACTGGAAACTGATTCAACGGGTCAATGGGCTGGCGAATCCGAATCAGATTCGACTTGGGCAGAAGTTGAAGCTGGTTCGCGGGCCGTTCCACGCGGTGGTGGACAAGAGTGATTTTCGGTTGGATTTGTATCACGGGCAGCCGAACGCGCCGGAGTCGTGGGTGTATATCCGGTCTTTTGCGGTTGGTCTGGGCAAAGACGACGGGACGCCGGTGGGGAACTTTGTAGTGATGCGGGGTTCGAAGGTGGAGGATCCATCGTGGGTGAACCCGACCAACCCGTCGGAGCGTTATGCGTCGAAGGACCCGAAGAATCCGCTCGGGAAGTTCTGGGTTGGGATCGAAGGGCTGGGCGATTCGGCGGGCTATGTGGGCTTTGGGTTGCACGGGACGATTGAGCCTGAGACGATTGGGACGGAAGCGTCGCTGGGGTGTGTGAGGCTTGGGGCTGAGGACATTGCGATGGTGTATGAGATGCTCGAAGAGGGGATCAGCATCGTCCGAATTGTGCCTTGAAAATTGGGGGTTAGAGCGAATTTGGGCGGTCGCTGCGGGTCGTTTTCGCGCGGTGGTTGCGCTATAATCCGGGGCAGCGTTTCCAGGCGACTTGAGAGGTTCGAGCGCGGGCTTTTTGCGGCAGGAGTTTGACTCTGCCGCAGCCCAGGCAACGCGTCGGGGATGCTTGAATCGGGCATGCGTATGGCGTGAGCCCGTGGAGACAAATTTCGCATGACCAGAGTTGAACCGGTTCCTCCGAGCGCGAGCCACAACGGGTACGGCGCGGACCAGATCAAGGTGCTTGAAGGGCTCGAAGCGGTCCGCAAGCGCCCCGGGATGTATATCGGTGGCACGGGCATCAACGCGCTGCATCATCTTGTCTACGAGACGGTGGACAACTCGATCGACGAAGCGATGGCGGGGTACGCGACGGCGGTCAATGTGTCGATTCTGGCTGATGGTTCGGTGAGCGTTTCGGACGATGGACGCGGTATCCCGGTCGACCCGGTCAAGCACGAAGACCCGAATCTCAACGGTAAATCTGCGATCGAAGTCGTGATGACCAAGCTGCACGCGGGCGGGAAGTTCGGGCAGGAAGGAAGCGCGTACAAGGTTTCGGGCGGGTTGCATGGCGTGGGTGTGAGCTGCGTCAACGCGCTGTCGGAATATCTGCACACCGAGGTGTATCGGGATGGACAGCGGTATGTGATCGTGTTTGAACGCGGGCGCGTGACGACGCCTTTGCATGTGGATGGCCCGATCCCCGAGGGGGCGTGGCGGCGGACCGGTACGACGGTGACATTCAAGCCTGATTCGACAATCTTTCCGGATGTGGAGTTCAACTTCACGACTCTTGCGGCGCGGCTTCGGGAGTTGTCGTATCTCAATCCGGGAGTGACGATCAGGCTGAAGGACGAGCGCGTGGGCGCCGACGGCAAGCCTCGGGCCGAGGTGTATCGGGCGGATCACGGACTTCTGGAGTATGTGCAGCACCTGATGATCGGGAAGAACGCGGTCTCGAGCCCGGTGTTTCTGCGCAAGGCTGAAGGCGATCAGGTGTGCGAGGTGGCGCTGCAGTATCACGACGGGTACAACGAGTTGTTGTTCTCGTTTGCCAACAACATCAACAATGTCGATGGTGGCACGCATGCGCAGGGTTTCAAGGTCGCGCTGACGCGCACGCTCAATGGATATTCCCGGCGTATCGGGATCATCAAGGAAAAGGATCCGGTGCCGACGGGCGAGGATCTGCGTGAGGGGATTGTGGCGATTGTGTCGGTGAAACTCCCGGATCCGACGTTCAACAATCAGCCGAAGGAAAGGCTGCTCAATCCGGAGATCGAGGGTTTTGTGAGTTCGGCGGTGGGAGAGGCGCTCGAGGCGTGGCTTGAGGAGCATCCTTCGGAAGCCAAGAGGCTGTGTCTGAAAGGGATCGTGGCGGCACAGGCGCGCGAGGCGGCGCGCAAGGCGCGCGAGTTGACACGGCGCAAGACGGCGCTGGACTCGGGCTCGATGCCTCACAAGCTGCGAGACTGCAAAACCAAGGATGTCGATCGGAGCGAGTTGTTTCTGGTGGAAGGCGATTCTGCGGGTGGGTCGGCGACGCAGGGGCGCGATACGGATACGCAGGCGATTCTGCCGCTGCGGGGCAAGTTGCTCAATGTCGAAAAGGCGCGCATCGACAAGATGCTGCAGCACGAGGAAATCAGGACGTTGATTCAGGCGCTGCGCTGCGGCATCGGGCCGGAGTTTGATATCTCACGCCTGCGGTATGGCAGAGTCATCATCATGACGGACGCCGATGTCGACGGCAGCCACATTCGCACGTTGCTCTTGACGTTTCTGTTCCGGCACATGCCCGACTTGATTCGGCGTGGGCATGTGTACATCGCGCAGCCTCCGCTGTATCAGATTCTCAAGGGGCGCAAGTCGCGGTATGTGCTCAATGACAAGTTGCTGGGCGATGTGCTGACGGAGATCGGGCTTGAGGACGCGGTTTTGATTGTGCGCGACACGCTGAGAGAGGATGACGACGCCGAGCCGGTGGTTGTCAGACGCATCGAGGGTTCGGATGCGCGGCGTGTGGTGCATCTTTTGCGGCGGCTCAAGGAACTGGTGGAGATTGCCGAGCGTCGAGGGGTTCGGTTTGCAGACCTGCTGAGTGTGCGTCAGGACGGGCGACTGCCGACGCACAAGGTGAGTTGTCGCGCTCTGAACCTGTACGCGTGGAGCGAGCAGGACGCCAACAGCCTTGTGAACGAACGTGGGTGGTCGCTGGAAGACACGGCGATTATCGATGCAGAGTCGGAAGTTGAAGAGATTGATCCGGAACGTTCGCGTAATGCGGCGCAGCGTGAGCAGGTCGGCAAGCCGATTGCGACCATTCGTGAACTGCACGAAAACCGCGAGCTTGAGAAGTTGATTACGGAACTGGGGCAGTTTTCGCTGGATATCTCGGACTATGGACTGGTGCAGGAAGAGTCGGTGACGGGTGCAAAGCTGCCTACGAAGTATGCCTGGGTGACGAGCAGGGCGACCAAGGCCAGTGTGCGTGATTCTGAGGAATCGGCGGAAGGTGCAGCTGTTGAGCCGGAGACGGCATTGCGCGTCGTCGAAGCGGCTAACCTGCCCGAGATTTTGCGGACGCTGCACGATATCGGACGGCGTGGGATGGAGATCAAGCGGTTCAAGGGTCTGGGTGAAATGGACGCTGAGCAGTTGTGGGAAACCACGATGGACGTTTCGCGCCGGACGCTCTTGCGGGTGACGTGGGAACAGGCTGGGGATGCGGATTCGCTGTTCAGTATCCTGATGGGCAAACTTGTCGAGCCTCGGCGGAAGTTCATCGAGGATCACGCACTTGAGGTCAAGAATCTGGACGTGTGAGACTCTCGAAGGAGCGATTCACAAACTGACCCATCCGAACGTACCGTTCGGGTGGGTTGTGTTGTTTATGCGATGGAGAGGGTTGAATCAGGCGGTGCAGTCAGTCTTTCCCGTCGGCAATCGGCTTTACATGGCGAAACTGCGACGGCTGGCAAGTCGATAGTTCTGGGGGACTTATCGACGAGGCGACCACCGCATGAACAAGAACGCAAAGCCTTCTCGCAGCAGCAGGCTTGACACGAGCCGGGTCAATACGCTTGGCAGCCAGGCGAAGAACCTCAATGACCTGCTCGATGATCTGGACCGCGCGCCCGGTACACGATCGTCGAAGCGAAACCACGCGCGGTCACCATTTCGTGCGCAGGCGATTGCGACGACGATTCGTCAGGCGGACGGCGGCGAAGTGCATTTGCGCCTTGCGTGCCGCAATCTTTCGATCGGAGGGATAAGCCTGTTGCACAGCGCGTATCTGCATCCAGGCACCAGCGTCGTGGTGAACCTGCCCCTGGCGGTGGGTGGAACGAGGATGATCAAGGGCAAGATTGTTCGATGCGCACATGTGCGGGGGATGATCCACGAGGTAGGCGTGAGGTTTGGTGAGCAGATCAACCTGAGAGACTTTCAGCGGTCAGATCCGTTCGGAATGGAGTTTTCGTACGAGAACGTGAAACCGAGCGACCTGAAGGGCCTGGTGGTGCATCTGGATCCGTCGGAGATTGATCGCAAGATCGTCAGGCACTTTCTGCGCGACACGTCGCTGTCGATTCGTGGGTGCGAGACTGCGGCCGAAGCGAGGGAGCTGATCGAGAAGGGGTGCGACCTGATCATCATGGAGTATGGGCTGACGGATACAGACGGAGCGGTGTTGACCTCGTCGCTGCGGTGTGAGGGACAGATGCACCCTGTGATCATGGTGAGCAGCAACACAACGCCCGAGGCTGCGGAGATGATTCGGCGCAGTGCGGTGGAAGTGTTTCTGCCCAAGCCGATCGATCCGGATCGATTGATGAGCGCGATTGCGGAGTTTCTGCTTCCGACGGGCAGGGCGCGGGAGCAGAGTGGGAGCGATTCGGAGGCGATGAAGGAGTTGGCTGCGCTGTTCAGCAAAGATCTGGTGGCGTATGCCGATCGTCTTGAATCTGCACTGAGCGAGCAAAGTTCCGAGGGGGTACTGCAGATTGCGCAGCAGATCCGTGGGACGGCGTTGTCGCTGGGGTTTGGGTCTTTAGGCGCGATGTCGGGCGAGGTTGCGGATCGGCTGGGACGGAAGCAACCTTTGTCGGCCGTGGTGCGGCAGGTGCGCAGCCTGATCACAAGTTGCCGATCATTTCGGCCCGTATCCTGAGAGGCATCGGCAAGGCCGGTGGACTCGGGAGAAAAGGCGTGAGTGTCGAGCGGGCTGTGCTGAACCAGATTGAAGAGGTTGTCGGTGTGCGAGCGAGCGGCACGCGCGCGCTTGCTGGGGGGTGCATAGCCGAGGTTCATCGGCTTGATTTTGTCGATGGTCAGCGACTGGTTGCGAAGGTTGATCGCGGCCCAACGCCTCGGTTGGATGTCGAGGGGCTGATGCTGGCGGAGTTGGCGAGGCGAACGAGTCTGCGTGTGCCTCATGTGATCGTGTCGGAGCCTGGCCTTCTGCTCATGGAGTTCATCGAATCGGACGGCGTGGTCAGCGATGGGGGGCGGGAAGAGTTTGCCGATGCGATGGCTGCATTGCATCGAGTGCGAACTGAGAAGTATGGGTTTGGGCGCGACACGTTGATTGGGCCGATGACCCAGCCGAACGTGGACTCGAACGAATGGGCGTCTTTTTTTGCGGAGTATCGATTAAGGAGGTTCTCGGACGAAGCGAGACGCAGTGCTCGGCTTCCGGACGAACTTCACAGGCGGTGTTTGGAATTGGCGGATCGGCTTGCGGACGAACTCGAAGCGACAGAGGGGCCAGTGCTGATCCACGGTGATTGCTGGTCGGGGAATGTCCTGTGGCACAGCGGGCGATTTGCGGGTGTCATCGATCCGGCGATCTATCACGCCGAGCGGGAGGTGGAACTGGCGTTCATGGACTTGATGGGATCGTTCGGGAGCGCGTTCTGGGGGCGCTATGAAGAGCTGTTTCCAATTCAGCCCGGATTCTGGGAGCGACGGCGGCGAATCTACCAGTTATACCCGCTGCTGGTGCATGTGCATTTGTTTGGTGGGGGGTATGTCGGCGCGGTGGCCGAGGCGCTTGATGCGGCAGGCGCATAAAGGCCAAAAAAGGAAGGGTGATCGACGGGGCTCGAACCCGCGGCCTCCTGGACCACAACCAGGTGCTCTAACCTGCTGAGCTACGATCACCATCTGGGCCAAATGAGGCCGAGTGGGGCACCTCTAGAGTACGAGCGTAACAGGGTCCGGGTCAATCTGAACGCGACACGTCGGGGGGCAATGCCTAGGATCCCGACCCAATAGGCTGTCTGGAGTTGTGACACGATGCCTGTGAAATATGGACCGAGCCTGGACCTGTCAGCGGGTCGGGCATTGACGAACCTGTCTTCTGCGGAGTTGGTGGAATATGCACTGCGGGCCGGCGAGGGTCGGCTTGCGTCTAATGGTGCCCTCGTCTGCTCGACCGGTGCCCGCACCGGGCGGAGCCCGAAGGACAAGTTTCTCGAAGATACAGCAGGCATCCACGACAAGATCTGGTGGGGCAATGTCAACGTTGCCATAAGCCCGGAGAAGTTCGATCGTGCGGTTGAGATCGCGACGCGGTATCTCAACAGCCTTGATCGCGTTTTTGTGTTTGATGGGTTCGCGGGCGCGGAGGCGAAGCATCGGCTGGGTGTTCGCGTGGTCAGCGGGTATGCGTGGCACTCTCTGTTTGCGCAAACGCTCTTTATCGAGCCGGGTTCTCCAGCCGACGCGGGCGACGGTTCGTGGAAGCAGGACTGGACGATTCTGGCTGCTGGAGCGCACGAACTGACTCGTGATGAGCAACAGGAACTTGGTCATGCGTCACCGGTGCTGATTGCCCAGTCGCTCGAGCGCAAGACTGTTGTGATTCTGGGGACGCAGTACGCGGGCGAGATCAAGAAGAGTATTTTCTACGCGATGAACTTTGACATGCCCGAAGCCGGCGTGTTTCCGATGCACTGTTCGTGCAATGTCGATGCGAAGGATCCTTCGAATGTTGCGCTGTTCTTCGGACTTTCGGGCACGGGCAAGACGACGCTCTCGGCCGATCCGAACCGGGCTCTTGTCGGCGACGACGAGCATGGGTGGGGCCCGAGCGGGATTTTCAACTTCGAGGGCGGGTGCTACGCGAAGTGCATTCGTCTGAGCGAAGAGGGCGAGCCGCAGATCTGGAATGCGATTCGGTTCGGGAGCGTGCTCGAAAACGTGATGATCGATGCGAAAACTCGTCGGCCGGATTATGACGATGGGTCGATGACGGAGAACTCACGTGTGACCTATCCGGTGGACTTCATCCCGGGCGCGAAAATACCTTCAGTGGCGGGACACGCAAAGAACGTGATTTTTCTGACTGCCGATGCGTTTGGGGTGGTGCCGCCTGTGAGTCGTTTGTCGCCTGAACAAGCGATGTACTACTTCATCAATGGGTACACATCGAAACTTGCGGGAACCGAAGCGGGCGTGACGGAGCCTGTGCCGAACTTCAGCCCGTGTTTTGGCGGCCCGTTCCTGCCGCGTCCTCCCGGGGAGTATGCGGCGATGCTGGCCGAGCGGATTCGCAAGCACAATGCGAACGTGTGGCTGCTGAACACAGGGTGGACTGGCGGCGGCTACGGCAAGGGGCATCGTTTCGAACTCAAGTACACGCGGCAGATGGTGTCGCAAATCTTGAGCGGGGAACTGGCTCGAGGCTCGTTCGAGGCCGACCCGGTGTTTGGTCTGTCGATTCCGACTCGAGTGGCGGGGGTGCCGGACAGCGTGCTTCGCCCTCGGAACACGTGGGCGGACGGGACGGCGTATGACGCCAAGGCACGGCATCTGGCACAACTCTTCCGCGAGAACGCGAGCAAGTATGACTTGTCTGCGGAGATTATCGCGGCGGGGCCTAGAGGCTGAGATTCCTCATTTGCAGTTCAATCGAGATGTGCGAGCTCGAGTCGTCGATCCTGTCTGAATGACGCACTGATCAAGGCGTGCGTACTGCCGGGGAATTGCTGCCCGAGGCGCTCTGAAGGCGTTTGGTCATGGCGAGGATGTCGATCAAGGTGACGCGGCAGTCGCCGTTGATATCAAAGATCTCGTGACCGGGTTGAAGTTCGCCGCCGCCGAGTGCTTGCATGACATGAATGGCCTGCTCGATCTCGCTGGTGGAGATGACGCCGTCGTTGTTGACGTCTCCGAGGCGTGAGGGCGGGTAGATGTTCCAAGTGTGGTTCGCGGGATACCCGGTGAGTGTGCGGCGGACATTGCTGTTTGGCCAGCGTACTTCGATGGTTTGTGTGGCGAGTGTGAATGGGCCGAGTCCGAAGTGAAGGACGGTCTGATTCTGGCTTAGATAGTTGCCCCCTGAGAAGACTTCTCGCATCTGAGAGATGTTGTTGGCGGTGAGTCGGACGACTGCGCCGATGGCCTTGGTGTTGGGGCCGTAGCCGACGACGTTGAGTTTGATCCAGTGATTGTCCTGTCCGACAGTATTGATGAAGACTCGTAGCGGTTGGTTGATATTCGAGACGATCATGTCGAGATCGCCGTCACCGTCAATGTCGCCGTAGGCGAAGGTGTATGAGGTTGCGAGTTCGCCCAGGCCGCTCGTGGGGGTGACATCGGTAAATGGGAATGAGCCGTTGTTGCGAAAGAGTCGATTGGGCGCCATCTCATTGCAGACGAACAGATCGAGGTCGGTGTCGTTGTCGTAGTCGAAGAATCCGGTGGCCCAGCCGAGGGCGAAGACTTCGAGTTCGGCTGCTGCGGTGGCATCGGAGAATGTGCCGTCGCCGTTGTTGAGCATGAGCAGATTGCCCGGCGGCAAGTTGGTCATGTAGACATCCTGAAAGCCGTTGCCGGAGATATCGCCAACAGCAAAGCCCATGCAGTCAAGGTTTGCTTCCATGTTGGCCTGCTGGGTGATTTCGGTGAATGTGCCATCACCGTTGTTACGGTAGAGACGGTTGGTGAAGGGGCTATCGAATCCTTTGTCAGTGCCGAGGTAGAGGTCGGGGTCGCCGTCGTTGTCGAAGTCGAACCACAAGGCGAGAAGAGTTGGGTCGCCGGTCGCTTGTACGCCGAGCTGAACAGAGACATCGGTGAAAGTGCCGTTGCCATTGTTGCGGAAGAGTTGATTCTCAATGAAGTTGCCTTCGGTGCCGGTGCGGTTGCAGAGGTATACGTCGAGCCATCCGTCGCCGTCGTAGTCGGCCCAATTGGCACCGATGCCATAGCCACCGCTGTTGAGGCCTGAGGCAACTGAGACATCGGTGAAGCTGAAGTTGCCATCGTTGCGGTACAGGCGATCTGGATGGCCAGCACGGACAAGATGGAGGTCAAGGTCTCCGTCCCCGTCGAAATCGATTGCAGTAACGCTTGTCACCCACGTCGTTGGCGGGATTCCGCTCTGTGCAGAGCGGTTGGTGAACTGCCCAGAGCCGTTGTTCTGGAAGATGCCGACGACGCCCGAGTTTGCTCCGAGAGCGATTATGTCAAGGTGTCCGTTGCCGTTGAGGTCTGCCAATGCGACGCCTTGACCGATAAACGAGTTGTTTGATCCAACGGTGTAATTGACGCCCCTGGCCAGGGCCTGGTTGACGAATGTGTTCTGCGCCTGAGACAGACTGGCAAACGTCGCAGGAACAAGAAATGCTGCAACTGTTCTCAGTTGATTCGCGTAGCCTAAGAGTTCCATTTCTCCCTCCATCATTGCGAGCGGGAAAAATCGCAACCACACCCTTGCCGTCATGCGGCTTGCAATCGATGTGACCGGATTTCCGTTACACACACTACCACAATTGCTCCGTATTTGGAAGCAATTTTTGGATTTAGGGATACCCTCGAGTTATCAGGTATACCACCTCGATGTCCGAGATTCTCCAAGCCGTGAAGCGAGCGGTTCGCAGCGAGGGTGTCTACTGTCTGCTTTCAATGGTCTCAGAGGCAGATTGGCATGACGCGAAGGCCCTACGTTGGCGGAAACTGGAAAATGAACACTGGCGTGCTCTCGGCCGGGGCGCTGGCACGGGGCATTGCGGGCGACCTTGTCGATCAGCCGCCGTGTGATGTCACGATTTTTCCACCGTTTCCGTACCTGTTGAGCGTCAACTCGATTCTCAGAGAACGCGGGGTTGGGTTGCGGCTTGGTTCGCAGGATGTCTACCACCAGCCTAACGGAGCCTTTACGGGCGAAGTTTCCGCCGAGATGCTCATCGACTGTGGTGTTCGGTCCGTGCTGGTTGGTCACAGCGAAAGGCGACATGTCATCGGAGAGTCCGATGGGCTGATCCGGCAGAAGTTGATCGCGGGGCTTGATGCGGGGTTGGAGGTCGTGCTTTGCATCGGTGAGACGCTCGAACAGCGCAATGCGGGTGAAACTGACCTGGTGAATGTGCGACAACTCGAGGCGGGATTATCTGATTTGGGTTTCGAGCGGATGAGCAAGGTGGTGATTGCGTACGAGCCGGTTTGGGCGATCGGGACCGGGCGGACCGCGACTCCGGCTGATGCTCAGGACGCGCACGAGAAGATCAGAGCGTGGCTGAGCGCGACTTTCAACGATCAGGTGGCACAAGAGACTCGGATTATTTATGGTGGGTCTGCCAAGCCAGCGAACGCGGCCGAGTTGTTTTCGCAACCTGATGTTGATGGGGGGCTGATCGGGGGTGCATCGCTGGTATCGGCCGATTTCGTCCGAATTGTGCGCGCAGCGGTCGCGTCGCGAAGGATGCAGCACGATTCCCGGGGTTGATGGGTCGACCTACGATGGGTGCGGCGCGGAGCTCGCGTCGGTGGGAGTATTTTGACATGGTTTTGACACTGGGCTTGAGTCCATGGATTGCGTCGATCCTGATTGCGCTGTTTCTGGTGATCTGCGTGCTGATGATTCTGATCGTGCTGATTCAGAGGCCTCAGGGAGGCGGACTGAGTGGGGCGTTCGGGTCTGGGAGCGGCGGGTCTGGTCAAACGGCGTTCGGGACCAAGACGGGTGATGCTCTGACATTCGCGACGATCGGTATTTTCGTGACGTACTTGCTTCTGGCGGTGGGGCTGCAGTTTGCAGCTCGTCCTGAGGCGCCTGCAAGGGGTCCTGCTGTGATTGAGTCGAGCGATCGGTTTCCGGAGGACTTTGCGCCTCCTGCCGGGCAAGTGCCTGCGCCGGTCGAGGACACGCCTGTGCCGCCTGCGGTGCCGAGTGCGGTTGATGATGAGTCGGGCGCACCATCGCCGGGCTCTGAGGGTTCTCAAGACTCGAGTCAGGCGGACGATGGGTTCTAGAAGGTCGGAAGGGCAACTTTGATTCGGAGCATGACCGGATTTGGAGACGCATCGGCCCAGCGCGACGGCGCGCACTTTTTTGTCGAGGTCCGGTCGCTGAACAACAAGTATCTCAAGGCTGTCATTCGGCTGCCCGAGTCGCTGCAATCGCTTGAGCCTGAGCTGGAGTCTGTTCTCCGGCATCGACTCGGGCGCGGCACGGTGACGCTGACAGCGAGCATCTCGGATCAATCGGCCAGCGCGGCGATGGAAATCAACCACGACGCGCTTCAGAAATATGTGGATCAACTTGAGAAGGCTCCGGCGTTTGCTCAGGGAAAGGTCAGGATGGACCTGGCGGCGCTGCTGACGCTGCCTGGTGTGCTTCAGCCTCCGAGCGACGAGGAGGAGAGGCTGCACCGGACGCGCGATGTGCTGGTCGCGCTGACGGAGGAAGCGTGCGGGGTGCTGATCGAACGTCGAGCGCGCGAGGGGATGTCGCTGGCGCGCGAACTGGAATCACAACTCGACTTGATGAGTGATCGACTGGAGAAGATCCACGAACGTGCGCCCGATGTGGTCGCCGATTATGAAAAGCGGCTCAAGGCGCGTGTCGAGGTGCTGCTTCAGGATGCGGAGATGACGACCGATCCGTCGGATCTGATCCGCGAGATTGCGGTGTATGCTGAGAAGACTGATATTCATGAGGAAGTGACGCGTTTGCGCGAGCACATCCGGCATTTCCGTGATCTGATTGCCAGCGAGGTGCCTGTGGGGCGGACGCTGGATTTTCTGAGTCAGGAGTTGCTGCGCGAGGCGAACACGATGGCGAGCAAAAGCCCGAACGCAGAATTGGCGCGCCTGATCGTGGAAATCAAGGGTGCGATCGACCGTGTGAAGGAGCAGGTGCAGAACGTGGAGTGATCGCGAAGGAGCGAGCCTCATGGTCGAACCTGCCAGTGTACCTCCGGACCCCGAACCTGTTGACCTTGCGCGAACGCCTCGAGTCGAACTGGAGCGATTTTCGCCGCGTGAGTTACAGGACGTATGCGCGCGGTATGAACTGGGGAAAATCACGGCGATTCGGGAGTTTCGCAGGGGTTCGCCACAGTCTCCCAAAGTCGTGATCGAGGCGGCGCGAGGGCGGTTCTTGCTCAAGCGGCGAAGTCCGCGCACGGGAGATCCATTCCGCGTGGCGTTTGTGCACGGGGTGCAGTTGTTTCTGGCGGCACGGGGATTCGCGACGCCTCGCATTATCGGCACCCGCGACGACAACAACTCGATGCTCCAGCGTGACGGGTTCGTGTATGAACTCTTTTCATATGTTGATGGGGAGATGTACACGGGGCGTGACAGTGAGGTTGCCGATGCGGGGCGGCAACTGGCACGGTTGCACGCGCTGATTGCGGATCATCGACCGGATCGCGTGATGCCCCAGGCATCGGGCCGCGTCGGGATGGACTTGATCGGAAGTTGCGCGGTGGTGGAGCGCATGGATAAGTCTTTTGCATCGGCGATGGCGCGGATCAAAGCGGCGGCTTTGGCGGCCGATGAAGAGCTGAATCGGAGCGATCTGTCGCGGCGTGATGTCCTGATCGTGCATGGTGACTGGCACCCCGGGAACATGATTTTTCGGGATGCCGAGGTTGCTGCGGTGCTCGATTTTGATTCTGCGCGGTACGCGCCGCCGATTGTCGAGGTGGCCAACGGGCTGCTTCAGTTTTCGATGACGAGGCAGGGGGCGGACCCGCTGCGCTGGCCACTAGAACCCGACGAGCGGAAAGTGAGGATGTTCTGGCGGGGGTATCGAGGTGGGTTGCCGGCCGATGCACCGCTGGTGCCGTATCTGATGATCGA
The DNA here is from genome assembly GCA_019636795.1 of Phycisphaeraceae bacterium. Taxonomy (NCBI): domain Bacteria; kingdom Pseudomonadati; phylum Planctomycetota; class Phycisphaerae; order Phycisphaerales; family Phycisphaeraceae; species Phycisphaeraceae bacterium. The sequence continues at coordinate 575,482 of JAHBWW010000001.1, forward strand.
GTTGCTGATTGCCGAGGGGCTCAGGCCGATCATCGAGACCGGCCGGTTCGGACATCTGGACGCATTGACGTGCCTTCGGCTGGTCGCGAGAAAGTGCCAATGGCTTTGTGAAAATGCTGGCGCACTGGCGGGGGTGCTTGCGGTAGAATCATGACATGGCGTATCGATCAATGGTCAACCAAGTTCGATTGGGGCTTGTGCTGGCGAGCGGCTTGTGTGCATGTGCGGGCGCGCAGGTTTCGGCAGAGTTGCTGGCTGCGCTCGACGCGCCGGTCTGGGCGCAGCGCGATGAGGCGATGCGTCGGATGCTGGAGGATCGGGCGGCCAAGTTGGAAGATCTGGAACAATTGGCGCGTTCGGGGGAACTATCGCCCGAGCAGGAGATCCGTGTGCGGCAGGTGGCCCGGCGGTTGTTCGAAATGCGGCGCCTGGCGGGTCTGGGTGTGCAGTTCAGCGGGTTCGGGCCTCAGGGCGTGGTGATCGGGCAGACCATCGAGGGGTTTGATGCTGCCAATCACCTGGTGCCCGGGGACATGGTGCAAGCTGCCAATGGGCAGACGATGCATACACAGGACGAACTGCGGTGGACGATCCTGTCGCTCGATCCGGGGCAGGAAATCGAAATGCGTGTGCTGCGCGGGGGTTCGGTGGTGACGCTGCGGGTCTTGCTGGGGGCGTTTGCGGATCTGCCCGATGCGCAGCGGCCTTCGCAGACGGATCTCGCGTATGCGTTTTACAAGCGATGGCAGCGTCGGGCGTTGCCGCCGCCACGCATGCCGGTGGGGGCTGAGATCTCGATCGAAGACTGGGCGCGTGTGGAGGCTGCGGGTGTTGGGGAGGATCGGTGGCCGATGACGCGTGAGAATGCGTCGCGCATGGTTGGGCTGGGGGGGCAACCACGGTCAAGCACGATACTGCGCGTGGGCGGTCATGATATGGGGCAGGCCGGTTTTTTTGAACGCGACCCGGAGCGCACGCGCATTACCGAGGTTGCAGCGATCGTGGACCGGACGCGTGCGCTGATGCTCCAGCGCACGCTGCTCGAAGAGAGAGCAGTGAACTTCGAGCGTCATGCCGATCTTGCGGGCGATCCGGAACGCAAGCAGCAACTCATCGAGTTGCGCAACCAGACACTGGCCGAGATCATCCGGGTGGATACAGAACTCGCGCAATTGCGAGTGGTGCTCCAGCAGTTGCGAGAAGGGATGCCTTGACGCACTGGCACTGTGGGTTGCGAACGTCAGGCTCCGCGGGGCAGATCGGAGTCGGAGTTGCCCTCGTCGTCGAGCGTTGGTTCTTGCGGATCTGCTCCCGGTTCGTTCTGTCCTTCGCGTGCGAGAAGGTCGCTGAGGCTTGAGAGGAAATTTGCATCGGTGGCGTAGCCTCGCGCGACACGCCCGTCGAGAGCCAATATTCCCGGCGGATCGGTGAGGGGGACGATGGAGAATGTGGCGGCTGCAGGCCCGATGCCCATGTGCAGGGAGACGGTCATGGAGTCGGTTGCCAAGGCTGAAGTCAGACGTACCTGATCGGCTGTGGTGACTGTGAGCGTTTCGAGCAGGGTGGTGACGATGGCAGCATCGCCGGGGAGGAGGGCGGCTTGTCGCGTTGTCCAGCCGAGGCCGCTGCGTTCGAGTGCGAGTGATCGAGTATTCTGTCGGATGATGATGCGTTCGACTGTGTTGTTGGCGAATGTCGCGCCGCGCCTTGACACATAGGGCTCGACTCTGGTGGAGAGGGCATTGAGCGATTCGGTTGCGAGTTCTGCGATGACAGGCCCTGCTAGAAATCTGGCTCGTTCGTTGCCTTCGACGAGTGACCAGGCGAGTTCAGCAAAGACCGACTTTCCGCCGAGGTTCGTTGCGCCACCGACCACGATGCTCTGTCGCAAGAGTGAACCGTCGCCTCGGCGAACTTCGGTTTCGGTGATGATGGTAGCGAGCGGCGTATCGAGACCCGTTCGATCGTCGGCGCGGGTGAGATCGTCGCGGAAGGCGAGGACTTCAACTCCTGCCAAGGTGAGCGCCAGCGAGCGAGAGGCATCTGCGTCAGCGGGAACATTGATTGGCTCGGCCAGTGCCCAGCGTGCGTCCCGTCTTGTCAGTGTGAGGGAGCCAGTGCCCGAAGAGAGTTCGATGAGTGAAGGGCCCGTGGCAAATGGGGCGAGCGCAGCGGGTGATCGCCACGCACCGAGACCGGTTTCGACGAATGCACTGAAGATCGCAGCATCGACATAGCCGCGCACGGGGCGACCTTCATCGGGCTCCTTTTCGATCACGATTCGTCCTGCCATCGGTTGCTGATCGAAGTGGATGAGTTCGGATGAGCCATCCATGAGGACGATGCGCAGGCTCGCACTGCGTTGAATCGGAAGATCGGTCGGCACGATGGGGGCCGAGATCAGCACACGCAGCCCGGCGCGGACGCGCGATTCATCGGCTGGCCATGTTGCCTTGTCGCCCGCCGGTGTGGTCCAGTGCACCATCCAGCGCGGCGAGCCGAGGACTTCCTCGCGCTGGATCGCGGTGGAGCCGACGAGTTCGATGCGTTCGACCGCGGCGGAGTCAAAGGTCATCAGGGCGATCGGGTCGGCGGCGACCGGCTTGCGGAAGTGATCGACGAGGAGGTATGCGCCCAGCAAGAGAAGGGCGATCAAAACGCTGATGATGACGCTGCGCTCGGACATTGCGGAGATTCTAACCTGTATGGCTCGGTCGTCGCGGGCTGGAGGGCATGGTTGTGCAGAGGCCGTTGATCGCCATTACGACAGACATCGTCGAGGTCGCGAGTCGGGAGCGTACAGCAATGTACCCCAGTTATGCCCGTTCGGTTGCGCAGGCTGGGGGGTTGCCGGTGCTTCTTCCGCACGAGCAGGGCAATATCGGGGAGTTTGTCGAGCGATGCGACGGCTTTGTATTTACGGGTGGCGACGACCCACGTATGGAAGAATTTGGCGTGGCGACCGACCCGCGCGCGACGCTGCTGCACCCTGATCGGCAGAGGTTCGAGGTCGAGTTGCTGCGGCAGGTTCTGGTGCGAGACAAGCCGGTTCTGGGTGTGTGTCTGGGCATGCAGTTGCTGGCTTTGGTATCGCGCGGGATGCTTGACCAACGACTCGGAGAGCCCGTGGCGGCCAACCACTGGGAGCAGGAGCACGCGGTACAACCTGAAGCCGGGGCTTCACTCTGTGCGGGGAAGGTGCTGAGCCGCCATCGGCAGGCGGTGAGCGATGCTGGTGTATTGCATGTGCTGGCGCGCGCTCCGGATGGCATCATCGAGGCAGTTGGCGACCCCGAGCGAAGGTTTTGCCTCGGGGTGCAATGGCATCCGGAGCGCACGAGCGAGCCGGCGCTGGGCAGTCGTCTCTTTGAGGCTCTTGTAGCAGCAGCGCAATCGTCTCGGGCGCTGGGATGAGCCTCAGTTGAATTGGCCAAGCCCGATGGTCAGCACACGGCAATGTTCGACATCGCACAAGCGTGCATCGCCCGCGGCGGCAGCGGGGATCAGGACCGTCGTGCCCGCTGAAATTGCGACATCCGGCCAGTGTCCTCGCACGCTCGAAATCCGGCCTCGCCCTGCAATGCCCATGATCGCGACACAGACATCGCTCGGGAAAATCATGCCCGCAGCTGTTGGCGCGACTTCATCGATGGTGTAGAACGCTGTGGCGGCAAGTCGCGAGGTGAGCGATCCTGGCGAGGCCTGTGTCGGCAGAGTGTCATGATCCTGGCTGAAGTCGATGCACTCGAGCGCGGCGTCGATGTGCAGCGCGCGCTGAGGGCGGCTGTACTCACTCGTCCAGTCATAAACGCGAAAGGTGGTGTCGCTGGCGGTCTGGACTTCGGCCACCAGCACGCCTGCGCCAAGCGCGTGGAGCGTGCCGCTCGGCAACGTGTGACACTGGCCAGGCACGGCGGGCTGAGTGGCGAGCGCCGATGCAACCTCTCCAGATTCGATGCTGCGAACAAAGTCCTCGCGCGTCGTTCCCGGCTTGAGATCGCGGAAGATCATTGGCGGCTTGCCATCGACGGGCTCGGCGTCGAGCACATACCACGATTCAGTCTTCAGATGAGCCTGCGGATGGGCAGCGGCGTAGTGCGGACTCGGGTGGACCTGTACCGAAAGATGCTCGCGAGCATCGAGAAACTTGAGGAGGAGCGGAAACGCCGGGTGGGGCGTCTGCTGCGCACGGGTCTCGGCTTGAAAGGGGACGTCTCCGAGCAAGCGGGGGCCCCAGAGGCGCATGGCGTTAGTGATAGTCGAGCCAGTGAGAGGTCCGTTTGCAATGACAGAGTGGGCTGCGTCCCCGCCGCCGCCGCTCGCAGAGGTTGACGCCAGGTCCGCCAATTCCCAACTCTCGCCGATGAGCACCGCAGCGTCCTCGGGCATTGGTTTGCCATAGCGCATCAGGCGACGTCCGCCCCAGACCTTGGCTTTGAGGATCGGAATGAACGTCAGCGGGTAAGGATCGGTCATCGTTGTGGCCCTCGATCAGAGCAGGGTGAACTCTTCGGTTTCATCAGTGATCTTTGCGTGCTTTAACAAGGCAGACTTGAGACGTTTGGGGTCGATGGCTTCAGCAGGGAGCAGGATCTGCTCGGCCCGCCGTGCGAGAAACAAGCGCTGGCTCATCACCCAGAACAGTTCGATGTCCTGGCGGGTTAGTGCGCGGCAAGGGGGACAAGTGCGAGTTTCAATGTGATGAGCAAGGTCGATTCGTTCAGCAGCCGTGGCTTGCCGGGGAGTCTCGCAGAGTGCAGTCAGGCCGCTCGCACGCCATGACCAGATGCGGACCCTTGCACTCCCGATTGGTGAGACGACGATTCGCTCCCAATTCTCGAGGCGTCCGAAATGGGCCAGCGCACGGCCTCGACGCGTGCCAAGTGCGTCCACGAGCCGTTGCATTTCGCCAGCGCGCTCGAACTCCTGGGCTCGGGCCGCGGCATTCATGTGGGTTTCAAGAGTCGCTGAGAGAGTGTCGGAACTCTGAAGGCTGAGAGACGCGTGATTGAATCGTGCAGCAAAATTGAGCCAGGGTTCAGATCCATCGCACGGTGCAGGGCAGCGACCCATTTCGTGGTAGACACATGCGCGGCCGTGGGGTGCTCGACGCACTTCGTTCGGGAATCGACACAGATCGAAGCCGGCGTCGAGCATCTGTCCGAGTCGCTCGGCGGCGTGCTTGTCGGGCATCGGTCCGACAACAGTGAACCTTTCATCTGGTTCCCACCCTTGCTCCAGTTGTGTAATGTCCCATGTGCACGCGACGTGGTCGAGACGAAGAAACCAGCACCGCATGCGATCGACGACCGCTGCGGCAGCCTCGCCGAGCCTGTCGCGAGCGAGCGTGAGGTACGCCCACTGGGCTTCGAACATCGAATCGCAGCGGGCACATTCGATGTGGTGCACAACTTCGGCGAGCGAGCCGCCGCGTTCGGGATTCAGCCTCTTCTTACAGAACTCGCGCGCATCGCCCGTCACGGCGACGAGCAGGCAGCTGCCATCGGCTGCGAACATCGCGACTGCGCCCGGAGAGGGCGGCACACCTTCAAGCGATGTTGGGTCTGCGTGCCCGATCTCAAAGTGATTGAGTTCCACGCGATCAGAGTAACTCACTGGCGCGAGGTAAGCCGGGTTTGAGTTCGGGCAGTGTTGTCGCATGGACTTCGGCGAGGTAGCACTGATGTCGTTTCCATCCGTGGCTCATGTGGAGATGATGGTCCTCGGCGGGGAAGCGCACGAACCCAAGGCCGAGGGCGAGGCGAATGCTGGCAGTGTTTTCGGGCGCGATGGTTGCGTACAGGCGATGAAGTCCGAGGCCTTCAGCCAAAGGTGCGAAAGCCTGTCGCACCATGAGCCGAAGGGCGCTTTTCGCCAAACCTCGTCCGGTGAATGGCGTGCCGATCCACCATGAAGTGTCGGCTGAGAGGGTCAACCCGCGCGAGATGTTGATAAGGCTGGCCATACCCACAAGTCGCTGCTGATAGAGGATGACGCGTCGCCACGCCGAGCGGGTCTCGTCGCCGCGGATCGTGCGTTCGAGTTCATCTTCAAAGTGGCTGTCAGCGGATTGGCCAAGCGAGAAGGCGGGAAGGAACTGGCGCAGCTCATTCATGCTGGCGTTGACTAGGGCGACATAGGCGCTGCGATCCTCCTGGCACAGGGGCCGAAGCGTGATCGCGCGAGTTTCGGCTTCGGGGGTCTCCCATGCTGGCAATACGCTGATCGGGCGCGTTGGTGACACAGCGTCTAGGCCGCGAACCAGCGACACCCCCAGGCCTATGGGGCCAGCACAACCTTCGGCCGATCTCGCGCGCTTCTTGGACAAAGACTCGGACTCCGGGTCACTCCACAGTGACACTCTTTGCCAAGTTTCTCGGCTTATCGACGTCATGTCCTCGAATCACAGCCGCGTGATACGCCAATAACTGCAATGGGACCACAGTGAGCAAGGGGCTCAGCGGCTCGGGGCAGGGGGGAACGAAGACGACATCCTCGGCCAGGGACTGGATGTTGCGGTCGCCCTCGGTGGCCACAGCGATGACGTGGCCCCCACGCGAGCGGACCTCTTCGATGTTGATCATGACCTTTTCGTACTGGCTGCCTTGTGTGGCGATAAAGACGACGGGCATGCCATCGTCGATGAGGGCGATCGGGCCGTGCTTCATTTCGGCCGCGGGCATGCCTTCAGCGTGGATGTACGAAATTTCCTTGAGTTTGAGTGCGCCTTCGAGAGCGGTGGGATAGTTGTACCCACGCCCGAGGAAGAGCCAGTTTTCGCGGTGGGCATACTTCTGGGCGATGGTGCGGATGAGTTCGTCATGCTCGAGAACTCGTTCCATCTTGTCGGGGATCTGCTCGAGCTCGGCCAGGAGCGCCGAGCAGGCGGCTTCGGACATGTGCCGACGCCGCGCGAGATAGATCGAGATCATGGTCAGTGCCGCGACCTGCCCAGTAAAGGCTTTGGTCGACGCGACGCCGATCTCAGGCCCCACACGCAGATACACGCCCGCATCGGTTTCTCGTGCGATCGTCGAGCCCACGACATTGATGACGCCCAGAGCCAGCGCACCACGCTCTTTGGCTTCGGTCAATGCCGCAAGCGTGTCGGCAGTTTCGCCCGACTGGCTTACCGCGATGATGACCGTGCCCTCTTCGATGATGGGATTGCGGTAGCGGAACTCGCTGGCGTATTCGCATTCGGTCGGCACGCGGGCGAAATCCTCGAACAGGTATTCACCGATCATCGCAGCATGGAGGGCGGTGCCCTGCGCGGTCATGATGAAGCGCCGGGCCCGCACGAGTTCCTTGCTCAGCACCGAGAGTCCGCCCAGAACGATCTTGGATTCCTTGTGATCCACGCGCCCGCGCATGGCTGTTCGGATGCACGCAGGCTGTTCGTGGATCTCCTTTTTCATGTAGTGGTCGAATGTTCCGAGTTCGATCTGGTCGAGTTCGATCTCGAGTTGCTGCATCTTGGGCAGAACTTCGACGTTGTCGAGCGTCGATGTGCGGAACCCGTCGCGTGTGATGCGCACGACGTTATAGTCGTTGATATAGAACACCTGTGTTGTGTGTGCGACAATGGCCGAGGGGTCCGACGCGACGACGAACTCGCCGCTGCCGATACCGACGATCAGTGGCGAGCCTTTGCGGGCGCAGACGATGGTGTCGGGTTCGTGTGCACAAATTGCTGCAATGGCATAGGCCCCGGTGACTTCGCGCAAAGCCGCTTGCACAGCCGCTTCGAGGTCGATGCCTTCATCGGGGCTGTACAGCTCCCCGATGAGCATGGCCAGAACTTCGGTGTCGGTTTCGCTGACGAAGGTGTGCCCGCGTTCAGCCAGATATTGCCGCAGTGCTGCATAGTTCTCGATGATGCCGTTGTGAACGATGGCGATGCCGTGGCGATCGTCGCGGTGGGGGTGGGCGTTGGATTCGGTCACGCCGCCGTGGGTTGCCCATCGTGTGTGGGCAAGGCCGAGGGTACCCATGAGGACGCCGCTGCTTTCGACCTTGGCCTCAAGGTTGGCCACGCGCCCGACGGAGCGCAGCACGGTAAGGCGCTCGCCCATGATGGCAAGCCCTGCCGAGTCGTAGCCGCGGTATTCCATTCGCTTGAGGCCTTCGATCAGGATCGGAGCTGCCTGCTTCGAGCCCAGATACGCAACGATTCCACACATGTTCGGCTTCCTCTAGGGCCTCCAGGGCCCGGGTGTACTCTGGTTCATCGGTCCGGGTCACAGAAAAGGGTTGATCCCCGGGCCAAGATCATCGACGATACGCTCACTACGCCGATGTATCGTCCGAAGATCGGTCCGGTTGGCGCTCCGGCTCGCTTCGGGCGGTTGAGTTCGCGAAAGGACAAAGGCCGGACCGCCAAAGAGTCTGCGGAGCCGACATTCGCTTGAACGATGGAGGATCGCCATGCCTGCCCGAATCACTGGTCTTGTCGTGGGTGCAGTCCTGATTGTTGCTGGGCAAGCCTGCGCATCGGTCCCACCTGCAGGTCCGCCAACTGTCGAACCTCTGGCAGGGCCAACGGTCACGCTGTCTGATTCGGCTGCCCCGACACTGGTCCGCTGGGGGTATGACGGTCGGCTGGTCCGGCTCGATGGGTCGATCGAAGAAGCAGCCCTCGGACTGCTGAGCCTGTCCAGTGCGGAGCGATCGGCTGTCGAAAGTGTGCTCGCCAGGCGCACGGCAGAGTTTGACCGCATCGTTCTGGCCAGCATCGGCCCGCTTCAGCGGCTCGACGGTGCGCGAGTCGAAGGCGACAGCCGCGCTGTTGGGAAACTTCTTGGCGAGATCGCGGGAAAAATCTATCCACTCGTCGCGCGGGGCTCGCTGCTCAATGAGTTGCGAGAGTTCCTGAGTGCGGAAAACGCCAATCGACTTGAAGGATTGGTCATCGAGTACCGTCAGGCACTGATGCGGGATGAGCGGCAGGCGGCTCGCCGCGCGGGTCAAGCGTTTAATGCGATCGAGACACTGGCGCGGCTGCGTGGCGAAGAACTGGAACGAGCGATCGAACGCTCGATCGAGCGTTCGCTGGGCGCTGAGGGGGCAGAGTTCGAACGCCTGCTTCAGCTTGCCCGGCTCAAGCCCGAGACCGAGCAGATGATCCGCGTTCGGGCTGAGGAGTTCTTTCTGGCGGCTGAACTGAACCCGACGCAGGAGCAGAAGGAACGCTTCGTGACGGAACTCTTTCTCGATCTCGAACGCGAGGAGCGTGTGGCGGTGTTGCTGGCGTGGCTTGCGATTCAGCGAGAATCGGGGATGATGCGCAAGCCCTGAATCGAACCTATGCCCATCGAGCAGCGAGTCGGTCGCCCACGATCGAGCACAGCCGCGGCACCCGCACAGCATCACGGTGCTGCACGCTCAGGATCGGAATGACCCCTCGCTCCAGCAACCGCTGCGATGCAGTGTCCGTCAACCACGCTTCGGCGCAAGGGAGCGCGATAGCATCCGAACCCGAGCCACGCACGACTACAGGCAGGCTTTCGATGTCCCCACCCGATTCGACGTCGAGCATCCACCCACGTTCGGCAAACCCTCGAGCGAGGATCAACGTTGGGCACATCGCCGCATTACCCCACAGGTATGACTCGTGCGGAGAGCTTGGCGGACACTCATCAAACTCGAATGCATCGATCGGGTTTGTGCGCGGGCTGTAAGGCTGCCTGAGTAGGACGCGTGGCAACGCCAGCCCCAGGGCGGCGGCTTCGGGCATCGACTGCACCAGATCCCACGCGCGCCCGGCATCGGCACTTGTCTGCTGTGTCCAGTTTTCGGGTCTGGGCTGTTCGGCGATCGAGGCCGACCCGATCATCCCCGCCGACGCACCAGCTAGCAGCGGGGCGCCAGCAGCGTGCGCCGCGAGCGCCAGTCCGCCTGCAAGGTGAGCATCCTCGACCGTCGCGTCGAATGATTCGAGCAGGCAGATCACGCTCCATGGATTCGCGCCGGCGGTGCGTCTAGGTCGCTCGACAAGTAGGTCCATCAGACCCGCCCCGCGGTGCGCCACGAGATCGTCAGCGAGTTCAGCGCGCGAGGCATCGAGCACAGAGAGCGTCAGATCCTCGGAGAGTTCCAGACGTGTGATGAGTTCGTGGACGCTTCGCCACGCGGCTTCGAGCGATTGGAACGCGGGGTCGTGCAGAATACCTCGCATAAGGTCGCTGATCGCACCGTCGATTGTTGCAGCCAGGTGGGCAAAGTCCGGTTCGGCTCCTGGCACGATAGAAGGTCCGACCAGATCGCGGATCAGTGCGTCGAGCTGACTGCGCTGCGGATTTGTCGCACCGCTACGGCTGCCGGTGCCGAGCAGGGCTTCAAACTCAGATTGAGGAGTGGCCGGGGCTTCGGCTGGCTTGGGCTCGATGATCGAACTCGCAGGCGAAGCCCACGCGCGGATCTCCGCAGCCGCAGCCGCACTCGATGCGGGATTGAGCAACCTGGCGCGGAGCGACCGCAGCGCGCCGAAGACTTCAACACGGACCAGGAGGGTGTCGGGGTGGAAGTCGTCGATTTCTCTGAAACCCATGCCGAGCGCGCGAGGCGTGCTCGCTCCAATCGCAAGCCGCACATTTAGCGACGACATCACCGTGTCCATCGTGTCGATGTCCAGTGCGTGAACTTTGCGGCCGCTCAGTGGCTCGACCTGCCCGCGACTGGCACGCCCCGAGAGATCGCCGATGACCAGCACGCGGAAAGGTTGCTCGGGCTCGGGGCGGCCGGGCCGCTCGCCTCGCAGAGTTGAGCGCAGGTGATCGAACGAGAAGTTCATCGACATGGCACGCTCCTGACTGGGGGTGAAATACAGGCACCCGAAGGCGCGGCGACCCCTGAGTCTACTCTTGGCAATGCCAACGCGCCTTGAGCCCTCAGCGCGGCAATAATCGCTCCTGTTCTGCGGTGCGGCGGTCCGGTTCGCCTCACCGCCCCACACCCACAGGGGGAGGGGCGCTAACTCAATTGGTAGAGTGCCAGCTTTGCAAGCTGGAAGTTAGGGGTTCGAGTCCCCTGCGCTCCATTGCCTCATGCGATCGACGCCAATGCCGCTCATGCTGCTCGGGTTGTGCCTGTGGACGACTGATAACCACTTCCTGGCCAAGATCGAGCAAAAATCTTGAGTTGTGGAGACAAATCCTTGGCGTCCCGAGGCTTGGGAGTTTAAACTCGCGTTGCCCGGCCTTGGGTAATTATCGCTCAAGGTCTGCAAAATTCCAGGCAGAGGGAGAAGAAGAGATGAAGCACTTTCTGTTGATTGCGGCTGTTGGTGTGTGCTCTGGCGGTGCGTTCGGCCAAACGATCGATCCGTACTACAACTGCGCCTACACCTATTCGAGTCTGGGCTTGGTTCCTGGTGTCCCGGCAAATTTCGGCGGCTTGGTGTTCAAGCACGATGATCCGAACACCCTGCTCATTGGCGGAGCGGCAAATCAGGCTGGGGCGAACATTTATGCAGTGCAAGTGGTGCGCGACGCTGAGAACCAGATCACCGGCTGGGGTGGGACGGCGACAGTCTTTGCATCCGCTCCGAACATCGACGGAGGCCTGTGCTATGGGCCCGATGATGTGCTGTTCTTCTCACGATACAGCATGAACGCCCTGGGGCAGATCAAGCCCGGGTCGGTCGCTCCCGACCGCAACATCGATTTGACGCCGCTGGGCTTTACGAGTTCAGTCGGAGCGTTGATGGTTGTGCCGCAGGGTTTCCCCGGTGCGGGGCGGTTGAAAGTGCTTCCATACAACTCGGGCAGGTGGCATGATGCAGTGTTGACGCCCGATGGCAATGGGACTTTTGACGTCTCAGCCCCGCTGACGGATTACTTTCTTGGCGGGGGACCTGAGGGAATTGTGTATGTCGAGGCCGGTGCTTCGCTGTTTCCGTTTGCCAGCGTGCTCATCAGCGAGTACAGCAGTGGCTTGGTCGTGTCCTATGAGGTCGACAGCAATGGCGACCCGATCGCGGCGACGCGGCGTGTGTTCATCAGTGGGTTGAGCGGAGCCGAGGGCGGAACGCGCGATCCCCTGACCGGCGACTTTCTGTTCTCGACCTTTGGCGGTGCCAGCGGCGTAATCGTGGTACGAGGGTTCACGCCCGACTGCGATGTGCCTGCCAACATCAACCGCGATTGTGCGCTCGACTTCTTCGATGTGCAGTTGTTCCTGTCTTCGTTCGCGGCTGGCGATCTGCTGGCCGACTTTGTTCCAGACGGAGTGCTCAACTTTTTTGATGTCCAGGCATTCCTCACAAGTTTTTCAGGGGGTTGCAACTGAGGCTTTTGGGCCCGCCTCGCGGTTGCAGCGGGCCGAGCGGGTCATTCGTCAAATCGAGGGTCGCTGGGGCTTGACTTCTGCTGCTGGCGAAGATTTTGTACAGGCACCATGCTCGCAAAGTTCCATAAAAGCAAATCCGAAAAACCGGCAGGCGCTTTCGGGCGTCCGGGTCTTGGTGCGGGTTGCTGCGGAACGCGTTGAGCCAGATCAACGATTCAGGCAGACCAGTTCAAGCCCTCGGACGCGTGTCCGGGGGCTTTTTTCGTTTGATAGTCAGCACAGCAGAGTTGCAGTCAAAGCAAGGAGTCAAGTCATGGGTCAAGCGGTTGTCTCCACAAGTTGTCCAGAGTGTGATGGAGAGGTCACGTTCAGTCGCGCCCCGCTTGCCGGGCAGGTCACGACGTGCAGCCAGTGTGGCGTCGAACTTGAGGTGACGAGCGTCGAGCCTCTGAAGCTGGAAGTCGCGCCCGAAGTCGAAGAAGACTGGGGCGAGTGATCGGGGCGGATCGACGAACCATGGAGTGTGTGCGATGAAGATTGCTCTTGGATACACAAGGCTTCGGGTCGAGGAGCGTCTGCTGCTCGATGCATTCGAAGCCATTGGAGTCGAGGTGACTCCGATCGACCTTCGGACAGTGGTGTTCGCGCCGCCGGCGCTCGGCCGATTTGCCGAGTTCGACGCCTTTGTCGATCGGTCGGTGAGTCTGACGACATCGCTCACGACAGTGCGCGTGCTCGAATCGATGGGCGTGCGGTGCATCAACCGCGGCGACGCGATCGAGGTGTGTTCGGACAAGATGCGCACCACGCTTGCCTTGCATGTCGCGGGCGTGCCGACGCCGGAGATTCGCGTTGCGTCGTCGCCCGAAGCGGCGCTCGAAGCAATCGAATCACTCGGCTACCCGTGCGTGCTCAAGCCCACGGTGGGTTCGTGGGGAAGGCTGGTCGCGCGGGTCAACGATCGCGATTCAGCCGAGGCCATCGTCGAACATCGCGACACGCTCGGCTCGGTCAATCACAGCGTCTACTACGTGCAGGAGTTCATCGACAAGCCCGGACGCGATCTGCGTGTGTTTGTCGTGGGCGGACAGACAATCGCTGCGATTGTGCGTTCGAGCGGGCATTGGGTGACCAACACGGCGCGTGGAGCAGTCGCGTCGAAGTTCGAACTCACGCCCGAGATTCGCGCGATGTGCGAGGCTTCGGCGGCGGCGGTCGGAGCCGACGTCGCTGCGGTCGATGTGCTCGAGTGCCCGAAGCGCGGGCCACTGATCAATGAACTCAATCACTCGATGGAGTTTCGCAACAGCATCGACACGACGGGGATCGACATTCCACGCAAGGTTGCTGAGCATGTCGTGCGCATCATCGAGGCAGCCCGACCCGCGGGGGTGCCAGCGTGAGTCTGCGGGCCTCCATCGTCGGCGCGAGCGGGTATACAGGCGGCGAGATCATGCGTCTGTTGACGATGCACCCGGAGGTCGAAATCGGGCAGATCACGTCGCGCTCGCTCGCCGACAAGCCTGTGCATGTGGTTCACCCGCACCTGCGGGGGCATATGCGCCAGAGTTTCTCGCTCGAAGCGGATCTGGAGCCATGCGATGTGTTGTTCCTGTGCCTGCCTCACGGCGTGGCGGCAGGCGCAATCGAACGCTATCGCGCAATGGCTCGCATTGTCGTCGATCTGTCGTCCGACTTTCGCCTGCGCGATGCCAAGGCGTATGAACACTGGTACGGCCAGGCGCACACAAAGCCAGAGATGCTTGCCGAGGCTGTCTATGGCCTGCCGGAGTTGTCGCGTGCCGCGCTCCCGGGCGCGACGCTCATCAGTGGGGTCGGCTGCAATGCCACCGCTATGAATCTCGCACTCCTGCCGTTGGCGCGTGCCGGGCTTATCGAGCGCGCGATCGCGGATGTCAAGGTTGGTTCGTCCGAAGCCGGCGCCGAACCGGGCCCAGGCTCTCACCATCCGACCCGCTCGCGCGCCGTACGCACATACAGCCCATCCGGCCATCGCCATCTGGCCGAAGTTCAGCAGGCACTCGGCCCGATCGACATCGACGCGACGATCACCGCCATCGAAATGGTGCGCGGCGTGCTTGCAACGATACACGTTCTGCCGACACGCAAGGTCGAGCAGAAGGAACTCTGGAGCCTCTATCGCGAGGCGTACGCGAAGGAGCCTTTCGTTCGCATCGTCAGCGATCGCACGGGGGCATTCCGTCTGCCGGACCCGAAGATTCTCGCAGGGTGTAACGATGCGGATGTCGGGTTTGCCATTGACGAGGGGTCTGGACGCATCATCGCCTTGTGCGCCATTGACAATCTGATGAAGGGCGCAGCGGGTTCGGCGGTGCAGGCTATGAACGTGGCGCTCGGGCTTGATGAATCGCTCGGGCTTGGCGCGCCAGGCGTGCATCCCGTCTGATCGCGAGAGGTCTGGAGAAAGCGAAATGACAGTTTCACAAACACGCACAGTGGTCATCAAGGTCGGCGGAGGAGAAGGCATCGATCTCGGCGCGTTCGCCGATCAGTTCGCAGCACTCGTTCGTTCCGGCGTTCGGGCCGTACTGGTTCATGGCGGCTCGCACGAGACCAACGTACTGTCCGAAAAGCTGGGCCATCCACCACGCACCATCACCAGTCCATCAGGGCATACCAGCCGGAGGACCGATCGAGCAACGCTCGAAATCTTCGAGATGGTCTACTGCGGCAAGGTCAACAAGGGCATCGTGGAGCAACTTCGCGCCAAAGGCATCGATGCAATCGGGCTCTCGGGCATCGACGGCGGGCTGTGGACCGGTGAACGCAAGACGGCGATTCGCGCGGTCGAAGACGGCGCGACCGTTATCATTCGCGACGATCTTTCGGGGCGTGTGACGTCGGTCGATGCGGCATTGCTCGATCTGCTTCTTGGCGCTGGACGCACTCCGGTGCTGACTCCGCCAGCCGTAACTGCCGATGGCGTGGCGATCAACGTCGATGCCGATCGCGCAGCCGCACTGACCGCGGTCGCGCTGCGGGCCGACGAACTGCTGCTGCTGTCCAACGTGCCCGGTGTGCTGCGTGATCCGGCCGATCGTTCGAGCCTGATCGTGTCGACTGCCGAGGCCGGTCTTGACGCTGTGCGCGAAGCCGCCAAGGGACGCATGAAGAACAAAGTGCTCGCAGCCGAGGAAGCAACCGAGGGCGGAGTGGCCCGTGTGGTCATCGGGTGCGCCAACGGCCCCACCGCGCTGGCCGACGCACTGGCCGGTCGAGGCACTCTCTTTGAAGGAGTTCGCGCGTGATTCCCGACGACGCAACACTCGATCTGCTTGGTTTGCCACCCAACGACCGCCGCGCAGTCGAGATTCTGTATGACCTTGTCTCCACACCCAGCGTGTCTGACCATGAAGGGCCAGCGGTTTCGCGCTTCATTCAGGCTGCTCGGTCGCTCGATCTGGAGTTTGAGATCGACGAAGCGGGTAATGGCGTCGCGCGCCGGCGCGCTGTCACCAAGTCACGCGTGCAGATTGTTCTGCTTGGTCACATCGATACAGTCCCAGGCCATATTCCCGTTCGCATCGAGAACCGCGAACTCTGGGGCCGCGGCTCGGTCGATGCCAAAGGTCCGCTCGCCGCGATGCTCCTGGCCGGTGCGCAGGCATCAATCCCCGATGACACAGAATTGCTCGTTGTCGCAGCCGTGGGGGAGGAAACGACCGCCTCGCTCGGCGCACGCCACCTGACGCGAGAGTTGAGCCCGTCGGCGTGCATCATCGGTGAACCCAGCGGATGGGATGGCGTCACACTCGGGTATAAAGGCCGCGTGCTTGTCGAGGCGGCCTCGCGCCGACCGAGCGCACACAGCGGAGGGCCAACCGGCTCGCCACCCGACGTTCTCTTTGCGTGGTGGCAGCGCGTGCTCGATCATGCTGCGAGGCTCAGTGCGGGCGCGACTCGAGACTTTGACCGCCTGCAATGTACAATTCTCGATATGACCTCATCATCGGATGGCCTCGAAGATGTCGCGTCGATCCGCGCCGGGTTCAGGCTTCCCCCGAGTGTCGTGCCCGCGCAGTTGCAGGCCGATCTCTTCGATATCGCGGGCGATGAGGTCTCCCTGACTTGCGCTGGCCGCGAGTCGGCGTATGCCACCGATCGAAATGACCCGGTCGTGCGTGCCCTCTCGGGCGCGATCCGCGCCAGCGGCGCAACTCCCAGGCCCAAACTTAAGACGGGTACCGCCGACCTCAACATCGTCGCGCCAGTCTGGCAATGCCCGATCGCGGCCTACGGCCCGGGAGATTCCGGCCTCGATCACACACCGCACGAACGGCTCAACATCGACGAGTTCCTCCGCTCCGTCCGCGTTCTCCAGACAGCACTCGCGACGCTCGCAGCCGAACTCAGTGCCTCAGGAGTCAAACCTGCAACAGTGTCCTGATCGCATGTTCGATTCCTACGCTTGACCATGTTCATGGCGCTCGCAGGCGGCCTCGGCCTGTTTCTCTTGGGCATGATTCTGATGACCGACGGGCTCAAAGCCCTCGCCGGTCGGGCTCTGCGCCAGATTCTCACGCGATTTGTCTCCGGACCCGTTTCCGGCGTCGGGTGGGGTGCGCTTGTCACCGCTCTCGTGCAATCCTCGACCGCAACCACCGTCGCAACCGTCGGATTCGTCAGTGCAGGCCTCCTGACCTTCACGCAAGCAGTCGGTGTCATTTTCGGCGCCAACCTCGGCACCACGAGCACCGGGTGGATCGTCTCGCAACTTGGTTTCAAAGTGTCACTCGGCAAATTCGCCCCGCCGATTCTTCTCGTGGGTGTTCTCATGTATCTGCTCGGCAGGACACGCACAAAACACATCGGTCAGGCGCTCGCCGGCTTCGGGTTGCTCTTCATCGGTATCGACATGCTTCAACTCGGCATGTCCGACATGGCCACTCGTTTTGATCCCGCGCAGTTTCCGGGGTTTTCGAGCGCAGGAATGCTGTCGAGGCTCATTCTCGTCGGGTTCGGTTTCGCCATGACGTTGATCATGCAGTCATCCAGCGCGTCCATGGCGACAACCCTAGCGGCCGTCTTCTCCGGAGCGATCGGGTACGAACAGGCTGCAGCATTGATCATCGGCCACAACATCGGCACGACACCGACCGCAATCGCGGCCTCAATCGGGGCCCCAGTTGCCGCGAAGCGCACTGCGATGGCGCATGTGTTGTTTAACCTGCTGATTGGAGGCGTTGCCTTTGTCTTTCTTCCTCTAATTCTCTCTGGCATCGATTGGGCAGCACACATGTTCGGGGGCGATGATGCCCCGACGCGCCTCGCGCTCTTTCACACGACGGTCAAGACCCTTGGGGTGCTCTTGCTCCTGCCTGTCGTGCGCCCGTTCTCGAGAGCGATCGAGCGGATTCTCCCCGATCGCGCTCCAAAGCCTACGCGTTTCCTGGCGCCTGCAGTTGCGCAGGTCGGTCCCATTGCACTCGAGGCAGCACGTCGTTCGCTTGCACTCATTCTTTCCGAGTCCGGCGTCATCCTTCATCGCGTTCTGGCGAGTGGAAATCTTGCACCACGCGCTGAAGAACTGCTCGACGAAGCCGATCGAGGAGTCGATGAAACACGTCGATTCATTCACACGCTCGCCGGATCAGCCCAGAATGAAGAGGAAGCCGATCGCCATGCAGCCCTGATGCACGCCAGCGATCACCTCTCACGCCTCATCGAGAACATGCGCGAGGTTCCTCAATCGCATACACAACTGTCTGTCTTCACCGATGCGGTGCTCCAGGAACTGACCCCAAGGCTTATCGCATGCAGCGACAACCTCTCTCAACGTGCAGCATCCATCGCGACCGAAGGCAAGCCATGCCCTTCATTCTCGGCCGAAGTTCAGGCACTTGAACAACTTTCAGCAGCCATCGCCGGGCGCCGAAAGTCCGAGCGCCGTGCTGCACTCAAACTTGCTGCTTCAGGGCGGCTCGATCCTGATGTCGCTGTTGCACGCATTGAAGCCCTTTTATGGCTCGACGGCGTAGCCTATCACCTGTGGCGCGCAGGGCACTATCTTGACGAGCAGCTTCCCGCCGATGTTCACGATCAGGCACTCCACGCGAGCGGCGTTCCTCAGTCTTGACGTGCACCAGTCCACCGCGAAAAGAAGCGCATCCCTGTTCCGGGCTTTGGTTCCAGTGCCAAGTCCGGCTCCCACTTCAGCCATTCCGCGTCAGGTTCGCCAGCAACGTCGAACACATGCCCCGGCTCAACCACCGCGCCTGCGCGCGAAGGTGTTGCAAACGCAATGGCCCCGCTCACGAGTGATTCGAGCGAATCGGCTCGCACCGTCAAACCTCGGAACCAGCCAAAGTCAACTCCGATCCCGCTGGCCTTGTAAAAACGCGTGCGCTCGCGCACCAACGCAGCATGCTCAGCCACGATGATCGCTTCCACCTCCACTTGCCGAGCATTGGGTGACAATCGAACATCCTGCACATGCCCCACCGGAATATCGCGGTACAGAATCGGCGAACCTACAGACACCGTCCCACGCCTGGGCATCATCAGCACGACCCGAAGCCCATCGCCCACCTCGGCAGCACCCTTCGGCGTGTCGCGCAGCCCGTCAAACTTCGCACGAAACACCGCATCACCCGCTCGCGGCAGCACATTGAGATATGTCGGGCCCATCAGTGTCTCAAGCCCCGAGACACCCGCAAGGCTGACTTCCGGTTTTGCTACCCAGAACCGTGAATGTTCACGCGCAAGGGCCCCAGCCTCCGGGCGCAACTCGGCTTCGACAACCACTGCACGCAGATCCTCAGCCAGACGCACATCACGAATGTCACCGACGCGAATCCCGCGATACATCACAGCATCGCCGGGGCGCAGCCCGCCCGCGTCCTCGAAGGTAATGCTCACACGCACCCCGCGTTGCTGCCACGCAGAATGAGCGAGCAAACCTGCACCGATGAGCGCAAAAATTGGAACAAGCCACGCAAGGCTCACGCGCCGCCGACGGACCTGAATGATCGGTGTCATTGCGTCTTGGCTCATGTTTCTATCTCCCAGATGGCGTGCGGGTCAAACACAGCTGTCGATATCAGGCTCAGCACAACCACGCTTGCAAACGCGATCAACCCCGGACCCGGCGAAACCTCGACCCAACTGCCCAGTTTCACCGCAGCCACAAGCAGCGTTACCAGCAGCACGTCCACCATGCCCCAGCGCCCGATCCACTCCACGAGTCGATACACCTGTGCGCGATGCTCGGGTCGGGCGATGATGCGAGGCATCGACAGCGCCAGCATGGCCGATAGTTTCGCGATGGGGGCAATGATCGAACATACCAACACCACGACCGCCACGATCCACTCGCCGTCGGCAAACAACTCGGCCACGCCATTCCAGATATTGGTGGTGTGCTCGTGCCCGAGCCTTTCGATCTTCATGATCGGGAGCCCGACTCCAAGTGGATACAGAATCAGCGCGGCGCACGCAAATGCTGCCGCCCGCGACCTGTTCCGGGGATGCCCCGTCATATTCAGCCGCGACCGGCAACGCACGCAGCGGGCTTCTTCCCGGGCAGAAAGCGTCGGCACCGCATGCACAAGCCCGCAACAATGACACGCCCTCAAGTTCGACGCGCTCATACCCACCAGAATAACGATTGGTCTTTGATCGCGGGAAGTTTCAGCCGATGATGACAGGCCAAGGAGTTTCGGCCATGATGCGCACACCGTTCGACATCGCGTACTTTTCCCTGGAAATCGGACTCGAAGGGGATATCCCTACTTATTCTGGGGGCCTCGGGATCCTTGCAGGGGACACCATCAAGGCTGCTGCCGACCTCGAACTCCCCATGGTCGGGGTCACTCTCCTGTATCGGGAGGGGTACTTTCGGCAGGAACTCGACGCGAACGGGACGCAAACAGAGCATCCCGCCGAGTGGAATCCAGAGAGCATGTTCACGCTGATGTCGCCTCGTGTGAGCGTGCCGGTCGAAGGGCGTCAGGTGCAGATTCGTGCGTTCCGACAGAACGTTGTGGGCGTGACGGGGCATGTTGTACCGGTGTATTACCTTGACACGGACCTACCGGAGAACGATCCGGATGCACGAAAAATCGCGGCCCGTCTGTACGCCGGGGATACGGATCACCGATTGCGTCAGGAGGCCATTCTTGGCATCGGCGGGCGTCGGATGATTCGAGCGATCGGGCACGATGTCGGGTGTTTTCACATGAATGAGGGGCACGCGTGTTTTCTTACGGTCGATCTCCTCAGTGAGTATCTGTGTCGGACACAAACACAGGAGATCCATTCTGATGCGCTGGCCGATGTCCGTCGCAAGTGTGTTTTTACCACGCACACGCCGATTCCTGCTGGGCACGATCGGTTCCGCATCGACCGTGTGCGTGCGATCATCGGCGACCATCCGGTGTTTCACCGTCCAGATCTCTACGGCGGCGGAGACGTTCTGAACACCACGGTGCTCGCGCTTAACCTGAGCAAGTTTGCCAATGGTGTTGCGCGCAAGCATGGCGAAGTTTCTCGGGAGATGTTTGCGGGCTACGACATCAGTGCAATCACCAATGGCGTGCATGCGGCGACGTGGGCGTGCCCGCAGATGCGACAACTCTTCGACGAGTTTATTCCCCAGTGGCGGTGGAACAACACCGAGCTGCGACTGGCCCGGCGTATCCCCGCTGATCGACTCTGGCTCGGGCACATGAGCGCGAAGCGCGATCTGACGAACCATGTTGCGCACACGACGCATGGCGACGTGCAACTCGACCCGGAGGCGTTCATCATCACCTTTGCCCGGCGCGCGACGGAATACAAGCGCATGAAACTGCTCCTGAACAATCCGGATCGCCTGCGCGAGATTGTCCGCAAGAATGGCCCAATCCAGATTCTGTACGCTGGCAAGGCGCACCCGCATGACGGGATCGGGCGCGAGATCATGCACCAGGTGCATCAGGCAATCGAATCGCTTCGCGGCGATGTCAAAGCGGTTTTTCTACCAAACTACAGCATTGATCTGGCTCGCAAACTTGTTGCGGGCAGCGATGTCTGGCTCAATACGCCGAGGCCTCCGCTCGAAGCATCGGGAACCAGCGGCATGAAGGCTGCGATCAATGGCATTCCATCGCTGAGCACGCTTGATGGCTGGTGGCTCGAAGGATGGATCGAAGGAGTCACCGGGTGGCGCATCGGCACGCTTCAGGACGACATCCGCTCGCAACCGGCGGAGGAAATGGATCGGCGACACGCGGACGATCTGTATCATCAGCTCGAGCACTCGGTGCTGCCGACGTATTACAAGGACCGTGCGTCGTGGATCGACATGATGTACTCGTGCATTGAGATCAACGGCTCGCACTTCACGACCGAGCGCATGGTGCGCGAGTATGCTCAGCGCGGCTACGCGCTGTAGTTACTCAAGACCGAACCGAGACTGCGAACACACCTTTTTGAACCGGGTCGTCCGTCATTCAAACAGTTTCGGCGGATCCTCGTCCGTTCCTCGGCCGCTGAAACGCCGGTTTGTGGCCTGATCGCTAAAGGCGAGAAATGATCCATCCGCGGCTTTGACATACCCCATATCTTCGGCGGTTGCGGTTTCAACGTGTCCATCGCAGAACGAGAAGTTGGCGCGCCCGCGGTGGCGTTCGTGCGGGGCTGAGCGGTGATCGGGTAACCTGGCGCGTGGATCGGCAAAGTCGCCGTTGGGGATCATGCGAGGCGGGTCGATGACGTATCCGTGCCCGCCTTCGGCCAAGCCGTCGGGGTCGCGCGAGCCGTCGGGACGATTGGATGTGCGGAGGGCAGTTGGTTTTCCGGCAGCGGTGCCAAGGCTGTCGGCTGCGAGGACTGTGGTCGAAGCGTCGATGCTGCTGGCGCGAATCGGGAAGCGGATGAAGCCTTGCAAGGCGCTGTCGTTCTTGAAGCGCGCGTTGCCGAGGAACTGATAGTTGTAGCCGTAGCAATAGTTTCGTGAACTGATCCAATCGACAGCATTGGGGCACAGGAAGACATCGGACCCATCGACCTGAATCGGATGTTCATCGTCGCGTTCCGGCGAAGGCCTGGAGTAGGCGTCGAACCCTGCTGCTGCGCCGATGACAGCAAACCAGCGCGGGCGGTATTGAAAGCCGTTGCCGAGTGCGTAAACATTGCGCGATTCGTCGGCGTATCGCCCGGGCTGCGCGGGGGCTGAGATCTCCTGGTTCGAGTCGGCGTACATCTGCCATCCGAGTGCGACCTGCCGCATGTTCGAGGCACAGATCGTGGTGCGGGCGGTATCGCGGGCCGAGGCCAGGGCGGGCAGCAGGATGGCAATCAGCATCGCGATGATCGCAATGACCACAAGGAGTTCGATCAGAGTGAATGCTCGGGTTTGCGGTCGGGTCATGATTGGGCAACGATACGCACGTTCAGCGTGAGGGTTCGCCGTGACCCGACTATACTGCCCGCCAAGGGCGGCGATCGTCCGAGAAATCAGACTGTCATGCACCTCAAGGACATTTTTACCAAGCATCGCACCACGTTCTCGTTTGAGTTCTTCCCCCCAAGGGATGAGCAGGCTGCGGATGATTTGTTTGTTTCGATCAGCGAGCTCGAGCAGTTGCGGCCGACGTTCGTCTCGGTGACCTACGGGGCTGGCGGCTCGACCCGCGAACTGACGAACAACCTTGTTGTCCGAATTCGCAAGGAGACAGCCCTCGACCCGGTGCCTCACCTGACATGCGTCTGTCAGCAGGAAGGCGAGATCACGGAAGTTCTGGAGCGTTACGCCCAGCACGGGATCAGCAACATTCTGGCCCTGCGGGGCGATCCGCCGCGAGGCATGGCAGACTACGACCCGCAGCGGGACACATTCAAACAGGCTGCAGAGCTGGTGCGCTTCATTCGGGAATTTGGCGATCGTCATGGGCATGCCGACAAGCGTGGGTTTGGCATCGCGGTCGCGGGCTTTCCTGAGGGCCATCATTCCACGCCGAACCGGCTGCTCGAGATCGACTATCTCAAGGCCAAGGTCGATGCGGGCGCGGATTGCATCATCACGCAGTTGTTCTTCGACAATCGTGATTTCTACGATTTTCGCGATCGATGCACGCTTGCGGGGATTCATGTCCCGATCATCGCGGGGGTGATGCCGATCACCTCCAAGGCGGGCATGGGGCGCATGGCGGAGCTTGCGCTCGGGGCGCGCTATCCGGCACCGCTGCTTCGGTCCATTGCACGCACCGATGGCTCGAACGAGAACGTTCGCCGCGTGGGGGTGCACTGGGCGACCGAGCAGTGCCGCGATCTACTGGACCACGACGTTGCGGGCATCCACTTGTACACGCTCAACAAGTCGACCGCGACGCGGGAGATTTACCGCACTCTGGGTGTGCAGGACTCGCGCGCGCTTCAGGGCTGAATCACGAGTTTCAGTGGCCGTGCTCGACGATTTCCTTGAGCCCGCCTTTGAACTTTGCGATTTCGTCGGGGTCGCCGAACATTCGAAGCACCATTTCGCGTGTCTGCTGATCGACTTTTGGTGGCTCATGCCCGGTGAGCTTGGTGAAGAGGGCAGAATCGATGCCGAGATACGCTCGCATGGCGTGGTCATACACGGCCGAGTCGGCGTCGCGTGTCAGATCGAGCCGAAGCTCGTTGATGACTTTGGTTCCCATCGGCAGCCAACCTTCGTGGAAGGACTCGCGCGAGATGTGCTCGCGGATCCACTCGCCGATCGGTCCGCGATAGGGGGGCGTGGCCATTTGCGAGCCGGGCTTGCCGGACTTACGGCAGATGAACCCGGGCGTCGCTGCGGTTGGGGCAACTTTCTTGGCCGCCGCGGGCACAGGGCGACCAAGTTTTTCGAGCAGTTCTCCCATCGCTTTTTGAGGCATCAGATCGCCGCGTTCGGCTGCGACGATGTAGCCTTCGGTCAGCACCGTTGCTGCCTGTTCGATGTTTTGATCGGCCATGAGAGCGGTGCCAGCGAGTTGATAGGCCTTGCTCATCGATGGGTTGAGTTCGGTGCAACGGATGTAGGCCGCAGCGGCCTTGTCATAGAAACCGCCCTGGTTGTAGGCTCCGCCGAGCGAGAAGTAGGCCATGTCGTTGGTCGGGTCCTGGGCCACGAGTGCTTCAAAGCGTGCAATGCGTTCGTCGAGATCCATGTGCGTCCTCCGGATTCACACAACGATAGGGCGGCGGGCGTGCCGACCCGCTGTCGCGACCTTAGACTCTGGCCAT